>NZ_CAXTQF010000064.1:0-18077 GCF_964246335.1 uncultured Jatrophihabitans sp. | reverse complement strand
GACCGCCGCAAGGCCATGCTGCAGGACATCGCGATCCTGACCGGTGGCCAGGTCATCACCGAGACCGTCGGCCTGAAGCTGGAGAACGCCACGCTGGACGACCTCGGTCGCGCCCGCAAGTTCACCACCACGAAGGACGAGACGACCCTCGTCGAGGGCAACGGCGACGCCGACCAGATCCAGGGTCGCGTCAACCAGATCCGCGCCGAGATCGAGAACTCGGACAGCGACTACGACCGCGAGAAGCTGCAGGAGCGCCTGGCGAAGCTCGCCGGCGGTGTTGCGGTCATCAAGGTCGGTGCGGCCACCGAGGTCGAGCTCAAGGAGCGCAAGCACCGCATCGAGGACGCCGTGCGCAACGCGAAGGCGGCCGTCGAGGAGGGCCTGCTCCCGGGCGGCGGTGTCGCACTGGCCAACGCCACCGTCAGCGCGTTCGACAAGCTCGACCTGAAGGGCGACGAGGCCACCGGCGCCAACATCGTCAAGGTCGCGCTGCTGGCTCCGCTGAAGCAGATTGCGATCAACGCCGGCCTCGAGGGTGGCGTCGTGTCGGAGAAGGTGCTCGGCCTCAAGCCGGGTCACGGCCTGAACGCGTCGACCGGTGAGTACGTCGACATGTTCAAGGAAGGCGTCGTCGAGCCGACCAAGGTGACGCGTTCCGCACTGCAGAACGCGGCGTCGATCGCCGCGCTGTTCCTCACCACCGAGGCCGTCGTGGCCGACAAGCCGGAGAAGGCGGCGGCTCCGGCCGGCGCGCCCGGCATGGGCGGTGACATGGACTTCTGATCGCTCGCGATCAGAAGGAGCAGCAGAGCTTCGCTACTCAGAAGAGGGCGGCCCGCGAGGGTCGCCCTCTTCTGTGTCTCGTGGTCGGGACGGTCCGCCGCAACCAGTCGGCAAGGGCGCCACGCTGGCCGAGCGCAGCGGCGACCGCCGTCGCAGCGATCACGGCGACGAGCACCGGCGCGAGCAGCACGAGGTGCGTACCGCCGACGAGCTCGAAGGTCAGGATCACCGCAGTGAGCGGCGCGTGCTGCGTCACCGCCAGCACGCCGGCCGCGGCCATCACCGCGAACTGCACGACGGGCGCGCCCGGCCACAGCTCGTCCGCCAGGTGCCCGGCCACCGCGCCGAGCAGCGCACCGGTCGCCAGCGCCGGCGTCAACGTGCCGCCGATCGCGCCTGCGCCGAGGCAGGCGGCGGTGGCCAGCGGCTTGCAGACCAGCAGCGTCGCGGCGAGCCCCAGGCCGATCGAACCGTCAAAGGCGAGGGTTGCCGGTCCGCGGCCGTTGCCGGGCAGTTGCGGGTAGGCGACGGCGAGTGCGCCGAGCGCGGTGAACACGAGCGGCACCGCGACCGCGACGCGCCAGCCGCTCGGCGCATGCCGGCGGGCCGCTGTCATCAGCCGAACGAACACGACTCCGGCAACGCCGGCGACGACGCCCAGCGGCAGCGCCCAGGCCAGTGCCTGACCGGAGAAGGAGATCGCCGGAAGCTCGTAGAACGGCCTCGTCCCGAAGACCGCCCAGCCGACGGTCGTCGCGATCGCGGAGGTCACCAGCGCAGGAACGATCGCCCGCACCGCGAACGGTGCGCGCAGGACCTCGATGGTGAACGCCGCGCCGCCGAGCGGCACGTTGTAGACGACGGCGAGCCCCGCGCCAGCGCCGGCCGCGAGCAGGATTCGTTGCTGCGCGGCGGACACGCCCAGCCATCGACCGAGCGGACCCCCTGCGGCGGCGCCGGCCTGGCGCGGCGCCCCCTCCCGACCCAGCGAGGCGCCGAAGGCCACCGCGACGATCTGGATGACCGCGTCGATGATCGTCGCGACCAGCGGCAGGTCGGGTCGCTGCGCGCGCATCGCGTGTGTCACCGACACCGACTCGGTGGTGAACGCCCGCCGGCTCAACCACCACGCGACACCGGCGACGACGCCGCCGGCCGCCAGCACCAGGATGCGGCGCGCTGCACCGGCGTGCTCGACGCCGATGAGGAACGTGTTCTCGGTGTAGCCCCAGAACAGATGCTGGATCGCGTGCAGCAGCAGCGTCAGGAGCACCCCGAGTCCTCCCGCGGCGACCCCGGTGGCAAGCGTCGCCGCGACCATGCGCCACGCGGCCCGGATCACGGGACTCAGTGTGCCGAGTGCGTGACGTCCCAGGCGTGGTGGGCCAGGTCGTGCAGGAAGTACCGCGCGAAAGAGTGGACAGTGAACGCCGAGCCGTTCGAGCGCCGACCCGGCCGCTGCCACTGAACGCCGTGCACCCCGGCGAACTGCTCCGCGATGACGTCGGCCGCCGCGGTCAGCTGGCCGCACACGAGCCCGGGCCGTTGCGTCCAGTACTCGCCGTCCAACGCCGCCGCGTCCTGGTCCCAGTTGGCGAACAACGGGTCGTCCTCGGTCAGCATCCGCACGAGCCGGCTGAGAAAGAGTGCGCAGACGTCGCGGACGTGACACGCGTACTCGTTCGGCGACCAGACGTCCGGGCGTGGCCGCGTCGTGCCCTGCGAAGCGCGCGCGGCGTCGCAGATGACCTGCGCGTAGTCGCGGGTGAGGTCTGCGACGTCCTCGTCCTCGACGCGGGCGGCGTCGAATCCGCAGTCCGGGCAGGGCTCGCGCATCGCCCAGGTCCAGTCCTTCGTGTCCGGCGGCGGCACTGCCGGCACGCTCGGCGTGGTCACTGGCTCAGCCGAGCAGCTCGTCGCGGAAGCACCAGCGCCAGGCCTCCCCGGGTTCGATCGAGCGCATGACCGGGTCGCCGGTGTCGTGGAAGTGCGCACTGGCATGGCGCATCGGTGAGGAGTCGCAGCACCCGACGTGGCCGCACGCCAGGCACAGCCGCAGGTGCACCCAGCGGGTGCCGTCGCGTAGGCATTCCTCGCAGCCCTCGGGGGTGCGCGGTTGCGCGAAGCGCGGCGCGTCGCGCAGGTGCTCGCAGTCGCCGGTGCGTTGGGTCGACGTCACCAGCTCATCGTCCACCTTGCTGGCCGCGTCGTCGATCCGGTCGAGCAGCGATTCCTCGAGATCGATCGCTTGCAACGCGCTGCGCAGAACCTCGTCGTCGTAGGTGCCGCTGTCGCGTGCCTCGAGCACCGATCCGCGTTCGGCGGACAGCATGAGCAGCCGCAGCCGCCGGTAGGTGGCCGCCGGTGGCTCGATCTCGAGCTGCGAGCGACCCAGCTGTTCCCAGATCCGGTTGCTGCGTTCGGTGGCGCGTGAGCGCAGGTCGTCGAGTACCTCGGGCGGGTCGTCGTCCGTGGCGACCTCGTCGAGCACGGCCAACCCGGCGCGCGCCGCGGTCTGCACCAGCCCTGCGCTCTGCAACGCGTCCTCGGCAGCGTCCGGTGCCGGCAGGTCGGCGCGCCGCACCACCCACGGCAGCGTCAGTCCCTGGATCAGCAGCGTGCCGGCCACGACGGTGAAGGCGGCGAGGGTGAGCACGTCACGTTGCGGCGTGGCGGCGGGCAGCAGGAACACCGCGGCCAGCGTCACCACGCCCCGCATGCCGGCCCAGGACACCACCGCACTGACCCGCCAGCTCCAGGTGCGTTTGGATCGCACCAGGTGCAGCGCGCCGGAGACGCCGAACATCCACAGGACGCGAGCGAGGATCGTCGCGACGAGCACCGCCACGCACGACACGGCGATCTGCACCCAGGACAGATGCGTGTGCCGAAGATTGCGCAGGATGTCGCGGATCTGCAGGCCGATCAGCAGGAACACCACGTTCTCCAGCAGGAACTGCACGGTGCGCCAGTTGATGTTCTCCGCGATGCGCGAGCCGGCCGTCTGCAGCACCGGTGCCTTGTGCCCGAGCAGCAGCCCGCAGACCACGACGGCCAGCACGCCGGACGCCTTGATCTCCTGCGCGGGCAAGAACGCGATGTACGGCGCGGCGAACGACAACGTGGTGTCCAGCACGGCGTCGTCGATCAGCCGGCGGATCTGGGCGAGCACGAACGCCGCGACCAGGCCGACGAGAACGCCACCGCCGGCCGCGCGCAGGAAATCCCACCCGACGTACCAGGGACTCACTGTTGCGGTGATCGCAGCGACCGTCGTGTTGAGCGCGACCAGTGCGGTGGCGTCGTTGACCAGGCTCTCGCCCTCCAGGATCGAGACCATTCGGCGCGGCATGTTGACCCGGCGGGCGACCGTCGTCGCGGCCACCGCGTCCGGCGGCGCGACCACGGCGCCGAGCGCCAGGGCCGCGGCCAGCGACACCGACGGCACGACCCACCACGCGACGAGCCCGACGGCGAAGACGGTGAACGCCACCAGTCCCACGGAGAGCAGCCCGATCGCGCGGCGGTTGGCCTTGAAGTCGATCAGCGACGTGCGGATCGCCGCGGCGTAGAGCAGCGGCGGCAGCAGCCCGACCAGCACGATGTCCGGCGTCAGCCGGATCTCGAGGAAATGCGGGACGAACGAGAGCCCGATGCCGATCACGAACAGGGCCAGCGGCTCGGACCAGCCCAGGCGGCGCGCCACGCCGGCGACGACGCCGACCACGGCTACGAGGCCGAGGATGTTCAGAGCGGGATGCACCCACTCATTCTCACCGACCCGTGGGTCGGCGGGGTCAGCGTGCGGCGACCTCGCCGGCAGGCGGCGCCGAGATGGCCACCGGCTGGTCGTAGCGGCTGATCGTGGCCACCGAGTTGGTGCTCTTGCCCAGGACGGTGGTGTGCGAGCTGATCTGCACCGGGCGATTCTGGTTGTCGAGGTACATGTCGACCGGTATCGACGTGACGCCCACCTTGGCGAGTGTCGACCTGCCCGGCAGGCTGGCCGGCAGCTTCTTGGGGTCGACCACGACCGCGTAGTGCGTGACCTGCTGGCCGCCCACCGTCGTCTTGCCGAGGTTGCGCACCGAGGACGCGGCCTGCGCGAACACGCTGGCGCTCTGGGCGGACGCGGACTGCAGCGCGGAGTCGAGGGACTGCGCGATACCGCGCAGCATCGGGTTGGTGCTGTTCGGCGACACCAGCACGTACGGCTTGCTCGACTTGCTCAGGCTGCGCGGCAACTTGGCGTAGATCTTGCCGTCGACGTAGACGATGCGGACCGTCTGGCCGCCGGGGATGTTCTCGGTGATCTGGAACGCCGCCAGCTTGCCGCCCGCCAGCTTCTCGTCACCGGTGCCGGTGATCTTGGCGCCGGCGGCGGTGACGTTCAGCGTCAGGTGGAACGACTTCACCGTCGCCAGGGTCTGCTTCAGCGACGTTGCCAGGCTCGTGGCCTGATCACCCGCCGGCGCGGCTGCCGCGCTCGTCGTCGGGGCACTACTGGCCGACGTGCTGTTCGCGCTCGTGCCCTTGCCCGCGGCCGGCGACGTGTGGGGCGCAGGCGAGGACGACGCACACGCGGTGAGCGTTGCCGCGGCGGCCGTCGCGACGATGGCGGAGAAGACGAAGCGCGGGTTCATGCTCACCATGAAAGCACCTTTGACGTCGGCTTCACACGTCGCCGCCGGTCGGACAGGTGATCGAACCGTTGCCTAGCTGGCGGATCGGCCGGAAATGTTCATCAGCCAGGAGACGCCGAACCGGTCGGTCAGCATGCCGAACGTGTCGCCCCACGGCGCCTTCTCCAGCGGCTGGCCGACGGTCGCGCCGTCGGCCAGCTTGTCCCAGTAGCCGCGCAGCGTGGTCTCGTCGTCGCCGCTGAGCGAGATCGTGCCGTTGCTGGCGTATTCGCCGGGGATACTGCTCGGCAGGTCCGCACACATCAGGGTCAGGCCGTCGACGTCCAGCTGCGAGTGCATGACGTTGTTCTGCTCGTCGTCGCCGACCGGCATGCCGCCCTCGGTGAACGTCATCCGGGTGACCTCGCCGCCGAAGACGGATCGGTAGAAATCCATGGCCTCCCGCGCCTGGCCGCGGAAGTTGAGATAGGGATTCAGCACCACGCTCATCGTCGCGCTCCTCGGTCGTCGGGTCTGCGATTGTGCCGCGACCGCGGCTGCGCGGAAAGGGTCAGCGGTCCAGGTCGACCGGGTCGACGACCGGCGGACCGTTGCGCAACGCATCGCGCAGCCGCTCGTGCCATGCGGTATGGGAGTCGGGGTCGTCGGTCGTCGCCGCGCAGACCGGACAGCGGCGCAGCAACATGCGGATGATGGGCTGGTAGTCGTTGCTCACCCGAGCGAGTATCGCCCGGACGACCGGTTACAGCGGGCGGAGCAGGTCGTCGGCGTCGACGATCGTGTACGCGTAGCCCTGTTCGGCGAGGAAGCGTTGCCGGTGCGCGGCGTACTCGGCGTCGAGGGTGTCGCGCGACACGACGGTGTAGAAGTGCGCCTGCCGGCCGTCCGCCTTAGGCCGCAGCACCCGGCCGAGGCGTTGTGCCTCTTCCTGCCGGGACCCGAACGTGCCGGAGATCTGCACGGCGACCGCCGCTTCGGGCAGGTCGATCGAGAAGTTGGCGACCTTCGACACGACCAGCACCCGCGACTCGCCGCGCCGGAACTCGTCGAAGAGCCGCTCACGCTCCTTGGTCGTCGTCGAGCCCTGGATGATCGGCGCGCCGTCGAGCTCGGCCGAGGTGTCGTCGAGCTGATCGAGGTAGGCGCCGATGACGAGCACCTGGTCGTCCGGATGCTGGTCGACGATGGTCTTGATCACCGGCAGCTTCGTGCGCGCCGTGGCGGCCAGCTTGTAGCGGTCCTCGGGCTCGGCCGTCGCGTACGACATCCGCTCGGCATCGGTGAGCGTGACCCGGACCTCGGTGCAGTCGGCCGGCGCGATGTAGCCCTGGTTCTCGATGTCCTTCCACGGCGCGTCGTAGCGCTTCGGCCCGATGAGGGAGAAGACGTCGGCCTCGCGGCCGTCCTCGCGGATCAGCGTGGCAGTCAGCCCGAGCCGCCGGCGCGACTGGAGGTCAGCCGTCAACCGGAAGATCGGTGCCGGTAGCAGGTGCACCTCGTCGTAGATGATCAAGCCCCAGTCGCGGGAGTCGAACAGCTCGAGGTGGCGGTACTCGCCCTTCCGGCGCGTCGTCATCACCTGGTACGTGGCGATGGTGACGGGGCGGATCTCCTTGCGCTCACCGCTGTACTCGCCGATCTCCTCCTCGGTGAGCGACGTGCGCGCGAGCAGCTCACGCTTCCACTGCCGGCCCGCGACGGTGTTGGTGACGAGAATCAGCGTGGTGGCCTGTGCGTGAGCCATCGCGGCAGCGCCGACCAGCGTCTTGCCGGCGCCGCAGGGCAGCACCACGACGCCCGAGCCACCGGCCCAGAACATGTCCGCGGCCTGCTGCTGGTAGTCGCGCAGGTGCCACTCGGACTCGTCGAGCGCGATCGGGTGCGCCTCGCCGTCGACGTAACCCGCGAGGTCCTCGGCAGGCCAGCCGACCTTCAACAGCGCCTGCTTGAGCCGGCCGCGCTCGGACGGGTGCACGGCGACGGTGTCGGCGTCGATGCGCTCACCGAGCATCGGCGCGATCTTCTTCTGCCGCAGCACTTCCTCGAGCACGGCACGATCGACGCTGACGAGCACCAGCCCGTGCGTCGGGTGCTTGACCAGCTGCAGTCGGCCGTAGCGGTCCATCGTGTCGGCGACGTCGACGAGCAGCGCGTGCGGCACCGGGTAGCGCGAGAAGCGCACCAACGCGTCGACGACCTGCTCGGCGTCGTGGCCCGCAGCACGCGCGTTCCACAGCCCGAGCGGCGTCAGGCGGTAGGTGTGCACGTGTTCCGGGCTGCGCTCGAGTTCGGCGAACGGCGCGATGCCGGCGCGTGCCTCGGCGGCTTGCGGGTGGTCGACTTCGAGCAGCAGTGTCTTGTCCGACTGCACGATCAGCGGTCCGTCGGTCACGAATCTCCTCGCATGGAACGAATTGCTCAGTGTCTCAAACGCGCACGGGCCGCAAAGGCTTCCGTGGCACGGGCAACACGTACGGCGTCACGTGTCCTCGCGCTGCTCGTCGGCGAAGTCCACCGACGTGATCCGGTGCACCGGGAACGAGGCCAGCCCCGGCCGGCCGCGCTCGTATCCGCGCACGTACCCGGCGGCGAGCGAGATCGGGTGCAGCTCGTGCGCGGTGGCGGGGCCGTCCGCCTGCGCGACGCCGAGCCACACCAGCCGTTCCTCGCGGACGGCTGTGCGCAGCAGTTCCATCGTCGCCGCGGACGTCACCCCGGGCACCTCGGCGACGGCGGCGTGCACCTGCCGACTGCGCTCGCGCACCGCATCCCCGGCGCGCATCCGGCGCACCACCTCGGCGAGCGCGCCCGCGGTGTCGCTGGTGTTGGTGCTGCGCACGGCGCGCGCCGGCAACCTGGTGGGTGCGCGGGGGCTTTCCCGGTCGAGGGTGAGGACGATGCCGCCGGGCGATTCGGCCGCGGGCGCGAAGCCGGCCTCGCGCAGCACGTCGAGCACCCGGTTGACGGGCTCTTCGCTGATCAGCACGGTGGGCGCGATCAGGTGCAGCTGGAGCGCACGGGCGTCGCGGTCGGCCAGCACCCGGGCGAGCAGGTTCTCGTCGTCGCAGCGCAGGTAGGTGCTCGCGGCGCCCGCCCGCAGCACGCCGTGCCGGCGCGCGGCGTCGTCGATCAGGTAGCGCAGCGCCTGCGGCACCGGGGTGCGCGAGTGGTCCTCGACGAACGCGGTCAACTGCTCGCCGGTGCGGCCGGTGTCCAGCGCGCGACGCACCGAGCGCTCGGTGATCCGGTAGACGCTGGCCCCGCCCGACGACTCGAGGTCGGCGAGGCGGGCCAGCTGCTCGCCGAGTCCGCGCCCCGGCGGACCGGGCACGACGACGGTGAGGTCCGGCTGCAGCAGGAAGTGGTCGACGGGCTCGGGCAGCGCCCGCGCCAGCGCGTGCTCGGCTGCGGCGGTCGAGCCGTCGAGCAGCGTTCGGGTGTACCCGGTCAGGCCGCCGGCGACGGTCACGCCCAGCAGGTCGGCTTCGTCGAGGACCGCGTCGGTCACCGAACGCTGCGCTGCCGCGCGCCGCGGTTGCTGCCAGGCCAGCAGCGCCTGCACGTCCGCGCGGCCGGCGGGTGCAGCGCCCGGCGGCAGTTCGGCCAGCAGGCCGAGGACGTGCCGGCGCAACGTCGGGATGGTGCCGCGCTCGACGTCCGGCCCGAGCGCGGTGATGACGCGGTCCCGCTCGCCGCGCTCGTTCACCAGACTGGGCTGGCGGGTCATGGCCAGCCACGCGGTCGCCACGGCGATCCAGCGGCCGGCGTCGTCGCGTTCGCGCCAGACGTCGTACTCCTCGCTGGGCAGGAACACGGGCTCGACGGAGTTGGTCGAATTGACGAGCGCGGCGGCGAACGCGACCTCGGCGAGCAGCGCGGCGTGCGACTCGGGGACGTCGAGCTCGCGGGCGGTGCGCCGCAGCTCGCGCACGCCGAGGCCGCCCGAGCGCAGTACCGCCGGCGGGGTGGCGGACCAGAGCTCGGCGAGCGTGTCGAGCAGCCGCAGCGTTTCACGCACGGCGGTCGTGGCGAGTTGGTCGAGTTCGTACGGCGCGCGCCGCACCAGCTCCGGCGGCCGGACACGTTCACCGCCGTGCCGGGCGCGCAACGCCGACGCGACCTCGCGGGGCAGCTCCACCCGCTGCGCGTCCAGCTGCGCCAGCAGCCCGCGGGCGACCAGCCCGGCCACCGGCGACGGTCCTGCCGTCGGGCGCACCGAGCCGACCGGCGGACCGACGGCCAGGCGCTCGAGGACGTCGCGCTCCGCGTCGCTGCACTGTGCCAGCAGCCGGTCGAGTGCGTCGGCGTCGGTGAGCGGCGGCCGCTCGGCCGCCGGCTGCCGGGCGAACAGCACGTCGGCGGGCCGGCCGAGACCGTCCGGATAGGGGCCGACCGCGTCCCGGACGCTGGGCGTCAGGTGCACGAGATCCGCGTCGCCCCAGACGAGCGCGACGTCGAGCAGGGCGTCCAGCCCGTCCGGCTGCGGGTCGTCGACGGCATCGTCCGGCCCGGCGGCCAGCACGAGCGTCTCGAGCGCGTGCAGCGCGGGCGCGTCCAGCGAATCGACCGCGCGCTGGGTGGAGGTGCGGACGCCGAGCCGTGCGGCCAGCGCGCCGAGGTCCGGGGCAGTGGGCAACGCAAGATCGGGCCTGCGCTGCAGCAGGCGCGTCAGCTGCTGATCGGTGCGTTGGCGCAGCCATTGCGCCAGCGAACCGGCCCGGGCGGAGGGCTGTTCGCTCGGCGACTCGGTCAGCGACTCAGCGCCCGTCGGCGAGGCGCGGACGGTCCTCCGCGCGGGGGTGCACATAGCCCAGCGTCGACGCCGGGACGGGGTACTCGATCTCGCCGAACGGCGAGTGCGCCCCGGCCGCGTCCGAGACCAGCTCGGACACGGTGAAGTCGACGGCGTCGTCGTCGTTGCGCGCACCGCGGAACTGCTCGGGAAGGCGAGGTGACGTGCCGGCCATGGGCCTGCCCTTCGTGACTGGGGTGGACAGTCGAGTGTATCCGGCTGGCAGGTGAATCCCGCGGACACGGTCGGTAATCTGTACAGCGGAGGCGCCGTCCTGCGGTGCCTCGATTGCTGTCAGCGCAGTTTCGTTCGAGGAGTCCGCGGTGCCCACGGGCAAAGTCAAGTTCTTCAACGCCGAAAAGAACTTCGGCTTCCTGTCCAACGACGAGGGCGAGGACGTCTACGTCCACCGCGACCAGTTGCCGGAGGGCATGGCCGAGGTCCGTCCCGGCACCCGCGTCGAGTACGGCATCGTCTCCGGCCGCAAGGGCAACCAGGCGATGCAGGTGCGGCTGCTCGACCCCGTGCCGTCGGTGGTGCGCAACGTACGCAAGCCGGCCGAGGAGATAGCGCCGCAGATCGAGGACCTGATCAAGGTGCTCGACCGTACGTCCAACTCACTGCGCCGCGGCCACTACCCGGACCGCACCGAGTCGCACCGGATCGCCCGCCTGCTGCGCGCCTTCGCCGACCAGCTAGACGCGTAGGGACGGATTGCGCGGGGTCAGCCCTTCCTCGTGGGCCCGGCCCAGCAGAGCCTCGACGGCCGCATAGCCTTCGTCGCCCAGCTCGCGGGTGAACTCGTTGACGTAGAGCGCGATGTGTTGCTGCTGCACGTCCGGTGACATCTCGTCGGCGTGCGCGGCGATGTAGTCGGCGGACGCTTGCGGGTGCGCCCACGCGTATTCGACGGAGCGTCGGGCCGCGCCGGCGAGCGCGTCGAGGTCCAGGCCACGGCGGGCGATGATCGCGCCCAGCGGGATCGGCAGCCCGGTGTCGCGCTCCCACCACTCGCCGAGATCGACCAGCGCCTGCAGGCCGAACTGCGGGTAGGTGAACCGCGCCTCGTGGATGACCAGCCCCGCGTCGTAGGCGCCGTCGCGCACCGCCGGCATGATCGAGGTGAACGGCACGACGTCGATGCGCGCTGGCCGCTGCCCGCTGGCCCACAGCCGGAACAGCAAGTAGGCCGTCGAGCGCTCGCTCGGCACGGCCACGGTGCGTCCGTCGAGTGAGCCCATCGGCTCCCGGGTGAGCACGAGCGGCCCGCAGCCGCGGCCGAGCGCGCCGCCGCTGGGCAGCAACGCGTGGGTGTCCAGCAGCCACGGCAGCGCGGCGTAGGACACCTTCACCACGTCGAACTCGCCGCGCTCCGCTGCCGAGTTGGTGACGTCGATGTCGGCGAACGTGACGTCCAGCGCGGGCGCGGCGGGCAGCAACCCGTGCGACCACGCATGGAAGACGAACGTGTCGTTCGGGCACGGGGAATAGGCGATCTTCATCGGGCCTCCACCACCGCCGCGACAGCGGCACCGAGTGCATCGAGCGCGCGCGGGATCTCCCACGCCGTGCGGTCACGGGGGCCGACGGCGTTGCTGATCGCACGCACCTCGGCGAACGGCGCGCCGTGCAGGTGCGCAGCGGCTGCCACGCCGGCGCCCTCCATTCCTTCGGCGACGGCCTGCGGGAAGCGGTCGGCGAGTTGCATAGCGCGCTCGGCGGTGCCGGTAACGGTTGCGACGGTCAACACGGTGCCGAGATGCCCGCCGGTGAGGTCGGCGATTTCGACGGCGAGTTTCGGTTCGACGTAGTGGCGCTCGGCGCCGAAGCCGAGCTGCGACACGGGCAGGAAGCCGTCGGGGGAGTCGGCGCCCAGGTCGGCGAACACGAGCGAGCTCGCCACCGCGATGTCGCCGGCCCGCAGCGGTGCGAAGCCACCGCCGATCCCCGCGGCCAGCACGAGATCCGCGCCCGCGCGCGCCAGTTCGGCCGACGCGCACGCCGCGGCGCACGCCGGCCCCACGCCGGCGACGACGACGCGCACGTCGGAGCGGTCGGTGGGCAGGTGTGCGTGGATCGCGTCGCGCTCGGCCGCGACGGCGGTGACGATCAGCAGGCGCGCGGCAGGTGCGGGTCCGCTCACTGCCGGACCGGCCACGGCACGTCGACCGCCGAGCGGGTGGTGATGGCGCGGTTGCGCAGGGCGATCAGCACGCCCACCGCACCGACGACGACACCGGCGACGACGAAGCCGATCGAACCGTCACCGTCGCTGTTGCTCGGCAGCACCACCCCGAGCGCCGCGCCGATGACCCATGCCAGCTGCAGGAACGTCTCGGACCGGGCGAACGCGCTGGAACGCAGCGTCTCGATCACGTCGCGCTGGATCAGCGCGTCCAGCGCGATCTTCGACAACGCATTGGTGATCGACGCGATGAGCATGCCGACGGCGGCGAACAGCACGTTGAAGAACAACGCGATGAGCAGCACGACGGCGGCGCTGATGCACACGCTCAGCACGATGATGTACTCCGGCTTGCTCATCTGCAGCCGGGTGCCGATGGCGGTGCCGAGGAAGTTGCCGACGCCCGCGGCACCGACCACGAGGCCGAGCTCGAGCACGCCCTGCAGGCCGTGTTGCGTCGACTCGACGAAGAACGCGAGGTAGATCGTCAGCATGCCGGACAGCAGGCGCAGCGACGACTCACCCTGCAGGGCGATCACGAGATGCGGGTCGAATCCGCGCCTGGCCCAGGCGTGGATGCGCTGAATCGGTGGCACCCGCTCCTGCCGGCGTGGCCGCACCGGCTCCTGCGGATGCCGCGGTGCCGCGGACGCGGAGTCGACCTGCTTGGGCAGCCGGAACGCGAAGACGGCACACGCGGCGAAGCCGAACGCGGTCACGATCAGGCCGGCCGTGTACGAGCCGGACACCTTGATGATGGCGCCGACCAGACCGCCGAGCACGAGCGTCGAGCCGAGGCCGAACATGGTGATGCGCGCGTTGGCCTTGGTAAGCGTCATGCCCTGCGGCACGAGCCGGGGCGCCGCGGCGGCGCGGACCACGCCGTAGGCCTTCGACAGCACCAGTGAGCCGAGCGCGCACGGATACAGCACGAGCAGCTCGGTCGGGTGCGCGGCCATCACCAGCGCCAGGATGCATCGGCCGATCGCGGTGCCGGCCATCGTCCACCGCCGCCCGTGCTGCAACCGGTCGAGTGCGGGCCCGATCACCGGCGCGACGACGGCGAATGGCGCCATGGTGACCAGCAGGTAGAGCAGCACGTTGCCGCGCTGGGCGTGCGCGGACGCGCCGAAGAAGACCGTGCCGGCCAACGCGACGGTGATCATCGCGTCGGTGCCGTAGCTGAGCACCTGGTTCCACACGAGCGCCGTCAGCCCGGATTCGTCCGCACCGTCGGCCTTGCTCGCGTCGATGACCTTGCGCGTGACGCCGCGGGCGAGCTTGTTGGTGCCGCTCAGCGCGGCCCGGCCGATGCCGGCCGGCCCGGACGGCGACGGCTGCTTCGGGGGGCGCAGCGGCGGCATCGACGGCGCGTCCCGGCGCGCCGCGGGGGTGTGGTGATAGGTGGGTGAACCGAACCGGTCGCGCGGCAGGGCGGTCGTGTCGGCATCGGTGCCGCGCGGCAGGGCGGTCGTGTCGGCGTCGTGGCGTCCCGGCGGGGGGCCTCCTGCCGCCGGATCGCCGTCACGCCTGCCCACCCGTCCATCCTGCCTCACGTGGCGCAGCTGATCGGGACTCAGCGCTCGACGGTCACGACCGTGGTGCCGGGTTTCGCCCAGGAGTACATCCACGCCATGGTCTGCGTCGGCAGGTGCACGCAGCCGTGCGAGCCGCCGGTGGGCCAGTCCTGCGAGCCGAACGGCATCTTCTGCCACGAGGCGTCGTGCATGCCGTAGTCGCCGTCGAACGGCATCCAGTACTTCACGTAGTCGCGGTATCCGCGGCCCACGAGATAGCGGTTGCGCTGCTTGGCCTGCACCCGCCAGGACCCGCGCGGGGTCTGGTCGTGGTGGGTGACCGAACCGGTGGTCACCGGCGTCGAGCGCACTTCTTTGGCGCCCTCGCACGCCCACAGGTGTTGCGCACGCACGCTGACCAGGACGAGCTGGCGGTAGCTGTTGGTCGCGCACGACGAGGCGTCCGTGCCCAGGTTCACGACCGCCGGCGCGGGCGGCGGGACCGACCCCGCTGCGAAGCCGGCGGCCGACCCGCTGAAGCCCTCGACGGTGACCCGGTGCGCCGGGGAGCCGAGCGAGCGGGTCGGCGCGGCCTGCGGTCGGGCGTGCGTGGGCCGGGTCGGCGCGCCGCGTACCAGGGCGAGCACCGTGACAGCCGCCAGGATCGGCAGCGCGTACGCGCGCCAGCCCCAGCGCTGCGCGAACCGCGTCCACGCGGTGCGCCGGCGCGGGGTCGCCGTCCGCTCGATGCTCACCATCGACCTCACCCTGACATACGCCCCGCGACGGGTGGGACACTGGTCGCCGTGAGCAGCAGCGACGACACCACGAGCTCGCCCGGCACCACCGGCGTGCTCGCCGAGCGCGACGACGTGCTGGCCTCGGCGATCGACGTCGCCTACCGCGCCGCCGTCGACGCGGCCGGGATCGGCGGTGGCGACGCCGTCGGCGAGCACCTGGGCGTGCGCGCCGAGACCACCGTGGCCGACGAGCCCGTGCGCGTGGCGACGCACGCCTTCGCCTCGACGCTGCCCGGATACGTGGGCTGGCACTGGGGGGTGACGCTCGCCCGCACGCTGGACGACGAGCACGTCACGGTCGACGAGGTGGTCCTGCTGCCCGGCGACGACGCGCTGCTCGCGCCGGTATGGGTGCCGTGGCAGGAGCGCGTGCAACCCGGCGATCTCGCGCCCGGCGACCTGCTGCCCGCTCGGCAGGACGACCCGCGGCTGGTCCCGGCCTACGTCGCCGACGACACCGACGATCCGGTCATCAGTGACGTCGCGTTCGAGCTCGGCCTCGGCCGCGAGCAGGTGCTCTCCCGCGACGGGCGCCTGGACGCGGCCGACCGCTGGCACGGCGGCGAGCGCGGACCGGACACGCCGATGGCCCGGCAGGCGCCCGGCCACTGCGGCACCTGCGGCTTTCTCCTGGCGCTGGCCGGCTCGCTGCGGGCCGGCTTCGGCGTGTGCGGCAACGGGGTCACCGACACCGACGGCCAGGTCGTCAGCGTCGAGTACGGCTGCGGCGCCCACTCGCAGGTGCAGGCCGCGCCGACCCCGCTCGGCGACGCGGTCGAGCTCGTCTACGACGACGGCGACGAGATCACGCCGAAGGACTGAGCGCCGGCCTCAGATCGTGCGGCCCTGCCGGCGGTGCCGGTTCATCAGCGACCAGCCGAGGACGCCGCAGACCGTGCCCGCAAGGCACGTCCACAGCCAGACGCGGTGATCGTGGCGACCCAGCCACCCCCAGAAGAACAGCAGGACGACGAAGGCCGCGAACCACAGTGCGGTGCCGACCGCCACGATGCGCCGCGCATTCATCTGCACGGGCGGTGGAGTGACGAGCTCGGGCACGGCCTGCAGCTTAGAACGCCCCGGGACAAGATGGCGTGCCGCTCGGTCGTTAGCTAAGCTAACTATTGTGATCACGGCGATCCGGGCCCCCGAACTCGCGGCCCTGCTGCGCCCGTCGCTGCTGCGGCTGACCCGGCTGGTGCGCAACCAACGCGTCGACACCTCGATCACGCTGACCGCCCTCTCGGCGATGGCCTCGCTGCGCAAGCACGGCCCGATGAGCGCGGGCGAGCTCGCCGCGTTCGAGCGCGTGCAGCCGCCGTCGATGACGAAGGTCCTGGCGGCGCTGGAGGACAAGCAGCTCGTGCGCCGCGATTCGCATCCGCACGACCGGCGGCAGGCCATCCTCGAGATCACCGAGGCCGGTGTCGCGCTGCTCGATTCCGAGCAGCGTTCGCGCGATCTGTGGCTGAGCACCCAGCTCGAATCGCTGACCGCCGACGAGCGTGCCCTGCTGCAGCGCGTCGTGCCGATCCTCGACAAGCTGGCGGCCCAGTGACGGCGCTGGCCGAACCCGAGGCACGCGCCGGCATGTTTCGCTCGCTGCGGACCCGCAACTACCGCCTCTTCGCGTCCGGGCAGCTGGTCTCGCTCACCGGCACCTGGATGCAACGGGTGGCGCAGGACTGGTTGGTGCTCGAGCTGACCAACTCCGGCACGGCGCTGGGCGTCGTCACGGCGTTGCAGTTCGCACCGTCGCTGGTGCTCGGCATGTGGGGTGGCACGCTCGCCGACCGCAGCGACAAGCGCAAGCTGCTGCTCGTCACGCAGTCGGCCATCGCGCTGACCGCGCTGCTGCTCGGCCTGCTCGACGTCACGGGCGTCGTCGCCTACTGGCACGTGCTGGTGCTCGCCACCGTGCTCGGCGTCATCACGTCCGTCGACAACCCGGCCCGGCAGTCATTCGTGGTCGAGATGGTGGGCAAGGACGACCTGACCAACGCCGTGGCGATCAACTCCACGATCTTCAACACCGGCCGGATCCTGGGGCCGGCCATCTCCGGCGTGCTGATCACCGCCGTCGGCACCGGCTGGTCGTTCATCGCCAACGCGGCGTCGAGCATCGCCGTCCTGTGCGCGCTGGTGGCCATGCGGCCGGCCGAGCTGTTTCCCGCGAAACCGGTTGCCCGCGCCAAGGGACAGTTGCGCGAGGGGCTGTCCTACGTCCGCGGCCGCCCCGACCTCGTGCTGACGATGGTGCTGGTGTTCGCCGTCGGCACGTTCGGCATCAACTTCCAGATCACCAGCGCACTGCTCGCCAAGCAGGTGTTCGGCCGGGGAGCCGACGGGTACGGGGCGTTGTCCACCGCGCTCGCGATCGGCGCATTCGTCGGCGCGATCTTCGCGACCCGCCGGACGAAGCGGCCCACCGCGATGTTCCTGCTGGGCGCCGCCGCAGTGTTCTCTGTCGCGGAGATCGTCTCCGGCCTCATGCCGTCGTTCTGGCTCAGCGCGCTGCTGCTCGTCCCGGTCGGGCTGGCCATGTTGTCGGTCACCACCGCGGCGAATTCGCACGTCCAACTCGGCGTCGCACCGCACATGCGCGGCCGGGTGATGTCGCTGTACCTGATGTGCTTCATGGGCGGCACGCCGTTCGGTGCGCCGATCGTGGGCGCGCTGGGTGAGCTGTTCGGCCCGCGGTGGGGCGTGATCGGCGGCGGCGCAGTCTGCCTGCTCTGCGTCGGCGCGCTGGTCGCCTACACAGCGCGCCGCAGCGGCCTGCACGTCGCAGACGTGGTCGACCTCGTGACGACGCGCGCCGCGCGTGAGCCTGCCGCCTGACCTCATGGAGCTGGTCGCGGACCCGGCGCCGGACGACCCGCGGTTGGCCGACTTCCGCGACCTGTCCGACGCGGACGTGCGTCCCGACCGCCGCGGCGTGGTGGTCGCCGAGGGCAGCAACGTCGTGCGGCGCCTGATCGGCTCGCCCTACCCGGTCCGTGCGGTGCTGGGCGTGCCCGCCCGCATCGACGCGCTGCGTGATGTGCTCGAGCCGCTCGACGTGCCGGTGTTCGCGCTCGACAAGTGGGCGCTGTCCGAGGTCGTCGGTTTCCGGGTGACCCGCGGCGTGCTGGCCACCGCCGACCGGATCGCCCCGCCCCCGGGTGAGTCGCAGCGAGCCGGCGCGCGGCGCGCACCACGGCGTCCGATTGCGGATCGCCGCCGACGCACACCATGAGCCGCTCGGTTGTCGGCCATGCGCCCTCGACCGCGTTGCGCCGGAGGTGGTCGACCATCTGATCGTCGACACGATCAGCGGTCCGGCGCAGCGCCAGCTCACGCAGGGCCGTAAGG
>NZ_CAXTQF010000063.1:0-18189 GCF_964246335.1 uncultured Jatrophihabitans sp. | reverse complement strand
AGACCGACCTGTTCAACGCCGGTGTCCGCCCGGCCATCAACGTCGGCATCTCGGTGTCGCGCGTGGGCGGCGCGGCCCAGCCCAAGGCGATGAAGGACGTCGCCGGCCGGCTGCGGGTGGACCTCGCGCAGTACCGCGAGCTGGAGGCCTTCGCCGCATTCGGTTCTGACCTGGACAGGGCGAGCCAGCAGCAGCTCGCCCGCGGTTCACGCCTGGTCGAGCTGCTCAAGCAGCCGGCGTCCTCGCCGTTCCCGGTCGGCCGGGAGATCGCGTCGATCTGGGCGGGGACGTCCGGTCAGCTCGACGACATCGCGGTCGGCGACGTCCGCCGCTTCGAGCAGGAGCTGCTCGACTACATCCAGCACTCCAAGCCGGAGCTGTTCGACACCCTGGCCGGCGCGAAGAAGTTCGACGACGACCTGGCCGGGGAGCTCGGCGGGCTGGTCGAGGAGTTCAAGAAGCAGTTCCAGCCCGAGGAGGACAGCGACTCGGGCAGCTCGGACGACGACGACGCGAAGTCGAAGGACAACGACTCGAAGTCGACGGACAACGACTCGAAGTCGGCGAGATCCGAATCCAAGTCCGACGACTCGGATTCCGACGACTCCGACGACTCGGACAGCTAGGTAGCCACGTATGGGAGCAGAACTTCGCGTCTATCGGCGCCGGATCAGGTCGGTCGAGTCGACCAAGAAGATCACCAAGGCGATGGAGCTCATCGCCGCGTCGCGCATCGTGCGTGCCCAGTCGCGGATGAACGCGGCGCGGCCGTACGCCAAGGAGATCCAGAACGCCCTGGCGCAGCTCGGCACCGACAAGACGCTGCAGCACCCGATGCTCACCGGTGTCGAGGAGCCCAAGCGCGCCGGCATGGTGATCATCACCAGTGACCGCGGCCTGGCCGGTGGTTACAACGCCAACGTGCTGCGGGCGTCCAACGAGCTCGCCGAGCGGCTGCGCGGCGAGGGCAAAGAGGTCGATCGGTACGTCATCGGCCGCAAGGGCGTCGCGTACTTCCGGTTCCGTGGCATCGAGCTCGCCGGCTCGTGGACCGGGTTCTCCGAGCAGCCCAACTTCGCCGATGCCCGCGACGCCACCGACGCGGTCGTCGCCGCGGTCACGGCGACCTCATCGGGCGAGATCGACCACGGTGAGCGGGAGGGCAACCCCGGCATCGACGAGCTGTACGTCATCTACACCCGCTTCGTGAACAGCGTCACGCAGACGCCCACCACGTCGCAGGTCTCGCCGGTGAAGGAGGCCGACGAGTACGACGACGGCGGCGAGAGCAACGCCGATGACTCGACCGGTGACGACGACGACGAGGACGGGCGGGGCGCGCTGTACGAGTTCGAGCCGGAGCCGGCCGAACTCATCGGCGCCCTGCTGCCGCGCTACATCAGCTCGCGGATCTTCTCCGCGCTGCTGGAGTCGGCGGCGTCGGAGTCCGCGGCGCGGCGGCGCGCCATGAAGTCCGCGAGCGACAACGCCACGGACCTGATCAAGACCTACACCCGGTTGGCGAACCAGGCTCGCCAGGCGGAGATCACCCAGGAGATCAGCGAGATCGTCGGCGGCGCCGACGCTCTCGCGTCAGCAGGGAGCGACCAGTAATGACAGCTGTCGACGAGAAGCCAGACACCAAGGAAGACGACATCCAGGCGACCGGACGCGTCGTACGGGTCATCGGCCCGGTGGTCGACGTCGAGTTCGGCCGGGACAGCATCCCGCCGCTCAACCAGGCGCTGACCACCGAGATCGATCTCGGCGAGCTGTCCAAGACGATGACCCTCGAGGTCGCGCAGCACATCGGCGACGACATGGTGCGCGCCATCGCGCTGCAGCCCACCGACGGCCTCGTGCGCGGTGCGGAGGTCAAGGACACCGGCTCGCCGATCACCGTGCCGGTCGGCGACGTCACCAAGGGCCATGTGTTCAACGCCCTCGGCGAGCCGCTGGACGTGAAGGCCTCCGACCTCAAGATCAAGGAGCGCTGGCCGATCCACCGGGTGGCGCCGGCGTTCGACCAGCTCGAGTCCAAGACCGAGCCGTTCTGGACGGGCATCAAGGTCATCGACCTGCTCACGCCCTACGTGGTCGGCGGCAAGATCGGCCTGTTCGGCGGTGCCGGTGTCGGCAAGACGGTGCTCATCCAGGAGATGATCTACCGCGTCGCCGAGAACTTCGGTGGTGTGTCGGTGTTCGCCGGCGTCGGTGAGCGCACCCGCGAGGGCAACGACCTCATCGCCGAGATGACCGACTCCGGCGTGCTCGAGAAGACCGCGCTCGTGTTCGGCCAGATGGACGAGCCGCCGGGCACCCGGCTGCGCGTGGCGCTCTCGGCGCTGACCATGGCCGAGTACTTCCGGGACGTGCAGAAGCAGGACGTGCTGCTGTTCATCGACAACATCTTCCGGTTCACCCAGGCCGGCTCCGAGGTCTCGACACTGCTCGGCCGCATGCCCTCCGCGGTCGGTTACCAGCCCACGCTGGCCGACGAGATGGGTCAGCTGCAGGAGCGGATCACGTCGACCCGTGGCCACTCGATCACCTCGATGCAGGCGATCTACGTGCCCGCGGACGACATCACCGACCCCGCGCCGCACACGACGTTCGCGCACCTCGACGCCACGACCACGCTGTCGCGGCCGGTGTCGGAGAAAGGCATCTACCCGGCGGTGGACCCCCTCGACTCCACGTCGCGGATCCTGGACGCGCAGTACATCGGCCAGGAGCACTACGACGTCGCGAACCAGACCAAGCAGATCCTGCAGCGCTACAAGGAGCTGCAGGACATCATCGCCATCCTCGGCATCGACGAGCTCTCCGAGGAGGACAAGGTCACGGTGCAGCGTGCGCGGCGCATCGAGCGGTTCCTCTCGCAGAACACGTTCGTGGCCGAGCAGTTCACCGGCATCCCGGGCTCGTTCGTCACGGTCGAGGAGACCATCGACGCGTTCAAGCGGCTCAACGCGGGCGAGTTCGACAGCTACCCGGAGCAGGCGTTCTTCATGTGCGGTGGCCTCGAGGACCTCGAGCGCAAGGCCGACGAACTGAAGAACAGCTGACCGATGGCCACGATGCACGTCGAGCTGGTCTCGATCGAGAAGTCGCTGTGGTCCGGCGAGGCCACGGCGGTCTTCGCGCGCACCACGGAGGGTCAGCTCGGCATCCTGCCGGGGCACATCCCGCTGCTGGGGGCGCTGGCGCCGGGCTTCGCGGTGCGGATCGACCGCGAGGACGGCGAACCGCTGAGCGTGGCGGTCCACGGCGGGTTCCTGTCCGTGGGGCGCAAGGGCGTGTCGGTGCTGGCCGAGCAGGCCGAACTCGCCGACGACATCGACGCGGGCCGCGCGCGCGACGCGCTCAACCGCAACGACGGTGACGACTCGGAGCAGAACGCAGCGCGCAACCGGGCGCGGGCACGGTTACGGGCCGTCGGCGAAGAAGTCTGAGCGCAGTCACGAAGTGCGGCGGCCGTGCACACCGTTGACCTAGTCGTGGTGTGCGTCGCGGTCGCACTGGTGCTCGCGATGATCGCGATCCTGGCGCGGCAGCGACAGATGCTGCGCACAATGGGCGCCCTGCCGCTCGCGGTGCAGCGGGGCAACCGGTGGCTCTACGGCGTCGGTCGCTACGAGGGCGCCGAGCTGCGGTGGTACCGCGCGATCGGCGTGGGTACCCGGCCGTCGCGCGTCCTGCGCCGCGGGCAGGTCGAGGTGCTGGGCCGCCGCGGCCCGCGCGAGACCGAGCGCGGCTCGCTGCCGCCCAGCGCGATCGTGGTCGAGTGCCGGGCCGACGGCGAGATGTTCGCGCTGGCGATCGGCGAGAGCGCCTACACCGGGTTCGTGTCCTGGCTCGAGTCCTCCGCGCCCGCCTGAGCCCCGCACCCCACCATCGGTGATCAACAGTCGAAAATGGGCCCCGCCGGATAGCCCCCACCCACCATCGGTGATCAACAGTCGAAAATGGTCCCTGGGGTGCGCAAATTCGACTGTTGATCACCGATGTGGGGGAGCCGGGCTGCCCGGCTACTCATCGCCGAGTCACAGCGCGAGCTCGGCCATGATCTCGTCGGCCTGGACGGGCGGCGGGCGGCTCACGTCGACGGTGACGGCCTGCTCATCGGGCCCGGGCGGTTCGAGGTCCGCGAGCTGGGAATCCAGCAACGTGGGCGGCATGAAGTGGCCGTGGCGGGCGCGCAGGCGCGCCAGCAGCAGGTCGCGCGAGCCGCACAGGAAGACGAACACGACGTGCGGGTCGCGCAGCTCGTCGCGGTAGTGCCGCTTCAGCGCCGAGCAGGTCACCACGGCCGGGTGCCCGGCCGCCACCGCGGCGTCGATGCGCTCACGGACGCGATGTAGCCAGGGCTCGCGGTCGGCGTCGTCGAGCGGGTGGCCGCTCGCCATCTTGGCCACGTTCAGCGCCGTGTGCAGCTCGTCGCCCTCGACGAACTCCCAGCCCAGCTTGTCGTGCAGGACATGGGCCACGGTCGACTTGCCGCTGCCGGAGACCCCCATCAGCACCAGGACGGGCGGTCGGTCGAAAGCGGTCACCGACCCCCGCCCGGACGCCACAGCACGTCGCCGTCCGGGTTGGCCACCCGGGCGAGGATGAACAGCAGGTCCGAGAGCCGGTTGAGGTAGCGCAGCGCCTCGAGGTTCGTGTGCTCGGCGTCGTGCTCGACGAGCTCCCAGCCGCTACGCTCCGCACGCCGCGCGAGGGTGCGCGCCTGGTGCAGCAGGGCCGCACCGGCGGTGCCGCCGGGCAGGATGAAGCTGCTCAGCTCGGGGAGCCCGGCGTTGAACTCGTCGCACCAGCCCTCCAGACGCGTGGTGTAGTCGGCCTCCACGCGTAGCGGCGGATGTGCCGGCTCGGCGACCACCGGCGTGCACAGGTCGGCGCCGACGTCGAACAGGTCGTTCTGCACCTGCCGCAGCACGGTCGCGATCTCCTCGGGCAGGCCGCCCAACGCCAGCGCGGCGCCGATCGAGGCGTTGGTCTCGTCGCACGCCGCGTAGGCGCCGACCCGCGGATCGGTCTTGCGCACCCGCGACATGTCGCCGAGCGCCGTGGTGCCGTCGTCGCCGACCCGGGTGTAGATGCGCGTCAGGTGCACTGCCATAACCCGACCTTAGAGCGTGCCGACCTGCGCAGCTGCGCGACGCTAGCCTGATCCGATGCAGGTCTTGCGAGTCGCCGGTGGTGCCCGGCTGGACGGCAGCGTCGAGGTCGTCGGTGCCAAGAACAGCGTGCTGAAACTGATGGCCGCGACCCTGCTCGCACCCGGCGCCACGACCATCGGCAACCTGCCGGCGATCAGCGACGTCACGATCATGCGTCAGCTGCTCGAAGGCATGGGCTGCGGGGCCCGCGAGTCGCGCGACGGTGCCGTCGACCGGGTGACCATCGACGTGCCCGACCGTCTCGACCCGGAAGCGCCGTACGAGCTGGTGCGCAAGATCCGCGGTTCGATCTGCGTCCTGGGCCCGCTGATCGCGCGCACCGGCGGCGCGAAGGTGGCGCTGCCCGGGGGCGACGCCATCGGCACCCGCCCGCTCGACATGCACTTCGCCGGCCTCGAACGGATGGGTGTCGACATCCGGGTCGAGCACGGCTACGTGATCGCCGAAGCGCGCGATCTGCGCGGTGCCGCCATCTGGCTGGACTTCCCGAGCGTCGGCGCCACCGAGAACATCATGACCGCGGCGGTGCTCGCCAAGGGCACGACGGTCATCGACAACGCCGCACGCGAGCCGGAGATCGTCGACCTGTGCGCGATGCTCGTCTCGATGGGCGCGCAGATCGACGGCATTGGCTCCTCGACGCTCGAGATCACCGGCGTGGACGGGCTGGCGCCGACGCGGCACGACGCCGTGGCCGACCGCATCGTGGCCGGCACCTGGGCGATGGCCGCGCTGGCCACCCAGGGCGACATCACCGTGCGCGGCGCGAACGCCGACCACCTACGGATCGCGCTCGACAAGGTGGTCCAGGCCGGTGGGGAGGTCGAGGCGCTGCGCGACGGCTTCCGGGTGGCCATGGACGGGCGGCCGAAGAGCTTCGACGTCGTGACGCTGCCCTACCCGGGGCTCGCCACGGATCTGCAGCCGCAGGCGATCGCGGCGCTGTCGGTGTCCGACGGCACCTCGATGATCACCGAGAACCTGTTCGAGGCGCGGTTCATGTTCTGCGACGAGATCTCGCGGATGGGCGCGGACGTGCGCACCGACGGCCACCACGCCGTCGTCCGCGGGCGTCAGCGGCTGTCCGGCGCTCCGGTCCGCGCCACCGACATCCGGGCCGGCGTCGGCCTGGTGATCGCAGGGCTCGTCGCCGACGGCGTCACCGAGGTGGCCGAGATCCACCACATCGATCGTGGCTACGTGCGCTTCGAGGAGCAGCTGCGCGGGCTGGGCGCCGATGTGCAGCGGGTGGAGTCAACGACGTTCGGGGGCTGACCCGCTGGGCGCACGGTCCGCGGTGTTCGACGCCAGCTCGTCGAGGTGCTCGTCCGGCGGTCGGAGCGGGGCTGCTGGGTTGTCCCGGCGCAGCCGGCGGTCGTGCAGGGTCCGCGCGCCGGCGAGCGCGACGAAATACGCACTGCCCGCCCACATCAGCACCGCGGCGACGACGTAATGGTGCGGGTAGGTGAGCGTCCCGACGGAGATGCCGCCGATCCAGCACACCGTGGCGACGATCGTGTACCGCTGCGCCCACCGGGCCCGCGCGATGTGCGGGTACGGCATGTTCGTCAGGCACAGGATCGACAACACGATGGTTATCGAGGCGCCGACCCAGGTGCGCGCCTCGAGCAGGAACAGCAGCGGGCCGACGATGTTCCACGCTGCCGGGAAGCCGCGGAACCAGTTGTCGTCGGTCATCATGTCCTTGCGGGCGAACCAGATCGCCGAGGTGAAGACCATGAAGCAGAGCACGGCGATACCGAAGTTGTTCTGTGGCACCACCTTGAACTCGAACATGAAGCACGCGGGCACGATGACGCACGTGACGTAGTCGATGATCAGGTCGAGCAGGAATCCGTCGAGACCGGGGACGCGCTTCTCGACCTCGAGCGCCCGTGCGATGGGCCCGTCCACGCCGTCGATC
This sequence comes from uncultured Jatrophihabitans sp., assembly GCF_964246335.1. Lineage (GTDB taxonomy): Bacteria > Actinomycetota > Actinomycetes > Mycobacteriales > Jatrophihabitantaceae > Jatrophihabitans. The sequence continues at coordinate 11,079 of NZ_CAXTQF010000063.1, read as the reverse complement.
AGCAGGGTCAGCAGCAGCCAGATGATGGCGTAGCTGGGGCGGTCGACCAGGACGTCGCGCAGCGCCAGCATGGCCGCGACGATGCCGAGCGTGGTGAACCCGTGCAGCAGCCACGCACTGCGCACCTGCGCGGACGTGTAGTCCGGGCAGCGGCGGAACGGCGAGGTCACGGCGCCGAGCGTAGGTGCTCGCCGAGCGCCTCGCCAAAGCTGGCGCGCCGCGCCCGGCCGCTTTCTCAGGCCCGGCAGGCACGATCCACGCCGGCCCGTGGCTCAGACGTCGAGCAGCAGCCGGGCGGCGTCGACGTCGCCGTGGAACACGAGCACGTCGAGCCCGCCGTCGCGACGCCGCGACATGGACGAGCGGATCCCGGCCTCGCCCAGGGTCGCGCGCCGGCGTAGGGCGTCGTCGCGGCTGACACCGGTGACGACGACGGTCAGCAGACCCAGGTCGGGGGAGTCGGCGGCGTCGACCGGCCGGTGCGCGGTGCGCGGGTGCGAGGGACGGAAGACCCAGCGCGTCACCAGGATGAGCAGCAGGACGACCACCACGGCGACGATCAACGGTCCCGGATTGTCGCCCACACCCTCATTCTGCCCTGCGGGGACCAGGCGCGCAGGCCCCGGAAGGCGGCGCCGCACGACCTTAGGGTGCGCACTATCGGGAACGGGCCCCGGAATAGGGATTTCTTCCGATGTGGCCGCCGTCCTCAGCCGACGAACGTGGTCGTTGCCGCCGGGTGACCTGCCCGGCGCGACAACCGCCAGGGAGGCAACGCCATGAACCCGACCATGATGAAACTGCTCGGCGACGCGCGGATCCAGGAGCTGAGCAGCGACCTGTCGCACAACACCAGTGCGCGGGGGATCGCGCTGCTGCGCCGGCACCGCAGCCTGCACCGCAAAGGGCTGGGCGGGCGGTCCTGACGACGCAGGCGCCCGCGCCGCCCGTCGACCGGCCGGACGCCGTCGGCGGCATTCGGCAAGATGACGGCGTGCTCCGTTCCGCGACGACGTTCGTCGGCCGCCAGGCCGAGCTCGGCGAGGCGCGCGCCGTGCTGGACGCGGCGCTCGGCGGCGTGCCGGCGGCGCTGGTCGTCGACGGCGATGCCGGCGTGGGCAAGACCCGATTCCTTCGTGAGCTGCTCGCCGCAGCAGACGCCGCCGTCCAGCTGGTGGGCCACTGCATGGACCTCGGCGACGCGCCGCCGCCGTACCTGCCGCTCACCGAGGCGTTCGGCGCGCTCGATGCGCAGGTCGCGGCGGAGCTGGTCGAGCGGCACCCGCCGCTGGCCCGGCTGCTGCCCGGGCGCGCCGCGGCCGCGGACGACCGCCTCGATCGCGGGGCGATGCTCGACGCCGTACTCGGGTCCCTGACCGACCTCGCGCGGGACGCGCCCGTGCTGGTGGTCGTCGAGGACACGCACTGGGCGGATCCGGCCACCCGCGACGTGCTCGGCTTCCTGTTCACCCGGCTGGCCGGCCTGGCGGGGGTGCGACTCGCCCTCGTGGTGACCGTGCGCTCGGACGACCTGCACCGCCGGCATCCGCTGCGTCCGGTGCTCGCCGGCTGGTCGCGGCTGGGCTCGGTGCACCGCCTGCACCTGGCCCCCCTGCCGGCGAACGCCATCGGCGAGTTGCTGCGCGCGCACGACGCCGGGCTGGACGACGCGCAGGTGACCGACATCGTGCGCCGTGCCGACGGCAACGCGTTCTTCGCCGAGGAGTTGCTCGCCACCGCGCGCATCGGCGCCGGTGAGCTGCCGACCGCGCTGGCCGACCTCGTGCTCGTGCGGCTGGACCCGCTCGGTGTCGGCGCCCGGACGGTGGCTGCGGTGGCCGCCGTCGCGGGTGGCCCGGTTGCGCACGAGATGCTCGCCGAGGTCGCCGCGCTGCCGACCGAGCGTCTCGACGCCGCGTTGCGCGAGGCCATCGACGCCTACGTCCTGCAGCCTGCCCAGGATCTCCGCGGCCGCCCTGGTTACCGGTTCCGGCACGCGTTGCTCGCCGAGGCCGCGTACGACGACCTGTTGCCCGGCGAACGGACGCGCCTGCACGCCGCGTTCGCCGCGCAGCTGGCCACGGTGGCGGCCGAACGGCCCGACGACGCAGCGGGCGCCGCCGCCTCCGCCGAGCTCGCCCGGCACGCCCGCGCCGCCCACGACCTCCCGCTCGCATACACGGCGGCAGTGCGCGCCGGGCGGCAGGCGTTGGCGATCGGCGCTCCCGTGGAGGCGACCGAGCAGCTGCAGGTCGCGCTCGAGCTGAGCGGACAGGTGCCTGACACGGAGTCCCGTGCGGCGCTCATCAACGATTACGTGGACGCCAGCGTTGCCGCCGGGCGCAGTCATCGCGCCCTGCGCGTCGTGCGCGACCAGCTGGCCAACCTGTCACCGGGCATGACGGTGCTGGATCGGGCAACGCTGTTCTTCGCGGCGGTCAAGGCTGCTGGTGCCGGCGAGCTGGATGCGGAGTCGTTCGTCGAGATGGCCGAGGCCGCGCGGCTCGTGGCGGACCAGCCCCCGTCCCGGCTCGGCGCCGAGATCGCCGCCACCCAGGCCCAGATCGCCGCCATGCTGGGGCGCGACACCGACGCGCAGCGGTTCGCCGACCGCGCGATCCGCCTCGCCGAGCAGTCGGGCAACGCGTTCGCGCTCGCGGCGGCGCGCGCCACCCAGGGCATCGTGCTTCGCCGGCAGGGCGAGCCCGAGCGTGCGATGGCGGAGCTGGCGCAGACCGCTGACGACGCGCACGACGCCGGCGATTTCGCCACCGAGACACGGTCGCGCTACCTCATCGCCATGGTGTTGCACGAGCAGGGGCGGCTGCGCGCTGCCCGTGATGCGTACGAGCACGCCTGGCGGCACAGCGTCGAGCACGGCCGGACGTGGGACACCTACGCCGTGCACTGCCGGGCGCGGACCGGCGTGCTCGACTGGGCCGCGGGCCGGTGGGGCGAGGCGCTGGACGTGTTGGAGACCGATCTCGTCGATGCGCCGGCGGTGTCGGTCGCGATCCTGTCCTCCGCGGCACTGCTCGTCCGTGCCGGTCGGGCCGACGCCGACGCACGCGAGCGGGCGGCGCAGCTGCGCAGGCATTGGACGTCAGAAGGTGTGATCGCCATCAATCACGTCTTCGCGATGCTGCCGCTGCTCGGCCACGGCACAGCGTCCGACCCCGCCGTCGCGCTGGCCGACGAGCTCGTCGACGAGCTCGGCCGGCTCTGGCTCAACGAATGGTTCCTCGCCCGCATCCAGCTGTCGGCGATGGTGCTCGACGTCCTCGTCGCCGATGCGCGCAGCGCCACCGTGCAGCGCCGCGGCGAGCTCGTCGAGACCGGTGGGCGGTTCGTCGCCGACGCCGAGGCCACCGTCCGCAACGGCCTGCTGCGCGGCCGCGCTCTGGGTCCCGAAGGCAGCGCATGGGTCGCGCGCGTCCAGGCGGGCTGGGCATCACTGCGGTGGATCGCCGACACCGACCCGCCCGACGTCGACACGCTGGTCGACGCCTGGCGGCGGGCCGAGGACGCCACCGACTACGACGAGAACGTCGTCGAGCTCGCCCGCGTGCGCGTCTCGTTCGCCGGGGTGCTGCGCGCCGTCGGCCGGCAGGAGCAGGCAGCGCAGCTCGTGGATCTCGCGCGGCCCGTGGGCATGGCGACGGGCGACGTCGTCGTGACCGACGCACTGCGCGCGTTGTCCGCCGAGCCGGTCCACGGTGCCGCCGCGCCTGCTGAGCCCGCGACGCTGACCGCGCGCGAACGCGACGTGCTCGAGCTCGTGGCCGACGGCCGGTCGAACCGCGAGATCGGCCGCCGGCTCTACATCAGCGAGAAGACGGTCAGCGTGCACGTGTCCAACATCCTGGCCAAGCTGGGCGTCCGCGGCCGCACCGAGGCGGCCGCGGTAGCCCGCCGGGCGGGTCTGCTCGACCCGCGGGACTGACGGTCAGGCGTCGCGGTTCGCCGCGCCGGTGACCGGCGGCTGCGCCGACCACGGGAAGTCGATCCAGCTGTCGGTGCGCCGCCAGACGTACTCGCACCGCACGGTCGACGTCGGTTTCTCGTAGACGACCGCGCAGCGCACCTCGGCCACGTGATCGGCGCAGAAGTCCTTCACCAGCGCGAGCGTGGCACCTGTGTCCGCGACGTCGTCGGCGATCAGCACCCGGGCATCGGCGAGATCCACCAGATCGGGCACCGGGGGCAGCATCACCGGCATGGGCAGCCGCTCGTCGACGCCGGTGTAGAACTCGACGTTGGCCACGTGCAGGTTCTTCACGCCCAACGCGTAACCGAGGCCACCGGCGACGAGCAGCCCGCCCCGGGCGATCGCGAGCATGAGGTCCGGACGGTAGCCGTCGGCGTGCACCGTCTCGGCGAGGCTCCGGACGGCGATGCCGAACATCTCGTAGGTGAGGACCTCGCGTTCGCCCGACGTCGAGGTCGCCGACGATGGCTCTGACCGAAGCTGCGTCACGGCTCGTGACTTTGCCAGACACGACGCACCCGCGGGAGCGGCGTCAAGGACACGCCGTCCCGCGGGTGCGTGGCGATCAGACGCTGGCCGGGAATCGCTCCCAGGCCCGGTGCGCGCCGAGCAGCTCGACGACGCCGGCCGCGAGCTGTCCCCCGTCGCCTGTCACGACGCCCACGGCGTCTTCGGCGATGCCGGCTGCGGCGGGTGCGGGCGCACCGCGGGTGCCGCCCACGGCTTTCGCGTGCCGCCACGCTTCCTCGAGCAGTTTCACGACCCGCGGGTCCGATGGGGAGTCGGGCCCGTCGCCTGCGCCGGCCTTCGCGTCGAGCGCCACCAGCGCGTCCGCGGCGGGCGGCGTCTCACCGACGACGACCAGCGCATCGAACTCGATGGACGCGGCGTTCGAGTAGGTGCGCTGCACGATGTGCCCGGCCACGGTGCCGCCGTGCGGCCCGACGACCAACGGCACGACGTTCGCTGCGTCAAGGCCCTGCTTGAGCGCGGCCACGACGCCGGTGTCGCTGTCCGCGCCGACGACGATGCCGACCTGTCGTCCGGCCACCGGCCAGGTGCCGCCGAGCTGCGTCAACGCGCCGCTCGGCACCGGGTCCACCGGCGTGCTGGTGGGTTCGGGGGCGGCCAGGCCCAGACCCTCGGCGACCCGCTGGCACAGGTCGGCGTCGATGTTCGCCAGCGCTACCAGCTGCCGCTCCCGGATCGTCTGCTCGTAACACTTGGACAGCTCGAAGGTGTACGACGCGACGACGTGATCCTGCTCCACCGGCGCGAGCGACCGGTAGAACATCGTCACCTGGCTGAAGTGGTCGTCGAAGCTCGCCGGGTTGCCGCGCTGCTTCGGGGCGCCTTCGACCAACACCGGCACGTCGATGAACGCGACGTCCTCGGGGGCCGGGAACGGGTTGCCGCCGTCGAAGGAGTTGGGGTGGTACGGCGCCACGCCGCCGTGCACGGCGTCCTGGTGGAAGCCGTCGCGCAGGTTGTCGTTGATCGGCGCGTGTGCGCGGTTGATCGGCAGCTGATTCCAGTTGGGTCCGCCGAGCCGGGTGAGCTGCGTGTCGAGGTAGGAGAACAGCCGACCCTGCAGCAGTGGATCGTTGGTGACGTCGATGCCGGGCACCAGGTTGTTCGGGTTGTAGGCCACCTGTTCGGTCTCGGCGAAGTAGTTCGTCGGGTTGCCGTTCAGGGTGAGCGTGCCGATGACCTGCACCGGTGCAAGTTCCTCGGGGACGAACTTCGTGGGATCGAGCAGGTCGATGCCTTCGAAGGTCTGGTCCTCGGTGTCCGGGAAGACCTGGACGCCGAAGTCCCACTGCGGGAACGCGCCTGCCTCGATGGAATCGGCGAGGTCTCGCCGGTGGATGTCCGGGTCGTAACCCTGGGCCAGCTGCGCCTCTTCCCACGTCACCGAGTGCACGCCCTGCTTGGGCTTCCAGTGGAACTTCACCAGGGCCGTCTGCCCGTCGGCGTTGATCAGCCGCCAGGTGTGGATGCCGAAGCCCTCCATCGTGCGGTACGAGCGCGGGATGCCCCGGTCGGACATGTTCCACATCGTGTGCGCCTGCGCCTCGGTGTGCAGCGACACGAAGTCCCAGAAGGTGTCGTGCGCGCTCTGTGCCTGCGGGATCTCGCGATCGGGCTGCGGCTTGGCGGCATGCACGAGGTCGGGGAACTTGATGGCGTCCTGGATGAAGAACACCGGGATGTTGTTGCCGACGAGGTCGTAGTTGCCCTCGGAGGTGTAGAAGCGGGTCGCGAAGCCGCGGGTGTCGCGCGCAAGGTCTGCCGAACCGCGCGACCCGAGGACCGTGGAGAAGCGCACGAAGACCGGCGTCTCGACGCCGCTGGCCAGGAACGCGGCGCGGCTGATGCCCGCGCCGGCGCCGTTCGCGACGAACACGCCGTGGGCCGCCGCGCCACGGGCGTGCACCGCTCGCTCCGGGATGCGCTCGTGATCGAAGTGGCTGATCTTCTCGCGCAGGTGGTGGTCCTGCAGCAGTGCCGGCCCGCGTGAGCCGGCTTTGAGCGAGTGGTCGGTGTCGCGGATCGGGTTGCCGTGCGCCGTCGTCAGGTATGGGCCCTGCTGGCCCACGGCCTCGGCCGGCGCACCGGTCTCGTATGCGGTCGGCGTGCGCGTCTCCGGACCCTGCTGGTCCGGCTTGGGCGGCAGCGGGCCGCGGGGTGTGGTGGGCTCCTGCGCGGCAGGTGCGTCGCTGCCGGGAGTTCCGGGGATGAACGGTTCGGATTTCTTGGCCATGATCGGCTCCGGCGCGGCAAGGTGAGTCCCCGTGATTTACAAGGGCCGCTCGTCGTGCCGTCCCCACTTGCGACATAAGCGAAACATCGGCGGATCTGCACGGCGTCGCTAGCCTCGGTGCGGTGGGCGAGCAGCTGAGCGACGACGAGTACGCGTTTCTGGACTCGATGCTCGACGCCGCGCGCGACGGCCGAACCGCGGAGCTGCGCGAGGCGGTCGAGGCGGGGCTCCCGGTGAACCTGACCGGCCCCACCGGCGACACGCTGCTGCTGCTCGCCGCCTACTACGACCGGCCCGAGACGGTGCGCGCGCTGCTGGAGCTCGGCGCCGACCCGGAACGGGTCAACGACCGCGGCCAGACCGCGCTCGGCGCCGCCGTGTTCCGCCGGTCCGCGGCCAACGTCACGGCGCTGCTGGCGGCCGGCGCCGGCCCGCGAACGGGGGAGCGCAGTGCTGTCGACCTCGCCGAGTTCTTCGATCTGCCGGAAATGCTCACGCTGTTGCGCTCGTCACCGGCGTAGGGCGCAATACCGGGTTGGGACTTAAACTCCGGCCAAACGTCGGAGGTGCAAGGCCATGCCGTTTCCCAGCGATGACGAACGCGATCGCCCGTGGTTGATGCGTACGTACGCCGGGCACTCGTCGGCGCGCGAGTCCAACGCGCTCTACCGGCGCAACCTGTCGAAGGGCCAGACGGGCCTGTCGGTGGCGTTCGACCTGCCGACGCAGACCGGTTACGACCCGGACGCCGAGCTGGCCCGTGGCGAGGTCGGCAAGGTCGGCGTGCCGATCTCACACATCGGCGACGTGCGGCTGCTGTTCGACGGCATCCCCATGGAGCAGATGAACACGTCCATGACGATCAACGCGCCGGCGATGTACATGCTGGCGCTCTATCTGTCGGTCGCGCAGGAACACGACGCCGACTTCGGCAAGCTGTCCGGCACCACGCAGAACGACATCATCAAGGAGTACCTGTCACGGGGCACCTATGTGTTCCCGCCGGCGCCGTCGATGCGGCTGATCAGCGACATGATCGCGTACACCGTCGCGAACGTGCCGAAGTGGAATCCGATCAACGTCTGCAGCTACCACCTGCAAGAGGCCGGCGCGACGCCGGTGCAGGAGGTCGCATTCGCGCTGTGCACGGCCATCGCGGTGCTCGATGCCGTCAAGGAGTCGGGGCAGGTCCCGGAGGACAAATTCGGTGACGTCGTCGCGCGCATTTCGTTCTTCGTCAACGCCGGCGTGCGGTTCGTCGAGGAGATGTGCAAGCTGCGCGCGTTCGGCCGACTGTGGGACGAGATCACGCTCGAGCGCTACGGCGTGCAGAACCCGAAGCACCGGCGCTTCCGCTACGGCGTGCAGGTCAATTCGCTCGGGCTGACCGAGGCGCAGCCGGAGAACAACGTCTACCGGATCCTGCTCGAGATGCTCGCCGTGACGGTGTCGAAGGACGCGCGGGCGCGCGCGGTGCAGTTGCCGGCGTGGAACGAGGCGCTCGGCCTGCCGCGGGCGTGGGATCAGCAGTGGTCCCTGCGGATGCAGCAGATCCTCGCCTTCGAGTCGGACCTGCTCGAGTACGACGACCTGTTCGAGGGATCGACCGTCGTCGAGGCGAAGGTCGAGCAGATCAAGTCCGGCGCACGCGCCGAGATCGAGACCGTCCTCGGCATGGGCGGCGCGGTGGCCGCGGTCGAATCCGGCTACCTGAAGTCCGCGCTGGTGACGTCCCTGGCCGCGCGGCGGCGTCGGATGGAGTCCGGTGAGGACGTCGTCGTGGGAGTCAATTCCTACACCGACACCGAGCCGAACCCGCTGCAGGGTTCCGAGGACGGCGGCATCCTGACCGTCGATCCCGCGGTGGAGGAGTCGGCGAAGCAGGCGCTGCGCGAATGGCGCGAGCAACGCGACCCGGCGGCCGTCGACGAGGCGCTGACCGCCCTGCGCGACGCAGCCAAGACCGACCAGAACCTGATGACGGCCTCGCTCACCTGCGCGCGGGCGGGCGTCACCGTGGGGGAGTGGGCCGGCGAGCTGCGCGCGGTGTTCGGTGAATACCGGCCGCCCACCGGCGTCGCGGGGGCGAGCGGCGGCGGCAACGAGGACACGTTGTCGCAGGTGCAGCAGCGGGTGCGCGCGCTGGGCGAGCAGCTCGGCCGGCCGTTGAAGTTCCTCGTCGGTAAGCCCGGGCTCGACGGGCACTCCAACGGTGCGGAGCAGATCGCCGTGCGGGCGCGCGACGCCGGGTTCGAGGTCGTCTACTCGGGTATCCGGTTGACCCCGCAGCAGATCGTGTCTGCCGCCGTCGAGGAGGACGTCGACGTGGTCGGCCTGTCGGTGCTGTCCGGCTCGCATCTGTCCGTCGTGCCGGACGTCGTCGGTGGGTTGCGCGACGCGGGACTGGACGACGTGCCGGTCGTCGTCGGCGGCATCATCCCCGAGGCCGACGCGGAACAGCTACGCAAGAACGGCGTCGCGCGGGTGTTCACGCCGAAGGACTTCGCGATCAGCGATGTGCTCGGCCAGGTCGTCGACGCGATCGAGGCCGCCCGGGATTGAAATGCGTCAGCACGCGGGGCACGGCGTTCACCCTAGGTCCCGGACCGGCCGGCGCCCCGACGGCGGCCGTCGGCGATACTGCTCCGCGTGCGTCTGGTGATTGCCCGCTGCAGCGTCGACTACGTCGGCCGGCTGACCGCCCACCTGCCGCTCGCCACCCGGCTGCTGGTGGTCAAGGCCGACGGTTCGGTGCTGGTGCACTCCGACGGCGGGTCCTACAAACCGCTGAACTGGATGAGCCCGCCGTGCAGCCTCGTCGAGACCGAGGGCACGTGGACGGTCACCAACAAGGCGGGCGAGCAATTGATCGTCACGCTCGAGTCCGTCGAGCACGATTCCGCACACGATCTCGGTGTCGACCCGGGCCTGGTCAAAGATGGCGTCGAAGCGCACCTGCAGAAGCTGCTGGCCGAGCACATCCACACGCTCGGCGACGGCTACCGGTTGGTGCGCCGCGAGTACCCGACTCCGATCGGTCCGGTCGATCTGCTCGCCCGTGATCCGCTCGGCGCCGCGGTGGCCATCGAGATCAAGCGGCGCGGTGAGATCGACGGCGTCGAGCAGCTGACTCGCTACCTCGACCTGCTCAACCGCGACCCGCTGCTCGCGCCGGTGCGCGGCGTCTTCGCCGCGCAGGAGATCAAACCGCAGGCGCGCACACTCGCGGTCGACCGGGGCATCGAGTGCGTGGTGCTCGACTACGACGTGCTGCGCGGCATCGACGATCCGTCGCAGCGCCTGTTCTGATCCGCGGTCTGAGATGGCCGTCGACCACTCGGGACTCGATCGCGTCTATCGCGGCTACATCGCCGCGTTGAACGAGCGGCGGTTCGACGACCTCGGCCGTTTCGTGCATGACGAACTGACCTACAACGGCGAATCGTGGACGCGTGAGCGGTACCGATCGTTGCTTGCCGACGATGTACGGCGCATCCCGGACCTGCACTACGACGTTCAGGTTCTCGTGGTCAGCGCAGACCATGTTGCGGCGCGACTGTGGTTCGACTGCTCGCCACGCGACGAGTTCCTCGGGATCGACGTGCGGGGCCGTCGCGTTGTGTTCGCCGAGCACGTGATCTATCGCTTTCGCGAGGGTCGAATTGAGGATGTCTGGTCCCTCATCGACACCGACGGCATGAGAGCTCAATTGGCTGACCGCGGTAGGCAATGAGCCAACGGGGTTGGTCAGTTGGTCGGCGGCGCTGCCGGGTTGCGGCTGCGTTGGGTTTGTTTGTTGAAGAGCGCAGCGACGAGGAGTTGACTGGCTGGTTCGGTGTGGTTCTCGGCTGCCGGTTACGCACGGCTCATGTCCGTCTACCCCCGGTGTTTGTTGGGGTAGAGGGTTGTCAACGTGCCGCCGATTGGGTAGAATCGAATGCATGAGCGATACTGCGGTAGTGAGTCAGGCTGCCGGCCTGCTTGCTGCCGCGCACACGCTCCTGGACGACTTGTTGACCATGGACGTGACCCGGGATGCCGATGACGAAGTGGTCGCAAGCCTGCAAGAGATGGAACGGCTGCGCTGGCGCCTGGATTCGGCGGACTACCGGCTGATCCACGAGGCCGAGCGGCGCGGGCTGCCGCACCTGCATGGCTGCAAGAGCACGGGGCGGTTCCTGGAACGGATGCTGCGCGTGGACGGCACCACCGCGCACCAGCGAGTCCAGGCGGCTGCGGCGGCGGGTCCGCGTACCGGGTTGACCGGTGACACGCTGGGCCCGGTATTCCCCCACGTCGCCGCCGGGCAAGCCCAGGGTGTTGTCAG
>NZ_CAXTQF010000062.1:0-19140 GCF_964246335.1 uncultured Jatrophihabitans sp. | reverse complement strand
ATGCCCAGCCCGCCCAGCGGTCCCAGTGCTTTCGCGCGCGTCGAGTCGGCCTGCTTGCCGGCAGTGTCGGTTGCCTGCCGCGCCGTCTCGGACACCGCGGAACCCACCGCGGACGCATTGGGGCTGTCCCCGGTGACCGACTGGTCCAGGTAGCTGACTGCATTCATCGCGGTTGCGCCGGCCGCCCCGGCGAGCAGTCCGGCAGTGATCCCCGTCCACGCCTTGGCCATGTCTGGTGTCCTCCGATCGCGGCGCTCGCCCGGGTGGCGGTCGCTGACGTGGGCGCACGCTGTTCAACACCCGATGTCAGACCTGCCCACCGGGTCGCTTCGCCTAGCACTCGGAATGCCCGATTCGGAATCGGGCAGGTCGACGTCCTGTTGTGGCTGGTATGACCGCAATCGGAGTGACGACGTACGGCGGGCCCGAGGCCCTGCACCCCATCGAGGTCGAGCAGGAGCCTCTGGGCCCACGCGACGTGCGGATCCGCGTGACCGCGGCCGCGGTGAACCCGACCGACACCGGGGTGCGTTCGGGCCAGCGCGACGACAAACCCGAGGCCGATCCGCCCGGCGCGGTGCCCGGCATGGACGCGGCGGGTGAGGTGCTCGAGGTCGGCGCGGACGTCGGCACCGGTGTCGCCGTCGGTGACCGCGTGATGGCGATCGTCTTGCCGAAGGGCCCGCACGGCGCGTACCGCAGCGACGTCGTCGTCCCGGCGCGGTCGGCGACCCGGGTGCCCGCGGGCGCGAGCGACGTCGAGGCCGCGACCCTGCCGATGAACGGCCTCACCGCGCGTTTCGCGCTGGACTCGTTACAGCTGAAGTCGGGCGACACCGTCGCCGTGACCGGCGCAGCCGGCGCGTTCGGCGGCTACGTCGTCCAACTGGCCAAGGCCGACGGGCTGACCGTCGTCGCCGACGCGGCAGACAAGGACCGCCCCCTGATCGAGCAGCTCGGTGCCGACGTGATCCTGCCGCGCGGTGACGGGTTCGCCGACGCCGTGCGTGAGCGCTACCCCGACGGTGTCGACGGCCTCGCTGACGGCGCCGTGTTCAACGAGAAGGCGTTGCCCGCCGTCAAGGACGGTGGCCGGATGGCGACGATCCGCGGCTGGGACGGCGCGGGCCAATCACGGGTACAGGTCATCCCGGAGATGGTGTTCTCCCAGGGCGAGGAGTGGGAGGCGCTCGACCGGTTGCGCCAGCAGGTCGAGGACGGCGTGCTGACCCTGCGCGTCGCCGACACGCTGCCCGCGGCGCAGGCCGCCGACGCGCACCGCCGGTTCGAGGCCGGCGGCGTGCGCGGCCGCCTGGTCCTGCAGTTCTGACGACGACGGAAGGCGGAAGATGAAGTACCGCAAACTCGGTAGCACCGGCCTGGACGTCTCGGCGGTCTGCCTCGGCTGCATGAGCTACGGAGAGCCGAGCCGCGGCCGGCACGACTGGTCGCTCGGCGAGGACGACTCCCGGCCGTTCTTCCGGCAGGCGCTCGACGCCGGCATCAACTTCTTCGACACCGCCAACACGTACTCGGCCGGGTCCAGCGGGGAGATCACCGGCCGGGCATTGCGCGACTTCGCCGACCGCGACGAGATCGTGCTCGCCACCAAGGTGTTCATGCCGGTCGACGGCGACGGCCCGAACAGCAAGGGGCTGTCCCGCAAGGCGATCTTCGCCGCGATCGACGCCAGCCTGCAGCGGCTGGGCACCGACTACGTCGACCTCTACCAGATCCACCGGTGGGACCCGACGGTGCCGATCGAGGAGACGCTCGAGGCGCTGCACGACGTCGTCAAGGCCGGCAAGGCGCGTTACATCGGGGCGTCGTCGATGTGGGCGTGGCAGTTCGCCAAGGCGTTGCACACGTCCGACGCGCACGGCTGGACGCGCTTCACGACGATGCAGGACCACTACAACCTGCTCAACCGCGAGGAGGAGCGCGAGATGCTGCCGCTGTGCGCGGACGAGGGCATCGGCGTCATCCCGTGGAGCCCGCTCGCGCGCGGGCGGCTGACCCGCAACTGGGACGCGACCACCACCCGCTCGGAGTCCGACGAGTTCGGCCGCAACCTCTACGTCGACAGCGACAAGGAGATCGTCGACGCCGTCGCGCAGGTCGCCGACGAGCGCGGTGTGTCGCGCGCGCAGGTCGCGCTGGCGTGGGTGCTGGCCAACCCGGTGGTGACGGCGCCGATCGTCGGGGCCACCAAGGCCGCGCACCTCGACGACGCGGTGGCGGCGGTCGATCTCGAGCTGACCGACGACGAACTGGCGCGTCTCGCGAAGCCGTACCGGCCGCACGAGGTGGTCGGTTTCCAGTGACGCCGCGGGTAGAACGGACGCATGGCTGACGAGCACAGCGACGACATCCCGCACGAGCGACGCTCGAAATACTCCAACATCGTCGCCGGCAAGGCGAAGGAAGTGATAGGCCGCCTCACGCACGACGACGAGTACATCGCCGAAGGCCGGACGCAGGAGGAGGTCGCGGAGGACGACGTCGAGCCCGACCTCGACGACGACGCACCGGCCACCGATTCCGGCGCACCGCCGCACTAGGAAACGCTCACAATCCGTCGCCTGGGCGACGAGAAGTCGGCGAGTGCGCGGGCAGCCGTACGGCGTCCAGGGGCTCGACCGCCCGCGGGCGTCCGCCCCGCCCGGACCTGGACGGTTCTGCAGCCACGACGCGCGCGAACCACACCACCGATCGTCGGACGCGCGTGCGAGAGTGGGGGCGTGGACGCCGACACCGACACCCCGGTTGTGTTGGCCGTCGACGGCAACTCGCTCGTCCACCGCAGCTTCCACGCTCAGGCCCGCACCGGTGCCCACGCCGACGGCCGGCCCGCATGGGCGGTGCGTGGGCTGTTGATGCAGCTCGTCGCCGCCGTCGACCGCATCCGCCCGGCCGTCGTCGTGATCGGCTTCGACGACCCCGATCACTCGGTACGTCGCGAGCAGTGGCCGGCGTACAAGGCGCAGCGCGCCGACAAGCTCGACACCCTTGTCGATCAGCTGGCCACCGCCGTCGCCACCGTGCATGCGATGGGGTTGCACGTCGTGGTGCCGGCCGGCCTCGAGGCGGACGACGTCCTCGCCTCTGCAGCAGCTCTGGCGCCGACCCTCGGCGCCCGCACGGTGGTCGTCACCTCCGACCGCGACGCGTTCGCACTGATCGACGAGCACACCCGCGTGCTGCGCATCATCAACGGCGGCGTCGACGCCTCGCCGGTGATGACCGCCGACCGCCTGGAGCTGCTGCTCGGCATCCGCCCGGAGCACTACCGCGACTACGCGGCGCTGCGCGGCGACCCGTCGGACAACCTGCCCGGCGTGCGCGGCATCGGCCCGCGCACCGCCGCCGCCGTGCTGCAGCACTTCGGCTCCGCGGCCGCCGCCTGCGCCGATCTCGCCGCCGTCGAATCCGCACTCGGTGCCGGCGTCGCGCGCCGCCTGCGACACGCCGATGCGCACGCAGCCTGGGCGCACAACTGCGAGGTCATGGCCATGCGGCACGATGTCGAGCTCGGGCTGGACCTCGCCTCCGGTCCGGGCCGGTTGCCGCTGGACGCCGACGCCGTCCGCTTCGCCTGTCGCCGCTTCGGGCTGACCTGGACGGCCAAGGACGCGCTGCGGGTGCTCGCCGACGAGCACACCGACGACGTCGAGCCGGCTGCCGCGCCACGGTCGTTCGCGATGCCGTGGCAGCGCACCGACCCGGGTTGGACGCCGGCGCCGAAGCGGTTGCCGAAGCTCGCGCCGCGCCGCCCGCAGCCGGCGCAGCTGTCGCTGTTCGACTGACGTCCGTCAGCTCACCCGGAAGCCGGTGAGCGAACCGTCCGGGCCGTCGACCAGCCGATGAACACCTCCGGCCGGTCCGGCCCACGCCGGCGCGGACGGCGTCACCCCCCACGGCACCGGCGCCCCGGCGGCGCTCACCCACCGCACCGATCGTGGTTTCAGCAGAGCAGGAACGTAGTCGACCGGCGTCAGCACGAGCGGCGGACCGCGGTGTTCCGACAGCGCTGCGCCGTCGCTGGTGCGGTAGCCGGTGCGCATGGCATCGTCGCCGACCACCCAGACCTGCGACAGGTCAGCGCTCCACCCGAGTTGGTCGCCGAGGTCGTCGGCGAATCCGGAATGCGTCGACTGCCACGCGACGCTGCCGTCGGACCGCAGGGCGACGAGCCGTCCGTCCCCGTCGGTGGCCAGGACCGTCGTCGTGGCAAGCGTCACGCCGTCGTCGGCGACGGTCGGCTGTCCGGGTCCGGCCAGGCGCCACCCGGGGCGCGTCCACTCGATGTGGCCGGTGCGCAGATCCGTACCGACGGACCCATGGGTGCCGACGGCGATCAATTCGTGGCCCAGCACGTACCGACTGGGATACGGCGAAGTGTCGACCTGGTCCAACTCGGCATTCGTCGTCGGTTCCGCGCGGATCGCCCACAATGGCCGCCCGGTACCGGCCGAGAAGGCGCGCAACGGGAAATCGGCGCCGGACGTCACCACGATGCCGGCCCCGCTGTAGATCGGCCGGCCGACATCGGCGTGCTTGACGCTGCGAGTCCATCTCGTGCGGCCGGTCGCCGGGTCGACCGCACGCAGGCCGTTGCCGACGCTCAGGCACACCGCCGTTGCGCACCGGACCAGCGAGCTGAAGTCGAATGACGCATCGTCGCTCGGCAGCGACACCGTCCACCGCACCGCACCGGTGCGGGCAGCCCGGCCGACGAGCCGGGCCTGCGACTTCGCCGTCAGCTCGACGTCGACGGCCAGCGCGCCCCGTGCGGTGTGGAAGCCCAGCGGCAATTCCGGGCCGTTGTGCTGGGCACCGGTGTAGGGCGCGACCTTCACCCGCCACAGCACCCGGCCGGTGGCCGCGTCGACGGCGGCAAGCGCGGGTGGGTCGGATTGGCCGGGCTCACCCGTGCTCGCCAGCGCGATGCCGTCGACGACCGACACCGGTCCCCGCAGATGCAGCGCGGAGTCCAGCCACCGCCCCTGGTACGTCGTCGGCTTCGGGCCGCCGGACGTCGGCGCACCGACCGTCGGGCTCGAGCCGGAACACCCGGCGAGTGTCACGGCCGCGACGCCGAGCGCGATCAGCCCACGGCGGCTGCCCGAACTCGACATCGACGAAGCGTAGATCATCCACATCGATTGGCCACTTCGAACACGATCCTGACGTTGCCGGCAGGCGGCCCGAATACGATCGTCGTCGTGACGTCCGAGCCGCGGGACAGCCGCGCCCGCGGTCTGGTCCTCATCGTCGAGGACGAGCCCGCCATCGCCGATGTCGTCCGGCTGAACCTGGCGAAGGCGGGGTACGGCGTGCACGTCGAGCAGCACGGAGACCGTGCGCTGGACGCCATTCGCCGCCTGCGCCCCGCCGCGATCATTCTCGACGTCGGGCTGCCCGGCATGGACGGCGTCGAGATTTGCCGGCGGCTACGAGCCGACGACGACTGGACGCCGGTGCTGTTCGTGACCGCCCGCGATGACGAGGTCGATCGCATCGTCGGGCTGGAGATGGGCGCGGACGACTACGTCACCAAGCCGTTCTCGCCGCGCGAGCTCGTCGCGCGCGTCACGGGCGTGCTGCGCCGCACGCACGGCGCACCGGAGGCCGCACCGCAGACCGTGGGACGGATCGTGCTCGACGCGACCCGGCGGCGGGTGACGTCCGATGACGTCGAGTTCAATCTGACGGCCACCGAGTTCGATCTGCTCGCCCACCTGATGCGCAAACCCGGCCGCGTCTTCACCCGCGAGCAGCTGCTCTCCGAGGTGTGGGGCTATTCGTCGGTGGCCGGCACGCGCACGGTGGACGTGCACGTCGCGCAGCTGCGCGCGAAGCTCGGCGACGCGAGCCCGATCCGGACGGTGCGCGGTGTCGGTTACGCCGCCGAGAACTGAGGCCCGCCCGGCTCCGGGAGCGACCCGCCGGCGACGGCGCCCGCAGTCGCTGGCGACCCGCATCGCGCTGCTCAGCGTCGGGATCGCCGTTCTCACCGCGATCGTCGCCGCGGCGTTGGCGACCGGCCTGATCCGAAACACGGGCGCCGACTCCGCGCACCGGACGCTGCAACGTCTCGCAGACGTCGCGCACGCATTGGGCTCGGAACAGCCGTCGCGACCCGCCGCCTTGCAGGATCTGCGCAAGGCGTTGAACAAGCTCGGCGTACGAAGCGGGCTGCTCGTCGTCGACGGCACCGCAACGCGTGACCTGTCCAAGACGGCACTCGTGCGCCGGTCCGCCACCGCCACCGACTTCGCCGCCGTGCGTGCCGGGCGCACCGTGTCCGCCACCCGCAGCGTCAACGGCACCACCGTCTTCGTCGAGATCCGTCCGCTGGCCGACGCGCCGGACGGCGCGAAGCGCGCGATCGTGCTGGCGCAACGACAGGTCGACGCCGTTGCACAGAGCCGCAGCGCCATCCGGCGACTGCTGCTCGCGCTGCTGATCGCCGGCGTCCTCGCCGCGGTGATCGGCCTGCTCGTCGCCTGGCGGATGGCACGCTCGCTGCGCCGTACCGCGACGGCAGCGCATTCGATGGCCCTGGGCAACCGCGACGTGACGCTGCCGGTCGAAGGGCCGGCGGAGGTGGCCGAGGTCAACACGGCGATGAACACGCTCGCGGGCGCGCTGCGCCACTCCGAAGGCCGGCAGCGGGAGTTCCTGCTGTCCGTGTCGCACGATCTGCGCACCCCGCTCACCGCGATCACCGGCTACGCCGAATCGCTCGCCGAGGGAGTGGTGGACGCGGCTGACGCGCCCTACGTCGGCGGTGTCGTGCTCAACGAGGCACGCCGCCTGGAACGCCTCGTCGGGGACCTGCTCGATCTGGCCCGGCTCGACGCGCACGACTTCCGGATCGACCTCGGCGCGGTGGATCTGCGCGGCGTCGTGGCGTCCGCGGCGCAGGTATGGTCCGCGCGCTGCGCCGCCGGGGATGTCGGCTTCCGGCTCGAGGCGTCCGACGTCCCCATCCGTACCGTCACCGACGCCGCGCGGGTGCGACAGATGCTCGACGGCTTGTTCGACAACGCACTGCGCGTCACGCCGGCCGGTTCCACGATCGTGCTGGCCGCCCGGGTCGAGCCCCCGGATGCCGTGCTCGAGGTGCGCGACGGTGGCCCGGGCCTCACCGACGCGGACCTCGGCGTCGCGTTCGACCAGGGCGTACTGCACCAGCGCTACCGTGGCGTGCGCCAGGTCGGCACCGGCCTCGGTCTGGCCATCGTGCGCGGACTCGCGCAGCGCCTCGGCGGCAGCGTCGAGGCCGGCCACGCACAAGAAGGAGGCGCACGGTTCACCGTGCGCCTCCCGCTCGTGAATCAGCCGCGCTGAGCGCAGCTCACTTCGTCTTTTTGGCGCCCTTCACGTCGACGACGTGCAGCGCGGTGTACTTCGACGTGCCCGTGCCGGCGACCACCGCGCGGTCACCCTTGGCGACCTTGTTGATCGTCGACTCCGCACCCTTGCCGTTGTCCCGGACACGGATCTTCGTGTCCTTCGTGACGGCGAACGTCTCGCTCTTCTTGTCCGCCGACTGGACGGTGATCGACGACGGCGACACAGCTGTGACCGTGCCGGAGATCAGGTCGTGTGTGACGGTCTTGCCGTCCTTGCCTCGGCTGACGAACTGACCGTGCTCGAGGCGGCGCAGCAGACCGTGCTTGCCGTGCTTGCCCTTCTTGCCGTCGTGGTCGTGCTTGGCCGAGGAGCCGCTCGACGAGCTCGGCTTGGCCGGGGTCGACGGAGAGTCGGACCCGGTGACCGCCAGTGCCGTTCCGCCGGCGCCGATGATGGCCGCGGCGGTCACGCCAGTGATCAGGACCTTGCGATACATGGATCTCCTTCTTGAGGGCGTCTGCGTTGCATCTACCACGATGCGTCGCAACGGTTGGCCGCGCAGCAAGAACGTGTTCGGATCAGGTAAGGGATGCCGGATAAGGTCTGGCCCCAACCGCAACCGGACGACAGGCGCCAGTGAACGATCTCGCCGAGAAGGCGTTGCACGGGCTGGACACGGCCCGCCGTCAGGTCGGCAATCGGCCGGTGCCGGCGTTCGCGTCGGCGGGATTCCTGCTCGCCGCGAGC
Organism: uncultured Jatrophihabitans sp.; assembly: GCF_964246335.1. Classification (GTDB taxonomy): domain Bacteria; phylum Actinomycetota; class Actinomycetes; order Mycobacteriales; family Jatrophihabitantaceae; genus Jatrophihabitans. The sequence continues at coordinate 11,031 of NZ_CAXTQF010000062.1, read as the reverse complement.
ATCGTCGTCGCCGGCGGCCGGGTGGGTGCGGCGACCGCGACCCGCCCGCTGAGCACCTGGCTGGGGCTGCAGGACGCGCACGTGGCCGACACCCGGGGCACGCTGCCGGGTGCGCTGCTGCTCGCCGCGGTCCTGGCGCTGACGGTGCTGTGGCTCGTCGTGGTGTGGTTCGTGCGCCGCCACCCGCAACCGATGCGCCGCATGTGGTTGCTCGCCGGCGCGTGGGCGGTGCCGTTCGCTGTCGGGCCGCCGCTGCTCGACACCGCCGTCTACGGCTACGCGAGCTACGGCCTGCTGCAACGCGAGGGCGCCGACCCGTACGTATCGGCGCCGTCGAGCCTGGGTGCCCGCGACGTCGTCGCGGCGATCGATCCCGGCGCGCGCGGGACGCCGAGCGCGGCCGGACCGTTGGGCACGGTGCTGCAGCACCTGGCTGTGTCGATCAGTTCGGGCAGCGCGCTGGGCGCGGTGCTCGTGCTGCGGGCGGTCGCGGTGCTCGCGGTGATCCTGCTGGGCGTGCGGGCTGCGGATCTCGCCGAGGCACGCCGGGCCGATCCGGACGCCGGCGGACGGCGCGACTGCGCGCTCGCGCTCACCGTGCTCAACCCGGCCCTGCTTCTGTACGTCGTGTCCGCCGCGCACCTGGACGGACTGCTGATCGCGCTCGTCGTCACCGCACTCGCGCTGGCCGCCCAGCACCGTTGGCTCGCCGGCGTGATCGTGGCCAGCCTGGCCGGCTGCTTGCTCGGGCAGGGTTGGCTCGTCGCCGCGGTGCTCGTCGTCGCGCACTGGCACGTCGGACGCGACCGAACGCGCCGCCACCGAACGCGCGCCGCGGTGCGCGAGGTCGGGGTGGCGGTGGCGATCGGTGCGGCGGCCGGATTCGCCGTGCCGCACGGCTTCGGCTGGGTGACGAGCGTCGGTCAACAGTTCAGCACCCATACGCCGTACTCGATCGCCGGAGGCGTCAGCGTGGTGCTCGCGCCGGTCGTGCGCGGCGCGTCCTACGACGACCTCGCGGTCGGCGGTCGTGCGGCGGCGCTGATCGCGATGGCGTGTGCGGTGGTCTACGTCGTGGCGACGGCGCGCCGACGTCCACCGGAACTGAGCGCAGGGGGCGGTCTGCTCGCGATCGCGCTGTTCGCGCCGTCGCTGTTCCCGTGGTACCTGCTGTGGCCGGCCGCGTGCTACGCGCCGACGGCGAACGCCGGGCGGCGTGCCCTGGTGCTGGTCCTCGGTGCCGGCGCCTGCGTGCTGGCGCCGTCCGGGTTCACGCCGACTGCGGCGAACGTCGTCACCGGCGTGCTGCTCGGTGTGCTGGCGGTCGCGGTGGCGACCGGTGTGCGGCTAGCGCCCGCTGGTGATCTCGCGAACCGCGGGGCGGACGTCGGCGAGGTAGACGGACGCGACGACGATCGAGATGAGTGACAGCGGGCTGTAGTCGACCGGCCCGGCGACGGTGCCGACGACGCCCGAGACCACGAGGATCAGCAGCCAGGCCGGCTTGGTGAGCTTGTCGACGGCCGGGAAGGCCGCGGCCTTGCGTGTCAGACAGTCGAGCAGCGCCCACGCCCGCAGCGCGACGGCAGCCCAGAACAGGACCTGGTAGGTCCAGTAGTAGAGCGGGCTGACGGCGTCCACCGCGTCAGCGTACCCAGCGCCGAACGAGCGCGGCTGTCGTGATCATGCCCCGACCGGGCCGAGGCGCCGATCGGTGCATGATCACGAGCAGGGTGCCGTCAGCTGCTGGACGGGCGCTTCGCCGCGGTCTTGCGCGCGGTCTTGGCGGCCGTCTTGGCCGGGGTCTTCGCGCTGGCCGAGCGGGTGGTGGCGGGCTTGCGCGTGCCGGACTTGGCGGCCGGGCGGGTGTTGGCCGACTTCGCCGGCCGCGGCTTCGGGGCGGCCTTGCGGGTGGTCGTCGGCCGCGACGTGCTGCGGCCGGTCAGTGACTGCACCGGCTTGACGACGCGCTGGTTGAACGTCTCGACCACGGTGTTGCTCAACGACTCTGCCGAGTCGATCAGGCCGCCGATGCGCTTGTCGCTGCGCAGTCCGTCGACGGCGTGCTCGACGCGGTCGGTGACGGCGGTGGAGTACTGCCGCAGCTGCGCGACGTAGGGCTCGATGGCCGTGGTCACGGCGTCGAGGTTGACGACCTTCTCCGCCGAGGCGCGCAGGTCGGTGACGTTGTCGCGGGCGCGGCCGGTGACGTCGTTGAGGGAGGACTGCGCCTGATCGAGCACGTGCTTGCCCTGGCTCACGGCGTTGTCGGCGTACGAGCGGATGTCGCTGGTGATGGACATGAATGCACTCCTTGTGCTGGGGTGGCGGATCGGTCTGCGGCGCCGGTCAGCTGCCGGTGGCCGCGACCGCGGACGGATCTGCGGAGGCACGCGTCTGCGCGTTCTCCCGGCAGAACGACTCGTAGATGTCGAGCAGCACCTGCTTCTGCCGCTCACCCAGGTCCTCGTCGACCAGGATGGCCGCGACGAGTTCCTGATTGCCCTCGCGCGTTTCGAGGATCCCGGCACGCACGTACAGCTGCTCGGCCGAGATCCGCAGCCCCTTGGCGATCTGCTGCAGGATCTCCGCGCTCGGCTTGCGCACGCCGCGTTCGATCTGCGACAGGTACGGGTTGGACACGCCGGCGAGTCGGGCCAGCTGACGCACCGAGACCTGACCCTGCTGGCGCTGCTCGCGGATGAACTCCCCGATCGTTGCAGCGCCGCGCTTGGCCTGTTCCTTCGGTCCTTCGGCGATCACGCAGCTATCGTCTCGAAGAGTGCTAGCTGTTGCAAGCACGCAGCAAGCATTGTGGCCGGCGTTACGGCGCGGCGCCCGTCAGCCGACGTCAAGCTGGGCGGTGTGCTCGCCGACCTGCAGCGCGGCGTCCGTCGGCACGTTGCGCTTGACGACGACGAGCGCGACAGGGCCGAGCTCGTAGTGGTGGACCGCGGTGCCGAGGAAGCCGACGGCACGTCCGGCCAGCTCGACCGGCGTACCGGGTTCGGGCAGCACATCGGTCTCGCCGGACAGGTGGGCGAGCGCGAGCATCCGCGGCGGCCGGCCGAGGTTCTGCACCCGCGCGACCGTCTCCTGCCCGCGGTAACAGCCCTTGTCCAGGTGCACGGCCGGCCCGATCCAGCCGACCTCGTGCGGGATTGTGCGGTGATCGGTCTCGAAACCGAGGCGCGGCCGGCGCGCCTCGACCCGCGCGGCCTCGAACGCCCACAGACCGGTCGGCGCGGCGCCGGCCTGCACGAGGCGGTCGAACACGTCGGTGGCGCTCATCCGCGGCACGATCAGGTCTGCGGCGTCCGGACCGGGCCAGGACATGCGGCGCACGAGGCCGCCGCCGTCTAGGGCGGTGGCCCGCCCGGCACGCTCGGGCACCGGAAGCCCCGCGAGCGCGAGCAACTCGGCGCTCGCCGGCCCGACGAGAGAGAGCACGGCCCACTGGTCGGTGACGTCAACCGGTTCGACGCGCTTGAGGAAACGCATCATCTGCAGGTACTTCAGCACGTCCGGCGCGGCCCCGGGCTCGGTGTCGAGCCACACCGTGTCGTTCAGCTCGGTCACCTGCCAGTGCTGCTCGACGTGTCCGTGCGGGGAGAGGACGAGCGACTCGGTCGCGTCGCCGTCGCCCAGATCTGCCACGTGCTGCGAGCAGATCGAGTGCAGCCACGCGAGCCGGTCCTCGCCGGGCACGACCAGCACATCCCGGTTGCTGCGGTCGATCACCCCGACACCGGTGGCAAGCGCCCGCTGCTCGCGCAACGGATCGCCGTAGTGCCAGGTGACCCCGGCGTCGCGCTCGGTCGCCGCTACCGCGGTCTGCACATAGTTCGTCATGACGTCTGGGACAGCGTCCGCGCGCGGGGGTTTGTTCCGGCGCCGGCCTCGGTGGCGGCGCACGACGCGCATCGGCCGAAGACGGTGAAGTGCGCGCGGTCGAGCTCGAAGCCGTTGTCGGCGTGCAGTCGTTCGGCGATCGAATCGGCGAGGTCGGGCGCGGCGTCCACCACCGCGCCGCAGCTGTGACACACGACGTGGATGTGCTGATCGTCGGCCGGCCGGTAGGACGCGGGCCCGTGCCCGAGGTGGGTGTGCCGGACCAGGCCGAGCTCCTCGAGCAGCTCGAGCGTGCGGTAGACGGTGGCGACGTCGACGCCGTCGACGGCCTCGCCGATCTGCTCGGGCGTCGCATGGCCGAGTCGGTGCACCGCCGCCAGCACCTGCTCGCGTTGCGCGGTGACGCGCATGCCGCGCTCACGCAGCGCGGTCACGAGCCGTTGCGTGGACCGTTGCGCGTGCGCGGAGTCGTGCGGGTGCGAGTGGTGCGCGGTCATCACCGCCCATGGTAGGTAGCCTGGCGAGCCGTGTCCGAGCAGCGAAGCGAACAGTCAACGGAGGCCGTGCCGGCCCCCGCGAACGTCGTGGCCGTACTCGGCCGCGGCCTGGTCGATGCCGACGCGCCGATCGTGCGCGCCGACGACGCCGGCCTCACCCGCGGTGACGGCTGCTTCGAGGGCCTGCACGTGCGCGACGGCGTCGTGACGAAGCTGGACGCGCACCTGGCCCGCATGGCGCGATCGGCCGCAGCGCTCGGCCTCGAGTTCGACACTGCCGCGTGGCGCGAGCTGGTCGCGACGGCGGTCACGGCGTGGCCGGAAAGCGGCGAGGGCGCGTTGAAGCTCGTCCTGACCCGCGGCGCGGCGGACGGCCGGCCCACCGGTTTCGCGTTCCTGACCGTGGTGGCCCCGGCGGCGATCCGGCAACGCGGCGAAGGAGTGCGGGTGATCAGCCTGCAGCGCGGCGTGACGTCGGCCGCATTCACCGATGCGCCGTGGCTGCTCGGCGGCGTCAAGACGCTGTCCTACGCGATCAACATGGCTGCCGGCCGCGAGGCCGAACGTCGCGGCGCGGACGACGTGCTGTTCGTGTCGGCGGACGGCTACGCGCTCGAGACGCCCACCGGCTCGCTCGTCTGGGCCGCCGGCGGCACGCTGCACACCACCCCGACCGGCGCGACCGGCATCCTCGCCGGCACCACGCAACGCCTGCTCTTCGACAACGCCGACGCAACCGGGTGGCGTACCGCGAACACGCTCGCGCACCTCGACGAGCTGCATGCCGCCGACGCGTTGTGGATCGTCAGCTCGGTCCGCGGACCGGTCGAGGTGATCGAACTCGACGGTGTCGCCCGCAGCCGCTCGCCGCACCTGGACGGCGAGATCAAGCGGTTCTGCGACTTCTGACGCGGCTGTCGCCGGGCTGGCGACCGGCTTCGGCCTAGTGACGTTGCCGCAGCCTTCACCTGCGTCGTACCGTGTCAGTACACGAGAGAGGGGGTGGTCCAAAGTTGTGTACTTATTGGACGCGTGAGGTGGCTTCCAGCTAACCGCCGCAACATCTTGGACTCGCGAGGGCATGTTCCCCACCGCGGCCGATCTGCGGCGGCGAGCAATTCCCTGGTAGCTACCCGATCCCCGAGCTGTCGACCCGTCCAGTCGACCCGGCCGAGACTCTCGGTCGGCCCGGCTCGGGGATCGTCCATCTAATCCGCCTGGTCGCTGATCAACACGGCATGGCGGGCGGCCGATCAGACCAGATGGGCGCGGGCGTAGATCGGCCTGGTGTACCAGGTGATCAGGCCTTGCTCGGTGAGGAACGCGACGATCTTCTCGGCCATCCAGCGGCGCGTCTCGTGGAAGTTCGGGTTGTTGCGCGCCTCGCGGATAGCTTCGCGGCGATCCAGGCCGACCTGCGCGTAGACGTCGGGGTTGATCAGCGCACCGGCCACCGCGACCGCGACGAGCGCCGAGGCAAGGTTGCCGACAGCCTTGCCGACCGGCCCGACCGTCTGCATCTGCCGCGCGACCTCCTCACGCGCGAACCGCACGTGCCGCGCTTCCTCGACGACATGGATGCGGTTGACCATGCGGACGAGCGGATGCACCGTCTCGTCGTTGACCATCTCGCGCTGCAGCCGATCGGTCATCTCCTCCGCAACCAGCACGGGCGCGAACAGGCTCGGCCCGTCACTCGTCGCCTTGTAGATCCGCGCCAGGTTGTGCAGCACCTTGCCCGGGCGGTACGTCGGTGTGCCCAGGCGCGCGATCGCCTTCGCGAACATCAGGATGTGCCGCGTCTCGTCGCCGATCTCGGTCAGCGCGTACTGCACGCGCGAGTCCTGCGGGTCGCGGTCGTAGGCCCAGCGCGTCAGCATCTGGATGAGGATCATCTCGAACCACAGTCCGGTAGACGCGATGCTGGCGAGCTCCTGGCGCGAGAGCTCGATGCGCTGTTCGTCGCTCATCCGCTCCCAGAGGGCGGTGCCGTAGAGCGAGGTGCGCTCGAGCGGCATGAACTTCATGTCCAGTTCGACCGGGGCGTCCCAGTCGATGTCCAGACCCGGGTCGTAGGAGTTCTTGGCCGACGAGCCGAGCAACCGGTTCGCGGTCTTGCGTAGACCTTCGACGGGCGTAGCTGCGGTCATGGCCTTCTCCTTCACGAGAACGACGCCGTTGCTCGGCCGGCAGCGCGAGCTACCTATCACAAGGTGTAGCAGTTACCCGTGGGTATGACAAGGCGTTACACATAAAGCTCCGGAAGCGTGGTGTACCCGGACGTTGCGGTGATTCAGGCCTGCGCGGCGGGTTGCCGGACGAGCCGACCGTTCAGATGCGCGGCGAGCGCCGCACCGGGCGTCGCGAGCTCGGTGGCGTAGAGCAGTTCGTCGCCGCGCACCGCGTAGAAGCGCCGTTCGGCGTCGACGTCGTCCGCGGTGGAGGTGTGTGCGGCAACCGTGGTGGCGAGGTCCCACTGCTGGTCACCGGCCGTCCCGGCGAACACGAGCGCCTGTCCGGTGTTGCTGGCGAGCACCGCCTCGATCGCGTCCTCGTCCCGGCCCGGCCGCCAGAACCCTGTCTCGCGCCAGGCCTGGCGGATCACGTCGCCGTCAGGCGTGGTCAACCACGATCGGGACTCGTAACCGAGGAACGGGCGGCCGTCGTGCGCGAACGTGACGAGCTGGCCGTAGGTGAACTGCTCGCCGGACGACGGCACCACGCCCGCGCCGGTGCCGCGCCACACGCCGACGAGCGGCAGCAGCGCGAGCAGGTCGTCATGGATCGGCGCGCCGGCCCGCAGGTCGGTGGTGTCCGGCGCCGGGTCGCTCACCCGTTGTCGGGCTCGTCGCCGAACAGCCGCATCAGCGCGTACGTCGCGTACACGCCGATGATCAGGAAGGCGGCGACGAGGACGCCCAGGGAGAACGTGTCCACGCGCCGGACGCTACCGCAGGCACTGGGCGAAGATGGGGACATGAACGACGCTGCTGCGGCCCGACCTCTCGTCGTCAAGTGCACGGCGGGCGCGGAGTCGCCGGAGCGATGTGCGCAGGCATTCACCGTCGCGGCCACCGCAGTGGCCGCGGGCGCGCAGGTGTCGATGTGGCTGACCGGCGACGCCGTGTGGTTCGCGGTGCCCGGGCGCGCCGAGCAGTTCGAGCTGCCGCACTCGGCGCCGCTCGCCGACCTGCGCGACGCGGTCGTGGCGGGCGGTTCGCTGACGGTGTGCACGCAGTGCGCGGCACGTCGCGAGCTGACGCCGGACGACCTGCTCGCGGACGTGCGCATCGCAGGGTCGGCGAGCTTCGTCGACGAAGTGCTGCGCGACGGCGCCCAAGCCCTCGTCTACTGACGTCTTCCCACCCGGGATGGTCGCGAATTCGAGACAAACAGCGACCATCCTGGGTGGGAAGGCGATTACTGGAGGGTGAGGGACACCTCGAGCAGGCCCGGCGCCGTGGCCTGCACCGCGCGACGGGCCTTGCCGTCGCGGTGCAGCACCGACAGCGTCCAGGTGCCGGGCGCGGCGAAGAACCGGAAGTCGCCGGTGGCCGACGTCACGACCTCCGCGGTGAACTCGTCACCCGCGTCCAGCAGTCGCACGTAGGCACCGGGCACCGGCGCGTCGTCCGAGGACGAGACGACGCCGTAGATGACGGTTTCCTTCTCGAGGTCGATACCGGCCGGCAGCGTCGGCGTCTGGGCAGGCGCTCCACACATTGCTAACTCCTCTTCGCGCGAGCGCTCATCGGCTGGCTCGCTCCGCTCCTCGGGCCGTGAGCGGCCCTGCGATGCTCACTCACCCGAACTCAGCCCTTCTCGATCGGGACGCCGACGAGCGAGCCGTATTCGGTCCACGAGCCGTCGTAGTTCTTGACGTTCTGGTGGCCGAGCAGCTCGTGCAGCGCGAACCAGGTGTGGCTCGACCGCTCGCCGATGCGGCAGTAGGCGATGGTGTCCTTGCCGTCGTCCAGGCCTTCGTCCCCGTAGAGCTTCGCGAGTTCGTCGTCGGACTTGAAGGTGCCGTCCTCGTTCGCGGCCTTCGACCACGGCACGTTCAGCGCCGTCGGGATGTGCCCGCCGCGCTGGCTCTGCTCCTGCGGCAGGTGCGCCGGGGCGAGCAGCTTGCCGCTGAACTCGTCGGGCGAGCGGACGTCGACCAGGTTCTTCTTGCCGATCGCGGCCACCGTCTCGTCGCGGAACGCGCGGATCGAGGTGTCCTGGTCCTTCGCCTGGTACTGCGTGGCGGGGCGTGACACGGTGTCCGACGACAGCTCGCGGCCGTCGAGTTCCCACTTCTTGCGGCCGCCGTCGAGCAGCTTCACCTGGTCGTGGCCGTAGAGCTTGAAGTACCAGTAGGCGTAGGCGGCGAACCAGTTGTTGTTGCCGCCGTAGAGCACGACGGTGTCGTCGTTGCCGATGCCCTTGTCCGAGAGCAGCTTCTCGAACTGCTCCTTGTCGACGAAGTCGCGACGGACCTGATCCTGCAGCTCGGTCTTCCAGTCGAGCTTGACGGCGCCGCGGATGTGGCCGCCGTCGTAGGCGGAGGTGTCTTCGTCGACCTCGACGAACACCACGCCGTCGGTGTCGAGATTTTCTTCGGCCCAGTCGGCCGAGACGAGCGCGTCAGCGCGGCTCATGGATATCTCCTCGAATGTGTAGCGGGACACGGACGTACGGACAGCACGCCGTCGTCAGATGACAGGTGCGCTCACGCGCGGGTGCGGTGGGTCAGCTGCAGCGACACAGGCAGCTGCGCACGCGGCACAGGTCGACCGCGCGGCGGGAGGTGAGCGCGGTGGTGACCGGCGCGCTCACGAGGAGCGAGATGCTCATGCCAGCGAGCGTATCCAGGTGTGCGCCGCAGCCGCCACCCGGGCGGTTCAGGCTTCGGGACGCTCGTCCTGCACAGTGGGACGGGCCGGATCGTCGTAGCGGCGGAAGACCACCGCATTCGCCGAGCCGTCGACGACCAGACCTGTCGCGGTCGGCGTCAGATCGGTGACCTGCAGCCCGTACGGCAGCGGTGGCAGCGGGATCGGCGCGTCGAGGCTCGGCAGCAGCTGGCTGAGCACGGCCATCGGCAGCGCAATGCCCGCGACGGAGATCCCGCGGATGCGCAACCGCACCGACGCGCCGCCGGACAGCTGGAGCTGCGCTTCGCCGGAAACACGGGCGAGCTGGCTGAAGCCCGGCACCGGCAGCGCCGCGGACGCCATCAGCCGTTCACCCTCGAACGCCAGCACGAGCCCGGGGATGCGCGCGAGCCGCGCGAGCTCGTCGTAGGGCAGCACCAACCGGCCCTCGACGTGTTCGCAGGGCAGTTCCCGGGCCCGGCGGCCGAGCAGGTCACGCGCGGGGAGATAGGCGTTCGTGAGGTGCGCGACGAGCGTCGCGTCGCGGATCTCCCCGACGCGCAGGCGGCCGAGCACCTCGACGTCGCGGTACCGGCCGCGGACCGCCTGGGTGAGGAACGGCCGGCCGTGCACCCGGACCGTCGCCGGGTGTCCGAACGGCGCGGACAGGTAGGCCGAGGCGTGCTGCTGCGCCAACGTCGCGCACCGGCCGTCCAGCACCAGCAGGCCGACGCCGAGCACGACGAGCACCACGGCGACGACGAGCAGAGCGACGAGCATGCGACGTGACGGTCCGTCAGGAACGGATCGACAGGCAGATCAGGAACGCGGCCGGCGCGAGGAACGCCAAGGGCAACAGGGCGCCGGCGGCCGGGCGGAACAACCGGCCGATCCGGTTGGCGGGTTCGGGCACCGAGTACAGGACGAACGATGCCGCCACGGCGAGCAGCCCGGCCAACGCACCCAGCGCGGCACCGACGAACGCCGACCGGCCCCCGACGAAAGCCACCTGCCCGCGCAGCGTCAGGTAGCCGACGGCGCCGCCGAGCGCCGCCGCGGCAATGAGGGCCGGCACGCCACGCGGCACGGCGACGTCGAAGCGCGGCAGCGGAACGATGAGGTCGACGAGGTAACCGACGACGATGGCGGCCGCCACCGCGCCGACCGCGGCCGCTACGACGCGGCCGGCCAGCGCGCCGCCGTCGGATGCGGTGAATTCGTGGCGCAGCTGCAGGTAGGCGGGCAACGCGACCTCGGCGAGCACCAGCACCGCCACCGAACCCAGCGAGGCGACGACGCGCACCCGCGCCGCTCCGCGGGTCAGCTGGTGCACGTACATCACCGGCACCGCGAGCCCGAGCACGGCGAGCAAGGTGCCGAGCCGGCCGTGCGGCCAGTGGCACGCCGCGAAGTCCGCGCCGCCGGACGCGAGCCCGGCGATGATCAATGTTCCCCACCGGCCCGGCAGCCCGACGCCGAACACCCAGGCGAGCGCCAGCGCCGCCTGCACGACGGCGAGCGCCACGACCAGGCCGAGGCTGCTGTAGCGCCCCGCTACCGCGAGTCCGGCGCCGGCCACGACCGCCACCGGCAGGCTCGCGAGCAGGGTCGTGTCGCGGACGAGCGGCTGCCGCGTTCCGGGCGGTACCGCCGCGGCCTGTGCGCCGCCCGAGGCGTTCGCACTGGCCGTGAGGTCAGGTCCGGTCACGCAACCCATCGTCGCAGACGGACGAGTCCGTGGCGGCGGGCCTGGCGGCACCGCCGGCAGGACCGGCGGCACCGGCGGCGGCACCGGCGCCGGCACCGGCGGCGGCACCGGCGGC
>NZ_CAXTQF010000061.1:12871-19210 GCF_964246335.1 uncultured Jatrophihabitans sp. | reverse complement strand
CGCGGGCGATGCTGGCGGGGATGGTGCCGTGCCCGTCGAGGGCGCCGGGTTGGTCATCGAGGAACAGCAGGGTGGACAGGGCGACTGTCACGTTCACCCGCGCCCCGCCCTGCGACCCTTTGCGCGTGCCGGCGTCGGTGGTCAGCTTGACGAGGGCGTCGGCGCGGCGTTGGTCGGCGGTGCGCTCGTCCAGGCCCTTCCAGCTGTCCGCCAGGGCGTTGACCGCGGCCTGCATGGCGGCGGCCTGTTCTGCAGGCAGCAAGGCCCATTGTTCGACCATCCCGTCGTCGGCTGGAGCGAACACCACGCGGCGTTGCGCGCGGGCGGCGGCGTGTTTGGCTTCGGTGGCGCGGGTGTCGACGGAGGCGACAGCGCGCTGCAACGTTCGACCGAACTGCGCCAGGGTTTGCGTGTCGGCGCGCTCCAGGACCCGCGTCTCGACCTTGGTGGCGGCGGTAGTGGGCAGGTCGGTGGTGGCTTCGACCAGCCGCTCGGCGTAGTGCCCGCTGATCCTCGCGTCGCGCATCGCTTGCAGCGTGGTCGGGAACCGCGTCGTGACCTCGGTGGCGAGAGCGAGTTTGTAGCCCGCGGTCGAGGACGGGATGCGCAGCGCACAGGCGACGTCTTCGCGCACCCACTGCTTGCCCAGGTCCGGCGCACCGTCGCGGTACGGGTCCGGGTCGGCGGCCATCGCGGCCAATACATCCACCTCGAGCGCGTCGAGCTCGCAGCGGCGCCGACGGATGGTCGCCAGCACGCGAAGACGGCGCGCCTGACCCACCGAAGTGAAGTCCCGCACCGCCCGCGTCATGTGTTCGATTCTAGAATCGACCACCGACAATTTCCGGCCGTCTGACGATGACCTGTCTGCCGATGACTACGCCGATCGTCCCCATCGACCGGCGCAAGAACCATGGGTCAAACGGGTTCGTCAACGTCTTCGCCGGTGAGCGGGTTGTAGACGTAAACCTGCTCGTTGGCCCTGGTGTCTCGCGCTGTGAGCAAGCAACAAGTGAGGCTTCCCGACTCGTCGACGTCGATGACTGTGCAACTTGCGCCCCGAACCCCACGGACGAGGTGCGGGGCCGATGTGGTGTCGATTCGGGTGACCACCCCGGGAGTCACCCACACGGGCACGCCGGCGAGGGAACCGCTCAGCTGAAAGTGCAAGTGGCCCGTAAGGACGGCACGGACATCGCGACCCCGGACGACATCGGCGAGGTCGTCGATGTTCTGCAGCACGACGTCCTTGACGTAGGGGAGATACGGCACGACCAGCGGGGGGTGATGAAAGACCAGGACTGTTCCGTTCGCGGCGGGGGTTGCCAGGAGCCCGTCCAGCCACCTGAGCTGATCGTCGTCGATCGCGCCGAAGGTCTTTCCCGGCACCAGGCTGTCGAGTGTCACGACGCGCAGGCCGCCGGCCTCACTGACCGCGGCCCGCGCCCCGGCTGACTCGTCGAGCAAGGTGCCGCATTCCGAGCCATCCGGGCCGAGGTGACCACTGCCCAGCGCACTGGCGAAGTTCGCGCGGTCGTCGTGATTGCCCGTGCTGTAGATCTGCGGGATTCCGCGCTCCGCGGCAAAGCGCCCGACGCGCTCACGGACCGCCACGCAGCCGGCCACCGATCCGTCGTCGGCCACGTCGCCGCTGACCACGACGGCGTCCAGTTCTGGCACGTGTCGGGCATCGTGCAGCACTTGTTCGAGTGCACGGACCGCGTCGACACCGTCCTCGTCCAGGCCGGTCGCCGTGGCGTGTGTGTCGGAAAGATGCAATAGGCGAGTCACCGGCACTCCTGGGCGCTCCGTCTCAGTCGCGGGTCTGCTGGTAGCGCTCCAGAGCGACGCGACGTTCCTCCTTGTGATCGACGATGCGTTCGGGATAGCCCCGCGGCTGCTCGTCGAGGTCCCACGGCTCGTGCACGGCCTTGCCCTCGATGCCGGCGAGCTCGGGCACCCAGCGGCGCACGTAGTCGCCGCTGGGGTCGTACTTCTGCCCCTGCGTCACCGGGTTGAAGACGCGGAAGTAAGGCGCGGCGTCCGTGCCGGTGCCGGCCGTCCACTGCCAGCCGTGGTTGTTGGAGGCGAGGTCACCGTCGACGAGGTGCTGCATGAAGTGCCGCGCGCCGTGCTGCCACTCGATGTGCAGGTCCTTGGTGAGGAACGACGCGACGATCATCCGCACCCGGTTGTGCATCCAGCCCTGCGCGAGCAGCTGACGCATGCCGGCGTCGACGATCGGAAAGCCCGTCTTGCCCTCCTGCCACGCCGTGAAGGCTTTGGTGTTCGGCCGGGCGTACTCCATCTTGGCCATCTGCGGCAGGAAGTACTCGCGCGCCGACTCCGGCCAGTTGGACAGCACCGTGGCGTAGAACTCGCGCCATGCGAGTTCCTTGCGGTAGGTCTCGTCGCCCGGTCCGAGGTCGGCGAGCATCGTGCGCGGATGGATGCAGCCCCACTTCAGGTAGACCGACATGCGTGAGGTCGCATCGAGGTCCGGCCGGTCACGCTGCTTGTCGTAGCCGGACAGGCTCTTCTTGCGGTACGCCCGCCACGTCTTGAGCGCGGCGTCCTCGCCCGGGTCGGGCAGCTCGATCTTCTTCGCCTCGGGCGGGTCGGCCGGGATGTCGATCGAGTCCAGCGAGGTGTGCCACTCGACGCGACTAGTGATCGTCGACGCCGGCGCGCGGTAGCCGTGCTCCTTCCACGCGCGGTAGTACGGCGTATAGACCTTGAACGGCTCGCCGTCGCCCTTGACGACGCGGCCCGGCGCGATGGCGTAGGGCGAGCCGGTGCGCACGAACGAGACGTCGTCGGCCAGCGCCTTTTCGACCGCGTCGTCGCGCTGCGTGCCGTACGGCCCGAAGTCCGCGCTGACGTGCACCGACGACGCGCCGGCCGCACGCACCACCTCGGGCACCGCGTTGGCCGGGTCGCCGCGGCGGACGATCAGCGAGCCGCCGTGCTCATGCAGGTCGGCGTCGAGGGCGCGCAGCGTGCGATACATGAAGGCCACGCGCGCTGCGCCGGCCGGCTTGAGCAGCTTGGGGTCGAGCACGAACAGCGCTACCACGGGGCCGTCCTTCGCCGCCTCGTGCAGTGCAGGATGATCACGCAGGCGCAGGTCGCGCCGGAACCAGAGGACCGAGGTCATGAGGCGATCGTGCCCGGTAGGTCTGACATCCATGCGGGAAGGGTTTCGCTCGTGAGTGAATCGGACAACGAAGTCGACAAGGACCTCTACGTCGGCGGCCAGGTGGGCAACGACCAGCTCGATACCAGCGAGACGCTGACCGGTGACAACACGCAGGATCCGCTCGATGCCGGCTACGACCCGCCGGACCGCGAGCCCCACCAGTGGCTCGGCGACACGGCCGAAGAAGCGCGCGAGGGCGAGTCGCTCGACGACAAGCTCGCCGAGGAGGAGCCGGACGTCGACGAGGACGACATCGCCGCGGCGGACGAGGAGCCGCGCACCGGCCGATTGATGTCCACGACGTCCGGTTCGCTCGAGGACGAGGACGACGATCTCGCCGTCGACGTCGGCCCGGACGGGCAGGCAGCGTCCGCCGAGGAGGCGGCCATGCACCTCGACGAGGAGAGCTGACGGCATGGAGCTGACCAAGTTCGGCCACTCGTGCGTGCGCGTCGAGGACGGCAACCGCTCGCTCGTCATCGACCCGGGGGCCTTCAGCGACGTCGATTCCGCGCTCTACGGCGCCGACGCCATCCTCATCACCCACGAGCACATGGACCACCTCGATCCGGACAAAGTGGGCGACGCGCTGCGCCGCGATTCACGACTGCGGGTTTGGGGCCCGCAGGGCGCACTCGACAAGCTCGGTCGGCTCGGTGACCAGGCCGTCGCCGTGCACGGCGGCGAGTCGTTCGAGGCTGCAGGTTTCGCGGTGCAGACCTTCGGCGACAACCACGCGGTGATCCACCCGCTCACGCCGACGATCGCCAACGTCGGTTACTTCGTCGGCGACGCCGTCTACCACCCCGGCGATTCGCTGGTGATCCCGCCGTTCGACGTGTCGAACCTGCTGCTGCCGGCCATGGCGCCGTGGGCGAAGGTCAGCGAGCTCATCGACTACGCCGTGGCGGCACGAGCGCAGCGCGTCCACCCGATCCACGACTTCCTGGTCAAGGACGTCTACTTCAACGTCCTCGTCAACAACATGAACCCGATCATCGAGCCGTTCGGCATCGAATACGTGCCGTTCGACGAACCGATCAGTGTCTGACCGCGTCGCGCAGCTACTGGGCGCAGATCCCGTCCTCGACGGGCACAACGACCTCGCGTGGGCGATGCGCGAGCTCAACGGGTACGACCTCGACGCCTACCCGCTCGACCAGCAGCAGTCGGCGACCCACACCGATCTCGTCCGCCTGCGGACGGGTGGAGTCGGCGGCCAGTTCTGGTCCGTCTACGTGCCCGCATCGTGGGCGGGCAGCACAGCCGTCACCGGCACGCTGGAACAGATCGACTTCGTGCTGCGGATGGTCGCTCACTATCCCGACGATCTTGCGCTCGCGTTGACGGCCGACGACGTCGAGGACGCATTGCGCGCCGGTCGCGTCGCGTCGCTGCTCGGCGCCGAAGGTGGTCACTCGATCGACTCGTCCCTCGCCGTCCTGCGCACCTTGCACGCCCTGGGTGTGCGGTACATGACGCTCACCCACACCGCGAACGTGCCGTGGGCGGACTCGGCCACCGACGATCCCGTGCACGGCGGCCTCACCGACTTCGGCCGCGACGTGGTGCGCGAGATGAACCGCCTCGGCATGCTCGTCGACCTCTCGCACGTCGCGGCGACGACGATGCGCGATGCGCTCGCCGTCAGCTCCGTACCGGTGATGTTCAGTCACTCGTCCGCGCGCACTGTCACGGACCATCCGCGCAACGTCCCCGACGACGTGCTCGAGACGCTCGCCGGCAACGGCGGGATCTGCATGGTGACCTTCGTGCCGGCGTTCGTGTCCACCGCATGTGCCGAGTGGGACGCCGCGGTGGTCGACGCGATGCGCGCGCACGGCGACGACCCGGGGGACACGACGGCGTACACGGCCGCCGCCGGGAAGTTCGCGCAACGCGTGCCGATGCCGGTCGCCACCGTGGCCCAGGTGGCCGACCACGTCGAGCATGTGCGCGAGGTGGCGGGCGTCGAACACGTCGGGATCGGCGGTGACTTCGACGGTTGCGAGTCGCTGCCGCAGGGCCTCGAGGACGTCTCGACCTACCCGGCGCTGCTGACCGAGCTCGTCGACCGCGGCTGGTCCGACGACGATCTCGCGGCGCTGACCTGCCGCAACGCGATCAGGGTGCTGCGCGACAGCGAGCCGGCGTCCCGTGGCTGACCGGCGTCACGCCGGGTCGGGGTCGCCGCGCAGCCGGCTGAACTGCACGTCGTCGCGCCACGCGCCGTCGCGGAAATGCGCGTGCCGGGAAACGCCCTCGCGGGTGAAGCCGGCGCGTCCGAGCGCGATCTGCTCGGCCTGATTGTCGTCCTCCGTGCCGGCCTGCAACCGCTCCACGGTGGTGTTCGCGAACAGGTACTTGGCGAACTCGTGCTGGGCGCTGGTCCCGATGCCCTGGTTGCGGTGCTCGGGCAGCAGCACGATGCCGATATTGAGCGCGCGCCCGATCGCCCCCGGCCGATGAAACACGGCGAACCAGTCGACGCGCCCGACCAGCGTGCCGTCGGCGTCCTCGACGGCCAGCACACCGGCGTCCTCGGTGATGCACCCGTTCTGCGCGAAGCGCCGTTCGATCTCGTTGGTCGCGCGCCAGCCGGAGAAGTTGAAGGGGTCCTCGGCCGGACCGGCGTTCGTCAGCGCCGAGAGCACGGGGAGATCCTCGCTGCGAATCGGGCGCAGCCGCACGGGCACCATCGGGTCAGCATAGGAACGCTGCTCGCGCGGTGTCGCTCGCGTGCGGAGCCCCACCTGTTGATCAATTGTGGAGAGCCGGTGCATAACCGGGCTTGCGCGGGGGATAACCGGGCACATCCTGTGGACGAGGAAAATTGGTCGGGCGAACTGCCGAACAACCCCTTGTGACCACAGGAACCGGGGGGTAGACATCACTGCATCGCAACGCGGTGAACCCCACCGAAGGCAACTTCGATGGCCGGGTCAACAGGGAGACCTGAAGATCAGGTAGCGGTTCGGCGCGGGTGATACGACCGGGTCGTCGGTCGGCCTTCGGGCCGGTCGGTGTGCTCGATCGGCTGCGGTACCCGGCGTCGTCCGTCTCTGACGTGCGGTGTGGTGCAGCAGAAGTGGGGGCCGGGGAACTAAAAAATGACCCGGGCCCCCCGGGCGGGATTGCGC
>NZ_CAXTQF010000061.1:4098-12861 GCF_964246335.1 uncultured Jatrophihabitans sp. | reverse complement strand
CGAAGGAGACGCGCGGGGCGGCCCCGGGCGGCGCCCGCCGCGCACGGGGGGGGGGGGCCAGCCTACGGGGGCCCCGGCCATCTCAAACAGCCCCGGGCCCCACGTTCATGTATAGCTCCTGAGTGTCCTCGGCCGCGGCATCGACCCGCGGACCGACACGCGGCCGCCAGTGCCGAACGACCGGGCGACTTCGCTGCGCTGAAACATTCGCGCCGTTCTCGAAACACGGACTTGTTCCGACGGTTACCACGCCAACACCGCCGCGGCGTTCGCTCGATGCATGGGTTCGACGCGCACCGCGCTGGCCGACGGCCACCGCCACCTCGGCGTCCTCCCGGCCTATCCGTTCTACGGCGGCCCGGCCGTCAACCCCGACATCTCCGCCCGCGCCGGCATCGACGAGCTGATCGCCGACCTCGATCGCGAAGGCACCGAACGGGCGCTCCTGCTGCCCAACTACGGCGTGCCCGACGTCTCGAAGACATTCGCGTTGAACGAGCTTGTGCTCGACGCGGCGCAGCGCGACGACCGCGTGGTGGCGGGCCTGTACGTGTCGCCGCGCGCGCAGGACGCCGACCTCAACGCAGCTGCGCTTGCACTGGCGGGCGAGCACGGCGTCCGGGCGCTGAAAACGACCTTCCTGCTCGGCGGTGCGCCCGACGACGAAGACTGCCGCCCGCAGCTCGACGCGATCTTCACCGCCGCCCGGGAGCACGACCTCACCGTACACGTGCACACGTCGCCCGGCGCTGCCTCGGACATCGATCAAATCGGCACGCTGGTCGACCGGTACGCCGATGCCGTGCGGATCCACCTCGTGCACCTCGGCGGCGGCATGAGCGGGCACATCAAGCTGATCGGCAGCAAGTTCTTCGACTGGATCGCCGCCGGTAAGCGCGTGTACACGGACACCAGCTGGGCGATCGGGTTCGCGCCGCGCTGGCTGGCCGCCGAGATCGACCGGCGTGGCGTCGGCGCCGACCGCGTGCTGTTCGCGAGCGACGAGCCGTGGGGCGACCACGCCGGCGAGCTGGCCCGGCTCATCGCGGCGACCGACGACAGCGAACTGGCCCGTTGCGTATTCACCGACAACTTCGCCGCGCTCTACGACTGACCCCAAACCCACCCATCGAAGGAGCGAGAGATGACCACCACCATCGCCGACCCGGAAGTCGCCGAGAACGCCGAGAAGAGCCGCGCGGAGATCCCGCACCCGTCGCTGTCGAAGGGCAGCAACCTCTACGGCGGGACGAAGGTCTTCCCGGACTACCAGGCGTCCGAGGGGCAGGCCTGGCTCGGCCTGGTGCACGCGATCGCCCACGAGTCGTCGGTCAGCTTCGTCGCGATCCTGCAGGCCACCCGCGCGCTGCGCAAGGGCTTCGAGACGGCCCTGTACTTCTACGGACCCGGGGCGATCAACTGCAACGCCAACCGCGGTTTCCCCACCACCGGTGACGACGCTTTCCCCGGCGAGAACAACATCAACAACGCGTTGAAGGCGTTCATCGACGAGGGCGGCACCGTCTACTGCTGCCGGTTCGGCATGGCGCTGCACGGCATGCGCGAGGAGGACCTCATCGAGGGTGTCATCCCCGCTCACGCACTCGACGTCCAGGACGCGGTGATCCACTACGCCAACAAGGGCGCGATCATCCAGTCCAACTTCATGGTCTGAGCCGATGACACCATCGTTGATCAACAGCAGGTTGCGGTCGCCAGGGCGGCCAGAAACCGCTGTTGATCACCTGGGGTTGGAGGTGCGTCGATGACGTCACTGTCCCTGCGGACCGAACTCGCCGAGCACGGTGTGGCGGTGGACGCTCCTGTCCGCCGCCGCGCCGGTGCCGGGCCGTCCGATGACGGACACGTGTTGCTCGGCGGTGTGGGCACGGCGCTGCCGATCGTCGAGAAGAGCAAGTTCGTCGTGCGCGGCGACCGGCTGCTCGTCGACGGTGCGGACCTCGGCCTCGATGTCGTGCCGGTGCAGCGCCCGCGCTTCTACGATCTGGCGACCGCCGACGGCGTGCCGTACGAGAAGCTGGCCCGGTTGCACGGCGCGCACGTGCTCGCCACGACCGTCGTGCAGACCTGCATTCGCTACGACGAAGCCGAGCGGTGCCGGTTCTGCGCGATCGAGGAGTCGCTGGCGCAGGGCACCACGACGGCGGTCAAGACACCCGCGCAGCTGGCCGAGGTGGCCGAGGCCGCGGTGCGCCTGGACGGCGTGACGCAGATGGTGATGACGACCGGCACGTCGGCCGGCCGCGACCGCGGTGCCCGTCACCTGGCCCGCTGCGTGCGGGCGGTCACGGACGCGGTGCCCGGGCTTGCGGTGCAGGTGCAGATCGAGCCGCCCGCCGAGCTGTCGGTGCTGACCGAGCTGCGCGACGCGGGCGCGGTGAGCGTCGGCATCCACGTCGAGTCGCTGGACGACGACGTGCGCCGGCGGTGGATGCCCGGCAAGGGCAGCGTGCCGATGAGCGAGTACCGCGCCGCGTGGCGCGAGGCGGTGCGCGTGTTCGGCCGCAACCAGGTCTCGACGTACCTGATCGTCGGCCTCGGCGAGGACCCGGACGAGCTCGTCGCAGGCGCGGGCGAGCTGATCGAGATGGGCGTCTACCCGTTCGTGGTGCCGTTCCGGCCCATCGCCGGCACGCTCGCCGTGGACGTCGACCGCGTCGCCCCGCCGCCGGCATGGCTGGTCGCCGACATCACCGACCGCGTCGCCGAACAGCTCGTCGCGGCCGGCATGCGCGGCGCGGACCAGGCTGCAGGCTGCGCCGCATGCGGTGCCTGCAGTGCGCTGCCGAGTGCGGGCGGGTGAGCCGGCGATGACCCGGCAAGCGATACCCCTCGGCGACGTGCTGACCGGCCGGCTGCCCGCACACACGCTGCCCTGGTCGGTCGAGATCGCCACCGACCGTGCCTCGGTGGACGCCTACGCGGCGTTGCGCCGAGCCACGTTCGTGGCCGAGCAGGGCCTGTTCGACGGCTCGGACCGGGACGACGTGGACGACGACCCGCGCACCGTCGTCCTCGTGGCGCGCAGTACGGCCGGCGCCGTGCTCGGCGGTGTGCGGCTCGCGCCGGCCCACGAGCCGGACATCGGCTGGTGGCAGGGCAGCCGCCTGGTCGTCGACGTCCGTGCGCGCCGGGTGCACGGCATCGGCGCCGCGCTGGTGCGTGCGGCGTGTGCACACGCCGAGCGACTCGGCGCGCTGCGCTTCGAGGCGTGCGTGCAGGCGGTCAACGCCGACTTCTTCACCTCGCTCGGCTGGCAACGGGTCGGCGATCGCGAGTTCGCCGGTCGACCGCACGTGCAGATGCGTTGGCCGGTCGAACGGTTCGCCGGGCAAGTGCGCGAGACGAAGGCGGTTCTCGGCGGATTGCTCGACGGTCTGCATCTCGGCGGCGACGGATTCGTCGGCGACGACGGCGCGCCGGTACCCGGCAGTGATCTTGTCGCCGCGTGCGACGCGATCGTGCCGGCGCTCGTCGAACGCGAGCCCGAGTGGGCCGGCTGGTGCGGCGTGCTGGTCAACGTCAACGACCTCGCCGCCATGGGTGCGCAGCCGGTCGGTCTGCTGGACGCGCTCGCGGCCCGCGACGCGTCGTTCGCCAGCCGGGTCATGACCGGCCTGCGCGCCGCAGCGGCGGCCTGGGGTGTTCCGGTGCTCGGCGGCCACACCCAGTTGGGCACACCGGCCGCGCTGTCGGTCACGGCGCTGGGCCGCGCGGTGCACCCGGTGCCGGCCGGCGGCGGCCGTCCCGGGCAGACCGTCACCCTCACCGCCGATCTCGGCGGTGGCTGGCGGCACGGGCACACCGGCCGGCAGTGGGACTCGACGACGACGCGGACCGCCGACGAACTTCGGGCGCTCACCCGGGTCGTCGCCGACACCGCGCCGGCGGCGGCGAAGGACGTCAGCATGGCCGGGCTCGTCGGCACGCTGGGCATGCTCGCCGAGTCGAGTGGGTGCGGCGCGGTGCTCGACGTCGCCGACGTGCCCACCCCGGCCGCGGCGACCCGGGCCGATTGGTTCGGCTGCTTCCCCGGCTGGGCCATGATCACTACCGACCGGCCGGATCGCCCCGTCCGCCGTCCCGGTTTCGTGCACAGCCGCAGCTGCGGCGAGCTCGTTGCCGACGGCGGGGTGTCGTTGCGCTGGCCGGACGGTGCGGTCACTCCGGCCGTAGGCGCGGATGTCACCGGGTTGGGTGTGGCATGAGCACCCTCAGCGTCGCGGCCGTCGCGGCGAACTTCGGCCGTGACCTCGACGAGTCGTTCGGCCGGATCGAGACGTTGCTCGGGCAGGCCCGCGAGCGCGGCGCGCAGCTCGTCGTGCTGCCCGAGGCGACGCTCGGCGGTTACCTGGCCAACCTCGACGGCGCGGGTGACGTGTCGCTGCCGCCGGCCCTGGACGTCGACGGGCCACAGGTGCGCCGACTCGCCGCATTGGCCGGCGCGGCCGACCTCGTCGTCACCGCCGGACTGTGCGAGGCCGACGGGACGACGCGCTACAACACCGCCGTCGCCGTGCACGGGGACGGCGTGCTCGGTGTGCACCGCAAGGTGCACCAGCCCTTGGGCGAGGGAGCGTCGTACGCGGCCGGCGACCGCTTCGCCGCGTTCGACACCCCGGTCGGCCGGCTCGGGATGATGATCTGTTACGACAAGGCGTTCCCCGAGGCGGCGCGTGCGCTCGCCGTCGACGGCGCGCAGATCGTCGCGTGCATGTCGGCGTGGCCCGCGGCCCGTACCCATTCCGCACCGGATCTGGCCGACGACCGGTGGACCCGCCGGTTCGACCTGTTCGACCGCGCCCGGGCCCTGGAGAACCAGTTGCTGTGGGTGTCGGCCAACCAGTCCGGCACGTTCGGCTCGTTGCGCTTCGTGGCGTCGGCCAAGATCGTCGACTCCGGCGGCGACGTGCTGGCTACCACCGGCACCGGGCCCGGGATCGCCCACGCCGAGGTCGACCTCGACGCCATGCTCGCCGGTGCCCGCGGCGGCATGTTCCACCTGCGCGACCGGCGCGCGGACGTCTACGCAGCGGCCGTCGGGGCATGAGCGCGGAGCAGCACGACGTCGTCGTGGTCGGCGGCGGCCAGGCCGGCCTGTCGGTCAGCCGGCTGCTCGTCGACGCGGGCGTCGACCACGTCGTCCTCGAGCGCGACACGATCGTGCACAACTGGGCGGATGCGCGCTGGGACTCGTTCTGCCTCGTGACGCCGAACTGGCAGTGCCGGCTGCCCGGCTACCACTACGCCGGGGCCGACCCGGACGGGTTCATGGTCGGCAAAGAGGTCGTCGAGTGGCTGGCCGGGTACGCCGCGTCGTTCGACCCGCCGGTGCGCGAGCACACTGCCGTGACATCCGTGCGCGCCCACGCGGACGGTCGCGGCTTCGACGTCGAGACGTCCGAGCGTTCGATCACCGCCGGCCAGGTCGTCGCGGCGACGGGTGGCTACCACACGCCGAGGATCCCGCGCGTCGGCGAACACCTGCCCGAGCACGTCGTGCAGGTGCACTCGTCGGCCTACCGCAACAGCGCGCAGCTGCCGCCCGGTCCGGTGCTGGTCGTCGGCACCGGACAGTCCGGTGCGCAGATCGCCGAGGACCTCGCGCTCGCGGGCCGGGACGTGCACCTGGCCGTCGGCGCCGCGCCACGTTTCGCCCGCCGCTACCGCGGCCGCGATGTCATCGCCTGGATGCACGACACCGGCCACTACGACAAGCCGGTCACCGACAAGCCGGTCGCCGAGCGCACCCAGGACCGCACCAACCACTACGTCACCGGCCGCGACGGTGGCCACGACATCGACCTGCGCGCGTTCGCCCGTGACGGCATGACCCTGCACGGTCGGCTGCTGGGTGTGCAGGCCGGGCACGTGCACTTCGCGCCGGACCTCGCCGCCAACCTCGACGCCGCCGACGCGGTCTACAACGGCATCAACGAGCTCGTCGACGACTACGTGGTAGCGCACGCGCTCGACACGCCGAGCGGCCCCAGCCGGTACGAGCCGGTGTGGGCGCCGCCCGACGCCGGCGATGCGCCGCTGCCCGCCGCCGACCTCGCAGCCGTGGTGTGGGCAACGGGCTTCGTCCGCGACTACCGCTGGCTGCATGCGCCGGTGTTCGACGGCGCCGGACATCCCGTGCACCTGCGCGGCGTGACACCGGTGCCGGGACTGTCGTTCATCGGGCTGCCGTGGCTGCACACGTGGGGCTCCGGCCGCTTCGCCGGCCTGGAGCGCGACGCCCGGCACGTCGTGGCCGAGCTGCTCGCCGCACGCTGATGACGGCGGTCCGCCTGGCCGCCGCGGCGGCGCACTTCGGCCGCGACCTGCCACGCGCGGTGGAGCGGATCACCATGGTCATCGAGGCCGCGCGCAAGGCGGGCGCCGCGATGGTGGTGCTGCCCGATGCCGCGCTCGGCGGCTACCTCGCCGACCTGCGCTCACCCGATCCCGACGCGCTGCCGCCCGCGCTGGCCGCCGACGCCCCGGAGCTACGCGCGGTGGCCACCGTCGCCCGCGACATGGTCGTCTGCCTCGGGTACTCCGAGCTCGATGACGGCCGCCGCTACAACGCAGCCGTCTGCCTGCACGGCGACGGCGTCCTGGGCAGCTACCGCAAGGTGCACCAACCACCGGGCGAAGCGTTGGTCTATGCCGGCGGCGACCGCATCGCTGCGTTCGACACCCCGGTCGGCCGGCTGGGCATGTTGATCGACTACGACAAGACGTTCCCCGAGACGGCACGCACGCTCGCGCTCGACGGCGCGCGGGTGATCGCCTGCCTGTCGGCGTGGCCGGCCAGCCTGACGGCCCGCGCGCCGCGGCTGACCCAAGATCGCCAGTCGCGGTTGTTCGACCTCTACGACTGTGCCCGGGCGGCGGAGAACCAGGTGGTATGGGTGTCGTCGAACCAGACCGGCGTCACCGGCGGCCTGCGGTTCCTGGGGCAGGCCAAGGTCGTCGGACCGGGCGGCGACGTGCTGGCGCGCACCTGGGCCAAGGCTGGACTCGCGGTCGCGGAGCTGGACGTCGACGCGGAGATCGACCGCGCGCGGTTGGTGCTCTCGCATCTGCACGAGCGCCGACCCGAGCTCTACCTGGACAAGTGAGCGGCGTGCGCGTCGCCCTGCTGACCTACTCGACCCGCCCGCGCGGCGGCGTCGTGCACACGCTCGCGCTCGCCGAGGCGTTGGCCGACCTGGGCGCGCAGGTCGACGTCTGGTCGTTGGCGCGCGGCGGCGATGCCGGGTTCTTCCGGCCGGTGGCAGCGCAGGTCGGTGTGCGCCTCGTGCCGTTCGCCGAACGCGCGGACGAGCCGGTGGGCGAGCGCATCGTGCGTTCCATCGACGTGCTCGGCGCGGCGTTCGCGGCCTACGAAGTCCACTACGACGTCGTCCACGCCCAGGACTGCATCAGCGCCAACGCCGTCGCGCGCTGCATCCGGACCGTGCATCACCTCGACGCATTCACCACGCCGCAGCTCGCCGCCTGTCATGAGCGGGCGATCGTCGAACCGGTGGCGCACGTCTGCGTGTCGGCCGCCGTCGCCGCGCAGTTGCACGACGGGTGGGGGATCGCGGCCGACGTGATCCCCAACGGCATCGACGCCGACCGATTCGCCGCCGCGGCAACGGACCACGCGGGTCGTGAGCGCTGGGCGCACCGATTGGGTCGTTACGTGCTCGCCGTGGGCGGCATCGAGCCGCGCAAGGGGACTGCTGACCTCGTCGAGGCCATGGCGGCGGTGCAGCGCGACGATCCGGCGTTGCGCCTCGTCGTCGCCGGGGGCGAGACGCTGTTCGACTACCGCGCGTACCGCGAGACCGTCCTCGCCCGCGCCGCGCAGCTCGGCGTCGGGCTCGAGGTCCTCGGCCCGGTCCCGCACGACGACTTGCCCACGCTCGTCGCGCAGGCCGAGGTGTTCGCATTCCCGTCGGTGAACGAAGGGTTCGGCATGGCGGCGATGGAAGCCATGGCTGCCGGGGCGCCTGTGGTCACCCGCGATCTCCCCGTCCTGCGTGAGGTGTTCCGCGGTGCTGCCGCCTTCGCCGACGACCCGGCCGGTCTGGCCGAGGCGATCGCTGCGGCGTCCCGGCGGCCGGACGCCGCCCGGATCGCGGCAGGTCGCGTCCTTGCGTACGAGCACACGTGGCCGAGCGCCGCACAGGCCCATCTCGCGGTGTACGAGCGCGTGACGAACGCGACGGTGCCGCCCGTC
The DNA here is from genome assembly GCF_964246335.1 of uncultured Jatrophihabitans sp. Classification (GTDB taxonomy): domain Bacteria; phylum Actinomycetota; class Actinomycetes; order Mycobacteriales; family Jatrophihabitantaceae; genus Jatrophihabitans. The sequence continues at coordinate 4,622 of NZ_CAXTQF010000061.1, read as the reverse complement.
ACCGGTTCGCCACTCCTGCGCGCGGGTAGGTCGTTATGACACGAGGCCCGCGAGCGCCGCGGGCGCGGTGACAGTGACGAGGTGTGCGATGACCGAGAGCGGCGAGACCAAGCCGGCCGGCGAGGGAATCAGCGACGAAGAGATGGTGAAGGAAGTCAACGACCAGACGTCGAGTGACATGAAGTGGGCCGAGGTGTCCAAGCGCGAGGAAGACGGCACCACCACTGACACCGAGCTCGCGAAGGCGGATGGCGACGAGCTGAGCTGAGCGGTGCCGAAATCGTCGCGGCCCGGGGCGGGCCCCCGGGGGGCCGGGGGGGGGCGCGGGGGGGGGGGGGGGCGGGGGGGGGGGACCCGCGCGGGGCGCGCCGCCGTGCTGGCCACGATCACGCGCCGCCTGGACGGCGACCTCGCCCTCGCCGAGGACGTCGTGCAGGACGCGTTCGTCGCCCCCGGGGGGGGCAGGGGCCCCCCCGGCGCCCCCCCGGCGGCCCGCGCGGGGGGGCCCCCCCCCCCCGGGGGGC
>NZ_CAXTQF010000061.1:0-4088 GCF_964246335.1 uncultured Jatrophihabitans sp. | reverse complement strand
GGCAGGCCCCCGGGGCGCGACGTCGTGTCTAGCGTGCGGCCGTGGTTCGCGGCGTGGATCGGTGGGTTGTGCGGTACGGCCGCGATGACGATCGTGTTGAAGACCGAGACGCGGTTCCGGAAGAACGCGCGCGGACCGATCGACTACGACGCCAGCGATCACGTCGCGATCGCGGCCTGCAACGTGCTGCGCCGCCCGGTGCCGCAGTCGGCGGCCGCGCGCAATCGCATCTCGTCAACCGTGCACTGGGGCTACGGGTCGGCGGTGGCGGTGACCTTCGAGGCGCTGCGCCGGGCGACCGGATCGGACGCCCGCGCGACGGTGTTGTTCGACGCGGGATGCCAGGCCATGGCCTTCACCCTGTTCCCGACGCTCGGCGAGACGCCCCCGCCGTGGGCATGGGACCGTGCGGCCCTGTCGTCCTCGCTCGCCGTGCACGCGATCTACGCGGTGACCGTCGCGCAAGTGGCGCGCCGGATCCGCAGCCGCTAGGCGGCGCGCCGCTCGTTGCGCAGCTGCTCGTACTCTGCGGTGAGATCCGCGATCAGCGTCTCGCGCCCCTCGCTCACCAGGTGGTTGATCTGGGCGACGTAGTGGTCGTGGATCTCGGTCGTCGTGGGTGTGGTTGTCGTGATGTCGTCCATGGGTTCAATGGTTCTCCATGTCGATGACGAGCCGGTGACGCGATCATGACGTTCTCAGGTCTGTAAGCGTTCTCTGGACCGAATTCCGGGGCCTCGGTGCGTGTTCTGGGTCACGGTCGGAGGCGGTAGCCCATCCCCGGCTCGGTGATCAGATGGCGGGGGCGTCCGGGTTCGGGCTCGAGCTTTCGACGCAGTTGTCCCACATAGATCCGCAGGTAGCTCGGGTCGGTGTGCTCGGCCGAGCCGCGTACCGCGGTCAGCAGCGTGTCACTGCTCACGAGACTGCCTGGCCGGCGCACGAGTACGTCGAGGATCTTCCACTCCGTCGGGGTGAAATGCACCGGTGCGCCGTCGCCGTCGATGGCGGTAGTTGCCGCAAGGTCGACGGTCACCGTGCCGACCGTCGTCGGCACCGGCTCGTCGGCAACCTGCAGCCGGCGGTTCGTGGCACGCAGGCGAGCGAGAAGCTCGTCCATGTTGAACGGCTTGGTCACGTAGTCGTCGGCGCCGAGATCGAGCGCATGAACCTTGTCCGCGCTGCCACTTCGCGCCGAGAGCACGATGATCGGCGTCGTCGCGAAGGCCCGCACCGAGCGGATGACGTCCACCCCGGACATGTCAGGCAGGCCCAGGTCGAGGATGACGACGTCCTGCTGATGATCCGCCAGCGCCGTCAGTGCGTGGGCACCGTCCGCCGCCTCGGTCACGGCGAACCCGCGGGCGTCCAGGTTCATCACCAGCGCACGGCGCAGCGGCGCCTCGTCCTCGACCACCAGCACGCGCATCACGGCGCCACCTGCACAGTGATCACGAACGTGGCGCCGCCGCCGGGCGTCTGTTCGACGGCCACCGTGCCGTCCATGGCCTCGGTGAAGCCGCGCGCGATGGCGAGGCCGAGCCCCACCCCTGCGCCGTCACCGCCTCCGTCGTCGGCGCGCTGGAAGGGACGGAATGCGGCGTCCGCGAGGTCGCCCGCGATGCCCGGGCCGCGGTCGACGACGCGCAGCTGCACCTGGTCGCGGTGCGCACTGCCGACGAGCCGCACCTGCGTGCCGGCCGGTGTGTACCGCAGCGCGTTCTGCACGATGTTCGCGACCACCCGCTCCAGCAGCCCGGCGTCGGCCAGCGCCTCCGGCAGGTCCGCGGGCACGTCGACCGCGACCGGTGCGTCGCGCGGCAGATGCTCGAGCGCGCGGGCGACGACGTCGTCCAGTCCGACGGCTGACGGCAGCACGGCGACCGCGCCGACCTGCAGACGGGACAGGTCCAGCAGGTTGGTCACGAGGTCGGTCAGCCGGTCGAGCGCGTCCTCCGCCGTGGCGAGCAGCTCGGCTCGGTCAGCGGCCGACCAGGCCACCTCTGCCGCTCGCAGGCTGCCGACCGCCACCTTCGCCGACGCGATCGGCGTACGCAGGTCGTGACCCACCGCGTTCAGCAGCGCAGTGCGTTGCCGGTCGGACTCGGCTGCCTGCTCCGCCGCGCGCGCAGCGTCGACCAGTTGCTGTTGCCGGTACGCCGCAGCGACGTGTCCCGCCACTGCCGCGAAGATCCGCTGATCCGCGTCACCGAGTGGGTGGCCGTGCACGGCGAGATGCAGGTGGTCGCCGAGATCCGCGTTCGCGTCGGCGGTGCGCGGATCCCGGGGCGCAGCCGTGCCGTCGGCGGCCACGACGTGCCAGCCGTCCCGTTCGGCACGCAACAGCGCGGCGCCGTCCATCGCGAACGTGTCCCGCACACGCCGCAGCATGCTCGGCAGGGCGAGTTCGCCGCGCAGCAGGCCCGCCGCGAACGCTGTCAGGGCCTGCGCCTCCGCGCCGGCACGCGCGGCGTGGTCGGCGCGGCGTGCGGCGATGTCGACCAGCCGCGACACGGCGAGCGCGATGAGCAGGAAGACCAGCACCGCGACGATGTCCGACGCGCGGTCGATGCTCAGCGTGTGCACCGGCGGGGCGAAGTAGTAGTTGAGCAACAGGGCCGCGGCGAGCGCGCTCACGATCGCCGGCACGAAGCCGCCGACCAGGCTGGTCAGCACCACGACGAGCAGGTACAGCGGGACGTCAGCGGCGAGCGTGAGGTGAGCACGCAGCGCCGTCGCGGCCACGGTGAGCACCGGCAGCAGCACTGCCGAGATCACCAGGCCGAGCACCCGTCGTTGCCACGACAGGCCGCGGTCGAGCGCCGGCAGCGGCACCCGTCCCGGCGCCGATCGCCACTGGATGCGGCTGACGACGTGCAGATCGACGTCGGTGCGCGCCGCGATCCGGTCGGCGACTGTGCGACGCGCCGGCCGGCGTCCCGGTGCGGTGGCGCCCACCACGATCTGCGTCGCACCCACCCGCTGCGCAAGGTCCGCGACCGCGTCGGCCACCGAGTCCGCCACCACCGTGTGGAACGTGCCGCCGAGGCTTTCGACCAGCGTCTGCAGTCCGACCGCCGGGACGCTGCCGTCGGCGTTGAAGCGGCTGCTGCGCGCCACGTGCACGGCGTCGAGCGGTGCAGCCGTGCTGCTCGCCAGCCGGGCCGCGCGGCGGATCACCGCCTCGTCGCCGTCGGCGGCGGACACCGCCACCACGATGTGTTCGCGCGCTGCGGCATCATCGTTGCCGCGTGGCATCGGCCACCTCCGCGTCGCCGCCTGCGCCCGTACGCCGGCCCCACGGAGAACGCTAGCCCGACTGCCCGGTGGGCTCGGCCACACGGCCGTGAGCGATCCGTGAGGATCACGGCCGACCGGCTCGTGCGTTCCTAGCGTCGGATGCATGGATACGACCGTCGACGTCGAGCTGCCCGAGTCCGGCAGCTACCGGGTCAAACGTGTGCTGTTGGGCAAGCCGTTAGTGAACTCGGCCATTCACGACGAGAAGCTGTCGAAGAAGAGCGCGTTGGGCGTGCTGTCCAGCGACTGCATCAGTTCCTCCGCCTACGGCTCGGAGGAGATGCTGATCATCTTGCTGCCGGTGTTCGGGCTGGCCGGCTTCCACCTGCTGATGCCGTTGACCGCTGTCGTCCTCGGCCTACTGGTGCTCACCACGCTGAGCTACCGCGAAGTCGTCATGATCTACACGAGGGCCGGCGGGTCCTACGTCGTGGCGCGGGAGAACTTCGGCCCACGCATCGCGCAGATCGCGTCGGTCGCGTTGATGATCGACTACATCGTGACGGTCGCCGTCCAGGCCGCGGCCGGCGTCTCGGCCGTCGTGTCGATCTTCCCCGGTTGGGCGGTCGGCAGCTGGACGATCACGTTCGCCACGATCGGCGTTGTCCTCCTACTTGCCTACGGCAACCTGCGTGGCGTGCGCGAGGCGGGACGCGCGTTCGCGTTCCCGACGTACTTCTTCGTGGCGTCCGCCGGGCTGGTCGTGCTGATAGGCGTCGTCCGCGAGATCTTCGGCGACCTGCCCGAGATCCGTTACACGGCACAGCAGCGCGCGCACGACCTGTTCG
>NZ_CAXTQF010000060.1:0-19315 GCF_964246335.1 uncultured Jatrophihabitans sp. | reverse complement strand
GTGCTGTCAGAATCCATCGATGCCTGATCTGAGCACGTTCGTCGCCGGGCTGCCGAAGGTCGAGCTGCACGTGCACCACATCGGCAGCGCCTCACCGCGCATCGTGGCCGAGCTCGCGGCGCGGCACGCCGGCAGCACCCCGGTCCCGCCCGACGAAGCGCTGCTCGAGAAGTACTTCACGTTCACCGATTTCGCGCACTTCATCACCACGTACCTCAGCGTCGTCGATCTCGTCCGCGACGCTGAGGACGTCTGGACGCTGACGTACGAGATCGCGCGAGAGATGGCCGGGCAGCGCATCCGCTACGCAGAGCTGACCCTGACCCCGTACTCGTCGATCGTGCGCGGCATCGCCGCGGACGCATTCTGCGAGGCGGTCGAGGACGCCCGTCGCCGGGCCGCCGCGGACTTCGGCGTCGCGCTGGCGTGGTGCTTCGACATCCCGGGCGAGGCCGGCGTCCCGGCCGCCGAGATAACCCTCGACGTGGCATTGAGACTCAGGCCGGACGGATTGGTCAGCTTCGGGCTGGGCGGTCCGGAGCTCGGTGTGCCGCGCGAGCAGTTCGCACCCTTCTTCGCGCAGGCGACGGCGGCCGGGCTGCGCAGCGTGCCGCACGCGGGGGAGTCCACCGGGCCCGAGACCATCTGGGACGCCCTCACGCATCTCGGCGCGGAGCGGATCGGCCATGGCATCGCCGCGGCGCGCGACCCCCGGCTGCTGGCCCACCTGGCCGACGCCGCGATCCCGCTCGAGGTCTGCCCGACCTCGAACGTGCGCACTCGGTCGGTGCCGACAATCGCGGAGCATCCGCTGCCGCAGCTGGTCGCGGCCGGCGTCCCGGTGTCGATCAACTCCGACGACCCGCCGATGTTCTCCACGACGCTCAACGCCGAGTACGCGGTGGCCGCCGAACTACTCGGCGCGAACGAGGCCGGAGTCGCGGAGCTGGCCCGGGCCGGCGTGCGGCACTCGTTCCTCGACGACGTCGGCAAGGCCGCACTGCTCGCCGAGATCGACGACTACGTCTCGGCCGCTCCTGGTACCGCCTGACCGCGGTCCCGGAGATCAACCTGCCGCGCTCGCGCGGTACCCAGCCGTGCGGCGTTGCGCGCGTTGCACCACCTGCGGCGCGGGGCCACGCCCGACGCTCAGTCCGCAGCCGCCGCGACCCGCAGTTTGTCGATCACGGACGTGATGTGGCTGCGCAACGTCTCGAGCTGTTCGAACACCGCGGTCGGGCTTGCGTTCGCGGACCAGTACGGCTCGTACTGGCGTAGTGCCGCGGACACGGTCATGGCCTCGGCGACGCTGAGCTCGAGGACCAGCCGTTCGTCGTCCTCTGGGCACGGCGACCCGTCCATGTCGAGATCCTAGATTCGTCCGGCGCGGTCTCCAACCCGAAAGCAGGGGGTGTGCAACCGCGCGCCGGGTGGCGACCCGACGGCGGTCCGTCGTCACCCGCACTGACTAACCTCGGTGGCGTGCCCGACCCGTCCACGTACCGCCCGGCGCCGGGGACCATCCCGCTCGAGCCGGGCGTGTACAAGTTCCGCGACGACCGCGGCCGGGTCATCTACGTCGGCAAGGCGAAGAGCCTGCGGCAGCGGTTGAACTCGTACTTCGCAGACGTCGCCGGGCTGCACCAGCGCACCCGGCAGATGGTCACCACCGCGGCGTCGGTGGAGTGGACCGTCGTGCGCACCGAGGTAGAGGCGCTGCAGCTCGAGTACACGTGGATCAAGGAGTTCGACCCGCGGTTCAACGTCCGCTACCGCGACGACAAGTCCTATCCGTCGCTCGCCGTGACCCTGTACGAGGAGTACCCGCGCCTGCAGGTGATGCGCGGCCCGAAGCGCAAGGGTGTGCGCTACTTCGGGCCGTACTCGCACGCGTGGGCGATCCGCGAGACGCTCGATCTGCTGCTGCGGGTCTTCCCGGCGCGCACCTGCTCGGCCGGGGTGTTCAAGCGCGCCGGCCAGGTGGGCCGCCCGTGCCTGCTCGGCTACATCGACAAGTGCAGCGCACCGTGCGTGGGCCGCGTCAGCGCAGAAGAGCATCGCGAGATCGTCGACGACTTCTGCGACTTCATGGCCGGCAAGACCGAGCAGATGATGCGGCGCATCGACAAGCAGATGGCGCAGGCCAGCGCCGACCTCGAGTTCGAGCGGGCCGCACGGCTGCGCGACGACCTCGGCGCGCTGCAGCGTGCGCTCGAGAAACAGGCCGTCGTGTTCGGCGACGGCACCGACGCCGACGTCGTCGCGTTCGCCGAGGACGACCTCGAGGCGGCGGTGCAGGTCTTCCACGTCCGCGGCGGGCGCGTGCGTGGCCAGCGTGGTTGGGTGGTCGACCGGCTCGAGGAGACGGGCACCGGGGAGCTGGTCGAACAGTTCGTCACGCAGTTCTACGGGTTGTTCACCGACGACGACAACGACATCCCGCGCGAGGTGCTCGTCCCGCAGCTGCCCGACGACGTCGACGTGCTGGCCGAGTGGCTGACCGAGCGGCGCGGCTCGCGGGTCTCGCTGCGCGTCCCGCAGCGCGGGGACAAGCGCGCGCTGGCCGAGACGGTCGCCCGCAACGCGCAGCAGGCGCTGATGCAGCACAAGCTCAAGCGCGCCTCGGACCTCACCGCCCGCTCGCGCGCGCTCGGCGAGTTACAGGAATCGCTGGAGCTCACGACCTCGCCGCTGCGCATCGAGTGCTTCGACATCAGCCACGTCCAGGGCACGAATGTCGTCGCCAGCATGGTCGTGTTCGAGGACGGCCTGCCGCGCAAGAGCGAGTACCGGCGCTTCGCCCTGCGCGAGACCGGCGAAGGCACCGGTGACGTGCAGTGGATCGCCGAGGTCGTGCGGCGCCGGTTCGCGCGTTACCTGGACGAGCAGGTGGCCGAGGGCGCAGATGCCGACAGCGATCCGGCGGCGGAGGCGAACGAGGACGACGCCGACCGCCCGCGGGCCGACGTCGCGCCGGGCATCGACCCGACGACCGGCCGGCCGCGCAAGTTCGCCTACCCGCCGAACCTGCTCGTGGTCGACGGGGGCGCGCCGCAGGTGGCCGCCGCGCAACGGGTGCTGACCGAACTCGGCATCGACGACGTGTCGCTGGTCGGCTTGGCGAAGCGGCTGGAGGAGGTGTGGCTGCCCGAGCAGCCGTACCCGGCGATCCTGCCGCGCACCTCGGAAGGGCTCTACCTGCTGCAGCGGGTGCGCGACGAAGCGCACCGGTTCGCCATCACCTACCACCGGCAGAAGCGGTCGAAGGCGATGACCGTGTCCGCGCTCGACGGCATCCCCGGTCTCGGCGAGACGCGGCGCAAGGCGCTGCTGCGTCGTTTCGGCTCGCTCAAGCGGCTGCGCGCCGCCGGCGTGGACGAGATCGTCGAGGTGCCCGGCATCGGCCGGCAGACCGCGCAGGCCATCATTGCCGCACTGGTCGACGGTCGTGCGGACGCGCAGCCGGCGGTCAACGTGAGTACGGGGGAGGTGATCGACGATGACTGAGCCCGCCGTGATCGGCGCACTGGAAACGGTGATCATCACCGGGTTGTCCGGCGCAGGTCGCAGCGCGGCGGCCAAGTGCTTCGAGGATCTCGAGTACTTCGTCGTCGACAACCTGCCGCCGGAGCTCATCGGCACGCTCGTCGACCTCGGCAGCCGCAGCCAGGGCGCGGTCACCCGGTTGGCCGTCGTCATGGACGTGCGCAGCCGGGCGTTCTCGTCGGATCTGCGCAGCGTCATCCGCGAACTCGCCGATCGGCAGATGCGTCCGCGCGTGCTGTTCCTCGAGGCCCGTGACGACGTGCTGGTGCGGCGCTTCGAGAACGTGCGGCGCGAGCACCCGCTGCAGGGGTCGGGACGCATCGTCGACGGTATCCAGGCCGAACGCACCATGCTGGCCGGCCTGCGTGACGAAGCGGACCTGGTCCTGGACACGAGCGACCGGTCCGTGCACGACCTGCGCCGCACCATCGAGTCGTCCTTCGCCGAGGAGGGCACCACCGGTCCGCCCGAGCTGCACGCGACGGTCGTGTCGTTCGGGTACAAGTACGGCCTGCCGGTCGACGCCGACCTCGTGGTCGACGTGCGTTTCCTGCCCAATCCGCACTGGATCCCCGAGCTGCGCGAGCTCACCGGGCGCGACGAACCCGTGCGCGACTACATTCTCGCGCAGGAGGGCGCCGCGGAGTTCCTGGACCGCTACGCGGACATCCTGCGCATCGTCGGCGCCGGGTACCGCCGCGAGCGCAAGCGTTATCTGACCCTTGCGGTCGGCTGCACAGGGGGAAAGCATCGGTCGGTGGCCATGTCGAGTGAACTCGCGGACCGGTTGAAGCAGATGGGCGTGCAAGCCACGGTCATCCACCGGGATCTGGGACGTGAGTAGGTCGTTGCGCGCCGTGGCGCTCGGCGGCGGGCACGGGTTGCACGCGGCGCTGTCGGCGCTGCGCGTGATCACCGACGACCTGACGGCCGTCGTCACCGTGGCCGACGACGGTGGTTCGTCGGGCCGCATCCGCCGCGAACTCAAGGTGCTGCCGCCCGGTGATCTGCGGATGGCGGTGGCTGCGCTGGCCGGCGACGCACCCGAGGACCAGGAGTGGGCCGAGCTGTTGCAGCACCGGTTGGGCGGCCACGGCGTGCTCGCCGGCCACCCCGTCGGCAACATCATGCTCACCGCGCTGCTGGAACGTGACGAACCGCGGGCGGCGCTGCAGCGGCTGCGCGAACTCACCGGCGGCGTCGGCCGGGTGCTGCCGATGAGCCCGCTGCCGCTGGACCTGATCGCCGAGGCGGATCGCTTCGACCCGGAGAACCCCGCGCGCACCCGCGCCATCCGCGGGCAATCGTCGATCGCCTCCACGCCCGGGCGTGTCTTGTCGGTGCGGCTGCTGCCCAACGGTGCGCCCGCCAATCCGGACGCGGTGGATGCGGTCCGTGAGGCCGACCTCGTCGTGCTCGGGCCGGGGTCGTGGTTCACGAGCGTCATCCCGCATCTACTGCTGCGCGAACTCGGCACCGCGCTCGCCGCCACCAAGGCGCCGATCGTGGTGATCCTCAACCTCGTCCCGCAGGCCGGCGAGACCGACGACTACGAGCCGCACGAACTGCTCGAACTGCTGCAAACGCACGCCTCCGCGTACGGCGGCCTACCGGTGCACACAGTGCTCGCCGACGTCGACTCGGTGCTCAACCCGACAGAACTCGACGGCTACGCACGCACGATCGGCGCGCGTCTCGTACTCTCTAGGCTCGCAGCGGACGACAGCGCGGAACGGCACGACGCGAAGCGGCTCGGGTCGGCGATCCGTCGGATCCTCGACGAACTGCCCGGCGTCCGTGCCGAGCATGCAGCGGGGCTCACGGCGGGCGGGGCGCAGGCCGACGCACGCACGGGCTCGTCGGCCCCGGACGTTGCGGTGAGGGGAGGCACGGACACATGGCCATGACGGCAGCGGTCAAGGACGAGCTCAGCCGGGTCAGCATCGAACGCACGTCGGCACGCAAGGCGGAGCTCGCGACGATGTTGCGCTTCGCCGGCGCATTGCATCTCGTCGGCGGGCACATCGTCGTCGAGGCCGAGCTGGATACCGGCTCGGTTGCGCGCCGATTGCGCAAGGAGATCGCCGACGTCTTCGGGCACGGGTCCGAGGTGCAGATCGTCGCCGGCGGCGGCATCCGTAAGGGGAGCCGTTACCTCGTACGCGTCGCGAAGGACGGCGAGCGTCTCGCGCGGCAGGCCGGCCTCGTCGACCTGCGCGGGCGCCCGGTGAAGGGCCTGCCGCACCACGTCGTGTCCGGTGGTGTCGGCGACGCCGAAGCCGCGTGGCGTGGTGCGTTCCTGGCACACGGCTCGCTGACCGAACCCGGCCGCGCCTGCTCGCTCGAGATCACCTGCCCGTCCGCAGAGGCAGCGCTCGCGCTCGTCGGCGTCGGCCGTCGGCTCGGCATCGCGTCCAAGGCCCGCGAGGTGCGCGGCGGCGACCGCGTGATCGTGCGCGACGGTGACGCCATCGGCGCGCTGCTCACCCGCATCGGTGCACACGAGTCCGTGCTCGCGTGGGAGGAGCGGCGGATGCGCCGCGAGGTCCGCGCCACCGCGAACCGGCTGGCCAACTTCGACGATGCCAACCTGCGCCGTTCCGCCCGGGCAGCCGTCGCGGCGGGTGCGCGGGTGCAACGCGCGCTGGAGATCCTCGACCAGGACGCGCCGGAGCACCTGCTGCAGGCCGGCCGGTTGCGGCTCGAGCACAGCCAGGCGTCGCTGGAGGAGCTCGGCGCGCTGTCCGATCCGGGGATGACCAAGGACGCGGTGGCCGGGCGCATCCGGCGGCTGTTGGCAATGGCCGACAAGCGCGCCGCTGACACCGGCATCCCGGACACCGAGTCCGCCGTCACGCCGGAGATGCTCGCGCCCTGACGAAGGGCGACGGTGCTCGGCGTGTTTCCGCGCCGGTCTAGGGTAGTAGGGCGACAACTCGCGAAACTACCGACGGAGGTGCGCGTGTCGGACGACAAGCGTGTTCCGGACAGCAAGGACCTCGGCCGGCCCAGCGCACGCGACACGGTGGCCCGCGCTCGCGCCGCTGCCGGTCCGGCCGCCGCGAAGGCCAGCGCCGCCGCGGGACCGGCGGTCGAGAAGGCCGCCAACCGGGCCGGAAAACTGCTCGGCACCCTGCGCTCGCGAGCGCAGGAGACCGTCAAGGAGTTCACCGACGCGTACGGCCGCGAGGGCGACGACGACACACCGACCGAGACGAAGACCGGCAACGGTCCCGACGCCGCGGGCGCCGCTCCCGCCGAACGCCGGCGGCCGCGACCACGCCCGTCCTGAGCCACCGCGGCCACAGGTGACCGGCCGGTAGCTTCGCGCGCCGGTGCCGTGACGGCCGACCCGATAGGGTTTGTCGCGACCGACAAGCCGGGCAGAAAGGCACATCGCAGTGACCGTACGTGTGGGCATCAACGGCTTCGGCCGCATCGGCCGCAACTACTACCGAGCCCTCACCGCCGCCGGTGCGGACCTCGAACTCGTCGCCGCGAACGACCTGGGCGACGTTGCCACCATGGCGCACCTGCTCAAGTACGACACGATCCTTGGTCGCTTCCCCGGCGAGGTGTCGGTCAGCGACGACGGCATCACCGTCGGCGGCAAGACGATCAAGATCCTCGCCGAGCGCGACCCTGCGAACCTGCCCTGGGGCGACCTCGGTGTCGACGTCGTGATCGAGTCGACGGGCATCTTCACCAAGGCCGACGCCGCGCGCAAGCACGTCGACGCGGGCGCCAAGAAGGTCATCATCTCCGCGCCGGCCACCGATGAGGACGTCACCATCGTCATGGGCGTCAACGACGGCGACTACGACGCCGCGAAGCACACGATCATCTCCAATGCCAGCTGCACGACGAACTGCCTCGGCCCGCTGGCCAAGGTGCTCAACGACGCCGTGGGCATCGAGCGCGGTCTGATGACGACGATCCACGCGTACACGCAGGACCAGAACCTGCAGGACGGCCCGCACAAGGACCTGCGGCGCGCGCGTGCGGCCGCGCTGAACATCGTGCCGACGAGCACCGGTGCAGCGAAGGCGATCGGCCTGGTGCTGCCCGAGCTCAAGGGGAAGCTCGACGGCTACGCGCTGCGGGTGCCGGTGCCCACGGGCAGCGCCACCGACCTCACCGTCACGACGTCTCGGGACACCACCGTCGACGAGGTCAAGGACGCGTACCGCGCTGCCGCAGACGGCCAGTTCAAAGGCATCCTGACCTACACCGACGCGCCGATCGTGAGCAGTGACATCGTCACTGACCCGGCGTCGTGCATCTTCGACTCCGGTCTGACGAAGGTCATCGGCAACCAGGTCAAGGTCGTCGGCTGGTACGACAACGAGTGGGGTTACTCCAACCGGCTGGTCGACCTCACCGCGCTCGTCGGCTCCTCGCTGTAAGTGCACACCGTCGACGACCTGATCGGGTTCGGGGTCCGCGGCCGGCGGGTGCTCGTCCGTTCCGATCTCAACGTGCCGCTCGACAACGGTGCGGTGAGCGATGACGGCCGGATCCGCGCGTCCGTGCCGGTGCTGGGCAGGCTGCTCGGGGCCGGTGCGCGGGTGATCGTCGCCGCGCACCTGGGCCGGCCGAAGGGCGCGCCCGACCCGCAGTACTCGCTGCGTCCGGTCGCCGACCGGCTCGCGCAGCTGCTCGGCAGCCCGGTCGAGTTCGCGCTCGACAGGGTGGGGGAGAGCGCCCGGCTGCTGGCCGACGGGCTGGGTGACGGTGAGCTGCTGCTGCTGGAGAACGTCCGCTTCAACCCCGGCGAGACCAGCAAGGACGACGCCGAACGCCTCGAGTTCGCGCACGCGCTGGCTGAACTGACCGGCGGCGAGGACGGCCCGGACGGTGCGAGCGGTGAAGACCCCGGCGGCGCGTACGTCGACGACGCGTTCGGTGCGGTGCACCGCAAGCACGCGTCCGTGTACGACGTCGCCCGGCTGCTACCGCACTACTGCGGCGAGCTCGTGCGCATCGAACTCGACGTGCTCGACCGGCTCACCGGCGAGCCGGAGCGCCCGTACGTCGTGGTGCTGGGCGGGTCGAAGGTCAGCGACAAGCTGGCGGTGATCGAGTCGCTGTTGCCCACGGTCGACCGGCTGCTCGTCGGCGGCGGGATGTGTTTCACCTTCCTGGCGGCGCAGGGCCACGACGTCGGTGATTCGTTGCTCGAGCGCGACCAGATAGACAACTGCCGGCGCTTCCTCGACACCGCCGGCGACAAGATCGTCCTGCCCAGCGACATCGTGGTGGCAGCAGACGTCAGCGCCGCCGCGACGCCCCAGATCGTCGCGGCCGATGCCATCCCGGCAGGCCAGAAGGGCCTGGACATCGGCCCCGCCGCCGTCTACGACTTCACCGAGGCACTGTCCGGCGCGCGCACCGTGTTCTGGAACGGCCCGATGGGCGTGTTCGAGATCCCCGCGTTCGCCACGGGCACGAAGGGCGTTGCGCAGGCGGTGGCAGCCTGCGCCGGGCTGTCGGTCGTCGGCGGTGGCGATTCCGCCGCCGCCGTGCGCGCGCTCGGCCTCGACGAGTCGGCGTTCGGGCACATCTCGACCGGCGGAGGTGCGTCGCTCGAATACCTCGAAGGCAAGGAGCTACCCGGCGTTGCCGTTCTGGAAGAAGTCTGAGGTGCCCGAGGTCCCGACCGCGCCACTGCCGCCGTCCGGGCGCCGCCCGCTCATCGCCGGCAACTGGAAGATGAACTACACCCACCTCGAGGCGATCGGCCTGACGCAGAAGCTCGCGTTCAGCCTGACCCCCCAGCAGCTGGCGGCGGCCGAGGTCGCGATCCTGCCGCCGTTCATCAGCATCCGCAGCGTGCAGACCCTCGTCGACGGCGACAGCCTGCAACTGCGCTACGGCGCGCAGGACCTCTCGCCGCACGACTCGGGCGCCTACACCGGCGACGTCTCCGGACCGATGCTCGCGAAGCTCGGCTGCACCTACGTCATCGTCGGCCACTCGGAGCGACGCGAGTACCACCACGAGGACGACGCGGTCGTCAACAGCAAGGTGGTCGCCGCCTACCGCAACGAGCTGACCCCGATCCTGTGCGTCGGCGAGTCGCTGGAGATCCGGCAGTCCAACGACCACATCACGCACACCACCGACCAGTTGGCCGCCGGCCTCGCCGAGGTCACCGCCGAGCAGGCGCAGACCGTCGTCATCGCCTACGAGCCCATCTGGGCCATCGGCACCGGCGAGGTCGCAACGCCGGAGGACGCGCAGGAGGTGTGCGCCGCCCTGCGCGCGAAGCTCGGGGAGCTGTACGCGGCGGACGTCGCCGCCGGCGTGCGGATCCTCTACGGCGGTTCGGTGAAGGCCGACAACGCGGCGGCGATCGTCGAGCAGCCCGACGTCGACGGCGCGCTCGTGGGTGGCGCCAGCCTGGACCCGGAAGCGTTCAGCGCGATCTGCGTCGCGGCCGGGGCATTCGCGCATACGCCGTAGCCACAGGTAATCTTGACGCTCGACCGCCCGTCTTCTGATCAGAGGTAACGCGTTCCATGATCCTCACGCTGCAGATCGTGCTCGTACTCGCGAGCTTGCTGCTCGTCGTGCTCGTCCTGCTGCATCGCGGCAAGGGCGGCGGCCTGTCGTCGATGCTCGGCGGCTCGTTCTACTCGAGCCTGTCCGGTTCGTCGGTGGTCGAGCGGAACCTCGACCGGCTGACGATCATCGCCGGAGCAGTGTGGGCGATTAGCATCATCGGGCTCGGACTGCTGTACAAGAACGCCGGCTGACCCCGGCCCTGGTCGAAGGAGACGCACAACGTGGCTGGTGGCAACGCCATTCGGGGGAGCCGGGTTGGTGCTGGGCCGATGGGCGAGAACGAACGCGGCGACAGCGCACCGCGCCAGGTCGTATCGTTCTTCTGCGCGAACGGCCACGAGATCCGCCCCGCTTTCGCGGCGGACGCGCAGCTGCCCGACACCTGGGACTGCCCGCGCTGCGGCTACCCGGCCGGCCGGCAGTCCGATACGCCGCCCAATGCGCCGCGCACCGAGCCGTACAAGACCCATCTCGCCTACGTGAAGGAACGCCGTTCCGACGCCGACGGCCAGGCCATTCTCGACGAGGCACTGGCCCGGCTGCGGGCCCGCCGCGGCGAGAGCTGACGTCCCGCCCGGGTTCGGCGAATCGCGTCGTTGCCTTGTCCAGTGGCGCTCGGTTCTGTTTACTTCATGTTTGAATCTGTGGGAAGACAGTTCGGCGCCCCACGACAGGGAGGACGTCGCCGGTGCTCGCCCAGCAACGACAAGGCCAGATCATGGCCGAACTGCGCCGTAACGGCGCGGTGCGGGTGTCCGACCTGATCGACCGGCTCGGCGTCTCGGACATGACGATCCGGCGCGACCTCGGCCAGCTCGAAGCCGATGGGATCGCCCGCAAGGTGCACGGGGGTGCCGTGCTCGCCGGTCAGGTGGCGTTCGAACCCAGCTTCGCCGCGAAGAGTGAGCTGGCGCGCGGGGTCAAGGGCGCGATCGCCGCACGTGCCGCCGAGTTGATCCAGCCGGGCGCGGCGATCGCGCTGTCGGCCGGCACCACCACAACGGCCATGGCCGCGCACGTCGCCACGATCGCCGGCATCACGGTGGTCACCAACTCGCCGACGGTTGCGGACACCATCACCGAACTCGACACCGCCAAGCGGGTGACCGTCATGCTCACCGGCGGTGTCCGCACCCCCAGCGCCGCGCTGGTGGGCCCGATCGCCGACCGCACGATCGCCACCATGCACTTCGACCAGCTGTTCCTCGGGGTGCACGGCATGGAGACGCGCGCGGGCTACACGACCCCGAATCTCGCCGAGGCGGTTACCAATCGCGCGCTCGTCGACAGTGCCCGGGAGGTGATCGTGGTGGCGGATTCGACCAAGTGGGGCGTGGTCGGGCTGGCCGACATCGCGCCGCTCGGCGCGGCCACGACGCTGGTCACCGACAGCGATCTGCCGGGCACTGCCCTGCGCACCCTCGGCCACTCCGTGCGGAACGTGCTCACCGTTCCCGCCGAGGCGTGAGCAGCCCCTCTCCGGTCGGATAGGGGCGCCTGCGACGCGTGCGCGACGGCGGTATCACGAGTCGATGTCGATCGGGTGCCGTCCGGATGTCCGGGGGTTGACAGAGATGTGCCTCATTGGCTTGGCTGTCCGAATATGGTGCTCCGCGTTGAATAGTGTGCGGATGCGTTGACCCAACGGAGGGCAAATGGCACGCCAGCTCGACCCGATCCTCAACGCCGACCTCAGTCGCCGGACCCTGCTCAAAGGTGCGGCCGGCGCCGGGGCGCTCGCGACGCTGCCTGCGCTGCTCGCCGCGTGCAGTAGCTCCGGGTCGACCAGTTCCGGCTCGGTGACCGGCAAGACCTCGATCGGCTCGAATTACTCCGACGCCGCTCCGAAGGCGGCGTTCGCCGCGGCGCTTGCGGCGTACTCACGGCATAGCAACGTCGCCGTCAACACGACGGACCACAACAGCTTCCAGAACAACATCCAGAACTACCTGCAGGGCTCGCCGAACGACGTGTTCACCTGGTTCTCCGGCAACCGGCAGCGCTACTTCGCCAAGCAGGGGCTGCTGGAACCGATCGACGACGTCTGGGAAAAGATCGGCTCGCGGTTCACCGATCCCGTCAAGAAGGCCTCGAAAGGCGACGACGGCAAGTACTACCTCGTCCCGTGGGTCAACTACCCGTGGGCGATGTTCTACAAGAAGAGCGTGTTCGCCAAGCACGGCTACCAGGTGCCGGCCGACTGGGACGCCCTGGTGTCCTTGTGCAAGCAGATGCAGTCCGACGGGTTCAGCAACCCGATCGCCATCGGCCAGAAGGACGGCTGGCCGGCCATGGGCACGTTCGACATCATCAATATGCGGATGAACGGCTACCAGTTCCACGTGGACCTGATGTCGCACAAGGAGTCCTGGACCGATCCGAAGGTCAAGGCCGTCTTCACGCAGTGGTCGGAGCTGGCGCCGTACTACACGCCGGGATCGACCGGGCGGACCTTCCAGGAAGCGATCCAGCTCTTCGACGCGAACAAGACCTCGCCGATGATCTTCCACGGGACCGACCAGGTGGTGCCGCAGGTCCAGAAGGCGAACCTGTCCGACGTGTCGTTCTTCCCGTTCCCGCAGATCAAGTCCGAGTTCCCGACCAACAGTGCGATCGACGCGCCCATCGACGGCTTTCTGATGAGCAAGAAGGTGAAGAACCGCAAGGGCGCAGCCGCGCTGATGGAGTACCTCGGCACCGGTGCGGCCGAGCACACCTTCCTCGCGCCGAACCCGGCCGACGTCGGGGTGGCGACCGATTTCCCGAGCAACAGCTACACGGCGCTGCAGAAGCAGGCCGTCGACCTGATCAAGAACACCAAGAACCTGGCGCAGTTCCTCGACCGCGACACCCAGCCGGACTTCGCCTACCCGATCGTGCAGAACGCACTGAACGACTTCCTCAACGATCCCAAGTCGTCGTCGTCGGTGTGCAGCAAGCTCGAGTCGCAGGCCAAAGGGGTGTTCCACTGACCAGCGCGACAGCCAAGACCGGGGTTTCGGCGCCCGGCGGGGCGGCCACCTCCGCACCGCCGGCCGCTCCGAGGCGCCGGCGGCGGTCGCGACGCAAGCTGTCGCGCCGGGATCGTCTCGTCCTGGTGCTGATGGTCGGCATCCCGGTGCTGATCGAGGCCGCGCTGATCTGGGGGCCGGCGGTCTGGACCGTGTTCCTGTCCTTCACCGATGCGCAGGGCGCCGCGCCGACGCACGTCGTCGGCGGCACCAACTACACATTTCTACGGACCGTGGACCCCGACTTCTGGCCGGCGGTACGGCACAACGTGCTGTGGCTGATCGAGTTCACGATCATCGCGACGCCGCTCGGCATGCTGCTGGCGGTGCTGCTCGATCAGAAGATCCGCGGTAGCCGCATCTACCAGAGCATCTTCTTTCTGCCGGTCATGCTCTCGCTCGCGCTGATCGGCATAATCTGGCAAGTCGTCTACTCGCCGCAGTACGGCCTGATCAACGGCATCCTGCACAAGACGAGCCCGAACAACGCCATCAACTGGCTGGGCAACCCGCACCTGAACATCTGGTCGGTGCTCGTCGAGGCCACCTGGCGCCAGGCCGGCTACGTGATGGTGCTCTACCTGGCCGGCCTCAAGGCCTCCGATCCCGTGCTCCGCGAGGCGGCGGCGCTGGACGGGGCCAACGCGTGGCAGACGTTCTGGCGGGTGACGTTCCCGACGCTGCGGCCGATCAACAACGTCATCGTCGTGGTAACCGTGATCGAGTCGCTGCGCGCATTCGACCTCGTCTACGTGACGAACGGCGGTACCAACGGGCTGCAGCTGATCTCCGCGATGATCACCCAGCAGATCACCGGGCCGGGCAACCGGATCGGGTACGGCTCCGCACTCGGTGTCGTCCTGCTCGTCATCTCGCTGGTACCGATCATCGGCTTCCTCGTCCAGCAGTTCCGGCAGGAGAACCGCCGATGACCGTCGTCGTCACTCCGCAGACCTCAGCCGCAGGCGCTCCGAACCCGCTCGTCGAAGCGCCGGGTGGCCGTAAGCACCGGGCCGGTGCCGGCTCCTACGTCGTGCTGACCGTGCTGGCGATCCTGTGGCTGCTGCCGCTGTTGTGGACGCTGTACACGTCGCTGCGGCCGGAGTCCGACACGAACCAGTACGGGTATTTCTCGCTCGCGCATTCGTTGACGTTCCAGAACTACAGCAACGCCTGGACACAGGGCCAGCTGCTGCACTTCTTCGGGAACTCGGTGTTGATCACCGTCCCGGCGGTCATCATCACGCTGTTCCTGGCGTCGTGCGTGGCGTTCGTGGTGTCCCGGTTCAACTCGAAGCTCAACCTGATCCTGTTGCTGCTGTTCACGGCCGGCAACCTGTTGCCGCAGCAGGTTCTGCTCTCCCCGCTGTTCAAGATCTTCAACTCGGTCGACCTGCCCGGTTTCCTCAGCAGCTCCGGGAAGCTGTACGACTCTTTCACCGGGGTCATCGCGATCAACGTCGCGTTCCAGACCGGATTCTGCGTGTTCGTGCTCAGCAACTTCATGCGCACGATCCCGGAGGAGGTCACCGAGGCCGCGATCCTCGACGGTGCCTCGATCTGGTCGCAGTACTGGCGCATCATCATGCCGCTGTGCCGCCCGGCGCTCGCCGCACTGGCCACCCTGCTGACCACGTGGATCTACAACGACTTCTTCTGGGCTCTGACGCTGATGACCACCGGCGCCAAACGGCCGATCACGTCGGCGATCGCGAACCTCACCGGCGAGTTCGGACAGAACAACAACCTGCTCTCGGCGGGCGCGCTGATCATCGCGATCCCGACGCTGCTGGTGTACGTCGCGCTGCAGAAGCAGTTCATCGCCGGGCTCACCCTCGGCAGCACCAAGGGCTGACCACCGACTCAGGCCTCGCGCACGACAGCGACGCCGCCCGCCGGCACGACCATCCCGTCGCCCAGGGAACGGCCGGTCAGCAGCTCGACGCCCGACGACAAGGGCACCGGCACGTCGTCGCCGCTGTGGTTAACGAGGAACAGGAACCGGCCGGACTCACCGACCCGGCGCACCGCCTCGACGCCCGGCGGCAGGCCCGAAACGACCGGCTCGACGCCCGCCGCGACCAGCAGCTGTCCGACGAGGTCGTCCAGACCTCGGTCGTCGAGTGATGTGCCGACGTACCACGCTTGCCCGTCGCCCACTACGCGGCGGGTCACCGCCGGTGAACCCGCGACCGGGCCCTCGGCGTACGACGCGAGCACGTCGGCGCCCGCCGTCGCGCCGAGCTCGCTCCACACCCGGCCCGACCCGAAGGCCGACAGCAACACGTGCTCGTCCGCGGCCAGCGGGAAGAACTCCTCGACGCGCACGCCCAGCAGGTCACGCAGTGCGCCGGGATACCCGCCGAGCCGGACGTGGTCGTGCTCGTCGACGATGCCGCTGAAGAAGGTCGCGACGACCGTCCCGCCGGCGCGGGTGAAGTCGGCCAGCTTACGCGCTGTCTCGTCGTCGAGCAGGTACTGCACCGCGACGACGACGACCCGGTACCGGTCGAGGGCATCGCCCGGGCCGACGACGTCGGCGGCGACGTTGCGCGACCACAGCGCGTGGTGCCACCGCCGCGCCTCGGCCATCGGGTCGACGTCCACCGACGGATGCGCGTCCAGACCGGCCGCCCACCAGGACTGCCAGTCGAACAGCAGCGCCACCTGCGGCTGCTCGACACGCGAACCGCGAACGTCGCGGATGGCCTCGAGCGCCGCGCCGAGCTCGGCGACCTCGCGGAACACCTTGGTGTCCGTGCCGGCGTGCGGCACGAGCGCGGAGTGGAACTTCTCGGCACCGAACCTGGACGCCCGCCACTGGAAGAACAACGTCCCGTCCGCACCGCGAGCGATGTGCGTGAGGCTGTTGCGCAGCAACTCGCCCGGTGCCTTGGCGAGGTTGCGCGGCTGCCAGTTGACCGCCGAGGTCGAGTGCTCCATGAGCAGCCACGGCGCGCCGCCCGCCAGCGACCGCATCAGGTCGGCCGACATCGCGAGGTGGTGGGTGCGGGCCGGGTCCTCGCCGAGCAGGTAATGGTCGTTGGACACCACGTCGACCTCGGCCGCCCACTGTCGGTAGTCCAGCGGCTTGAAGAAGCTCATGAAGTTCGTGGTGACCGGTTGCGTCGCGTGCCCGCGTACGGCGTCCGCCTCGACCCGGTAGCAGGCGAGCAGTTCATCGTTGCCGAACCGCCACCAGTCGAGCTGCTGGCCCGGGTTGGCCAAGCTGTTGTAGGTGACATCGCGCGGTGGTCCGAGCTGCTCCCAGGCGGTGTAACGCTGGCTCCAGAACGAGGTGCCCCAGGCAGTGTTGAGCGCGTCCAGGTCGCCGTAGCGTCGCCGCAGCCAGCCGCGGAACGCTCCGGCCGAGACATCGCAGTAGCAGTGCCAGTTGTGGCACCCGTACTCGTTGTTGACGTGCCACAGGACGACGGCCGGGTGCTGGGCGTAGCGGGCGGCGAGGGTGCCGGCGAGCCGCCCGGCGGCGGCGCGGTACTCGGGCGCCGACGGGCAGTAACCCTGCCGCGCGCCGAACCCGCGGCGGACGCCGTGCTGGTCGACGGGCAGCGTGTGCGGGTACTTCGTGCTGAACCACGCAGGTGGCGACGCCGTACCGGTGGCCAGGTCGACCCGGATGCCGTTGTCGTGCAGGAGGTCGAGCATGTCGTCCAGGCCGGCGAGGTCGTACTCGCCCTCGGCCGGCTCGAGCAGCGCCCACGCGAACACGCCGAGGGTGACGACATTGACGCCGACCTGGCGCATCAACGCGACGTCCTCGGACCAGGTCCGCGCCGGCCACTGTTCGGGGTTGTAGTCGGCGCCGAAGGCCAGCCGCCCGCCCAGCGCATCGACGAAACGGGCGATGCCCGACCGCGTGCCGGCGTCGGTCACGGGGACGCCTCGTTCGCCGACCGGCCGGCGGTGACATCGTCCGCGGCCAGGTCTGCCTCGGCGCGCACCCGGCCGACGCACTCGATCCGGGTGTCCACGCTGAACCCGCGATGCTGCGACACCGTTGCGGTGTCCGGTCAGCCCTGCAGTTTGCTCGCTGCGTCGCGGTCGAGCAACCACAGCGTGCGCTCGGTGCCGCGCGGGCGACTGCTCGGCACGTCGGCGGTCGACGCCGACCCGCTCAGGGCCTGCGCGGCGGCCTCGGCCTTGCCGTCGCCGGACGCCACGAACCAGATCTCGCGGACCGCTCCCAGCCCGGTGAAGGTGAGGGTCAACCGGTCCGGCGGCGGCTTGGGGGAGTCGTGCACCGCCGCGGTGGGGGTGCCGGTGACGTCGAGTACCGGGTGGTGCGGGAACAGCGAGCAGCAGTGGCCGTCCGGGCCGATCCCGATCAGCGCGACGTCGAACGCTGGCGTGACGCCGCCGCCGGAGTGCTGCGCGAGCTCGGCCGCGTAGGCCTGCGCGGCAGCCTCGGCGTCGTCGAAACCCGCGTCCGAGGCGGGCATGCGGTGCACGTTGGCGACGTCGACATCGACGTGATCGAGCAGCTTCGCGAAGGCGGGCAGGTCGTTGCGGTCGTCGGAGTCGTGCGGCACGTAGCGCTCGTCACCCCACCAGACGTGCACCCGGCTCCAGTCGAGGTCATCGGACGACGACGCGATCGCGGTCATCACCTGCTCGAGGACGCCGCCGCCGGTGAGGACCAGGTGCGCGGTGTCGCGGGCAGCCAGCGCCTCGCCGAGCGTGCGGACCGCACGCTGCGCGGTGCTCGTCGCCAGCGTGTCCGCGGACGCGCTGACCTCGACCTCCGGCTCGCCGCTCACGCCAACTCCTTCGCTTCGGAGTTGTCGGTGCCGTCGTGCTCGGCCGGGTCGTACCAGATGTGCGAGCGCGACGGCGAGCGGTCTTCGAGGTCGTCGACGCCGGTGACGTTCGACAGCGCCTCGGCGTAGACGTGGTCGTTGTCCAGCCGGCGCAGCTCCTCGGCCAGCAGCGCACCCAGCGGGCGTTCGGGGAAGGGGGAGAACGAGTCCTGCTGACCGTCGCGGCGCAGCACCAGGTTGCCGCCCTCGAGCGTCGCGCGGGTCATCTTGCCGTCGGCGAACTCGATCTCCACACCGTTGATCGGCTCGTCGCCGGAGCCGTCGACGGACGCGTCGACACCGAGTCGCGCCGACATCCACCCACCGAGCAACCGGGCGGACGGGTCGTCGCAGCCGCCGAACACCGTGACCGCCTTCGGGTCGTGCCGGGCGCTGTCGAACACCGACGCGAGCGCCGCGCGCCACGGCGTGAGCCGCGTCCAGGCGAGGTCGGTGTCGCCCGGCGCGAAGTCCTCGCCGCGCTGCTGCAGCGCCGCGCACGGATCGGCCATCCGGCTGACGTCGGTGATCCGACGTTCGGCGAACACGCCGAGCGGGTCGTGCGCGATCTGGTCCGGTGACTGGGTGTGCCACCACGTCACGACCGGCGCGTCCGGAGCGAGCAACGGCAAAGTGACCGACTCGGCGTGCAGCGCCAACCGGCCGTACATCCGCAACACCACCGACTCGCCGGGACCGAGCCGGCCGCCGATCGTGACCTCCGCGTCCAGGCGGGGGACCGGCGCGTCGATCTGGCGTCGGATGACCACCAGCATGCGCATCGGGTGATGGCTGGCGGCGACGGTGGCGGCCTCTTCGGCCTCGTCGACGCCGTCGCGGTTGGCGACCACGACCAGGGTCAGCGCGTTGCCGCTGGTGACCGCGCCACCGCTGCGCCGCTCTGCAGCGAGCGCCTTGACGACCGCGGTGCCGGTGGTGTCCCAGAGAGTTGTCACGGCCTTCTCCATTGCCGGCCGTCGCGCACCAGGATGTCGTCGGCCTCCTTCGGTCCCCATTCGCCCGCGCGGTACAGGTACGGACTGGTGCTCAGCCAGAACTCCTCGAGCGGATCGATCACCCGCCAGGACGCCTCGACCTCTTCGCTGCGCGGGAACAGGGTCGCGTCGCCGACGAGCACGTCGAGGATCAGCCGCTCGTAGGCCTCGGGCGAGGACTCGGTGAACGACTCTCCGTACAGGAAGTCCATCGCGACGTCGCGGACCTCCATCGAACTGCCCGGCACCTTGGAGCCGAATTTGAGCGTGATGCCCTCGTCCGGCTGTACCCGGATCACCAGCTGGTTGTGGCCGAGCTCCTGTGTGTCGGTCTTGCTGAACGGCAGGTGCGGCGCCTTCTTGAACAGCACCGCGATCT
>NZ_CAXTQF010000059.1:903-19951 GCF_964246335.1 uncultured Jatrophihabitans sp. | reverse complement strand
AGATGTTCCGCAAGCTGCTCGACGAGGGCCAGGCGGGCGAGAACGTCGGTCTGCTGCTGCGTGGCATCAAGCGTGAGGACGTCGAGCGCGGCCAGGTCGTCATCAAGCCGGGCACCACGACGCCGCACACGAACTTCGAGGCGAACGTCTACATCCTCTCCAAGGACGAGGGCGGGCGGCACACGCCGTTCTTCAACAACTACCGCCCGCAGTTCTACTTCCGCACGACCGACGTGACCGGCGTCGTGACCCTCCCCGAGGGCACCGAGATGGTCATGCCGGGCGACAACACCGAGATGTCGGTCGAGCTCATCCAGCCGATCGCCATGGAGGACGGCCTGCGCTTCGCCATCCGCGAGGGTGGTCGCACGGTCGGCGCGGGCCGCGTCGTCAAGATCATCAAATAGGCACCACCGGTTCCGGGCGGGCACCGCTCACGGCACCCGCCCGGAACCTGCCCTTCGCCGCACCGGCGAGCGGGCTCGAACCTGCAACACACCAACAGCGAAGGTGAGTCAGCCACCATGGCGGGACAAAAGATCCGCATCCGGCTCAAGGCCTACGACCACGAGGCCATCGACGCCAGCGCGCGCAAGATCGTCGAGACCGTGACGCGCACCGGCGCGCGCATCGTCGGTCCGGTGCCGCTGCCGACCGAGAAGAACGTGTACTGCGTCATCCGCTCGCCGCACAAGTACAAGGACAGCCGCGAGCACTTCGAGATGCGCACACACAAGCGGCTCATCGACATCCTCGACCCGACCCCGAAGACGGTCGACGCGCTCATGCGCATCGACCTGCCGGCGTCGGTCGACGTCAACATCCAGTAGCGAGAGAGACCAATGGCTAACGAACGAACGGGCATCCTGGGCGAGAAGCTCGGCATGACCCAGGTCTTCGACGAGAACAACCGGATGGTCCCGGTCACCGTCGTCAAGGCCGGGCCGTGCGTCGTCACCCAGATCCGCACGCAGGACAAAGACGGCTACACCGCCGTCCAGCTCGCGTACGGCCAGATCGACCCGCGCAAGGTGACCAAGCCGGTCGCCGGCCACTTCAAGGCCGCCGACGTCACACCGCGCCGGCACCTGGTCGAGCTGCGCACGGACGCCATCGAGTCCTACACGCTGGGCCAGGAGCTCACCGCCGAGCAGTTCGCCGCCGGTGCGCGTGTCGACATCAGCGGCACGACCAAGGGCAAGGGCTACGCCGGCACGATGAAGAAGCACGGCTTCTCCGGCGTCTCCGCCTCGCACGGTGCGCACCGTAACCACCGCAAGCCCGGCTCGATCGGCGCCTGTGCCACTCCGGGCCACGTCTTCAAGGGCACCCGGATGTCCGGCCGGATGGGCCACGTCCGGGCCACCACCACCGGCCTGGTCGTGCACAAGGTGGACGCCGAGCGCGGCCTGCTGCTGATCAAGGGCGCCGTCCCCGGCCCCAAGGGCGCGCTGGTGTTCGTGCGCTCCGCCAACAAGGGCGCTGCCCCGAAGGACGGTGCCTGATGGCTCTCTCGCTCACGGTCCACAACCCGTCCGGCAGCGGCAAGTCCAGCAAGGTCGAGCTGCCCGCCGACGTGTTCGACGCCAAGACCAACGTGTCGCTCATCCACCAGGTGGTCGTCGCTCAGCTCGCCGCCGCGCGACAGGGCACGCACAAGACGAAGACGCGCGCCGAGGTCCGCGGTGGCGGCGCCAAGCCGTACCGCCAGAAGGGCACCGGCCGCGCCCGGCAGGGCTCGACCCGCGCGCCGCAGTTCACCGGTGGTGGCGTCGTGCACGGCCCGGTGCCGCGCAAGTACGACCAGCGCACGCCGAAGAAGATGAAGGCCGCCGCGCTGCGCGGCGCGTTGTCCGACCGCGCGCGCAACGACCGCGTGCACGTCGTGTCGTCCTTCGTCACCGGTGACGTGCCGTCGACGAAGGCTGCCGCCGAGGCGCTGGCCTCGATCAGCTCCGCGCGGCACGTCCTCGTGGTCGCCGAGCGCACCGACGAGCTCACGTGGCGCAGCGTGCGCAACCTGTCCTCGGTGCACCTGCTCGAGCCGGGCCAGCTGAACACCTACGACGTGCTGATCAGCGACGACGTCGTGTTCACCTCCGGCGCGCTCGACGTCTTCCTCGCAGGCCCCGAGAAGGGCAAGCCGTCGCGCGGCCTGCCCGAGTCGACCGAGACCGAGGGCGAGCCGCTGGTGCCGTCGATGGTCGAGTCCGCAGCTACCGACGAGGTCGTCGCCGACACCGACGAGTCCGAAGCGTCCGAAGGGGAGGAGTCCTGATGTTCGACGACCCACGCGACGTGCTGCTCGCTCCGGTGATCTCGGAGAAGAGCTACGGCCTGCTCGACGACAACAAGTACACCTTCGAGGTCCACCCGCAGGCGAACAAGACGCAGATCAAGATCGCCGTCGAGCAGGTGTTCACCGTCAAGGTCACCGACGTCAACACGCTCAACCGGCAGGGCAAGCGCAAGCGCACGCGCACCGGCTTCGGCCGGCGGCGCAACGTCAAGCGCGCGATCGTCACGCTGCGCGCCGGCGACCGCATCGACGTGTTCGGACAGATTGGCTGATTGACCCATGGCTATTCGCAGGTACAAGCCGACGACCCCGGGCCGCCGCGGCTCCTCGGTCGCCGATTTCGCCGAGGTCACCCGTGACCACCCGGAGAAGTCGCTGGTCCGCCCGCTGCACAACAAGGGCGGCCGCAACAGTTCTGGCAAGATCACCACACGGCACCAGGGCGGCGGCCACAAGCGCGCCTACCGGGTGATCGACTTCCGGCGGCACGACAAGGACGGCGTCCCCGCCAAGGTCGCGCACATCGAGTACGACCCGAACCGCACCGCGCGCATCGCGCTGCTGCACTACGCCGACGGCGAGAAGCGCTACATCCTCGCGCCGCGGCTGCTCAAGCAGGGTGACCGGATCGAGAACGGCCCCAGCGCCGACATCAAGCCCGGCAACTCGCTCCCGCTGCGCAACGTCCCGGTCGGCACCGTGGTCCACGCCATCGAGCTGCGGCCCGGCGGCGGCGCGAAGATCGCCCGCTCCGCAGGCGCGAGCGTCCAGCTCGTCGCCAAGGAGGGCGCCTACGCCCAGTTGCGGATGCCCTCCGGCGAGATCCGCAACGTCGACGTCCGCTGCCGCGCCACGGTCGGCGAGGTCGGCAACGCCGAGCAGAGCAACATCAACTGGGGCAAGGCCGGCCGCATGCGCTGGAAGGGCAAGCGCCCGACCGTGCGCGGTGTGGCGATGAACCCGGTCGACCACCCGCACGGCGGTGGCGAGGGCAAGACGTCCGGTGGCCGGCACCCGGTCAACCCGAACGGCAAGCCCGAGGGGCGCACCCGCCGGGTCAAGGAGAGCGACCAGCTGATCGTCCGTCGTCGTCGTACGAACAAGAAGAGGTAACGCACCATGCCACGCAGCCTGAAAAAGGGGCCGTTCGTCGACGACCACCTGCTCAAGAAGGTCGACGCGCAGAACGACAAGAACACGCACAACGTCATCAAGACGTGGTCGCGCCGTTCGACGATCATCCCGGACATGCTCGGCCACACCATCGCCGTGCACGACGGCCGCAAGCACGTGCCGGTGTTCGTCACCGAGGGCATGGTCGGGCACAAGCTGGGCGAGTTCGCCCCGACCCGCACGTTCAAGGGCCACATCCGCGACGACCGCCGGGCACGGCGGGGCTGAGTGCGGCTGAGTGAGGGACTGAACCAGACATGAAGCACATCAACATCGACGCGGACGAGCCGGTCGCCATTGCGCGCGCCGCGAACGTGCGCGTGACGCCGATGAAGGCGCGCCGCGTCATCGACCTCATTCGTGACATGCCCGCGCAGGAGGCGCTCGCGATGCTGAAGTTCGCGCCGCAGGCCGCCAGCGAGCCGGTCGCGAAGGTGCTGGCCAGCGCGATCGCCAACGCCGAGAACGGCAAGAGCCTGGACGCCGAGACGCTGGTCGTCACCCGCGCCTTCGTGGACGAGGGTCCGACGATGAAGCGGTTCCGCCCCCGCGCGCAGGGCCGTGCCTACCGCATCCGCAAGCGCACGAGCCACATCACCATCGAGGTCGAGAGCATCGAGACGACGAACAACCGAAGGGGTCGCCGGTAATGGGCCAGAAAGTCAACCCGAACGGCTTCCGCCTCGGCATCAGCACCGACTGGAAGAGCCGTTGGTACGCCGACAAGTCCTACGCGGAGTACGTCAAGGAAGACGTCGCGATCCGTCGGCTGATGTCCAAGGGCATGGAGCGCGCCGGCATCGCCAAGGTGGAGATCGAGCGCACCCGTGACCGCGTGCGCGTCGACATCCACACGGCGCGCCCGGGCATCGTCATCGGCCGCCGCGGCGCCGAGGCCGACCGCATCCGCGGCGAGCTGGAGAAGCTCACCGGCAAGCAGGTGCAGCTGAACATCCTCGAGGTCAAGGTGCCCGAGGCCGAGGCGCAGCTCGTCGCGCAGGGCGTGGCCGAGCAGCTGTCCAACCGCGTCAGCTTCCGCCGCGCCATGCGCAAGAGCATGCAGTCGACGCTCAAGAGCCCGGGCGTGAAGGGCATCCGCGTGCAGTGCGGTGGCCGCCTCGGCGGTGCCGAGATGTCACGCTCGGAGTTCTACCGCGAGGGCCGGGTGCCGCTGCACACGCTGCGCGCCAACATCGACTACGGCTTCTACGAGGCCCGCACGACGTTCGGCCGCATCGGCGTCAAGGTGTGGATCTACAAGGGCGAGGTGCCGACCGGTTCGCGCGCCGAGCGCGAGGCCGCTGCAGCCGCCGAGGCGCTGCGTCAGCGTCGCGACCGCCCGGCCGGTGGCCCGCGTCAGCGCCGCTCCGGCTCGCAGGGCACCACGGGCGTCAGCACCGACGCCGGGCGTGCGGCGTCCGGCGGCTCGTCGGCCACGCTGCCGCCGAGCGAGCCGGCGCAGGAGTCGCGCGTCAACACCGCGGCCGAGGCCGGCGCGGACGTCGCGTCGGAGACGCCGGATCTCGTCACCGAGACCGAGGCGCAGATCACCGAGCAGGTCAACGCCGAGCCGGTGATCACCGAGGCCAAGGAGCCGGTCGAGGCGACCATCGACGCCGCTGCCGACCGCGACGCAGCCAGTGCGCAGGCAGCCGAGAGCACCACGACGGAAGAGGGCTGAGCAATGCTCGTTCCCCGCAGGGTCAAACACCGCAAGCAGCACCACCCCACCCGGCGTGGCATGGCTTCGGGCGGCACCCAGGTCGCGTTCGGCGAGTACGGCGTCCAGGCCCTCGAGCCGGCGTACGTGACGAACCGGCAGATCGAGTCCGCGCGTATCGCCATCAACCGGCACATCCGCCGTGGCGGCAAGGTGTGGATCAACATCTACCCGGACCGCCCGCTGACGAAGAAGCCGGCCGAGACCCGCATGGGTTCCGGTAAGGGCTCGCCCGAGTGGTGGATCGCGAACGTCAAGCCCGGACGCGTGCTGTTCGAGCTGTCGTTCCCCAACGAGAAGGTCGCCCGCGAGGCCCTGACCCGCGCGATCCACAAGCTGCCCATGAAGTGCCGCATCGTCACCCGGGAAGGAGAGGTCTGATGGCCAGCACACAGACCGCCGAACTGCGCGAGCTGCACGACGACGAGCTCGACACCCGGCTGCGCGAGGCCAAGGAGGAGTTGTTCAACCTGCGCTTCCAGATGGCCACCGGGCAGCTCGACAACAACCGGCGACTGCGCACCGTCAAGCACGACATCGCGCGGATCTACACGATCCTGCGTGAGCGTGAACTCGGGCTCTCGGTCGCTCCCGACGAATCCAACGCCAGTGCCAGTGAAGGTGTCAGCGCATGAGTGAGACAACAGAGACCGCCGCGGCCACGCCGGCTACTGCTACCGCAGCGGCAGCCGACGGCGCGCGCGGCTCGCACCGCAAGACCCGTGAGGGCCTCGTCGTCAGCGACAAGATGCACAAGACCGTCGTCGTCGAGGTCGAGGACCGCGTCAAGCACCCTCGCTACGGCAAGGTCATCCGGCGCACCACGAAGGTCAAGGTGCACGACGAGTCCGAGGCCGTGGGCATCGGCGACCGCGTCCTGATCGCCGAGACCCGGCCGCTGTCGGCCACCAAGCGCTGGCGCGTCGCCGAAGTTCTCGAAAAGGCCAAGTAAGCCAGCAGTTCGATCTGCCGTCATAGGAGTGAGCAGTGATTCAGCAGGAGTCGCGACTTCGGGTCGCCGACAACACCGGTGCCAAGGAGATCTTGTGCATCCGCGTGATGGGCGGCTCGGGACGGCGCTACGCCGGGATCGGCGACACGATCGTCGCCACCGTCAAGGACGCGTTGCCCGGCGCCGGTGTGAAGAAGGGTGACGTCGTCAAGGCCGTCATCGTGCGCACCGTCAAGGAGCGCCGCCGTGCCGACGGCAGCTACATCCGCTTCGACGAGAACGCCGCCGTGCTCATCCGGCAGGACGGCGAGCCGCGCGGCACCCGCATCTTCGGACCGGTCGGCCGCGAGCTGCGCGACAAGCGGTTCATGAAGATCATCTCGCTGGCACCGGAGGTGCTCTAGACATGAAGGTCAAAAAAGGCGACGAGGTCGTCGTCATCGCCGGCAAGGACCGCGGCGTTAAAGGCAAGGTCATCGCGGCCGACCCGATCACGCAGAAGGTCGTCGTCGAGGGCGTCAACCGCGTCACGAAGCACACCCGTGTCGGCACCACCAACCGTGGCGCCAAGTCCGGCGGCATCGAGCACATCGAGGCCGCGATCAGCGCGAGCAACGTCATGGTGATCGACGGCGAGAGCCAGGCGACGCGCATCGGTTACCGGCGCGACGAGGAGAGCGGCAAGAACGTGCGAGTCTCGCGCCGCTCCGGGAAGGACCTGTAACCCATGACCACCGCAACCGAGACTCCGACCCCGCGGCTCAAGACCCGCTACCGCGAAGAGATCGCGCCGGCGCTGCAGCAGGAGTTCTCCTACGGCAACCCGATGCAGGTCCCCGGCCTGTCGAAGATCGTCGTCAACATGGGCGTCGGTCAGGCGGCCAAGGACAGCAAGCTGATGGACGGCGCGGTCCGCGACCTCACACTGATCACCGGCCAGAAGCCGCTCGTCCAGCGCGCCCGCAAGTCGATCGCGCAGTTCAAGCTGCGCGAGGGCATGCCGATCGGCGCCAAGGTCACGCTGCGCGGCGACCGCATGTGGGAGTTCCTCGACCGCCTGCTCTCGCTGGCGCTGCCGCGCATCCGCGACTTCCGCGGGCTGTCGGACCGCCAGTTCGACGGCAACGGCAACTACACGTTCGGGCTGACCGAGCAGTCGATGTTCCACGAGATCGACCCCGACTCGATCGACCGGCCGCGCGGCATGGACATCACGCTCGTGACGAGCGCCGCCAACGACGACGAGGGCCGCGCGCTGCTGCGGGCGCTCGGCTTCCCGTTCCGCGAGACAGAGAGAAGCTGACATGGCAAAGACGGCCCTTCGCAACAAGGCCGAGGCGAAGCCCAAGTTCGCGGTGCGCGGCTACACCCGCTGCCAGCGTTGCGGGCGCGCGCACTCGGTGTACCGCAAGTTCGGCCTGTGCCGGATCTGCCTGCGCGAGATGGCGCACGCCGGCGAGCTGCCCGGCGTCACCAAGTCCAGCTGGTAATCGCTCCACCCACCACCTTCGAGGAAGGCCCCGCGGGGAACCGCCCCGAGAAAGAAGATCACTATGACCATGACCGACCCGATTGCGGACATGCTGACGCGGGTGCGTAACGCGAACACCGCGTACCACGACACCGTCGTCATGCCGCACTCGAAGATCAAGAGCAACATCGCCGAGATCCTCAAGCAGGAGGGCTACATCGCGGGCTTCGACGTCGCCGAAGCCCCCGAGGGTCAGCCGGGCCGCGTGCTCACCGTGCAGATGAAGTACGGCCCGAATCGCGAGCGCAGCATCGCCGGCGTGCGCCGGGTCTCGAAGCCGGGCCTGCGGGTCTACGCGAAATCGACCGGCCTGCCGCGCGTGCTCGGTGGCCTCGGTGTCGCCATCATCTCGACGTCCAACGGACTGCTGACCGACCGTCAGGCAGCCACGCGCAAGGTAGGCGGGGAAGTCCTCGCCTACGTGTGGTGAGGAGGAGCTGACATGAGTCGAATCGGCAGACTTCCCGTTGTGGTGCCGTCGGGCGTCGACGTCGCCATCGACGGCCAGACCGTCACGGTCAAGGGCCCGAAGGGCACGCTCGCGCACCTCGTGGCCGAGCCGATCACCGTGGGGCGTGCCGACGACGGCGCGATCGCGGTCGAGCGGCCGGACGACGAGCGCGAGTCGAAATCCCTGCACGGGCTGTCCCGCTCACTGATCGCCAACATGGTGACGGGCGTGACCGACGGATACTCCAAGACCCTCGAGATCGTGGGCAGCGGTTACCGCGTCACCGCGCGCGGCGCCGACCTCGAGTTCGCGCTCGGGTACTCGCACCCGGTCATCGTCTCGCCGCCGGAGGGCATCACCTTCCGCGTCGAGGCGCCGACCCGGTTCGTGGTCGAGGGCATCGACAAGCAGAAGGTCGGCGAGGTCGCGGCGAACATCCGCAAGCTGCGCAAGCCCGACCCGTACAAGGGCAAGGGCGTCCGCCTCCAGGGCGAGACGATCCGCCGCAAGGCCGGAAAGGCAGGCAAGAAGTGAGCGCATCGACTATTGCGAAGCAGGCACGGCGCTCGGCCGGTATCTCGGCCAGCCGTCGGGTCAGCAAGTCGCGCCGTCACTTCCGGCTGCGCAAGAAGGTCGCGGGCTCGGCCGACCGGCCGCGCCTGGTCGTCACCCGGTCCGCGCGGCACCTGTACGTGCAGCTGGTCGACGACGGCAAGGGCGTCACGCTCGCGTCGGCGTCCACGTACAAGGTGACCGACGGCGACAAGACTGCGCAGGCCAAGGCGCTCGGCGCCACGCTCGCCGACGCGGCCAAGGCCGCGGGTGTCACCCGGGTCGTCTTCGACCGCGGCGGCAACACCTACACGGGCCGCATCGCCGCATTCGCCGACGCCGCCCGCGAAGCCGGGCTGGAGTTCTGATGACCCCACCGAGTCTCGCTCCGCTGAACTGCGCTCCGCTCGAAAACTCGGCGGGGACCCCGAAAGGCGAAAAGATGATTTTGCAGGAGACACGCTCATGACGGCACCGCAGCGGGGCAACCGCACCGGCGGCAACGACCAGCGCGGCGGCAACGACCGCCGCGACCGCCGCGACAGCGGTCGCGGCCCGCGCGAGGACAAGAACAACAACCTCGAGCGCGTCGTCAAGATCAACCGCGTCGCCAAGGTCGTCAAGGGTGGCCGCCGGTTCAGCTTCACCGCGCTGGTCGTCGTCGGCGACGGCGACGGCATGGTCGGCGTCGGCTACGGCAAGGCCAAGGAGGTGCCCGCGGCCATCGCCAAGGGCGTCGAGGAGGCCAAGAAGAACTTCTTCCGGGTCCCGCGCATCCAGGCCACCATCCCGCACCCGGTGCAGGGCGAGAAGGCCGCCGGCGTCGTGCTGCTCAAGCCCGCCAGCCCCGGTACCGGCGTCATCGCCGGCGGCCCGGTGCGCGCGGTGCTCGAGTGCGCGGGCATCCACGACGTGCTGTCGAAGTCTCTCGGCTCAGACAACCCGATCAACATCGTGCACGCCACGGTCGCGGCGCTGAAGGGTCTGTCCCGGCCCGAGGAGGTCGCCGCTCGTCGTGGCCTGCCGCTCGAGGACGTCGCTCCCGCGGGCATGCTGCGGGCGCGAGCCAGGCAGGGAAGCTGAGTCATGACCCAGTTGAAGATCACCCAGACGAAGTCGGGCATCGGCTACAAGCAGAACCAGCGCGAGACGTTGCGCTCGCTGGGCCTGAAGCGGATGCACGACACCGTCGTCAAGGAAGACCGCCCGGAGATCCGCGGCATGGTCAAGACCGTCACGCACCTGGTGACGGTAGAGGAGGTCGACTGACCCATGGGCAATCTCAAGGTCCATCACCTGAAGCCCGCCCCCGGCTCGCACACGAAGAAGACGCGTGTCGGCCGTGGTGAGGGTTCGAAGGGCAAGACGGCCGGTCGCGGCACCAAGGGCACCGGCGCGCGCTACCAGGTGCCGGCCGGCTTCGAGGGCGGCCAGATGCCGATCCACATGCGGCTGCCGAAGCTGCGCGGGTTCAAGAACCGCAACCGCGTGGAGTACCAGGTGGTCAACGTCGCCGATCTCGCGGCGCTGTTCCCCGAGGGCGGCACCGTCGGTGTCGCCGAACTCGTCGCCAAGGGCGCGGTGCGGAAGAACGAGCTCGTCAAGGTGCTCGGCGAGGGCGAAATCGGTGTGAAGCTGGATGTCACCGCGAACGCCTTCTCGGCGAGCGCCCGGGAGAAGATCGCCTCCGCCGGAGGCAGCGCCACCCAACTGTGAGCGACTGTTAGCCTGGCCCCACCTTCGTGGTGGGGCCAGGCCTTCGCTTTCCCGGTCTCGATCGGCCGATCCGGCCCGGTCAGCCCCCGACCATCGACAGCTTGCCGCAGGAGGACCAGTGCTCAGCGCATTCGCATCGGCGTTCCGTACGCCGGACCTGCGCAAGAAGCTGCTGTTCACGCTCGCGATCCTGATCCTGTACCGCTTCGGCGCCTCGGTGCCGACGCCGAACACGAACACGGACGCGATCAACAAGTGCATCGCCACCGGCGCCAAGAACCACCAGAACATCTACTCGCTGATCAACTTGTTCAGCGGGGGAGCGCTGCTGCGGCTGTCGGTGTTCGCGCTGGGCATCCTGCCCTACATCACGGCCAGCATCATCATCCAGCTGCTGGTCGTGGTCATCCCACGGTTCGAGCAACTGAAGAAGGAAGGGCAGTCGGGCCAGCAGAAGCTGACCCAGTACAGCCGCTACCTCACCATCGGGCTGGCCATCCTGCAGTCGACCGGGTTCATCGCGCTCGCCCGTTCGGGTCAGCTGTTCCAGGGCTCGTCGGCGTCTTGCCAGTCGATCCTGTACCACCAGGACATCCGGACCCTCGGCACGATGGTCATCTGCATGACCGCCGGCACCGGCGTCATCATGTGGCTCGGCGAGCTCATCACCGACCGCGGCGTCGGCAACGGCATGAGCGTGCTGATGTTCACCTCCATCGCTGCCCGCATCCCCAGCGAGGGCCACGTCATCCTGCAGAACGCGGGTGGCTTCGTGTTCACCCTGATCGTGCTTTTGGGCCTGGCCATCATCGTGGCGGTCGTGTTCGTCGAGCAGGCGCAACGGCGCATCCCCGTCCAGTACGCCAAACGCATGATCGGGCGCCGGCAGTACGGCGGGACGTCGACCTACCTGCCACTGAAGGTCAACCAGGCCGGCGTCATCCCGGTCATCTTCGCGTCGTCGTTGCTCTACATCCCGCAGCTGATCAGCCAGCTCACCGGTAACAACGCGGGCACCAGTTCGTTCCAGCGCTTCGTCAACCAGTACCTGATCAACCAGCAGTCAGCGGTCTACCTGTCGATCTACTTCCTGCTGATCATCTTCTTCGCCTACTTCTACGTCGGCATCACCTTCGACCCGGTCGAGCGCGCCGACGACATGAAGAAGTACGGCGGATTCATCCCGGGCATCCGCCCCGGCCGGCCGACCGCCGAGTACCTGCAGTTCGTGCTCTCGCGCATCACGCTGCCCGGTTCCCTCTACCTGGGAATTGTCGCTGTGCTGCCGAACTTCTTCTTCAACGTGACCAGCGGCAACAACCAGAACTTCCCGTTCGGCGGCACCGCGGTGCTGATCATGGTGGGCGTAGGCCTGGACACGATGAAGCAGATCGAGAGCCAGCTCATGCAGCGCAACTACGAAGGCTTCCTTCGCTGAGTCGGCCGGGAGGCTCAAACATGCGGTTGGTTCTCGTCGGCCCGCCGGGTGCCGGCAAGGGCACCCAGGCGGAGTTCATCGCCGATCGTTTCGGCATCCCGAAGATCTCCACCGGTGACATCTTCCGGTCGAACGTCTCGGGTGGCACCGAACTCGGCAAGCAGGCCAAGGAGTACATGGACGCCGGGGATCTCGTGCCCGACGAGGTCACCAATGCGATGGTGCGCGACCGCCTCGCCGAGCCGGATGCCGTGAGCGGCTTCCTTCTCGACGGGTTCCCGCGCAACGTCTCGCAGGCCGACGAGCTCAACGGCATGCTGGCGTCGCTCGACGTCGCGCTGTCCGTGGTGCTCGACCTCGACGTCGACCACGAAGAGGTCGTCAACCGGCTCGCGGGGCGGCGCACCTGCAAGAAGTGCGGGCACGTCGTGCACGTCGAACCCGACGCTGTCGAGGGCGGTGCGTGCCCCAAGTGCGGCGGCGAGCTCTACCGGCGCGACGACGACGCACCGGATACCGTGCGGCACCGGCTCGAGGTCTATGACAAGCAGACCGCGCCGCTCATCGGTTTCTACCGCGACGCCGGGCTGCTGGTTGCGATCGACGCCTTCGGGACCGTCGAGGACGTCACCGAGCGGGCGATCAGCGTGCTGGCCCAGTACGCCGAGTCCTGATGCGCCACGTCGTCCGCCACCCCTCGCTGATCAACAGCAGTTTCCGGTCGCTGGGGTGCGCAATGCCTACTGTTGATCAACGAGGGGTGGCGTCCTGATGCGCGGGCGACCCGAGCGCATCGAGCTCAAGACGCCGGCGCAGATCGCGACGATGCGCGCCGCCGGACTGGTCGTCGCGCAGGGCCTGGCGGCGATGCGCGCCGCGGTGGCGCCGGGTGTGTCTACCGGGGACCTCGACGCGATCGCGCGGGACGTGCTGCGCGCCGCGGGCGCCAGACCGAACTTCCTCGGCTATCACGGCTTTCCCGGCGTTATCTGCGCGTCGGTCAACGACCGCGTCGTGCACGGCATCCCGTCCGACGCGGAGAAGTTGGCCGAGGGCGACCTCATCTCGCTGGACTTCGGCGCGATCGTCGACGGCTGGCACGGCGACTCGGCCATTACCGTCCCGGTCGGCGAGGTGAGCCCGGAGATCGCTGCGCTGTCGGCCACCTGTGAGGCGTCGATGTGGGCGGGCATCGCCGCGGTGCGCCCCGGCGCCCGGCTCTCGGACGTCTCGCACGCTGTCGAGACGTCGATCCGCGGTGCCGGCAGGTACGGCATCGTCGCCGAGTACGGCGGGCACGGCATCGGCACCGAGATGCACATGGCGCCGCACATCCTCAACTACGGCCGGCCCGGCAAGGGGCCGCGCCTGACGTCGGGCATGGCGCTGGCGATCGAGCCGATGGTCACCGCCGGGTCGCGGGCCACCGAGGTGCTCGAGGACGACTGGACGGTGCGCACCGTCGACCGCTCGTGGGCAGCCCACTGGGAGCACACGGTGGCGATCCTCGACGACGGGCCGTGGGTGCTGACCGCCGAGGACGGCGGCCGCGCAGAGCTGGGCAAGCGGGGCGTGGACGTCTCCGCCCTCGCGGCCTGAGGCGTCCCCGACGGCCATGGACGTCATCACCGACCGCGGTGACCCGGCGGTGCAGCGCATCGTCGACGTCGTCAAACCCTCCCGCGGGGCGGTGCGCACGGCGCTGATCGAGGACGTCGAACCGCTCGTGCAGGCACTGCGGGCCGGCGTCGGGTTCGTCGAGGTCTACGCCCTGGAGTCGGCGCCGGTACCGCCCGCGCTGCTCGACGCGTGCACCTCGCGCGGCGTGCCGGTCCGGTTGATGGCGACGTCGGTCGTCAACCAGGTGTTCAAGGGCGAGAAGCGGCCCAAGACGTTCGGCATCGTGCGGGTGCCGGCACCGCTCGGGCTGGACGCGCTCGCCGGGGCGGCCGGCGACGTCGTGGTGCTCGACGGCGTCAAGATCGTCGGCAACATCGGGGCGATCGTGCGCACCTCGATTGCGCTCGGCGCGGCCGGCATCGTGCTCGTCGACAGCGACTTGGCGACGATCGCCGACCGGCGGCTCGTGCGGGCCAGCCGCGGCTACGTCTTCTCCGTCCCGGTGGTGCTGGCCTCGCGGGACGAGGCGGTCGGGTACTTCCGGGACGCCGGCATCCGGCTGGCCGTGCTCGACAGCGCCGGCGAGCTGGACCTCGGCCGGCTGGGGGAGCTCGACGAGCGGCTCGCACTCGTGTTCGGGAGCGAGAAGACCGGCGGGTCCGCGGGCTTCGCCGGGCTGCCGGCGACGACCGTGTCGATCCCGATGAGCGGGCGCGCCGAGTCGCTGAACGTCTCCGTCTCCGCCGGGATCGCGCTCTACGCCCGCGCCGCGCGCAACCTCCCCCGCTGACTGCCCGTCTTCCCACCCGGGATGGTCGCGATTGCGCGCGGATTTGCGACCATCCCGGGTGGGAAGGCGGAATGCCTCAGTCGGGGCGGACGCTCTTGCGGACCCTCGCAGGGGCGCCGGCGGCGATCGCGAACGCCGCGATGTCCGACGTCACCACCGAATTGGCGCCGATGACCGCCCGTTCGCCGATCGTCACGCCGCTGGTCACGACGACGTTCGCGCCCAGCCAGACGTTGTCGCCGATCGTCACCGGCCCCTTCGAAGTGAAGCCCTGCCAGGGGACGGGGGTGTCGAGGTCGTCGAAGCGGTGGTCGCCGTCAGTGATCAGGCAGCCGTTGGCCAGCATGCAGTGCTCGCCGATCGTCACGGCGTCCACCGCGGCCACCATGACGTTGAGATTCAACAGCGAACCGCCGCCGATCGCGATGCGGCCGGCATCCGAGGTCAGCCACACCCCGGGCTCGAAATACGCGTGCGGCCCGATCTCCAGGCGCCCCTCGCGCAGCATCTGCAAGACGTTGCCGTGCAGCGCGCCGCGGGCGAATGCCTGCCGGCGGGCCAGCTCGACGTGCAGCGCCGCGATGTTCCACGGCCGGCGGGCGCGGTGGTACCACCGCCATTTCTGCAGCCACAGCTTGGCGGCGGCGCGGTCCAGCGGCGGTCCCTCGGGCATGCGGCTGAGCGTAGGCAGCGTGCCCGATCCGCGCGATTTTGGCGGTAGGAGTGCCTGCGCGTAGACTGAAACGCTGGTGCACGTCGTCCTGCTCCCATGCCGCTGTGGCCGCGGCCGGGGCACGGACCCTCACGGCGCAGCCCATGAAACACCCGCAGTCTCACTGGCTGCGACACGAGCACGTCCAAGGAACGAAAAGCGGAGGATATGGCCAAGAAAGACGGGGCCATCGAGGTCGAAGGCCGCGTGGTCGAGCCGCTGCCCAATGCCATGTTCCGAGTGGAACTGAGCAATGGGCACAAGGTGCTCGCGCACATCAGCGGCAAGATGCGCCAGCACTACATCCGGATCCTGCCCGAGGACCGCGTGGTGGTGGAGCTGTCGCCCTACGACCTCACCCGCGGGCGCATCGTCTACCGCTACAAGTAACGAGAAGGAATCAGACGTGAAGGTCAAGCCGAGCGTCAAGCCGATCTGCGACAAGTGCAAGGTCATCCGTCGCAACGGCCGCGTGATGGTCATCTGCGACAACCTGCGTCACAAGCAGCGCCAGGGCTGAGTCGCAGTACACCGAAACACCACTAAGCGCACGCCAGCCCGCGCCCACAGCGCGGGTCCACCTCCGGACGCGAAGGCCGGAGCCTGATCACTGGATCGGGGCGGCTGCGCCCGACACCTTCGCCGAACGAGATCGGACGACACCAGCACATGGCACGTCTTGCCGGCGTCGATCTCCCCCGCGAAAAGCGGCTGGAGATCGCGCTCACCTACATCTACGGAGTGGGTCGTACCCGCGCCCACGAAACCCTCGAAGCCACCGGCGTGAGCCCGGACCTGCGGGTCCGCGACCTGTCCGAGGACGACGCGGTCAAGCTGCGCGACTACATCGACGCGAACTTCCGCGTCGAGGGTGACCTGCGCCGCGAGGTCGCCGCCGACATCCGCCGCAAGGTCGAGATCGGCTGTTACGAGGGCATCCGCCACCGCCGCGGCCTGCCGGTCCACGGCCAGCGCACCAAGACCAACGCCCGTACCCGCAAGGGCCCGAAGAAGACGATCGCGGGCAAGAAGAAGGCAGGTAAGAAGTAATGCCGGGTGCAGCTCGCAAGACGGCGGTCAAGAAGATCCGCCGCAAGGAGAAGAAGAACGTCGCCGTGGGCCAGGCCCACATCAAGAGCACGTTCAACAACACGATCGTCTCGATCACCGACCCGCAGGGCAACGTGATCAGCTGGGCGTCCGCCGGGCACGTCGGCTTCAAGGGCTCGCGCAAGTCGACGCCCTACGCCGCGCAGATGACCGCCGAGAACTGCGCCCGCAAGGCCGCCGAGCACGGCGTCAAGAAGGTCGACGTCTTCGTCAAGGGTCCGGGTTCGGGCCGCGAGACCGCGATCCGCTCGCTGACCGCCGCCGGTCTCGAGGTCGGGACGATCTCCGATGTCACCCCGCAGCCGCACAACGGCTGCCGTCCGCCGAAGCGTCGGAGGGTCTGATGGCTCGCTACACCGGTCCCGCGACCCGTATCTCGCGCCGCCTCAACGTCGACCTCGTCGGCGGTGACAGCTCCTTCGAGCGTCGCCCGTACCCGCCCGGCCAGCACGGCCGCTCGCGCATCAAGCAGAGCGAGTACCTCCTGCAGCTGCAGGAGAAGCAGAAGGCGAAGTACAGCTACGGCGTGTTGGAGAAGCAGTTCCGTCGCTACTACAACGAGGCCGTGCGCGGCCAGGGCAAGACGGGCGACAACCTGCTGCAGATCCTCGAGTCGCGGCTGGACAACGTCGTCTACCGCTCCGGCATCGCGCGCACCCGGCGCCAGGCGCGCCAGCTCGTCAGCCACGGCCACTTCCTCGTCAACGGCGCGAAGGTCGACATTCCGAGCTACCGCGTCACCCAGTGGGACATCATCGACGTCAAGCCGAAGTCGTTGGAGACCACGCCGTTCCTCATCGCCCGCGAGACCCAGGGCGAGCGCCCCGTGCCGGCCTGGTTGCAGGTCGTGCCGGACCGGCTGCGGGTGCTCGTGCACCAGCTGCCTGAGCGCGCACAGATCGAGATCCCGCTGCAGGAGCAGCTGATCGTCGAGCTCTACTCCAAGTAGACAACACACGCCCCCGGCCGCAGGGAGTGCCGGGGGCGGCACCACCACCCGCGGACGTCATATAGCGGTCGTCCACGAAAAGAAGGAGCAACACCTGTGCTGATCTCTCAGCGCCCCACCCTCGCCGAGGAGTCCATCTCCGACAGCCGGTCGCGGTTCGTCATCGAGCCGCTCGAGCCCGGTTTCGGTTACACGCTCGGCAACTCACTGCGCCGCACGCTGCTCTCGTCCATCCCGGGCGCGGCGGTCACCAGCATCCGCATCGACGGCGTGCTGCACGAATTCACCACCGTCGAGGGCGTCAAGGAAGACGTCACCGACATCATCTTGAACCTCAAGGAACTGGTCGTCAGCTCCGAGAGCGACGAGCCGGTCGTCATGTACCTGCGCAAGCAGGGCCCGGGCGACGTCACCGCCGCCGACATCGCGCCGCCGGCCGGGGTCGAGATCCACAATCCCGACCTGCACCTCGCCACGATCAACAAGAAGGGCCGGCTCGAGATCGAGCTGGTCGTCGAGCGCGGCCGCGGCTATGTCACCGCCGTGCAGAACAAGCAGCCCGGCCAGGAGATCGGCCGCATTCCCGTCGACTCCATCTACTCGCCGGTGCTGAAGGTGACCTACAAGGTCGAGGCCACCCGCGTCGAGCAGCGCACCGACTTCGACCGTCTCGTCGTCGACGTCGAGACCAAGTCCTCGATGGCCCCGCGCGACGCCGTCGCGTCGGCCGGTCACACGCTGGTCGAGCTGTTCGGGCTGTTCAAGGAGCTCAACGTCGAGGCCGAGGGCATCGACGTCGGCCCGTCGCCGGCCGAGGTCGCCGACATCGCCGCGTTCTCGATGCCGATCGAGGACCTCGACCTCACGGTGCGCTCGTACAACTGCCTCAAGCGCGAGGGCATCCACACCGTCGGCGAGCTCGTCGGCCGCAGCGAGGCCGACCTGCTCGACATCCGCAACTTCGGGTCGAAGTCGATCGACGAGGTCAAGGTCAAGCTGGCCGGCCTCGGCCTGCAGCTCAAGGACAGCCCGCCCGGATTTGCGCTGCCGACGTCGGTCGAGTCCTACGGCGAGGACGGCGAGGTCACCGGCGACGACTTCGGCGACGACACCGACTACGCCGAGACCGAGCAGCTCTAAACCCCACCAAGAATTCTCGCAAGCTCGAATTCTCGGCGGGGGCCCCGAAAAGCCCCCGTCTCGAGCGACTAGGAGCAGACGATGCCCACGCCCACCAAGGGGAACCGCCTCGGCGGCAGCCCGTCGCACGAGCGCCTCATGTTGGCGAACCTCGCGACGGCGCTGTTCGAGCACGACCGCATCACCACCACCGAGGCCAAGGCGAAGCGGCTGCGTCCGCTGGCCGAGCGGCTGATCACCTTCGCCAAGCGCGGTGACCTGCACGCCCGGCGGCGAGTGCTGACCGTCATCCGCGACAAGGACGTCGTGCACAAGTTGTTCGCCGAGATCGGCCCGCAGATGGCGGCTCGTCCGGGCGGTTACACGCGGATCATCAAGACCACGCCGCGCAAGGGCGACAACGCGCCGATGGCGATCATCGAACTGTGCGAAGCGGCGCAGACGGTGGTGGCCGAGGCCGAGCGGGCCCGTGGTACGCGTACCGCGGCTCGAAAGGCGCCGTCGAAGCGGACGGCCGAGATCGCCGAGGACGCTGCCGCCGAGTCGCCGACCGCGGCCGGCGTGGTGTCCGACGCAACCGCCAGCAACGCGCCGAACGACAACGCAGCGGCGTCCGAGGTCGACCCGGCGGTCGAGGCGGGTTCGGCCGAAGAGGGCCTGGACGCGATCGGCCTGGGTGACGGACAGGCGGACGACGCTGCCGAGGCCGCCGACGAGGTGCTCGGCGACGACCCGGAGGCCGGCGGTCAGGAGACGTCCAAGCCCGACGACGCCCCGGGGCAGGACGGCAAGTAGCCCTGTCCGACCGCACGACCATGTCCGAAGCGGGGCCGCGGGGGGGGGGGCCCGGGGGCGGTTGGGAAAACCGCCCCCCGGTATACGGGGGGGGGGGCCC
>NZ_CAXTQF010000059.1:0-893 GCF_964246335.1 uncultured Jatrophihabitans sp. | reverse complement strand
CCCCCGGGCCCCGCCCGCAACGCCCCCGGCCCCCCCCCCCCCCCCCGGCCCCCCGGGGCCGGGGGGGGGGGGCCCCGCTTCGACGTTTCCTACGACGGCACCGAGTTCTCCGGCTGGGCTGCCCAGCCGGGGCGGCGGACGGTGCAGGGCGTGCTCGAGGACGCGCTGGCGACGGTGCTGCGCGTGCCGTCCGTCGCGCTGACCGTCGCCGGGCGCACCGACGCCGGGGTGCACGCATCGGGTCAGGTGGCGCACGGCGACCTGCCGGCCGAATTGCTGTCCGACGGCCGGCTGCTACGTCGCCTGCGCGGTGTGCTGCCGCCAGACGTACGCGTCAGCGCCATCACCGAGGTCGCCGCCGAGTTCGACGCCCGGTTCGCCGCGTCGTGGCGGCGCTACGTCTACCGCATCTGCGACGCCCCGGGCGGCGTACCGCCGTTACGTCGCGGGTTCGTGCTCGGCTGGCCGCGGGCGCTGGACGTCGAGCGGATGCACGATGCCGCTGCGCGCCTGCTCGGCCTGCGTGATTTCGCGGCGTTCTGCAAGCGGCGGGAGGGCGCGACGACCATCCGCACCCTGCTGCGTTTCGAGGTCACACGGGTGAGTGGCGAGGACGGCGCCGGCGAGATCGCCTGCGAGCTCGTCGCCGACGCGTTCTGCCACTCGATGGTCCGCTCGCTGGTGGGGGCGCTGCTCGCCGTCGGCGAGGGACGGCGCGACGTCGGCTGGCCGGCGCAGTTGCTCGGCGGCGACACCCGCGCGGACGACGTCGCCGTCGCGCCCGCGCACGGCTTGACGCTGCTCGAGGTCGGTTACCCGCCCGCCGGCGAGTGGACCGCGCGCGCCGAACAGACCCGCGCCCGCCGAGACTGACGCCCGCCGAGACTGACGCC
>NZ_CAXTQF010000058.1:0-20276 GCF_964246335.1 uncultured Jatrophihabitans sp. | reverse complement strand
GTGCAGCTGCACGGCGGCATGGGCTACATGCGCGAGTCCGAGGTCGAGCGGCAGTTCCGTGACATGCGCATCATCGGCATCGGCGGCGGGACGACCGAGATCCTCACCGGCCTCGCCGCCAAGACCCTGGGATACACCTCATGACAACCCCGCGCTCATCCCCGGTGATCAACAGTAGGAATTGGTCGCCCCAGCAGCCAAAACCTGCTGTTGATCACGGGTGCTCCATCTCGGTGATCAACAGTAGGAAATGGTCGCCCCAGCAGCCAAAACCTGCTGTTGATCACGGGTGCTCTATCT
This sequence comes from uncultured Jatrophihabitans sp., assembly GCF_964246335.1. Lineage (GTDB taxonomy): Bacteria > Actinomycetota > Actinomycetes > Mycobacteriales > Jatrophihabitantaceae > Jatrophihabitans. The sequence goes on along the minus strand of NZ_CAXTQF010000058.1, from coordinate 19,976 downwards.
CGGTGTGGGGGTGGGCGGCGTGACCGTGCTGAAGACGGCCGTCGACCCGTCCTCGGCCGAGCACCGCGCCAACCGCGAGGCACTGCTCGCGCAGATCGCGAACGTCGACGCCGAGCAGGCCAAGGCCGTCGCCGGCGGCGGAGCGAAGTACGTCGACCGGCACCACGCGCGCGGCAAGCTGCTGATCCGCGAGCGCATCGAGCTGTTGCTCGACCCGGGTTCGCCGTTCCTGGAGCTATCCCCGCTCGCGGCGTGGGGCTCGGACTTCACGGTCGGCGCGTCGGTGGTCACCGGCATCGGCGTGGTCAACGGCGTCGAGTGCATGATCAACGGCTCGGATCCGACGGTGCGCGGCGGCGCGTCCAATCCGTGGACCCTGAAGAAGACGCTGCGCGCCAATGAGATCGCACTGCAGAACCGGTTGCCGGTGATCGGGCTCGTCGAGTCCGGCGGTGCCGACCTGCCGACCCAGAAGGAGATCTTCATCCCGGGCGGCGCGATATTCCGCGACCTCACCCGGCTGTCCGAGGCGGGCATCCCGACCATCGCGCTGGTGTTCGGCAACTCCACCGCGGGCGGCGCGTACATCCCCGGCATGAGCGACTACGTCGTGATGATCAAGGAGCGGTCCAAGGTGTTCCTGGCCGGGCCGCCGCTGGTCAAGATGGCCACCGGCGAGGACGCCGACGACGAATCGCTCGGCGGCGCGGACATGCACGCGCGCACGTCCGGCCTCGCCGACTACTACGCCGTGGACGAGCAGGACGCGCTGCGCATCGGCCGCGAGATCGTCAGCCGGCTGAACTGGCACAAGCAGGGCCCGACCCCGAAGCTGGACTACGCAGAACCGATCCACGACGCCGAGGACCTGCTGGGCATCGTCCCCACCGACCTGAAGATGCCCTTCGACCCGCGCGAGGTGATCGCCCGGCTCGTTGACGGCAGCGAGTTCGACGAGTTCAAGCCGCTGTACGGCGGTTCGCTGGTCACCGGCTGGGCGTCGCTGCACGGCTACCCGATCGGCGTACTCGCGAACGCGCGCGGCGTGCTGTTCAGCGAAGAGGCGCAGAAAGCCGCGCAGTTCATCCAGCTCGCCAACCGCGCCGACACGCCGCTGCTGTTCCTGCAGAACACCACCGGATACATGGTCGGCAAGGAGTACGAGCAGGCCGGCATCATCAAGCACGGCGCGCTGATGATCAACGCGGTGTCGAACTCGAATGTCCCGCACTTCACGGTGACGATGGGCGCCTCCTACGGCGCGGGCAACTACGGCATGTGCGGGCGCGCGTACGGCCCGCGGTTCCTGTTCACCTGGCCGAACGCGAAGTCCGCGGTGATGGGGCCGGCGCAGCTCGCGGGCGTCATGACGATCGTCGGGCGGCAAGCCGCGCAGGCCCGCGGCCAGGAGTTCGACGAGGACGGTGCCGCGCAGATGCGCGCGTACGTCGAGGCGCAGATCGAAGAGCAGTCATTGGCGCCGTTCCTGTCCGGGATGCTCTACGACGACGGCGTCATCGACCCGCGCGACACCCGCACCGCGCTCGGCATCGCGCTGTCCGCCGCGCACGGCGCCCCGGTCCACGGTGCGGACGGCTACGGGGTGTTCCGCTTATGACCAGCACCCGCACCAGTACCAGCACCCGCACCCGCACACCGGTGATCAACAGCAGTAATTGGTCGCCCTGGCGACCGGTTACTGCTGTTGATCACGGGAAGGTGTGGAGGCGGGCGACATGATCACGACTGTCCTCGTCGCCAATCGTGGTGAGATCGCGCGGCGGGTCTTCCGCACCTGCCGCGACCTCGGACTGGGCACCGTCGCCGTATTCGCCGACCCGGACGCCGACGCACCGCACGTGCACGAGGCCGACGCTGCGGTGCGGTTGCCCGGCGCCGCGCCGGCGGACACCTACCTGCGCGCCGACCTGATCGTCGACGCGGCTCGTCGTGCCGGTGCCGACGCCGTGCATCCCGGTTACGGCTTCCTCTCCGAGAACGCCGACTTCGCGCGCGCCGTCATCGCCGCCGGGCTGACCTGGATCGGACCGCCGCCGGACGCGATCGACGCGATGGGCAGCAAGATCGCGGCCAAGAAGCTGATGGCCGACGCCGGCGTGCCGGTGCTCGCCGAACTGGATCCCGAGGCCGTCACGGCCGCCGACCTGCCCGTGCTGATCAAGGCGTCGGCGGGCGGCGGCGGCCGAGGCATGCGCATCGTGCGCGAGCTCGACCAGCTCGCCGACGAGATCGCTGCCGCGCGGGCCGAGGCGGCGAGCGCATTCGGCGACCCGACCGTCTTCTGCGAGCCCTACCTCGCCACCGGCCGGCACATCGAAGTACAGGTCATGGCCGACGTGCACGGCACGGTGTGGGCAGTCGGCGAGCGCGAGTGCTCCATCCAGCGACGGCACCAGAAGGTCGTCGAGGAGGCACCGTCGCCGCTCGTCGAGCGCATCAACGGCATGCGCAAGGAGTTGTTCGCGGCTGCGCGCGCGGCAGCCCGCGCCGTCGACTACACCGGCGCCGGAACGGTGGAATTCATCGCCGACGAGGCAGGCGGGTTCTTCTTCCTCGAGATGAACACCCGGCTGCAGGTCGAACACCCGGTCACCGAGTGCACCACCGGCCTCGACCTGGTCGCGCTGCAGCTCGCAGTAGCCGACGGCGCGCGGCTGGACCCCGGACCGCCGCCGAGCCACGGGCACGCGATCGAGGTGCGCCTCTACGCGGAAGACCCCGGCGCGGCATGGCAACCGCAGTCGGGCACGCTGACCCGCTTCGCGGTGCCCGGTGTCGACGTCGAGTTCGCGCTCGGCGCGCACGACGCGGGCCTGCGTCTGGACTCCGGCGTCGTCGACGGCACGGTGGTGGGCGTCAACTACGACCCGATGCTGGCGAAGGTCATCGCCTGGGCGCCGACCCGCGCGGCCGCGGCGGGCGCACTGGCCGCCAAGCTCGCCCGTTCGCAGGTACACGGGGTGGTCACCAACCGCGACCTGCTCGTGCGCATCCTGCGGCACCACGCGTTCCGCGACGGCGACACCGACACCGCGTTCTTCGACCGGCACGGGCTGGCCGCGCTCGCCGCACCGCTGGCCGACGCCGACGCCCGCCGCATCAGCGCGCTCGCCGCCGCGCTCGCCGTCGACGCGGACGCGCGCTCGCACGCGTCCGCGCTGCGCAGCCTGCCGTCCGGCTGGCGCAACGTCGTGAGCCAACCGCAACGTGTCGCCTTCGACGGCGCCGACATCGACTACCGGCTGACCCGCGACGGCCTGGTCGCCGACGGTTTTGCCGACGTCGCCCTGGTCAGCGCGGTGCCCGATCGCGTGGTGTTGGACGTCGCTGGCGTGCAGCGCGCCTTCGACGTCGCGGTGCACCCCGAGTTCGTCTACGTCGACTCCGCGCTCGGACCCGTGACGCTGCGCCGGGTGCCGCGGTTCGTCGATCCGAGTGAGCAGGTCGCGCCCGGCTCGCTGGTCGCGCCGATGCCGGGATCGGTCGTGCGCATCGCGGTGGAAGTCGGCGACCACGTCACCGCCGCGCAGCCCATCCTGTGGCTCGAGGCAATGAAGATGCAACACCGCATCGACGCGCCGGCCGATGGCGTCGTCGTCGAGCTGCCCGCGACCGTGGGTCAGCAGATCGACGTCGGCGCCGTGCTGGCCGTCCTGACCGAGGAGGACTGACAGTGGACTTTCGCGAGACCGAGGAACAGGTCGCGTTGCGCAAGGCGGTCGCCGAGCTCGGCCGGCGATACGGCCACGAGTACACCGCGCCTCGTGCGCGGGCGCGCGAGCCACTGACCGAGTTGTGGCAGGAGGCGGGCAGCAGCGGCTTCCTCGGCCTCAACCTGCCCGAGGAGTACGGCGGCGGGGGCGCCGGGATGTACGAGCTCGCGCTCGTCTGCGAGGAACTCAACGCCGCAGGCTGCGGCTTGTTGATGATGGTCGTCTCGCCGGCCATCAACGGCACGATCATCAGCAAGTTCGGCAGCGACGAGCAGAAGCAACACTGGCTGCCAGGACTGGCCGACGGCTCGACGATCATGGCGTTCGGCATCACCGAACCCGACGCCGGCTCGAACTCGCACAACATCACCACCACCGCGCGCCGCGACGCAGACGGCTGGGTGCTCAACGGCCGCAAGATCTACGTGTCGGGCGTCGACCACGCCGACGCGGTGCTCATCGTCGCCCGCGCCGAGGACGCGCGCACCGGCCGGCTCAAGCCGGCGCTGTTCGCGTTCCCGGTCGACACACCGGGTTTCGAGTACCGCGCCATCGACATGGACGTCGTCATGCCGGACAAGCAGTTCCTGCTGTTCATGGACGACGTGCGGCTGCCCTACGACGCGCTCATCGGGCAGGAGGACGCCGCGCTGTCGCAGCTGTTCGCGGGCCTCAACCCGGAACGCATCATGGCCGCGGCGGGGTCGGTCGGCATGGGTCGCTACGCGCTGGACAAGGCGGCGAAGTACGCCAACGAGCGGCAGGTGTGGGGCAAACCCATCGGCACGCACCAGGGCATCTCGCACCCGCTGGCGAAGGCGAAGGTCGAGCTCGAACTGTCGAAGCTCGCCATGCAGAAGGCGGCCTCGCTCTACGACGCCGGGGACGAGATGGGCGCGGGCGAGGCGGCGAACATGGCGAAGTACGCGGCAGCCGAGGCGTCGATCGCGTGCGTCGACCAGGCGGTGCAGACGCACGGTGGCAACGGGTTGGCGTCGGAGTACGGGCTGGGCAACCTGCTGATCGGCGCCCGGGTGGCGCGGATCGCGCCGGTGTCGCGCGAGATGATCCTGAACTTCGTGGCGCAGTTCAGCCTCGGCCTGCCGAAGTCGTACTGACGTGGTCGAGCGACGCTGGCGGATCGAGACATGAGCACTGGCGAACTCGTTCACTACGCGGTCGACCGCGCGATCGCGACGGTCACCCTGGACTCGCCGAGCAATCGCAACGCGCTGTCGGCGCAACTGGTCGGCGAGCTGTCGCAGCACCTCGCCGCCGCTGCCGCCGACGACGCGGTGCGGGCGGTGCTGCTCACCCACACGGGTTCGGTTTTCTGTGCCGGCGCAGACCTCAAGGAGCAGGCAGCCGAAGGCGGACCGGAACAGGGCACGGCCCGCATGCTGGAACTGTTGCGCACGATCATCGAGACGCCGAAGCCGGTGGTGACGCGCATCGACGGTGCCGTGCGCGCGGGCGGCATCGGCGTCGTCGGCGCGAGCGACGTCGCGCTCGCAAGCGACAACGCGTCCTTCGCGTTCACCGAGGCGCGCCTCGGTTTGGCGCCGGCGATCATCTCGCTGACGACGCTCGGCCGGATGACCGAGCGCGCCGCCGCGCGCTACTTCCTGACCGGCGAGAAGTTCGGCGCGGCAGACGCCGCGGCGGCGGGCCTGCTGACCACCGCGTGCGACGACCTGGACGCGCAGGTCTCGACGGTGCTCGACGGCCTGCGCGCGTGCTCGCCGCAGGGCCTCGCCGAGACCAAGCCGCTGACGACGGCAGCGGTCCGGGCCAGATTCGCGGCGAGCGCGGACGCGGTGCAACAGCAGTCGGCGCGACTGTTCGCCTCCGACGAGGCACGCGAAGGGATCTTGGCCTTCCTGCAGAAGCGACCACCCCGCTGGGCGGGCGAATGACGAACGTCGAGGTCCGCGGCCCGCAGCAGGACCGCTCCCGACTGACCCGCGCGCGGCTGCTGGAGTCGGCCGTGACCTGCCTGGCCGAGCTCGGCTGGGGCGCCAGCACCGTGGCGGTGGTGGCCGAACACGCCGGGGTGTCGCGCGGCGCGGCGCAGCACCACTTCCCGACGCGCGAATCGCTGTTCACCGCGGCGCTCGAGTACGTCACCACCGAACACGCCGCGCAGATGCGCCGCGAAGTCGCCGCGCGCGGGCCGTACACGGACACCGAGACCATCGTCGGTCTCGTGTTCGACCTGTTCACCGGCGCGAACTTCCGTGCAGCACTCATGCTGTGGGTCGCGGCCGCCTCCGAACCGCAGCTGCGCGAGCAGGTCGTCGCGCTCGAGGCACGACTCGGCCGGGACACGCACCGCATGGTCGTCAGCCTGCTCGGCGTCGACGAGCACGTCGCCGGCGTACGCGAGACCGTGCAGGCCGTGCTCGACCTCGCGCGCGGCCTCGGCCTCGCCAACCTGCTCACCGACGACAGTGCGCGCCGCCGCGGCATCACCCGGCAGTTCGCGGCGATGCTCGACGCCGCGATCACCTCGCGCCGCTAGCCGATCCCTAGGCAGGGAGCGAGACGGCGGTCGCCCGACCGTGCACCGGCTGCGCGCGGTGTAGCGGCGTGTCGCCCTGCACGCGGTGCACGGTTGCCGAGCCGGCTGGTTGTGGCGTGTTACCCGCAGCGTCGCCACGCGTCGGGTGTCAGGCCGCGGGCAGGCTCGACCCGCGGACGATGAGCTCGGTCGAGAGCACTACCTGGCGCCGTGGACCGGCGTCGCCCTCGATCCGGGCGAACAGCAGCTCCGCGGCCTGCCGGCCCAGCGCCGCGGGGTCCTGGGCGACGACGGACACCGACGGTTCCAGCAGATCGGCGAGTGCGAAGTCGTCGAAGCCGATCAGCGCGACGTCGTGCCGCCGCTGCGCGAGCGCCCGGATCGCGCCGCGGGTCAACAGGTTGTTGCCGGTGAACAACGCCGTCACCGCCGGCGTCGAATCCAGCAGCTCACGCGTCGCGGCCTGGGCAGCGGGCACGTCGTGCGCCACGCGCAGCAGCTGCGGATCGTCGGCGATGTCGTGCGCGGCGAGCGCCTGCCGGTAACCGCGCAGCCGCTCGGCCGACGTGTACGTCGCGGTGTCGCCGACGTAGCCGATCCGGCGATGACCGAGTTCGACGAGGTGATCGACGGCCGCCCGCGCACCGTCCGCATTGCCGGACACCACGGAGTCGACGTCCAAGCCGGGCAGCGGCCGGTCGACGGCGACGATCGCGGTGCCGTGCGCGAGCTCGTCGGAAAGATAACCGAGATCGCGCGAGCTCGGCACGACGAGCAGACCGTCGACACGACGCGCGCACAGGCTGGTGATCAATTCCCGCTCGACGTCATGATCCTGGTCGGAACTGCCCGCGACGAGCAGGTAACCGCGCGGGCGGGCGATCTGCTCGACGGCCTTGATCAACCCCGCCCAGAACGGGTTGCCGACGTCCTCGATCACCAGACCGATCGTGCGACTCGACTGCCCGGTACGGCGCAGCGCGGCGGCGGACTCGTTGCGCTGGTAGCCCAACGCCGCGGCGGCGGCGCGCACCCGCCCCGCCGGCCCGGGCAGCACGCCCGGCTCGTCGTTGAGCACCCGGGAGACGGTCTTGAGGCTGACGCCGGCGCGGGCGGCGACATCGCGCATCGTCGGCCGACGGCCGGGCCCAGGCACTGGTGACAAGGTTGTCATGGCGTCGCACAGTCAGCCAGCAAACGAGTCTGGCTGTCAAGGCACAATCAGCCTGTGGTCACCGACGAGTTGCACGACTTCTTCGTTGCCGCTGCCGGCGTGGCCGGTGCGCTCGTCGGCCTGCTGTTCGTGGCGATCTCGGTCTCCACCGAACGCCTTCGCGCGCGCGAGGACGGACCACTGCATCGCATCCGCGCGTCGGCGTCACTGACGGCGTTCACCAATGCACTGGCGGTGTCGTTGTTCGCGCTCGTTCCGGGCGCACTCGGCTCCGGTGCGCTCTCGTTCGCGATCGCCGGACTGACCTTCGTCGCCGGAGCCCTGTTGACGCTGCGCCGCTTCCCGCATCTGCGATGGACTCTCGCCCGTGACCTCGCCTTCTTGATCGGGCTCGCCGCGGTATTCGTGACGCAGCTCGTCGACGCCATCGCCGTCGAGACCGGCGGCGCCCACACCCATCAGGACAACCTCGCGCTGCTCGTGGTGTTCTGCTTCCTCATCGGCATCGCGCGCGCCTGGGAGTTGATCGGCGGCCCCGCCATCGGCCTGCGACACGAGGCCGTCGAGCTCGGCCGCGACGTCGTTGCTCGCCGCCGGTCCGAGCCGGTGCACGACACCCGCACCTGAAGTGCACAGCGTGTGCTGCAGATGAAGCCGGCGAGTGCGGCTATTGACGACATATCGGACTAAGGCATAGAACTTCGGCATCGGCAGCGACAACGTTGTCATCGAGCCCGAAGGAGACGCCGGTGCGCGTCCACGCCAATCCCCCACCCCGTGCTGCGCGTCGCCGGCTGGTGGCCGCCGGCGCCGCCTTCGCCCTGGTCGCCGGTCTGGCACTCGCGACGCCTGCGTCGTCGTCGGCGGCCGCGCCACACGCCGTCGGTGACCCCGCCTCGCTGGTCAATCCGCTGGTCGGCACGTCCGGCGCCGTCGACACCTTCCCCGGCGTCGACGCCCCGTTCGGCATGCTGCAGTGGAGCCCGGACACGTCGCCCGACCGCCCGGCCGGTGGCGGCTACGAGTACGACGACTCGCTGATCAGCGGGTTCAGCCTCGACCACATCTCCGGGCCCGGTTGCGGCGCCGGCGGCGACATCCCGATGCTGCCCTACGTCGGCGACACCGGCTCGAAGCCCGGTGACCTCACCGTGCCGTTCAGCCACAGCAACGAGACGGCCAAGATCGGCTACTACTCGGTCAAGACCGGCGCCGGTGCCGACGCCGTCACCACCGCCCTCACCGGCACCACCCGCGCCGGCCTCGGCAAGTTCACCTTCCCGGCCGGCACGCAGTCGAACCTGGTGCTCAAGCTGGCCGGCAGCGCCACCACGGTCGACGGCACCAGTGCGAGTGTCATCGGCAACAAGGAAGTCATCGGCTCGGTGACCACCGGCCACTTCTGCGGGCAGAGCGCCGATGAGGAGAACGACTACACGCTGCACTTCGACGTGCGGTTCAATCAGCCGTTCACGGCGAAGTCCGTCGGCACCAGCAGCAACGGTGGCCCGGCGAACGAGGTGCTCACGTTCGACACCACCAAGACGCAGTCGGTGACCTCGAAGGTCGGCATCTCCTACACCAGCGACACCAACGCGATCGCGAACCTGGCTGACGAGATCCCGGCCTGGGACTTCAGCGGAACGCGGGCGCAGACCACCAAGGCGTGGGACGACCTGCTCGGCAAGATCGAGATCGGCGGCGGCTCGCGTACCCAGCAGGCGCAGTTCTACACGGCCATGTACCACGCGCTGCTGCACCCCAACGTGTTCAGCGACGACAACGGCCAGTACATGGGCATGGACAACAAGGTCCACACCGCCGCCGACGGCCACGAGCAGTATGCGAACTACTCCGGTTGGGACATCTACCGCAGCCAGGTGCAGCTCGCAGCGATGGTCGCGCCGCAGCAGACCAGCGACTCGATCACGTCCATGCTCAACGACTACGATCAGTCCGGCATGTTGCCGAAGTGGGCGTTCAACAACGGCGAGAGCTACGTGATGGTCGGCGATCCGGCCGACTCGATCATCGCCGACGCGTATGCCTTCGGAGCACGCGACTTCGACACCTCGCACGCGCTCAGCGCGATGATCGACGAAGCGACGCAGACGAACAACATCCGGCCGGCCCAGTCGGCGCGCGACCAGTACGGCTACATCCCGAACGACAAGCAATACGGCTGCTGCAACTTCTACGGCTCGGTGTCGACGCTGCTCGAGTACGACAGCGCCGACTACGCCATTGCGTCGCTTGCCAAGACGCTCGGCCGGCACAGCACCTACTCGGAGTTCGCGTCCCGCGCGCAGGACTGGCAGAACGTGTTCAACCCGGCCTCCGGCTACGTGCAGGCCAAGCAGGCCGACGGCAACTGGGTGCCCGGCTTCACGCCGTCCACGAGCACCGGCATGGTCGAGGGAACTGCCGCGCAGTACACGCCGATGGTGCCGTTCAACATCAAGGCGCTGGCGGCGGCCCGTGGCGGCAACGCGAAGTACGGCAGCTACCTGGACAGCCTCTTCACGTCCATCGACCACCCGAGCTCGACCAACGCCGATCTGTCCAACGAGCCGAGCATCGAGATCCCGTGGGAGTACGACTACGTCGGGATGCCGTGGAAGACGCAGCAGACGGTGCGCGAGGCGCAGCAGAAGCTGTACTTCAATGCGCCCGTCGGGCAGTTCGGCAACGACGACCTCGGCGCGATGAGTTCGTGGTACGTGTGGTCGAACCTCGGCATGTACCCGGAGACGCCAGGCACCGCGACGCTCGCGATGGGCAGCCCGACGTTCCCGCTGACCGAGGTGCACCTCGCGAACGGCAAGACGCTCACGATCACCGCACCGAACGCCGCGCCGAACGCGCCGTACGTGCACGGGTTGTCGATCAACGGCAAGGCGTCGAGCAAGCCGTGGACGACGTGGTCCACGCTCGACAAGGGCCCGACGATGAACGTCGACCTGGGTACGACGGCGGACACCAGTTGGGGCACCGCAGCAGCGGACGCGCCGCCGTCCGACGGCACCGGCGAGTCGCCGGTGTTCACCTCGGTGGCACCGTCCAGCCTGATCGAGCAGCCGGGTGCGTCGTCGACGACGCAGGTGACGGTCACCAACATCAGCAAGACGGCGCGCACCGTGAAGTGGACCGCGAAGCCGAGCTCCGGCGTCACGGTCTCTCCTGACCACGGCACGCTGCAGGTGCCGGCCGGGCAGACGGTGTCCGCACCGCTGACCGTCACCGCCGGTTCGTCCTCGGAGGGCCGGTACACCGTTGCGGTGTCGTTCACGATGGGTGCCGATCAGCTGTCCAGCTCGTCGGTGTCCGTCGCCGTCGCCAAGGCCGGCGAGGTGTGGCCGTACTACACCAACGCCGGGATCACCGACGACGACAACACCGACGCCGCGACCTTCGACGGAGAGGGCTGGAGCTACTCGGCCGCCGCACTGGCCGCCCAGGGCGTCAAGCCCGGCGGCACGGTGAGCGCCGACGGCGTGCAGTACGTGTGGCCGGACGTGCCGTCCGCCTCGCTGGACAACATCGAGATGTCCGGTCAGACGATCCCACTGGCCGTGCCGGCCGGGGCGACGAAGATCGGCCTGCTCGGCTCGGCGTCCAACGCGGACGCGACGACCGGTGCCGGCGGCACGGTGACCGTCACGTACACCGACGGCAGCACGTCGACGTTCACGGCGATGTTCAGCGACTGGACGCTCGGCGCCGGCGAGAACAAGCCGGTGGCCGGCAACGTCACAGCGGCCAAGACGGCGTATCGCAACGCGCCGGGCAACACGTCGGACGGGGTGGACACCTACCTGTTCGGCATCGACGCGCCGCTGACCGCGGGCAAGACGGTCGCCAGCATCACGCTGCCGACCTCGATGGGCGGTGACGCGCACGTGTTCGCGATCGGTTTCGACGGCACCACGTCGGCGAGCTCGCAGGCGCGGACCGTGTCGCCGAAGGTCGCCACGGCGCCCACCGGACGTCACCAGCGCGGGCACGTGGTGCCCGCCTCGCGGCGCCCGTGATCGAGTAGCCCGAACGACGGGGGAGCACCGGCCCCGGCCGTCCGCACGGACGGCCGGGGCCGTTGTCGTTGTGCGCCTCGGTCAGTCCGGAGTGCGCCGCTGGTCGATCATCCGCTGGCCCCGCTGCATCCGCACCGCCGTGTTGGCCGCGCAGGCGAAAGCCAGCACGACGAGGACCACCCAGAAGACCGCGATCGGCCACTCCTCGCGCTCGCGCAGTTCCCACGTCTCGTTGACGGCGAGCAGCAGCGCGCCACCGGCGACGAACAGCCAGCCCGTCGCCTTGTTCATGAAGCTGACGAACGCTTCCACCTGTGCGGCAGTCAGCTGGTCGAACACCTCACGGCGGTAGGCACGGTTGCGTCGGCGGCGCAGCAGAATATGCACCGGCGGCAGCAACCACCACCACGGCGACACGCGCGCCGGCCGGTCGACCGTGTGAGCGGCTGCGGCGATGTCATCGCGTTCGATGTCCTCGTCGCGCAACTCGATCGCCGCCTGGTAGATGGGGCCCGCGACGAGCAGCCAGGCGCCGAAGAACGCGCACCACGCGAGTACCGAGTCCATGACGCCCGGTGCGACGGTGCGCTCAGCGGTCGGCGCGCCGCGAGAAGGACCAATTACGCAGTCCCAGATCGCTCCCGGCACCGGTGGCGTCGTTGTCGCTGTGCCGGCCGGCGCCGTGCCGCCCGCGACCGTTCGCCTCGGCAGCAGAGTCCGTGCCGTGCCGGCCGATCGCTTCCTCCGGCTCGGCAGCGCGGCGACGCCCGGGTGCCGGCGCGTCCGCAGACGTCTGCTCCTGGCCCGCGTGCCGGCCGGGCCGAGCGCCGTTCTGCGCGTCACCGTCGTCCGTGCGCCGCCGGCGGCCGCTGTAGGGCGACGGCGCCGGAGCGGTCTCGACGGGGTCGAGCTCGAAGGCGGTGAACGGGGTGATGCGCGGGAGTGCCGCAAAGGGTTCGGCACCGTTCGGCGTCGGGCCCTGTTCGGCTGCCGCCGGGCGCGGCTCGGGCGTCGGGCGTCCCGGCGGGTCGGGCACCGGCCGCGGCGCCGGCTGCTCGTCCGTCGATTGCGTGGGCGCCACCGCGGGCTGGACGTCGGCCTCGACCTCGGCGCTCTCCCGGCTCATCGGACGCACCCGCGCCGGCTCGACGACGGTGCGCCGCGCGGTGGCGACGTCGGCGGGCACGGTATCGCCGATCATGTTGGCGGATTTCAACGCCCGGACCTCGTGCTGCAGCGCTTCGAGGTCCGAACCGATCACCCGGGTGGTCTCGATGCGTTCGAGCCGCAGCTGGCCACCGACCTTCTCCAACAATTCAGCCCGCAGACTCGCGACCTCCGAACGCAACGACGCGACCTCACCGCTCACCGCGCCGCTGACGGCTTCGGTGACCGCGCCGCTAACGACGTCGCGGATGTGTGACATCTCGCCCTGCAGCATCGACTGCAGGTTGGTCTGGAACTCGCGACGCTGCTCCGCCTCGGCCGCCCGCTCCAACTTCGTCGAAGAACGCAGCTCGATCTCGGCAGTACGGGCCTGCGCGCTTTCGCGCTCCGCGCGATCGCGAGCGTCACGTGCGTCTGCGAGCTCGCGCTCGCGCCAGGCGCGCTCCGCGCGATCACGTGCGTCGCGCGCTTCGTCCAGCTCGGCGTCGTCGTGAACACCGACCGGCCGACGGGCGCCGAACAGCGTGAATGCACCGAGCAACGCGCCCCACAGCCCGGCCAGAATGCCGAGTTCGAGGCGCTTGGGGCTCGTGCCGCTGGTGACGATCAGCCACACCGCGACCGCGCCGAGCACGACCGCCAGTGCGAAACCTGCACCTCTGAGTGCCGTGACCCGACCCGTGGGGGGCGCATCGGTTCGGCGTGGCACCGGGCCAGCTTAGTCACCCGAACGCCGCGGACATATCCGGCTTGGAAAGCTGTCTCAGCGCCGTCGGCCGTCGTTGCCCGGGTCGATCCCGGCGCGTTCGAGCAACAGTCCGGCGAGCACCAAAAGGGCGGCCGCAACGAAGACGAGGACGCCCACCGCGGCGTCGTGGCCGGCCGCACCGACCGTGTGCAGGTCGGGCAACAGCCGCACGAACAGGCCGACGGCGGCGCCGGCGACACCCGCGGACACCAGTGCCGACGCCTTGCCCAGCGCGACGCAGCGAGCGATGACGAGCGCTGCCATCGGCCGCGCGCGCGGGTCGTGGCGGACAGCCGCGCGGACGCGCCGCGAGGCGACGAATTCCACCGCGGCCAGCGCGGCGAGCGGCACCGGCAGGATGTACTGCAGCGGCGGCAGATCGTTGTAGGAGAAGCGCAGCAGCACGTACGCCGTGATCGCGATGATCACGAACGGCACCGCGAGGTCGGCCCAGGTGGTGCGACGCATGCCCGGGCCGCCCGGTCCGCCGGCGCGGGTCATCGCAGCTCCACCCCCGTCCGCCGGACCGCAGCACGCTCGTCGGCCGGGAGCAGGGCGATCAGGTCACCGAGCGGTACCCCGCGCAGCACCGCCGAGCTGTCCACTGCGAGCCACGGGACGAGCACGAAGGCGCGCTCGTGCGCGCGCGGGTGCGGCAGAGTGAGCTGCGGGTCGTCGCTGCGCACATCACCGCCCGCCGTGCGCACCGTCACGACGTCGACGTCGAGGGTGCGCGGCCCCCACCGCACATCCCGCTCACGGTGCGCCGAGCGCTCGGCGGCGTGCGCGCGGGTCAACCACTCGACAGCGTCGGCCGCGCCGTCGGACACCAGCAGCACCGCGTTCAGGTAGTCCGCCTGCGGCACCGGCCCCCAGGGCGGTGTCTCGTAGACCGCCGACACCGCCTGCAGCCAGGGCCGCAGCACGTCGAGCGCGAGCCGCAGGTTGGCCTGCCGGTCGCCGACATTCGACCCGATCGACAACACGGCGTCGCTCACGCGCGCGCCCGGGTCGCGGTCACCGCGACGTCCGCGAACGCCAGCGGGATGGGTGCCTGCGGCTTGTGCACCGTGACGGTGGCCGCCTCGACGCGCTCGTCGTCGAGGCAGACGTCGAGCAGCCGCTGGACCAGCGTCTCGAGCAGGTTCACCGGCTCGCCCGCGACGACCGCGGCCAGCCGCTGCGCGAGATCGCCGTAGTCGACGGTGTCGCGGACGTCGTCCGAGGCGGCCGCGGCGCTCGTGTCGAGCTCGAGCACGGCGTCGACGACGAAGTGCTGCCCGTCGCGGCGCTCGTGCTCGAACACGCCGTGCCGGCCGCGGACCCGCAACCCGGTCAGCGCGATCGTGCTGTTCACGTGGTCGCACCGTGCGCCGCCGCGCTGCGCAGGGCGGTGACGGTGCAGGCGGCGTCCACCGACGCCTGCACGTCGTGCACCCGCACGCCCCACACGTCCTGCTGCGCGCAATGAGTGGTGATCGCCACCGTGGCCGCCTCGCGCTCGCCCACCGGCCGGGGGATGCCGTCGGGCGCGGCCAGCAACCTGCCGAGGAACGACTTGCGCGACGCCGCGACCAGCACCGGCAGCCCGGTGCCGACCAGTGTCGGCAGCGAGGCGAGCAGCGCCCAGTTGTGCGCCGCGTTCTTCGCGAACCCCAGCCCGGGATCGATGACCAGCCGCTCGGCGTCGATGCCGGCGGCCAGCGCCGCGTCCACCCGCGCCATCAGCTCGTCGTGCACCTCGCGCACCACGTCGTCGTAGTGCGCGAGCTCCTGCATCCGCTCGCTGTGCCCGCGCCAGTGCATGAGGATCCACGGGCAGCCGGCGTCGCGCACCACCGCGGCCATCGCGTCGTCGCCGAGCCCGCCGGAGACGTCGTTGACCACGATTGCGCCGGCGTCGAGTGCTGCCGCGGCGACGGATGCGCGGTACGTGTCCACCGACACCGCGACACCGTGCGCAGCCAGCGTCGAGATCACCGGCTTGACCCGGCGCAGTTCCTCGTCGGCGGAGATGCGTCGCGCACCGGGCCGGGTGGATTCCCCGCCGACGTCGACGAGGTCGGCGCCCGCGTCGCGCAGCGCCAGGCCGTGCTCGACGGCAGCGTCCACCGAGTCGTGCCGGCCGCCGTCGGAGAACGAGTCGGGTGTCACGTTCAGCACGCCGACGACGCTGATGCGATCGGCGCGCCGCGGCAACACCGTGCTCGTCACGCGATCCACGATGGTGCGTTCAGTGCCCGAGGATCAAGCTGAGCGCCTCGGCGCGGGTCCGCGGGTCCTCCTGGAAGATGCCGCGCACGGCGGACGTCATCGTCCGCGCGCCCGGCTTGCGGACGCCGCGCATGGACATGCACAGGTGCTCGGCCTCGATCACGACGATGACGCCGCGCGGTTCCAGCCGCTTCACCAACGCGTCGGCGACCTGCCCGGTGAGCCGCTCCTGCACCTGCGGGCGCCGCGCGTAGAGGTCGACCACGCGGGCCAGCTTCGACAGCCCGGTGATGCGCCCGTCGGCGCCGGGGATGTAACCGACCGCGGCCATGCCGTGGAACGGCACGAGGTGGTGCTCGCAGGTGGAGAACATCGGGATGTCCTTAACGAGCACCAACTCGTCGTGGCCCTCGTCGAACGTCGTCGACAGAACCTCACCGGGATCCACATCGAGGCCGGCGAACGTCTCGGCCAGCGACCGCGCGACACGTCCCGGCGTAGCGCGCAGACCCTCACGATCGGGGTCCTCACCTACGGCGATGAGCAGTTCGCGTACCGCAGCCTCGGCGCGCGACTGGTCCACTACTGCGCTCCAGTCACCGTCAGGCTCCGCCGGACTGCGGGCCGAACATGCCCCCGCCCTCGGTGCCGGATGTGCCGGGTGGCGGCTGCGGGGCGTTCGGCTCGGGCACGACGCCGGGCTGCGCGTGCCGCCCGCCGTTGGCGCTGCCACCGTTCGCGCTGCCACCGTTGGAGCCGCCGTTCGTGCCGTGACCGTTGGCGCTGCCGTTGGGTACGCGTTTGCGCAGCGACGGCGGGATGTCGATCGGCGGGCGGTCGCTGGGCGTGCGCTTGCCGAACGCGCTGAACGTGTTGTGCGGCGGCCGCTTGTGCACCGGCGAGAGGATCCGCTCGAGATCGTCCTTGGCGAGCGTCTCCTTCTCGACGAGCTCGAGCACCATCTGGTCGAGCGCGTCGCGGTACTGCTGCAGGATCTCCCACGCTTCGTCGTGCGCGCCCTCGATGAGCTCGCGGACCTCGCTGTCGATGTCCGCGGCGATGTCCTCGGAGTAGTCGCGCTGGTTGCCGTAGTCGCGGCCCATGAACGGCTCGGAGTCGCCGGTGCCGTACTTGACGGCGCCCAGCTTGGTGCTCATGCCGTACTCGGTGACCATCGAGCGGGCCAGCTTGGTGGCCTTCTCGATGTCGTTGGAGGCGCCGGTCGTCGGCTCGTGGAAGACGAGCTCCTCGGCGGCGCGACCGCCGAGCGCGTACACCAGCTGGTCGAGGATCTCGGCGCGCGTCTGGGTGTAGCGGTCCTCGAGCGGCAACACCAGGGTGTGCCCGAGGGAGCGGCCGCGCGGCAGGATCGTCACCTTGTGCACCGGGTCAAGGTTCGGCATCGCCCACGCGGTGAGGGCGTGGCCGGCCTCGTGGTAGGCGGTGACCCGCTTCTCCTTGTCGCTCATGGCGCGGGTCTTGCGCTCGGGCCCGGCGATGACGCGGTCGATGGACTCCTCGAGCGACGCCTCGGTGATCAACCGGCCGCCGGTGCGTGCGGTGAGCAGCGCGGCCTCGTTGATGACGTTGGCGAGGTCGGCACCGGTGAAGCCGGGCGTGCGCCGGGCGATGACGCCCAGGTCGACGTCGGCGGCGAACGGCTTGCCCTTGGCGTGCACCTTGAGCACGGCCTCGCGGCCGATGACGTCGGGTGCGCCGACGGCGATCTGCCGGTCGAAACGGCCCGGGCGCAGCAGCGCAGGGTCGAGGATGTCCGGCCGGTTCGTCGCCGCGATCAGGATGACGCCGCCCTTGACGTCGAAGCCGTCCATCTCGACGAGCAGCTGGTTGAGCGTCTGCTCCCGCTCGTCGTGGCCGCCGCCCATGCCGGCGCCGCGGTGCCGGCCGACGGCGTCGATCTCGTCGACGAAGATGATCGCCGGCGCATTCGACTTGGCCTGCTCGAACAGGTCGCGCACGCGCGAGGCACCGACACCGACGAACATCTCGACGAAGTCCGAACCGGAGATCGTGTAGAACGGCACGCCGGCCTCGCCGGCCACAGCGCGGGCAAGCAGTGTCTTACCGGTGCCGGGCGGGCCGTAAAGCAGCACGCCCTTGGGGATCTTCGCGCCGATGGCCTGGAACTTGGCCGGTGCCGCGAGGAACTCCTTGATCTCCTGCAGCTCCTCGATCGCCTCGTCCGCGCCCGCGACGTCGGCGAACGTCGTCTTCGGGGTGTCCTTGTTGACCAGCTTGGCCTTGCTGCGACCGAAGCTCATCACCCGGTTGCCGCCGCCCTGCACCTGACTCATGACGAAGAACAGGACACCGACGATGAGCAGGATCGGCAGCAGGCTGAATAGCAGCGAGAGCCAGGTGTTCTGCTTGGTGACCTTGGTGCGCCACTCGGTGCCGGAGCTGCCGGACTTCTCCAGCGCGTCGTACACGCGGCCGGACACACCCGAGGGGTACTGCGAGCTGATCTTGTCGTACTTGCCCTCGAAGCTCTTGCCGCTCTTGAGCTGCAGTTCGAGCGTCTGCTCCTTGTCCTCGACGACGGCCTTGGAGACGTTGCCGGCCGAGATCTGCGAGATGGCGTCCGAGGTGCTCACGCCGTGGTAGCCACTGCCGCTGGAGAGCAGATTCGGCACCAGGAAGAACAGGAAAAGGAGAATAAGGACCCACAGCCACCAGGACCTCAGGATGCGCTTGCGATTCATACCGTTATCACGAACGTCGGCCCGCCCGCGTTCCTTCCCGCCCAGGAGGCGCTCAGCGGCCTCGTCGTCGAAGCTTCGACGGTACACGCCCGACCTCGGCCGGCGCCTGTGCGTGTGACACGGTCGAGGTAGCTCAGCCCCCGTATATCGCGGGCCTGAGCCGTCCGACGTAGGGCAGGTCACGGTAACGCTCGGCGTAGTCCAGGCCGTACCCGACGACGAACTCGTTGGCGATGTCGAAGCCGACGTAGTCGACGGCGACGTCGACCTTCACCGCGTCGGGCTTGCGCAGCAACGTCACGATGGCGATGGAGGCGGGATTGCGGCTGCGCAGGTTCTTCAACAGCCAGGACAGCGTCAGCCCGGAATCGATGATGTCCTCGACGATCAGCACGTGTTGGCCGGCGATGTCGCGGTCGAGGTCCTTGAGGATGCGCACCACGCCGCTGCTCTGCGTGCCGCTGCCGTAGGAGCTGACGGCCATGAACTCCATGGTCGACGGCCGCTGCAGGGCGCGTGCGAGGTCGGACATGAACATCGCGGCGCCCTTGAGCACACCCACCAGCACCGGCTCGCGGCCGGCGAAGTCATCGTCGATCTGCTTGGCGAGGATGTCGATCCGGGCGCGGATGTCGTCCTCGCTGATCAGGACTTCGTCGATGTCTGCGTCGAGTTCGGACACGCGACGAGTGTCGCATCCTGTCGGTGGACGGCTACGCCGCCCGGCAGGTCGATCGGTCCCTGCCCGTGCCACTGCGTGACGAGCGCGTCCAGCGCCGCGGTGCGCTCCGCACTGAGCGGGACGTCGGCGCCGACGGCCGCAGCCCATGCGCGCAGCACCCGGGTGCGCACCGCCCGCGGCAGGTCGACCAGCGCGCCCACCTCCAGCGACCTCGCCTTCCCACCCGGGATGGTCGCGATTTCTCCCTCGGCAACGACCATCCCGGGTGGGAAGGCGAGGTCCAGGCGGGCGGCGGTGAGGGCGTCGAGGGCGTCGAGGTCGTCGCGCAGCAGGTCGGCGGTGCGGGCCAACGCCGCCGCGACCCCGCCCTGCAGTACGTCGTCGAGCAGCGGCAGCACCTCGTGCCGCAGCCGCACCCGCTGGTAATCGGGGTCGGTGTTCGCCGGGTCGTGCCACACCGGCAGGCCGAGCGCCTCGCACGCCTCCTGCGTCGTCCGCCGCCGCACCTGCAGCAGCGGCCGCACGTGCCGCCCGTCGAGCGCCCGCATGCCCGCGATCGAGCGCGGCCCCGAGCCGCGGCCCAGCCCGAGCAGCACCGACTCGGCCTGGTCGTCGAGCGTGTGCGCGAGCAGCACATCGGCGTCCAGCGCCGCGGCCGCGGTGTCCAGGGCGGCGTACCGCGCGGTGCGTGCGGCCGCCTCGACGCCACCGGCGCGGCCGACGTCGACGGGGACCACCTCGACCGGGTCGAGCCCAAGCTCGACACCCAGCGCGGCGACGCGCGCGGCCTGTGCGGCCGAGTCGGCGTGCAATCCGTGGTCGACGGTGACGAGGCCGGCCGCGACGCCCGCGCGTGGCGCCTCGAACGCCGTGGCCGCGGCCAGCGCAAGCGAATCGGCGCCGCCGGAACAGGCCACCAGCACCCGGCGGCCGGCGACGAGTGCCGCGCGCACGGCGCGCCGCACCTCGGCCACCGCAGGCG
>NZ_CAXTQF010000057.1:0-22060 GCF_964246335.1 uncultured Jatrophihabitans sp. | reverse complement strand
ACACCCGGGCGGCCAGCCGTGCGCCGCCCGCGGCTCGACGCGCGAGGTAGTCCGCCACGCCACCGGGCAGCGCGGCGAGCGAGCCGTCACCGAGGAGCGCGACGGTCGTGTCGCACACCCGCTCGAGCAGATAGCGGTCGTGGCTGACCACCACCAGCGTGCCGGCCCAGCCGTCGAGCAGATCCTCGAGTTCGGCGAGGGTGTCGGTGTCGAGGTCGTTGGTCGGCTCGTCCAGCAGCAGGACGTTCGGCTGGGTCAGCAGCAGCCGCAGCAGTTGCAGCCGGCGCCGCTCACCGCCGGACAGATCCGCGACCGGCGTCCACTGCCGCTCGTTGGCGAACCCGAACCGCTCGGCCAGCTGACTCGCGGACTGCTCGGCGCCGTCGAGCGTCGCGGTCGAGCGGACCTCGGTGACGGCCTCGATCACGCGGAGGTGGTCGGGCAGCTCGCGGACGTCCTGCGTCAGGTGTGCCGCGTGCACTGTGGAGCCGATGACGACCGTCCCCTCGTCGGGCGCGATCTCACCGGCGATCAGCCGCAGCAGGTGGCTCTTGCCCGAGCCGTTGACGCCGACCACGCCGATCCGGTCGCCGGGCCCGACGTGCCACGTGACGTGGTCGAGCAACGTGCGCTCGCCGACGCGCAGCGTCACGTCCTCGACGTCGACGACGCTGCGGCCCAGGCGCCGCTGGCTCAGGGCGCGCAGCTCGACGGCGCTGCGCGGTGCCGGCACGTCGGCGATCAACGCCTCTGCGGCGGCGATGCGGAACTGCGGCTTGGACGTGCGGGCCGGCGGTCCGCGGCGCAACCACGCGAGCTCCTTGCGCAGCAGGTTCTGCCGTCGTGCCTCCGCGGCGTCGGCCTGTCGCTGCCGCTCGGCGCGGGCGAGCACGTATGCCGCGTAGCCGCCGTCGAACGGACGCACCGTCGCGTCGCCGACCTCCCACATGCGTTGGCACACGGCGTCGAGGAACCAGCGGTCGTGCGTGACGACGAGCAGCGCGGGACGTCGGCCGCGCGCGCTGCCGTCGGTGAGGAACTGCGCGAGCCACGTGATGCCTTCGATGTCGAGGTGGTTCGTCGGCTCGTCGAGGACGAGCAGTTCCGGGCGTTGCACGAGCGCGGCGGCGAGCGCGACGCGACGCCGCTCGCCGCCGGACAGCCGAGACGTCGACGCGTCGAGGCCGACCGCGGCGAGGCCCAGGCCGGTGAGGATCGCGCGGACCGCGGCGTCGCCGGCCCATTCGTGCTCGGCCTGCTCGCCGACGACGATCTCGCGCACCGTCGCGTCCGGCAGGTCACCGCGCTGGTCGACGAATGCCAGTCGCGTGCCGCCGGTGCGGGTCACCCGGCCCGAGTCCGGCGTCTCGACGCCGCTGATCAGGCGAAGCAGCGTCGACTTCCCGCCGCCGTTGCGCCCGACGACGCCGATCCGCTCGCCGGCGCCGACGCCCAGCGACACGTCGCTGAGCACGGTCGTGGTGCCGTAGGCCTTGGCGACGCGTTCGAGGTTGACGAGATTGGCCATCTAACGGACCACCTGCGCGCCGGGGTGCGGGCCGCGCGCGATGCGGGCTGTGCGGCAGGTGCCGCTCGCCTCCAGCGCGGCGCCCAGCAGCGTGGCCGCCTGCTCGTCGGCCGCGAGGAACGCACATGTCGGTCCGGACCCGGACACCAGGCCGGCGAGTGCGCCGCGCTCGGCGCCGACGTCGAGCGTGTGGTGCAGCTGCGGGGCCAGGCTCAGCACGGCGGGCTGCAGGTCGTTGGTCAGCGCGGCCGCGACGCGGGCCGTATCGCCGGCGGCCAGCGCGGCGAGCAGCGCATCCGGAGCGCCGGCTGCGGGCGGTGCCGTACCGGCCGCGCGCAGCTGGTCGAGTTCGCGGTAGGCGGCGCCGGCGGAGATGCCGAAGTCGGCGAGCGCGAACACCCAGTGCAGCGTGCCTGCCGTCGGCAGCGGCGTCAGCACCTCACCGCGGCCGGTGCCCACAGCAGTGCCGCCGAGCAGCGGGAACACGCTGTCGCTGCCTAGCTGTGCGGCCAGTGCCGCGAGCTCGGCGCCCCCGACGTCCAGATCCCACAGCCGCGCGCATGCCAGCAGCGCGCCCGCCGCGTCGGCCGACCCGCCTGCCATGCCGCCCGCGACCGGGATGGCCTTGGTCAACTCCAGCTGTACATCGGTGCCGATGCCCGCGGTGCGGGCCAGCAGGTCCGCCGCCTGCCACGCAAGGTTGCGGGCATCGGTCGGCACGGCGTCCGCGCCGTCGCCGTGCACGGTGATCGACGTCCCGCGCGCGCCGACCGCGCACACCTCGTCGACGAGGTCGACCGCGTGGAAGACGTTCGTCAGCTCGTGGAAGCCGTCCGGGCGCACGTCCCCGACACCCAGATGCAGGTTGACCTTCGCCGGAACCCGCACCCGCACCGCCACCCAGGCGATGCTACGGACGTCGATTCACCACCCGTGATCAACAGCAGGTATCGGTCGCCAGGGCGACCACATCCTGGACGTCAACCACCCGTGATCAACAGCAGGTATCGGTCGCCAGGGCGACCAAAACCTGCTGTTGATCAGCGGGAGGTGGGCGACGTCAGCGTCGCCGTCGGCGTCAGAGCTCGCGCAGTGCCGGGAGCAGCTCGTGCTGCGACCACTCGAAGAACGGGTCCTGCTGCTCATGGGTGCCACCGATCTGCACGAGCGCCACGTGCGTGAAACCGGCGTCGGTGAACGCCCGCACGGCCTCGACCACGGCGCCGACGTCCGACCCGCACGGGATCGAGTCGGCGACGTCGTCCTTAGTGACGAACTGGCTGGCTGCGTCGAACCCGGCAGTGCCCGGCAGGTCGGCGTTGACCTTCCAGCCACCGCCGAACCAACGGAACAGATCGTGCGCGCGGTCGATCGCGGCGTCGCGGTCGGTGCCGTAGCTGATCGGCAGCTGACCGATGCGCGGCTTGCCGCGACCGCCCGCCTCGTCGAATTGCTCGCCCAGCGACGCCTTCGGCTCGACCGCGATCATCGCGTCCGCCTTCTCGCCGGCCAACATGCAGGACAACGGCCCCGACACCGCGATACCGATCTGCGGCGGCGTCGCCGGAACGTCCCACAACTTGCCGCCGACCACCCGGAAGTGCTCGCCCTTGTGCTCCACGTACTCGCCGGTGAACAGCTTGCGGATGATGTCGACCGACTCGGACAACATCTCCGTGCGGACGGCTGCCGCGGGCCAGCCGCGGCCCACGACGTGCTCGTTCAGGTTCTCCCCGGAACCGAGCCCGAGCAGGAAGCGGCCGTCGCTGATCAGCCCCAGCGTCGCGGCCTGCTGGGCTACGACGGCCGGGTGGTAGCGGATCGTCGGGCAGGTCACGTACGTCATCAGCTCGACCCGTTCGGTCGCGTGCGCCACCGCGCCGAGGGTGACCCACGCGTTCGGGGCGTGTCCCATGCTGTCCAGCCACGGGAAGTAGTGATCGCTGGACACTTCGAAGTCGAAGCCCACCTGTTCGGCCTGCACGGCGAACTCGACGAGCGACTTCGGGTCGGACTGCTCGGTCATCAGTGTGTAGCCGAACTTGGTCATGTCGTGCAGGTGCCCTGCCGCAAGATGCGGCTAACGACTGTGCGCAGGGGAGTGCGCGTGCCCGGCGCCCTCGCGCAGCCGGTAGGCTGTGCTGCGTTGCCCCGGCGAGGGACCGTTCCGGCGGAATCCGTCATCGACGCGGTGTCGTTGTCGACTGATTGCGCTACGTCGCCATCCGGGTCCGAGGCACCGCGAAACCCAGCACTTGCACGTCGAAGTCCAGTATCGAAAGTCGTTCGAGGAGTACCGCTGTGTCCGAGGTCAGGCTGACCGCAGAAACCCGCACCGAGTTCGGCAAGGGCGGCGCACGCCGCACCCGCCGGGCAGGCAAGGTGCCGGCCGTCATCTACGGGCACGGCGCCGCACCGCGGCACGTCGCGCTGCCGGCCAAGGAGCTCGCCAACGCGATCCGGCACGGCGGCTCGAACGTGCTGCTCACCCTCGACGTCGACGGCGGCGAGCAGCTCGTCATCCCGAAGTCGATCGTCCGGCACCCGCTGAAGAACTATTTCGAGCACCTCGACCTGCTCGCCGTACGTCGCGGCGAGAAGGTGACCGTCGACGTGCCGGTGCACGTCGTCGGCGAGGTCGTCCCCGGTGGCCTGCTCAACCTGGAGAACACCACCGTCAGCATCGAGGCGGACGCCACGAACCTGCCCGACGGCTTCGAGGTCAGCATCGACGATCTCGCCATCGGTGGCCAGATCACCGCCGGCGACGTCACGCTGCCCGACGGTTCGACGTTGATCACAGACGCTGACTCGCTCGTGTTGTCCATCGCCGAGGCGCCCACCGCCGAGGAGCTCGAGGCCGAGGTTGCCGAGGCGCAGGACGAACTCGGCATCGTCGAGGACGCGCCGGAGGAGCCCGCCGAGGGCGCCGAGTCCGAGGGCGAGTCCGCGGGCGGCGAGTCGCCGGCCGGGGACAGCGCCGAGTAACGCGCTCGGCGGATGGCGCCCGACCCGGCGCAACGGCAACTCCTCGTCGGCCTGGGCAATCCGGGCCCGCGCTACGAACGCACCCGGCACAACGCCGGTTTCCTCGTCCTCGACGCGCTCGCCGAGCGCCTCGGGGGGCGGTTCAAAGCGCACAAAGCGCGAGCCGACGTCCTCGAGGGACGGTTGGCCGGCGTACCGGTCGTGCTGGCGAAGCCGCAGTCGTTCATGAACGACTCCGGCGGACCGGTGGTCGGCGTCGCGCGGTTCTACAAGATCCCGGTCGAGGCGATCACGGTCGTGCACGACGAGCTCGACCTGCCCTACGGCACGTTGC
The DNA here is from genome assembly GCF_964246335.1 of uncultured Jatrophihabitans sp. Taxonomy (GTDB): domain Bacteria; phylum Actinomycetota; class Actinomycetes; order Mycobacteriales; family Jatrophihabitantaceae; genus Jatrophihabitans. The sequence goes on along the minus strand of NZ_CAXTQF010000057.1, from coordinate 17,210 downwards.
GGATCAAGCGCGGCGGCGGCGACGGCGGGCACAACGGTCTGCGGTCCATGACGTCCGCGTTGTCGAGCAAGGAATACGCACGGGTGCGTTTCGGCATCGGCCGGCCGCCGGGGCGGCAGGACCCCGCGGACTACGTGCTCCGTGAATTCGGCAGCGCCGAGCGCAAGGACCTGGGCTACTTCCTCGACCGCGCGGCCGATGCGGTCGAGGTGCTGCTGACTGCCGGCCTCGAGACGGCGCAGAACGAGTTCAACGAATGACCCGGGCGGGCGAGGGCATCCGCATCCGGACTGCCACCGACGCCGACTGGCCGGCGATCCACCCGTTCTTCGCCGCCATCGTCGCGGCCGGCGAGACCTACGCCTATCCGTCGGACCTCACGAGCGACGCCGCCCGCGAGCTGTGGCTGGGGCAGGGGCACGTCGTCGTCGCGCTCGATGCGTCGGGCAGGGTGCTCGGGTCGGCGACGATGGGCGCCAACAGGCCGGGCCGCGGTGCGCATATCGCGACGGCCAGCTTCATGGTCGACCCGGTGGCGGCCGGCCGAGGTGTCGGCCGCGCGCTGGGCGAACACGTCATTGCCTGGGCGGCGGACGCCGGCTACCGGGGCATCCAGTTCAACGCCGTCGTCGAGACGAACGCGGCAGCCGTGCACCTTTGGCGCTCGCTCGGCTTCGAGATCATCGGGACGGTGCCCGGCGCGTTCGATCACCCCACGCACGGATACGTCGGGCTGCATGTCATGTACCGCGCGCTGTAACTCGGGTTCAGGCTGCGGGCCGCTCGGCGCGGCCGTGCTCCTCGCCGGGTAATCCTGGTGGAGCATGCGAGTAGGTGTGGCCCGTCGGTGTCGTGATCGTGACGGCGCCGCCGCGCGCGTCGGTAGCAGCTGACCAGCCGAGCGCCTGTTTGGCGTAGTTGCACGCCTCGCACAGACCTGCTGCGTTGACGACCGACGTCGGGCCACCGCGCGCCGCGGGGACGATGTGATCGGTGTGCCGGACCGGCGCGTCGCACCACGGTGTGCGGCAGATGTCGTGATCGCGTATCCGGACGAAGCGTCGCTGCCCGGGCCTGAACTCGCGACGGTGGCTGTCCATCGCCACCAACTCGCCACTTCGCGGGTCGCGGTAGAGCCGCCGGATCCACGCGGGCGTCGAGGTGGGCAGCCGCTGCAGCAGCGCGCGTGCCCACGGCGCCGGGACCGGCCCGTAACCGAGCAGTTCCGCCGGTTCATTGCGTAGCGAGCCGTCAGCCGACGTCAGCTGGCTTTGGTCAGCCGGAGTCTCGCCGCGGCCGTCGGCGCGCTTGCGGGTGGCAACGCCGAGCAGGCTGGCGTCCGTCATCACCAGGTTGACCTCGACCGAGGTGCCGGCGGCGACGGCCTGGCCGGTCACCCGCTCGACCAGGGTGTCGGCCATGACCTGGCCGCGACTACGCGGATCACCGGCCACGCGCGCGGCATCTGCGGCCTGGGCGAGCGCGTGGTAGGCCGCTACACCCTGCGGCGCGGGAAGCAGTGCACCGAGTCGGGCCATCACGTCGGGCGCCGGCCGCAGGGTTACCCGGCGGTCAGTCTCGGCAGCTCGCAGGCGGTCGAGGTAACCGTGCGGGTCCAGCCGGTAGGCACGTCGCTTGGCCTCGGCTTCGACCCGTCGATCACCCAGGCGAGGTAGCAGCGGGGCGAGATCCGCGTCGATCTCTCGACGGTGCTCACGGCTCAGCCATGCAGTCTCGCGGGCGACGAGCATGGCGCGCCATTCGGTGGTCCGACCGTGGCGTAGCTGGGCCAGCGTGCCCGGCAGCTCGGACACCAAGATCGAAGCCCAGCCGACGTAGCGTTGTGCGCGATACGGCGACTCGCGTTTGGCCAGCGCCACCTGCGCGGCAATGCCCCGCCCGACCCGCTCTTGCGGTACACCTGCCGCGCGCTGCTCGGCGCGCTGCGACGTCGTGAACGCCGCGGTCTGTGTCGCCTGTGCTGCGGCTACCGCGCCTTTGATCTCTTCGAGCAGCCGAATGCGGTCAATCAGTTCGCCGTCGTCGGCAGCGGGTGTCATGTAGGCCAGCCCGTCGCGCAACGCGGCGAGATCGCTCGTCGACATCGCGCGCTCAGCCATATTCAAATAATAGAACAAGGGTACGACAGGATGGGCGTCCTTCCGGTAGTACCGTACGGATCGGCAATTCGGCGAAGGGAGCACTATGCCGACATTCGTCACCATCGGCTTCGGCGATCAGGCGGGTTACAACCAGACCGACGAGGCGGTACGGAACCGGGCTCACGCCGCCGATGCGCAGCTGGCCGAATCGGGCACCGTAATGGGACAAGCGGCCGAGCCGATCCAGGTCCGCAACCACGACGGCTCACATGTTGAGGTCAGCGACGGACCGTATTCGAGCTCCGCACTGCCCGTCGCTGGCTTCGCCATCATCGAAGCTGCTGACCTCGACGCAGCCATCGCCATCGCTGCGAACAACCCATGCGCGGTGGCTCACGGAGTCGTCGAAATTTGGCCGATCAAAGACACTTAGACGTGGTCGGTGGCCGCCCGCTCGAAGGCGTCGAGCAACTGCGCTGCGTCATCTGGCACGCGGATGCGCAGCGCGACCGCGTCCGGCTCGATGGTCAGCGCGAAGTTGAAGAACGGACAGCACGCCTTCTCCCGCTGGGCCAGGCGCACGGTGCGGGCAAGTAGTGCGGGGTCGTCGGCGAGGCGGATCGACAGCTCGGTCTCGTCGACCCGCTCGACCCCTTCGGCCGCAGCCACGAGCAGTCGCTGCCACTCGTCGAGTTGGGTCCGTGCGGCAGCGCCGTCCAGGCTGCACGCCACCGGAATTTCCACACGGCCAAAGTACCGCCGCGGTGGCATGGTGCGGAGATGGAAGACGCTATCGCCCGCTACCGGCTCGCGTCGCAGGACAACGACATCGAGACGCTGATGGCGCAGTTGGCCGACGACGTGGAGTTGGTCTCGCCGCTGTCCAGTCACGCGGTCTTCCGCGGCCGTGCGGACGCGCGGCTACTGCTGAGCGCCGTCTACGGGAGCTTGCGCGACTTCGTGTGGGACGAGGAGGTCGGCGACGCCACGGTGCGGGTGGTGGTCGGCCACGGCCATGTCGGGCCGTTCGCCCTCTCCGATGCGATGGTGCTGGACCTCGGAGACGACGGGCGCATCCGCCGCATCCGCCCGCACCTGCGTCCGTGGTTGGGACTGACCTGGTTCGCGCTCGCGGTGGCCGCCAAGCTCGTCCGGCACCCGGGTGTGCTTGTGCGCGCATTGCGCGGATAGCCGACCCGACGCAGGCTGCCCGCGCCGCAAAAGTCGGTGGCGCTGCACGACGCTGCGGCGGCACGATCACGTTCATGACAGAACTGATCGATGTCGAGACTGCCTTCGCCTACGGCGAATCGCTGCTGGTAGGGGAACGGGTCCGGCTCCGAGGGGTGCGGGATGACGATCTTCCGCAGCTGGCAACCTGGGAGATGGACCCCGCAACCATGGCTACCTTGTCCAACTGGGTCGTCCCGCCGTCCGAGGCGACGGCGAAGGAATCGCTCGCCAAGTGGTCGGCGAATGACAAGGACGACGTCGGCTTCGCCATCGAGACCCTCGACGAGCCACCCGTTCTGCTCGGCACCGTTCATCTGCGCGGCGTCCGGGCGAAGGACCGGAGTGCGTCGCTCGGCATTGCGCTCGCCCGTGAGCACACCGGGCATGGCTACGGCACGGACGCGACGCGGCTCATCGTGGACTACGCGTTCCGGGAGATGGCGCTGCACCGCATCGAACTCACCGTGGCGCCGTTCAACCAGGCCGGGATCCGCGCTTACGAGAAGGCCGGTTTCGTCGAGGAGGGGCGCCACCGTGAGTCGGTCTGGCACGACGGGCGGTGGTACGACGAAGTGCGCATGTCGCTGCTCGATCACGAGTGGGCCGCGCGTCGGTCTTGAGACGCATCACGGTTCCCCGACGCCGGCGGTCAACCGGGACTCGACGCGGCGGTCGGGCACGATCCACATCAGCGCGACCAGCGTGTAGAACGCCATCGACACGGGCACGAGGTCCACGAGCGCGAAAACGATGCCCGCCGCGTAGAGCACCGGCGACATCTTGCCTTTCCGGTCGCGGCCGAGCGCCGCGGCCAGCAGCGAGTCCGGGCCTTGATCGTGGATGATCACCCGCTGCAGGATGAAGTACGCGATCGCCGGCATGAGCAGGCTGATGCCGTAGACGGCGGCCGGCACCTGCGCGAAGTGCGACGAGCCGAGCCACGACGTCGTCCACGGCACGAGAGACAACCAGAAGAGCAGGTGCAGGTTCGCCCACAACACCCCGCCGGTGACCCGCCGGGTGGCGGCGATCATGTGGTGGTGGTTGGTCCAGTAGATGCCGATGTAGGCGAAGCTCAGTAGATAGGTGAGCAGCGTCGGCACCGCGTGCTGCAGATCGTGCCAGTCATGGCCCTCCGGATCGTGCAGCTCCAGAACCATGATCGTGATGATGATCGCGAGTACGCCGTCGCTGAACGCCTCGAGCCGACCGGTCCGCACGCTGACCTCCTGACCCGTGTGTGGGAACGGCGGTCAGCCTACGGCGCGGTGCCGCCCGATGTTGATCTCGTCGGTGACGGGCTCGATCCGCTCGCCCCTCGGGTAGACGAGCGTCACGTCGATGTCGGCCCATACACCGGCCGGATCGCCCGGATTCGCGGCGCGCAGCTCGCGCAGGACGTGCCGGTGCTCGTCGTACGTGCCGATCAGCCGAGCGATCTTGGCGTCGGCCATCACGCCCACCACGGAACAGCGCGGGTCGCCGCACGAGCACTCGTCACCGCGGTAGTGGTGCGCGTCGTCGACGAGTAACAGGGCGGCGGTGAGCAGCTGCAGGTCGGCGTAGCTGTCGTTGAGCTGGTCGCGGTAGAAGTCACGCTCGTCGTGTGCGAGATCGGCCGCATCCTGCGCGTCGAGCAACGCGAGCCGGAACATCCGCACGTGCTCGATCTCGGTACGGACCGCCGCGGCCGGGGAGTCGCTGCGGTGCCAGGCGCATTGCGCGCACACCTGCGGGCCGGCCGGCGAGTCGACGAGGATCGGATGCACCAGACTGCAGCACGAGCACCTGACCGCGCGCGCGTGTGTCATGAAGCTGGCGTCCCTCCGCACCACGGCCGGCCCCCGAAAACCGACGCGTGCTGCGCAGTCTCACACGCACGGTCGCGACGTGGAGGACGCCACGCGGTGCCGCGATCTACGCGGTCGCGAACAAGCCGGTTCGCTGCGCCTCGTGGCCGAGCAGCCACTTCTTGGCGTCCAGTCCCCCGGCGTAGCCGACCAGGGCGCCGTTCGCGCCGACGACGCGGTGGCACGGCACCACGATCGAGATCGGGTTCTGCCCGTTGGCCGAGCCGACGGCGCGCACCGCGGCGGGCGGCGCGCCGATCGCGGCGGCCTGCTGCCCGTAGCTGCGGGTCTCGCCGAACGGAATGTCGCGCAACGCCAGCCAGACACGTCGTTGGAAGTCGCTGCCGGCCGGGTTCAGCGGCAGGTCGAACACCGTGCGGGTGCCGGCGAAGTATTCGCCGAGCTGGGTGCGGACGTCGTCGAAGCCGGCGTCGTCGCGTACCCAGCCGGCGTGCGGCTCGCGCGGGTGCCGGCCGGAGGGCAGGTAGAGGTGGGTGAGGCCGACGGCGTCCCGCGCGACGAGCAGGTCGCCGAGCGGGGACTCGACGGTGGTGTGACTGATCATGGTTTGACGCTCCAGAGGTCGGCGTACAGATGTGCCCAGAGGTGATAGGTGGCGTAGCTGCGCCATGGCGCCCAGGCCGGGCGATCGTCGGCGAGGTCGATGCCGAGGTCGGCCGCTGCGCGCCGGACGACGAGATCCGAGCGCAGCAACACGTCCGGATCGCCGGTGGTGCGCATCGCCAGGTAGTCCGCGGTCCACGGCCCGACTCCCGGCAGGGCGAGCAGCTGCGCGCGCACGGCCGGCCGGTCGACGCCGGCATCGAGGTGCAGCGCGTCGTCGGCGAATGCCGAGGCGAGCGCGTGCACCGAACGCCCGCGGGCGCGCGGCATCGGCAGCGTCGCCGGGTCGGCCGCGGCGAGTGCCTCGGGCGTCGGGAACGTGCGCCACGGCTGGCCGGCGAAGGCGGTACCGCCGTGCGTCGCCACGATGCGCGCGAGGACGGTACGCGCGCCGCTCAGCGAGATCTGCTGCCCGACGATGGTGCGCACCGCCGTCTCGTAGCCGTCGACGCTGCCGGGCGCGCGCATGCCGGGGCGTTTGCGGACGAGCGGGGCCATCGCGGCGTCGAGACCCAGTGTTTCGTCGACGGCGGTGGGATCGGCGTCCAGATCGAGCAGTCGGCGGACGCGGGCGACCACCGTGACGAGGTCGCGCGTATCGCGCAGCCGGACGTCGCAGCGCACCGCGCCGTCGCCCGGTGACAACGCCACCAGCGCAGGCCCGGACGGCGCGTCCAACACGCGGCTGAACACACCATCGACATACGACTCGAGGCCGGCGATCGCGTGCGCGCCGAGGAAGTCCAGTACGGCTGCGACGTTCATCGGCTCCCGGTAGGGCAACCGCAGCGACACGACCCCGGGTTCGCCGGCGGACCGGCCCTGCCCGGACGCGTGCGAACTCGTCGCCCGCAGTGCGGACGGCGTCGCTGCGAACACCTCCCGGACGGTGTCGTTGAACTGCCGGACACTCGCGAACCCGGCCGCGAACGCAATGTCGGTGACCGGCAGGGCCGTCGTCTCCAGCAGCACGCGAGCCGTCTGCGCGCGCTGGGCACGAGCCAGGGCGATCGGCCCCGCACCGACCTCGGCGACGAGCGTGCGGTGGATCTGGCGTTCTGAATACCCGAGACGCCCGGCGAGTCCGGGCACGCCGTCACGGTCGACGACACCGTCGGCGATCAGCCGCAATGCGCGGCCGGCGAGGTCGCCGCTGACGTTCCACTCGGGCGAGCCGGGCGCGGCGTCCGGCCGGCAGCGCTTGCACGCCCGGTACCCGGCACGCTGCGCGGCCGCGGCGCTGGGATGGAAGCTGACGTTGCGCCGCTGCGGCGTGATGGCGGGACACGACGGCCGGCAGTAGATGCCGGTGGTGCGCACGGCGGTGAAGAACCAGCCGTCGAAGCGGGTGTCCCGCGACTGCACCGCGCGGTAGCAGGTGTCGGCGTCGGGAATGAGCACTCACCCAGTCTGCCGCGCGCCGCCGACAACGACTAGCGGGATTCGGACGCCACCGTCACCTCCGCAATTTCGCGCCTTCCCACCCGAGATGGTCGCGATCTCGCCCCCGGTCAACGGCCAACTCGGGTGGGAAGGCGGAATTGGGTGGGTGCAGACGGTCAGCCGGTGTTGCGCAGGCCCGCGGCCACGCCGTTGATCGTCAGCAGCAGGGCGCGACGCAGCTCCGGCGAGACGTCGGCGCCGTCGGCGTCGTCGGCGCGGACGCGGGCGAGCAGGTCCACCTGCAGGTAGGAGATCGGGTCTAGATAGGCGTCGCGAACGGTGAACGTGCGCTGCAGCACGGGGGAGTCATCGAGCAACCTGCGCTCGCCGGTCACCCGCAACACCTGCTCGATCGTCCGGTCGTGTTCGGCGCGCACCGTGCCGAACAGATGTTGCAGGTGCTGCGGCACGAGGTTGTCGACGTAGTGCGCGGCGATGCCCAGGTCGGTCTTGGCGAGGGTCATCTCGACATTGGAGATGAACGTGCGGAAGAAGTGCCATTCGCGGTGCATCTCGGCGAGCACGTCCCCGAGGCCCGCCTCGTGTGCCGCGGCGAGACCGGTGCCGACACCGAACCACCCGGGCACGATCTGCCGTGACTGCGTCCAGCCGAACACCCACGGGATCGCGCGCAGACCCTCGATGCCGCCGCCGGACGACGGCCTGCGGGCCGGGCGCGAACCGATGTTCAGCTGGCCGAGCTGCTCCACCGGCGTGGACGCGAGGAAGTAGTCGGGAAGATCGGGATCGTCGACGAAGCCACGGTAGGCCGCGTAGGCGGCGTCACTGACGAGCGTCATGCACTCGTCCCAGCGCTCGAGCTGCGCGCCGCTCTGTCGCGGTGCACGATGCAGCGCCGACGCGCGCAGTGTCGCGGCAAGGGTCAGCTGCAGGTTCTCGCGGGCGAGCTCGGGCAACGCGTATTTGTCCGAGATGACCTCGCCCTGCTCGGTGAACTTGATCTCGCCGTCGAGCACACCCCACGGCTGAGCGAGGATCGAGTCGTACGTGGGGCCACCGCCCCGGCCCACCGTGCCGCCCCTGCCGTGGAAGAGCCGCAGCTGGACGCCGTGGCGTGCTGCGACGTCGCGCAGGGTGCGCTGGGCACGGTGGATCTCCCATTGCGACGTCGCGATGCCGGCCTGCTTGTTCGAGTCGGAGTACCCGAGCATCACCTCCTGCACGTCGCCGCGCAGCGACACGATCAGCCGGTAGGTGGGGTCGCCGAGCAGGTCGTCGAGTACCTCACCGGCCTTGCGCAGCTCGTCGACCGTCTCGAGCAGGGGGACGAAACCGATGCGCGCGTACGGCGCACGCTCGACGGCCGAACCGGGCACACTGCCGTGCACGTCGACGAGCCCCGCTTCGCGCGCCAACAGCACCGCGGCCAGCACGTCGTCGGCCCCGCGCGTCATGGACACGATGTAGCTCTCGATGACGTGCGGGCCGTAGGTGTCGAGTGCCTCGCGGATGGCGGTGAACACCCGGAAGGTCTTCGTGCCCGCCTCGTCCAGCGGCGGGGTGGCACCGGCCAGCGGTCGGCGTGAACGCAATTCCTTCGACAGGAGTCGCAGGCGGTAGTCGCGCGGCACGTCGGCGTACAGCCACGTCTCCTCGACGAGCCGGTCGACGAGCTGACCCACCGCGTGATGATGCGCGTCGGCGTGTTCGCGGATGTCCATCGTGGCCAGATGCAACCCGAACACCGCGATCGTGCGTTCCACGCGGGCGAGCAGGCCGTCGGCGATCAACTCGCCGGCGTGTGCGCGCAGCGAATTGCCGAGCAGCGCGAGCTCGCCGAGCAACTGCTCGACGCCGAGGTAGTCGTAACCCGGTCGGTGCGGCGTGCCGTCGTCCACCCGGCGACGCGTGTTGGTCACCTTGGCCTTGATGCAGGTCAACTTGAGCCGGTAGGGCTCGGTGGCATTGAGCGTGATCAGCCGCGGGTCGATGTCGAGCACCGCGAGATCGGCCTCGACGGAAGCGGCGAGCTCGGGCGACGCGGCGACGACCGCGGTGGACGAGGACAGCTCGGCGATGAGCGCATCGAGCGCGCGATCGACGGCGCGCACCGCGATGTGATGTTGCATGCGCAGCACGTCGCGGGTGACGTCGGCGGTGACGTTCGGGTTCCCGTCGCGATCGCCGCCGATCCAGGTACCGAACGTCAACGGGTGCGCGTCGGCACCGAGCGTGACCCCGTGCCGGTCCGCCTCGTACGCGAGATCGGTCGCGAGTTCGGGCAGTGTTTCGTCGGCCATGTCCTGCAGGTAGTAGACGACGTTGCGGGCCTCGTCGAGCGGCGTCGGCTTGTTCTGCCGCAGCTCGTCGGTCTGCCAGACGAGGTCGACGAGCTCGGCGAGCTCGCGGTCCTGCCGGGCGCGCGCGGTGCTGCCCGGCTCGGTGGCGTCGGCGAGCACGTCGGCCACGCGCCGCAGCTTCGTCAGCACCGAGCGGCGGCTCGCCTCGGTGGGATGCGCGGTGAACACCGGGCGCACCGCCAGCTTGGCCAGCTCGTCGCGCAGGCCGCCGGTGCCCATCTGGTCGGCGACGGCGGCGACCGCACGGGCCAACCAGCCGTCGTCGGCCGGGCGGACGCGCAGGCCGCGGACGCGGTGCACCTGCTCGGCAACGTTCGCCAGGTGGAAGTACGCGGAGAACGCGCGCACGAGCACCGCCGCGGTCTCGATCGGCAGCTGCGCCAGCAGCTTGCGCGCGTCGTCGCCTGCAGCCGAGCCGCTGGCCGCCTCCTTGCTCTGCTTCGTCAGGGTGCGCACCCGCTCGACGAGGTCGAGCGCGTCCGATCCCTGCTGGCGGACCAGCGACTCGCCGAGCAGTGTCGCCACCCGGCGCACGTCGGCGCGCAACTGGGCATCGTCGCCGTCGGCGAGTTCGACGACCGGCAGGTCGGCGTCGCTGCCGGCCGGTGCAATGTAGTCGGCCGGCACGTTCTCGGTCACGGAATCCGGTGCCACCGGGCCTATCTTTCCCCACTCGCCGCGTGCTGCGGACCGGGCACCACAATGGGCGCCATGCGAGTACTCGTCACCGGAGGAGCCGGTTACATCGGCAGCGTCGTTTCCGCGGAGCTGCTGCGGGCCGGACAGGAAGTCGTCGTGGTCGACGACCTGTCGACCGGACATGCCGACGCCGTCCCGCCCGGCGCGCAGTTCCACCAACTCTCGATCGCCGAGCTCGACCCGGTGATCGGCGACTGGGGGATCGACGGCGTGATCCATTTCGCGGCACGGTCGTTGGTCGGCGAGTCCGTCGCCGACCCCGCGGGGTACTGGCGCAACAACGTGGTCGGGACGGTCGCCCTGCTCGACACGTTGCGCGCGCACGCCATCGACCGGATCGTCGTCTCCTCCTCCGCCGCGGCGTACGGCGAACCGGATCGGCAACCGATCACCGAGGACGCGCCCACCCGCCCGACCAGTGCCTACGGCGCCACGAAGCTCGCCATCGATCTGGCGCTGACCGACTACGCACGCGCGTACGGCAGCACCGCCGTCAGCCTGCGCTACTTCAACGTCGCGGGTGCCCTCGCCGTCGGTGACGGTGGCTGGCTGGGGGAGCGGCATGCCACCGAGACGCACCTGGTGCCGAACGCGCTGCGCGCCGCCGCGGGAGACGGGCCGAAGCTGCAACTGTTCGGCACCGACTACCCGACCCCCGACGGCACCTGCGTACGCGACTACATCCACGTGGTCGACCTGGCCGCGGCGCATCAGGCGGCCCTGGCGGTGCAGACGCCGGGGGTCCACAACGTGGTGAATCTCGGTTCCGGGTCGGGCTACTCGGTGCGCCAGGTCCTCGACACCGTCGCCGAGGTGACCGAGCGCCCCGTGCCGGTGGACGAGGTGGCACGGCGCCCCGGCGATCCGGCGGTGCTGGTCGCCGCCAACGAGCGTGCGGGTGAGTTGCTGGGCTGGGAGCCGAGCAGGGACCTGCGCTCGATGGTCGCCGATGCCTGGGGTTGCTATCAGCGCTACGCGTAGTTTGCGTGCCACGCTCCCGGCCGAACCGCATCTTTCGTGACGGCAATTCCGACAGCCTGCGACGGCGCGTACCCCGGAATGGCGGACAGCCCATCCTGGTGGCCGGCAGGTCGCTATCACTGTGAGTAATAGACCCGCAGGAATCCGGTGATTCCGCGGCGATGTGTGTCGCACCTAAAGTGCGGACACGCTGCGTAATTAGGATCCCGTCGCCAAGTGAACTGTTCATCTTCCATGAAGTGACCCGTTGCCGTTGGATCAAGGTTGACATCGATCCGACCTCGACGCGGATTCCGCAAGCTGGGAGGCCGCGCCAAGCAGGAATCACCTGGTCGGCGGTCACCCAGCGCACATGACACAGCGTGTCACTCGTATCAGGCAGTCCGGACGGATGTTCGAGGTGCGATACGGAAAGTGACGACTACCGCGGAGGCCTACCGCCGCGGACCGACGCGCCTGCGCTGTCGTGCCCGTCCACAACTCGAAGTCATGCGTTGCCTCCGTGCTTATGTCTCGTTAGTTTTTGCAGACCGGAAAGGCCGTTGACGACCTAGGGGAAGGGCGTCAACGTTGAACGGGGGAGTCGCGAGCCGGGGGTCTTCGCGACATAACGGGGGATTTACATGTACGTCGCGAGCTTCGAGCTCGCCCAGGGTGCGGCTGTGTCGCGTCCCGGCGCAGCACGCTCACGTCCGACAACGGTCGGGCTGGAATTGCGATTGGCGATCAAAGCCGTATTGGATCGCGCTGTCGCCGGTGTGCTGCTCATGGTGCTCGCGCCGCTCTTCCTGGTCCTCGCGGTGGCGATCCGGTGCACGAGCACGGGCCCCGCGTTCTACCGGCAGATCCGGGTGGGTCGTGACGGCAAGCCGTTCCGGATCACGAAGTTCCGCTCGATGTACGTCGGAGCGCACGAACACATCAGCCTGCTCGTTGCCGGCAACGACATGGCCGACGGGTTGTTGTTCAAGGTCCGGGCGGATCCGCGCGTCACCGCGATCGGCAGGTTCCTTCGGCGTACCTCGTTGGACGAGCTGCCGCAGCTCGTCGAGGTCCTGACCGGCCACATGTCGCTCGTCGGCCCCCGGCCGCCGCTGCCCGAAGAGGTGGCGCGGTACGGCGCAGACGTTCGGCGTCGGCTGTTGGTCAAGCCCGGCATGACCGGTCTGTGGCAGGTCAGTGGCCGCAGCGACCTCGCCTGGGGCGACGCCGTGCGCCTGGATCTGAACTACGTCGAGAACTGGTCGCTGCGTCTGGATCTGACCGTCCTGCTCAGAACACCGCGCGCCGTGCTCAGTGCTCGAGGCGCTTACTAACCAGCTTTTGGCCACATCGAGAACTCGGGGGAATTCTCAAATGCGCATCGCGTTGGTGGGGACACGTGGGGTACCGGCCCGTTACGGCGGTTTCGAGACCTGCGTCGAGGAGGTCGGTCGCCGGCTCGTAAAAGCCGGTCACGAGGTCGTCGTGTACTGCCGCACTCCGCGCGGCGAGCCGAAGCCGGAGACGACCGAGTACGAGGGCATGCAGCTCGTGCACCTGCCCGCGCTGCGTAGGAAATCGCTCGAGACGCTCAGCCACACCGCGCTGTCCGTGCTGCACCTCCTGCGTAACCCCGTCGACGCCGCCATCGTGTTCAACTCCGCGAACGCACCGTTCCTGCCGTTGTTGCGAGCGCGCGGCATTCCGGTGGCGACGCACGTCGACGGTTTGGAGTGGAAGCGCAGCAAGTGGCAGGGCCTCGGCCGTCGCTACTACCGGTTGGCCGAGTCGATGGCCGTGCGCTGGTCCGACCGGTTGATCGCCGACGCGCAGGGCATCGCCGATTACTACGACGGCGTCTTCGAGGCGCCGACCGAGCTCATCGCCTACGGCGCGCCGCTGCTGTCGATCAGCGAACCGGCGGCGATCGCCGAACTCGGGCTCGCCCCGCGCGGTTATCACCTCGTCGTCGCGCGTTTCGAGTCGGAGAACAACGTGCACACCATCGTGGAGGGGTACCGGCGCAGCTCGGCCACCCGCCCGCTGATCGTCGTGGGCTCGGCACCCTACGCGGACGCCTACACCGCTCAGCTGCACGGCTTGGCGGACGAGCGCGTGCGGTTCCTCGGCGGGGTATGGGACCAGGACCTGCTCGACCAGCTCTACCTGAACGCGGCAACCTATCTGCACGGTCATTCGGTCGGTGGGACGAATCCGTCGTTGCTGCGAGCAATCGGCGCAGGCGCCAGCACCATCGCCTTCGACGTCGTGTTCAACCGCGAGGTGCTCGGTGACGCCGGGCATTACTTCACCGACGCGGCCGAGGTCGCCCGGGAGATCGAGGACGCCGAGGCCTACCCCGCGACGACCCGGTTGCGTGGCCGGCTGGCCCAGGAGATCGCCCGGCGCTACGACTGGGACGACGTCGCCGCCCGGTACGACGCACTGTGTCAGCAGCTGGCGCTCCCCGGCTCCCGCCGCACCTCGCGACCGAGCGGGCGACGGCTACGGCACACCAGTGATGTGCTCGGCCCGCTGGTCGGCGTTGTCGCCCCCATCGGTGATCTCGCGCGCGCCGACGACACGACGATGAGCGACTCCGTCGAGGCGGTCGTCGCCGACGTCGTCGAAGCCGCTGTCGCCCGCGAAGGGTCGCGAGAGTTCGAGGCGGCCTGACCGAATGAGGATTCTCGTCGCCCACCCGTCGGCCGAGTTGTACGGCGCGGACCGGCAGTTGATCGAAACGGTCAACGGTCTGGTCGCCGCCGGCAACGAGGTCGACGTGGTGCTTCCCGGCAACGGGCACCTCGAGCGGGAGCTCGTCGTTGCCCGGCTGCTGGTCGAGCGGTTCCCGGTGTTGCGCAAGGCGCAATTGCGCCCGGACCGCCTGCTGTTGCTGGCTCTGGTGACACCGTTGGTGCTGTTCCGATTGGTCCGCACGATCGCGCGCCTGCGACCCGACGTCGTCTACGTCAACACCGTCACGCTGCCGCACTGGGTGCTGGCGGCACGGCTGGCCCGCCGGCCGATCCTGGTGCATGTGCACGAGGCCGAGGAGATGCTCCATCCGCTGGCACGGCGTGTCTTGTACGCACCGTTGCGCGCGGCGCACACCGTCATTGCGAACAGCGCCACGACGGCGCGAGTGATCGGCCGCGCCTGTCGCGGCGTGGCCGGACGCCTCGTCGAGGTTCCCAACGGCGTGGCGCCGGCGCCGATGGCCGACGCGCCGCAGGCCGTCGCGCCGCGAAAGCTCGTACTGGTATCGCGGCTGTCACCGCGCAAGGGGATCCATGTCGCGCTCGAGGCGGTCGCCCTGCTGCGAGCGCGCGGGCACGCCGTCGACCTCGAGATCCACGGCACCGCGTTCACGGGGTACGAGTGGTACGAGCAGCAGCTGCGTCGCCGTGCAGCCCGCGACGACCTCGCCGGCCACGTCACGTTCGCCGGCTTCACGACGTCGGCGGGAAGCGCGTTCGCCAGTGCGCACGTCGTCGTCGCTCCGTCGTTCGGCGAATCGTTCGGCATCACCGTCGTGGAGGGCATGTTGGCCGGCCGCCCGGTGGTCGCCTCCGACGTCCAGGGGCTCGCCGAGATCGTGCAGGACGGCGTCACGGGGCTGCTCGTCCCGGTCGGCGACGCGAACGCGCTGGCCGATGCGGTAGGCCGACTGCTCGACGACGACGCCCTCGCCGACGAGCTCGCGAGCCGCGGTCGGCTGGCCGCGCGCGAGCGCTACTCGATCAGTCGCTACCGGACCGCGATCGACGAGGTCGTCGCCCGGACGGCTGGGGTGGCCGGCGGCGCGCCGCGGGTGGCTGCGGCGGTCGGGCTGCTCGCCCTCGGCTGCCTGCTGGCCGCGTGCAGCGGTTCGAGCGCGCCTCATCACGCCTCGGCGCATCCGAGCAACGTCATCTCGCCGGCTGCGCCCACCGCTACCGCGTCACCGAGCGCGTCACACACCGGTGTCGCGTTGCGCACCGCCGTGCCCGCTCCGCAGTCGGGCAACATCCACGACACCGTGTCCGCGCGCGGCGTCACCATGCTGCCCCCGGTGGCCCTCGGCTCGCCGGTGAAGGTCGGCAACGGCATCGTCATCCGGCTGGTCGGTCACACGGGCGTGGACGGCAAGGCCACCCGGCCGGGCGAGGTGTCCGGACCGGCCACCCGCCTCACGCTGCGCATCGCCAATTCGGCCGACCGCGCGATCGGTCTGTCCGACGTGGTGGTCACCGTTGCCGACGCACACGGTGCGCCCGCAACACCCCTCGCCGGACCGCCGACCGCACCGTTCCACGGCCGGTTGACGCCGGGTCACTCGGCCACGGCGACGTACGTGTTCACCCTGGCGCGCGACCTGCGCGCCCCTTACACGGTCAGCGTCAGTTACGCGGGACAAGCTCCCGTGGCACGTTTCAAAGGAGTGGTCGCGTGAACAGCGAATCCATCGCCGGTAAGGCCGCGCAGGCGCTGCGGTCCGGACGCCGGGCGGGTCGTCGTTCGTTGGTTCTTGCGGCGAGCGCAGCGCTCGCTGTCGGCACCGCAGTGGCCCTGGCGCCGCCGGCAGCGGCGGACCCGGGGCCGGTCGCGAGTCGTAACAGCAGCACCGGCGTCACTGCCGACGCGCTGCCGACGGTGCAGATCAACGGCGTGGTGTGGAGCCAGGCCGTGCACGGCAACACCGTGTACGCCGGTGGCAGCTTCTCCACCGCGCGCCCTGCCGGTGCCGCGCCCGGCGTCAACACCGTCACGCGCAACAACCTGTTGGCCTACGACATCACGACCGGTCAGCTGATCACGTCGTTCGCGCCGTCGCTGAACGGCACGGTGCGCTCGGTCGCGCTCTCGCCCGACGGCACCCGGCTCTACGTCGGAGGCGACTTCACCAGCGCTGACGGGCAGGACCGTTACCGCATCGCCGCGTACGACACGAGCACCGGCACGCTGGTTTCCAGCTTCAACCCCGGTGTGGACACGACCGTCAACGCGATCGCCGCGACGAACTCCACCGTGTACATCGGTGGTGCCTTCTCCGGTGCCAACGGGGTGACGCGCGCGCGGCTCGCGGCCTTCAGTGCCAGCAACGGCGCGCTGCTTTCCTGGGCGCCGACGGCGGACAACAACGAGGTCGAGGCGATGACGCTGACGCCCGACGGGTCGAAGCTGATCGTCGGCGGTACCTTCACCACGCTCAACGGCTCGTCCTCCGCCTACGGCCTCGGCGCGCTGGACCCCACCACCGGCGCGTTGCTGCCGTGGCAGGCGTCGAGCCTCGTCCAGGACGGCGGCGAGAATGCGGGCATCACCAGCCTGACGACCGACGGCAACGCGATCTACGGCACCGGCTTCGTCTTCGGCGCGGGCGGCAACATGGAGGGCACGTTCTCCGCAAACCCCTCCACCGGCGCCGTCAACTGGCTCGAGGACTGCCACGGCGATACCTACGACGCATTCGGGGTCAACGGCGCCGTCTACACGGTCAGTCACGCGCACGACTGCGCCCGGTTGGGCGACTACGCACAGCACCAGCCGGCGTGGAACTACCAGCACGCCCTCGCGTTCACCGCGAACGCGACCGGAACTTTGCTGCACAACCAGGTGCCCGGTTACGCCGACTTCGGCGGCCAGCCCAGCCCGAGCATGATCAACTGGTTCCCGGACCTCGAGGAGGGCACCTACACGGGCCAGTCCCAGGCAGCGTGGGACGTCACCGGAAACTCGAAGTACGTCGTGCTGGGCGGCGAGTTCCCGACCGTCAACGGCATCGGTCAGCAGGGCCTGGTGCGGTTCGCCGTACCGTCGATCGCCCCGAACAAGATGGGCCCGCAGCTGTCCGGTGCGCTCTACACGACCACCGAGGCGCCCGTCACCTCCACCTCGGTGCGGGTCACCTGGCCGGCGAACTACGACGAGGACGACCAGACGCTGACCTACCAGTTGGTCCGCGACGGCGACGACAGCCACCCGATCTACAC
>NZ_CAXTQF010000056.1:0-23632 GCF_964246335.1 uncultured Jatrophihabitans sp. | reverse complement strand
AAGACGTCGTCCACGGGCAAGACGTCGTCCACGGGCAAGACGTCGTCCACGGGCAAGACGTCGTCCACGGGCAGGACGTCGGCGGGCGGCAGGATCGGGTCGTCGAAGGTGGCCCACGGCGGTGGGTCGTCGGCCACCGCGCGGCGATTGAGAACTGCGTCACCACGTTCGGCGAGATGCGCGTACCGCTGCTGCGCCCGCAAAGACACCTGCAACGCGGTGCTGACGGCGAGCATGGGCAGCTCGATGGCACGGTCCGGCAGGCGCCTGACCTCACCGGCCGCAGTGACGGCGAGACCGACGGCGGCGCGCAGGGGGCCAGGCAGGTGCATGACTCCAGCGTGCCGCATCCACTCGCTCCGTACCATCGCAGGTATGGCAGCCAGTACCGAACCGAGCGCCCCGCCCGCGGACAAGCGGGTGCTGCTCGCCAAGCCGCGCGGCTACTGCGCCGGCGTCGACCGCGCCGTCCAGACCGTCGAACACGCGCTCGAGCACTACGGCGCGCCGGTGTACGTGCGCAAACAGATCGTGCACAACCTGCACGTCGTCCAGGCGCTCGAGGCGCGTGGGGCGATCTTCGTCGAGGAGAACGACGAGGTCCCCGAGGGCGCCATCGTGGTGTTCTCCGCGCACGGTGTCGCGCCCGAGGTGCACGCCCAGGCGGCCGCGCGCCAGTTGCGCACCATCGACGCCACCTGCCCGCTGGTCACCAAGGTCCACCAGGAGGCGCGCCGCTTCGCCGCCGAGGACTACGACATCCTGCTCATCGGCCACGAGGGGCACGAGGAGGTCGTCGGCACCACCGGCGAGGCGCCGCAGCGCGTCACGCTCGTCGACGGGCCGGAGGCCGTGCCGGACATCGAGGTGCGCGACCCCGAGCGGGTCGTCTGGCTCTCGCAGACCACCCTGTCGGTCGACGAGACGATGGAGACGGTGCAGGCCCTGCGCGCCAAGTTCCCCGCATTGCAGTCGCCGCCGTCCGACGACATCTGTTACGCCACCCAGAACCGGCAGGCCGCGGTCAAGGTCATCGCGCCGCAGGTCGACCTGTTCCTGGTCGTCGGCTCGCACAACTCGTCGAACTCCGTGCGCATGGTCGAGGTCGCCCTCGTCGGCGGCGCGCCCGCCGGACATCTCGTCGAGAACGCCGACTCCATCGACGACGCGTGGCTCGACGGAGTGCGCACCGTGGGGGTGTCGTCCGGTGCGTCGGTGCCGGAGATCCTGGTGACCGAGGTGCTCGCCTATCTCGCCGAGCGCGGCTACGGCGAGATCGAGGAGGTCACGCACACGGAGGAGCGGCTGACGTTTGCGCTGCCGCGTGAACTGCGCCGTGAGCTGCAGGGCGGCACGCGCGCGGGCTGACGCCCCGCGTTACTTGCGGGCGATCAGCCGGATGCCGGCGACGATGAGCACGGCTGCGGTGGCCGCGGCGATGGCCGGGAAGCCGTAGACCAGATAGTTGGCGGCAGCGTCGAACACCGCGCGTTTGTCGTGCAGTCCGCCGGACGTCGAGTACAGCTGGACCATCGCAATCAGCGAGTAGGCGATCGGTGGCGCGATGACGATCGCGAACATGTGCGAGCGCTTGACGACGAGGATCGCGATCACCGACGCGACCACGATGCCGATGTTGAAACCGCCACGGTTCTGGCTCGACCCGATGTTGTCGATCAGTACGCCGGCCACGGCGATCACGAGGAGCAGCAGCAGCGCCGCCCACCAGCGCAGTCCGCGCTCGGGCACTTGCTGCGCGCGCAGCTGCTCGGCGTCGTAACGGGTGCGCGCATGCGCTGCCGCCTGGCGCTCCTGTTCGCGCTCGGCCCGCCGGGTGGCCCGCTGGTCGTGACCGGACAGCGGACCGGCCGGCGACCACGCGTCATCGCGGGTCGTCGTGCGCGCCCGGCCGTTACCGACCTCAGGGGCGGTTCGGGCGTCGGTGCGCGTACTCGTGCGGCGTCCTTCGCCGACCCGGACGCTCGTGGCCGGACCCCAGCCGTCATCGCCCGCGCTAGACGAGG
This sequence comes from uncultured Jatrophihabitans sp., assembly GCF_964246335.1. Classification (GTDB taxonomy): domain Bacteria; phylum Actinomycetota; class Actinomycetes; order Mycobacteriales; family Jatrophihabitantaceae; genus Jatrophihabitans. The sequence goes on along the minus strand of NZ_CAXTQF010000056.1, from coordinate 21,608 downwards.
CGTAGGGGGGATTGGTCACTGAGGCTCCAGATCTCGGCGAGACGACGTTCGCTGGCCGTTGCCCAACCGTAACCGAATCAGCTGAGATACGGCCGATTACCGGCGTCGACACACATGGCGTATTCATCGGCGTGCGAGGCGGCCGCCGGTGAACCCGCGAGGCCCGCCGGACGTACCGTGCAGTATGAGGCGACGCTGGCGGTGGGCCGTGGTCGCGGCCGCCGTCGCCGCGCTGGTGGGGGTGCCGGTCGTCGTGCAGGCGCTGCCGAGCGCGACGAGCCGGGTGTCGGCCACGACGCTGCTCGCCCGCATCCGGGCGTCGTCGGATGTTCCGTACTCGTCCTACGCGCAATCGACCGGCGGCCTGGCGCTGCCCGCCGCGACCGGGCCGTTCAACCTGACCGACCTGTTCGGTGGCACGTCGCGGCTGCGCGTGTGGCAACGCGATCCGCAGCACTGGCGCGTCGACACGATCGACGCGACCGGTGAGCACGATCTGCACCGAGCCCAGCAGGGCACGGTCAGCTGGAACTACGAGTCGACCACCGCGCAGGCAGCGCCCGCCGATGCCGCGCCGGTGCGGCTGCCGCGCTCCGACGACCTGGTACCGGCCAACCTCGCGCGACGCCTGCTCGCTGACACCCGCGGCTCGCAGCTCACGCGCCTGGCCGACGCCCGGATCGCCGGGCACGACGCGGCGGGGCTGCGCGTGCGCGTCGACGACCCGCGCTCGACGATCACCCGCATCGACGTGTGGGCGCTGCCCGGTGACGGGCTGCCGGTGCGCGTGGCGGTCTACGGCAAGGACCGCGCCGCGTTCCTGAGTACCACGACCTACGACCTGACCCTCGGCGCGCCGTCCGCGGCCACCGTCGGGTGGCGGCCGGCTGTCGGCGTGCGTGTCGAGCGCGACCCGTTCCCCGATGTCGTCTCTGTCGTCGACCGGTTCGGCCGCAGCACCCCGCCCGCGTCCATCGCGGGTCTGCCGCGCCGCGCCGAACGAGGGCTGGGCGCGGTCGGCGTGTACGGCCGCGGGGTCGAGGTGCTCGTCGCGATCCCGCTGCCCGGACGGCTCGCCGACAACGTCGTCTCGCAACTGAGCGCGACGCCGGGCGCGGTGAACGATGCCGACGGGATCGCGGTCGCCGCCGGGCCGATCGACGTGCAGCTCGCGCAGCCGTCCAACGAGCGCGGGTCCCGGTGGCTGCTCGTCGGCACCTTGCAGGCCGCTGCGCTGCGCACCGCGGTGCTGTCGCTGCCCCCGGTCGGCGGCTTCGGGTTCGGCCGGTGACGCAGTCCGAGCCGGCCGGGCGACCGACCGTCATCCGTACCAGTGGCCTGACGAAGCGGTACAGATCGACGCTCGCCGTCGATGCCGTCGACCTCGACGTCCGCGAGGGGGACGTCTACGGCTTCCTCGGCGCGAACGGGTCGGGCAAGACGACGACGGTGCGGCTGCTGCTCGGACTGGTGCTCGCGACGTCGGGGGAGATCGACGTGCTCGGCGCGCGGATGCCCCGCGCCGCGCGCACGGTGCTGCCCGCGGTCGGCATGCTCGTCGAGGGACCTGCCGCCTACGGTTACCTGCCGGCGCGGGTGAACCTGGACCTGCTCGAACGTGCCGGCCCGCGCCAGGACGGCCGGCGCGCGCGGCGCCGGCGTATCGACGACGTGCTCGAGCAGGTCGGGCTCGGCGGCGTCGGCAGCAAGCCGGTGAAGGCGTACTCGCTGGGCATGCGGCAACGGCTCGGGCTGGCCGCCGCGCTGCTGCGCCGGCCGAAGCTGCTGGTGCTCGACGAGCCGACGAACGGGCTCGACCCGCAGGGCATCCACGAGATCCGCGACCTGCTGCTCGACCTGAACCGCCAGGGCACCACGGTCTTCCTGTCCAGTCATCTGCTCGCCGAGGTCGAGCAGATGTGCACCCGCGTCGGGGTGCTCGACCGCGGTCGGCTCGTGCTGCAGGACTCGCTGGAGACGCTGCGCGCACCGACCGGGCGCACCACGATCGTGACGCCGGAGCCGGCGGCCGCGGTCGCGCTGCTCGACGGGCGCGTCGAACATCGCGCCGGCGAGCGGCTGGTGGTGCGCGGCGGCGACCCCGCGGCGGTGAATGCACTGCTGGTCGGCGCTGGCATCGCGGTGCGCGAGCTGGCGGCCGAGCGGCACACGCTCGAGCAGATCGTGCTGGAACGCACGTCCGCCGGGTCGGACCGGGTGGATCGAGCCGCCCCGGCGGCGCGGGAGGACGGGTCGTGATCCGCGTCGAACTGGTCAAGCTGGCGCGGCGGCCGCGCACCTGGCTGACGCTGCTGCTGCTCAACCTCATCCCGACCGTCGTGGCGATCCTGCTCGGCGTCACCGACATCGCGCCGCGGCCGGGGGAAGGGCCGGCGTTCCTGTCCGCGGTGCTGGCGAACGGCGCGCTGTTCGCGGTCGCGGCGCTCGCGATCGTGCTGCCGCTGTTCCTGCCGATCGCAGTCGCGGTGATCGCCGGCGATTCGGTGTCCGGCGAGGCGCAGAGCGGCACCCTGCGTTACCTGCTGACCCGGCCGGTCAGCCGCTCGCGGCTGCTGGTGGCCAAGCTCGTCGCCGTCGTGGTGTTCACCGTCGTGGCCGTCGTGCTGGTGGCCGGCGTCGGGTACGTCGTCGGCAGGCTGGCGTTGGGCAACGACCCGGCGACGGCGTTCAATTCGATCACCAGCGTGTCCGGTACTGCGTTGACGACGTTGCAGCTGACCGAACGCATCCTGCTCGCAATGGCCTACGTCGCGTTGTCCATGCTCGGCGTCGGCGCGCTGGCGTTCTTCCTGTCGACCGTCACCGACTCGCCGCTGTCGGCCACGCTCGGCGCCCTGGCGTTCCTGATCGGCTCGTCGGTGCTGCTGACGCTCGACGCCGCGCGCTCGATCCAGCCGTATCTGCCGACGCGGTACTGGTTGTCGTTCATCGACCTGTTCCGCGACCCGATCCTGTGGCGCGATGTCGAGCGCGGCGCCCTATTGCAGCTGGTCTACGTCGCGGTGTTCCTCGGCGCCGCATGGGCCAACTTCGCGACGAAGGACATCAAGACCTGAGCTCTTGCGTCAGGCGCTGGTGCAGGTGCGCGGCCGGGCGGGCGCACCGGCGGCCAGCTCCGCGGCGACGATCGCCTGCACGTCGCGATCGGTCGGCAGACCGGAGTGCGTGACCGTGTCGCGCGGGCACACGCTCTGCACGGTGAGGTCCAACGCGCCGACCAGCGACGCCGACGACGGCGGCAACACCACGTCGTCGTGCGTCGTCCACACCGACACCCACGTGGGGCCGGCCGGCGTCTCGTCGCCGCTGTTCAACGCGCGCAGCAAGGTGCTGTCCGGGGCCAGCTGCCGGCAGGCGGTCGGGCAGGCGCCGGGCAGCAACGAGCCGGCCAGCGCGGCGATCGACGTGCCGTGCTGCGGTGAGCCGAGCGTGACGACGCGTCGGGTGCGGGCCGCGCCGCCGTAGTTGCGCACCCACAGCCGGGCGAGCACCCCGCCGGCCGAATAGCCGACGACGTCGACCGTGCGCCGCCCGGTGCGGCGCAGCGCCGCGGCGGCCGCGCCGGTGACGGCGCGGGCCTGCGCGTTCAGGTCGCCCTGCGCGTTCCCGGGCAGGTGCACGACCGTCGCGTCGCGGCCGTGCCGGCGCAGCACCGCAGCGAGGTCGTCCAGGCCGCGGGTCGAACCGCCGTAGCCGGGCAGCAACAGCACCGGGCCGAGCGCATCCTGGTCGGCGGCGCGTGGACTCGGTGCGGTCGATTCGCTGCTGTGGACCACGACCACGATGACGGCGACCACCGCCGCGACGAGAAGCACGATGGTGGCCAGCACGGCATTGCGCCGCGCCGGCGACAGCGAGCCGAGCACGCGTCCATGGTGCAGACCGTGCCTGTGAACGGCCGGTCGTTAGGACGTGGCGCGCTCGTCCGCCCGGTGCCCGGGTGCGTCGTCGGCCGCCGGCAACTCGACCTGCCCCACCGGCACCGCGCGATTCTTGGGCAACGCCACCAGGCGCTGTTCGACGAGCTCGGGCGCCTGGGCGGACCGCGGCACCTCGCTGACCTGGCGCGGCGCGTCGATGTGGTCCTTGTGGTCGACCACCTTGAGCTCGGTCATCCGGCGCGCCGTGACGAGCACCCGGCTCTCGATCGAGGAGACCGTCTTGTTGTAGTCACCGACGACCGTGTTCAGCGAGCGGCCGAGCTTGTCGATGTGCCCGCCCATAGTCGACAGGCGCTGGTAGAGCTCGCGGCCCAGCTTGTGCACCTCAGCCGCGTTCGCGGCGAGTGCGTCCTGGCGCCAGGTGTAGGCGATCGTGCGCAACAGCGCGACGAGCGTCGACGGCGTGGCGACGACGACGTTCTGCTCGAAGGCGCGCTCGAGCAGCGCCGGCTCCTGCTGCAGTGCGGCGTCGAGGAACGCGTCGGCGGGTACGAAGCAGACGACGAATTCCGGGGACGGGGCGAAGTGCTCCCAGTACGACTTCGCGCCCAGCTGGTCGATGTGCGTGCGCAGGTGCCGCGCGTGCGCCTTCAACCGCGCGTCACGCGTCGCGTCGTCCTTCGCCTCGACCGCCTCGAGGTAGCCGGCGAAGGCGACCTTGGAGTCGACGACGACGCTCTTGCCGCCCGCCAGCCGCACGACGAGATCCGGGCGCAACCGCCCGTCGGGGGCGTCCACGCTGGCCTGCTCGTCGAAGTCGACGTGCTCGGTCATGCCGGCGGCCTCGACCGCGCGGCGCAGCTGCATCTCGCCCCAGCGCCCCCGCACCTGCGGCGCGCGCAACGCGGTGACCAGCTGCTTGGTCTCAACGCGTAACTGCTCGGACGTCTGGCGCATGGTGCCGACCTGCTCGAGCAGCTGCGCGTACGAACCGGCGCGATCCTTCTCGACGGTGCCGAGCTGGTGCTGCACGCGATCCAGCGATTCGCGCATCGGCGTGACCAGCGACTCGATGGCCTGCTGGCGCCGGGCGAGATCGCCCTCGGCCGCGGACTTGGCGCCGGACAGCTTCTCGGCGGCGAGTTCCGCGAACGCGGCGTTGTTGCGGTTCAGCGCCTCACTCGCGATGGCGCCGAACGTCTCGCGCAGTCGGCGTTCGACGTCGGCTGCCGACTCGGCACGCTCGGCTGCCGCGCCGCGCTCGGCCGCGAGCGTGGCGCGCAGCGCGGCGATCTCCGTGCGCGCCTCGTACGCGTCGGAGCGCGCCTGTGTGACGGCCTCACCGGCCGCCGACTGCGCGCGGCTACGGGCCGTGAGCCAGCCGACGGCGACGCCGATCGCGAGCATGAGCAGCGCGACGAGCAGAGCTGATGCGTTCATGTGTTCGATGCTCACACCCGCGTCCGACAGTTTCCGGTTCCGACGCGCGGAGGCCCGGCGCGGCCGTCCGTAGACTCGCGGCACGTGAGTCTCACCATCGGCATCGTCGGGTTGCCCAATGTCGGCAAGTCGACGCTGTTCAACGCCCTGACCAAGAACGACGTCCTCGCCGCGAACTACCCGTTCGCGACGATCGATCCGAACGTCGGCGTGGTCGGCGTACCCGACTCGCGGCTCACGGTGCTGGGCAAGCTGTTCGACTCGGCCAAGATCGTGCCGGCCACCGTCAGCTTCGTCGACATCGCGGGCATCGTGCGCGGCGCGAGCACCGGCGAGGGCCTGGGCAACAAATTCCTCGCCAACATCCGCGAGGCCGACGCCATCTGTCAGGTCATCCGCGCGTTCGACGACCCGAACGTCGTGCACGTCGACGGCAAGGTCAGCCCGGCCGACGACATCGAAACCATCAACACCGAGCTGATCCTCGCCGACCTGCAGACGATCGAGAATGCGCTGCCGCGTCTGCAGAAGGACGCGCGCCTGCACAAGGACCGCGCCGGCGTCGTCACCGCCGCCGAGCAGGCGCAGGAGATCCTGCAGACGGGCAGGACGCTCTACGGCTCCGGTCTCGACACCGCGCCGCTGCGCGAGCTGACGCTAATGACCACGAAGCCGTTTCTCTACGTCTTCAACGTCGACCCGGACGAGATCGCGGACGACGCCGTCACCGGCGAGCTGCGCAAGCTCGTCGCGCCTGCCGAGGCGATCTTCCTCGACGCCAAGACCGAGGCCGAGCTCATCGAGCTGCCCGACGACGAGGCGCTCGAGCTGCTGCAGTCGATGGGCCAGCAGGAGTCCGGCATCGACCAACTCGCGCGTGTCGGTTTCGCCACGCTGGGGCTGCAGACGTTCCTCACCGCCGGGCCGAAGGAGAGCCGCGCCTGGACGATCCCGCGCGGCGCCACCGCTCCGCAGGCCGCGGGCGTGATCCACACCGACTTCGAGCGCGGCTTCATCAAGGCCGAGGTCGTGTCCTACGACGAGCTGGTCGACGCCGGCTCGATGGCGGAGGCGCGCTCGCGCGGCAAGGTGCGCATCGAGGGCAAGGACTACGTGATGGCCGACGGCGACGTCGTCGAGTTCCGGTTCAACGTCTAACGAACCCCAGAATCACTGCAAAAACTGGCCTTTCGACCGCGGGTGTGCAGCAACAGCACGGGCGCCCCCGCAAAACTGCCGCCGAGTCGGCCGTGGTTGGCGCGGAACTCCTCGATGTTGCGGGAGTTGGAGTCCGACGATGTGCTCATCGGTCACTGCCCGCGGCGTGATGGAGATGTTCGGTCAGGAAGACACCGGCCCGGTCGAGCGCGGCCGCGCCCTCGTCGAGGGTCTCCGCGAACCCCTGGAAGACATGCGGCACGCCGGGCACGACGTCAAGCCGCACCTCGACATCTGCTCGAGCGGCAGCGCCGGCCAACCGGACCGCGTCGTCGAGCAGCACCTCGTGGCTGCCGGACTGGATCAGCAACGGCGGCAGGCCGGATAAATCTGCGAAGACAGGGCTCACCCGCGGGTCGCGCGGATCGGCGCCCGCGAGGTAGTCGATCACTCGCAGCCGCAGGCCCGCGGCCGTGATCACCGGGTCGACGTCGGCCTTGGACGTCATGGTTGCGCCGCTCAACGTGAGGTCACCGACGGGGGAGAAGACGGCGGCCGCCGCGGGCAGGGGAGCGGCGGCGTCACGCAGCGCGAGCAGCAGCGCCAGCACGAGGTTGCCGCCCGCGGACTCGCCCACCACGACGACCGACGTCGAATCGACGGTCTCGATCAACCCGTGGTAGGCGGCGACCACGTCCTGGCTGGCGGCGGGGAAGGGGTGCTCGGGCGCTAGCCGGTAGTCCACGCTGAACCCACGCAGTTGTGCTCGGCGCGCGAGGTCGGTCGCGAGCGGCAATGAACCGCGCGCGTTGCCGACGGCGAATGCACCGCCGTGCATGTAGAGCAGCACGCCTGTTGTGGACGGGGCGGAGAAGTCGAATCGGACGACGGGTACGCCGCCCACGACGTCGTCGGTGGCTGTCACGTCGCTGGGCAACTCCGCCGACCCGAACAACTCCTCGAACACGGAGCGCTGCGCGTCCACCGGCATGGCGAGGTCGAGGGGACCGTCGCGCAACATGTCATTCACCGCAGCACGCTGCTCAGCTGTCATCCAAACGACGTTAGGCCGCCGGGCGCATGCAGACTTTCGCGTGCTTGCTGACATTTTGCCCGCGATTGCGGTCGAATGCGGTTCACGGCGCGGTCAACCGCTGCCGATACGCGCGCGGCGACAAGCCCGTCGCGGCACGAAAGGCCGACGAGAAATGACTTGGAGTGCCAAAGCCGCACACCGTCGCGATCTCGCTGATCGACAGCACCGGCTCCGCCAGCCGTCGCCGGGCAACGTCCACGCGCAGTTGGTTGAGGTATCGGCGCGGGGTCAGTCCCGTGGCGTCGCGGAACACTCGCAGGAAGTGGTATTCGCTGAGGTTGGCGATACGGGCCATGTCCGCCAGGGTGATCGCCAGGTGCAGGTTGCTGTGCAGGTAGTCGACAACCGCGTGTACCCGCGCGTCCTCGCGCCCGGTCCACGTCGCACCGGCCGTGCTGTAGGTGACCAGTAGATGCTGGATCAGAAACGCGCTTGCCGTCTGGGCGTAGAGGTCTTCGAGGCCCAGAGCCAGCGCCTGACGGATGCTGCGCATGACGCTGTCGACCACGTCATCGACCGCCAGCATCACGCGTCGTCTGATCATGTGAGTACTCCAGCTGAATCGCGACGGAACCGTCATCACTTCGACGGGTGTTCGTGGTTGCAGGATGGCGCCCGAACAAGACCGGCGTCCGCTCGCGAGCCATACGGACTGGTCAGCTGAGTCGATCAGCTGTGGTCCAGCGAGTCGGCGATCGATTGGAGCGGGTCGTATCCGGCGGACTCGGTGCTGATCTGTCGAGCCCGTGACCGGTAATCAGGGTCCTGGAGGATCGTGTCGATCGCCGAACGCAGGGCTGCTTCATCCGGTCGGCCGGTCGCGAGGTTGATGCCGGCGCCGCTCCATGCGAGTCGGGCCGTGGTCTCGATCTTGTCCTCGGTGTCTCCGGCCAGGACGAGGGGAACCGCATGCCGCAGGGCCGCGAGCGAGCCGCCGTAGCCTCCGTTGGTCACCAGCACGTCGAGTCGCGGCAGCAGGGCGGAGAAAGGAAGGTACCCGCCGACGCGGCCGTTCGGCGGATCGGTCAGACCGTGGTCCGGGCGCCCGGTGGCGGCCACGACGAAGATGTCCGGCCGGTCGGCGAGAGCGCGTAGCGTCGGTGACACGAGCATCTCCAGGTCGCCGTTGTTGACCGTGCCCTGCGTCACCCCGACGATCTGTCGGTCGTCGGCACGTGCCTGATCAATCTCGGCCCACCATTGCGGCAGCGGCCCCTCGTCGTGCGTGGCCAGCGGAAGCGGCCCGATGTAACGCACGCTCGCCGGCGCATCGCTACGCGGATATTCGACCGACGGGATGGTGAGGGCCAGAAATATGTCGGGTAACGTGACTCCGCCGTCGAACAGGAACGGGGCCGGGTTGGCGCCGAGCGAATCGAGTACCTGGTCGAGCCGTTCCTGCGCGGGCGCAAGCATCAGCCTGACCTGATCGTTGAGCTTCGCATTGCGCGTCCTGCCCTCCGTCGAGGCATCCGGCGGCAACCCGAGACCGAACGGTGCCGTGTCCGCGCTCAACAGCGTCAACGGCGAGATCCCGATGCCGATCACTCGGTCGGCACGTGGGCCGGGCGCGCCGAGCAGCATCGGCCACGCGCCGTTGAACCCGTTCTCCATAAGAATGGTCACCGGCTCTCCGCCCGCATCCGTCAGCAGGCGCTGCAACGTTCGATGTTGGTCGGGCACGGGGTCGATGAATCCCCACTGCAAATCCCGGTTGAGCAGCTCAGGGCCCGGCGGGGGAGCGTCGGGCCGGGCGCGCTCAGCCCGCGTGACCTCGTCCAGGTCGAAGTCGGCGTCTGCGTCGAACGCTGCCGTGCGTACCGCATTGCTGGACGGCAGTACAGCAGTTCCGCTGACGAGCGTCACATCGTGCCCGCGCGCAGCAAGGTCTTCGGCGATCATGGCCATCGGCGCGACGTGCGCGGCCGAGGGTGTGGCGGCGACGACTAACTTCATCGGGTTCTCCTTGTTGCGGATGTAGCCGCCGGCATGCCTCACGGGCCACACCTGGGCACCGGGTTGCGGCTCGGTTCTCGGGCGAAGGTAGGCAGCGCGGGTGAGCCCGGACAACCCGCATAGGCATTCGCTATCGACCGGTTGATCAACCGACGATCGAATTGCGTCGAGTAGCGAAATGCCAAGATCGCAGATCCGGGTCCGCGTGCTGGGGCGGCGGGAGTCCGAACGTTAGAGGTGATCCTCCGTCATCGGCATCCTCGTTCCAGGTCGGCTGTTTGCGGCCGCACCGCCTCTCGACGAACTCCCGTCTACGCCGGAGTTCACCCGATCAGATTGGTCGTTGCGCGAGACTGCAGGCCACTCGGGTGCACGATCAGGTCATAGGCATCAGCTATCGCACGGCCGGTTGTGCAACGTTTGCCCCGTCGCGGACGTCTTGCGATGCGAGGACCTGTCCGGTGGCCACCACGGGCGGTTCGCCCGGGCACAATGATTGAGGGTTGACTCCGGCAAGCGACGCCGCCCGAGCGGCGTCCAAGGCTTCAGCATCATTCATGCCGGGCAGTGCAGGAGGGAAGCAATGACGTCGCCTGATTTCGGCGGGCTTGGCCCCCACAATTCGCAGCGCCTGCTCTATTTCGTGCGCATCGCCGAACTCGGCAGTGTCACGTCGGCGGCGCTCAGCCTAGGTATCTCGCAGCCGTCCCTGTCCACGGCGTTGCGCAAGCTGGAACGCGAGTTGGAAGTTCAGCTCTTCGACCGTACGAGGGGCGGCGTCGTTCTCACGCCCGAGGGACAGCTGCTGGTCGGCGAGGCACGGTCAGTGTTGAAGAATCTTGACGACTTCCGGCTGGCCGTCATCGCGGCCCGCAGCGAGCAGCCGGAGGCCGTCAAGGTTGCGATCCCTTCCGGGGTGAACGTAAGCCTGTTCGCACCGCTCGCCCAAGTATTCACCAGACGGTACGCACCGGCGCAGATTCACGTGATACCGACGTGGAGCCTGGCCGAGACCGTCGAGACCGTGCGGACGGGTAAAGCCGAGTTGGCGCTGCTGCCGAGAGTCTCGGTCCCGAACGACATGGAGGGCCACGATGTCGGTCACTACGAGTTCGCGTTGGCCTTTCCGCCCGGGTTCGCGACGCCTACCCGCGCTGTCGATCTGACCGCTCTGGACAAGATGCCGTTCATCGGCAGCCGGGAAGGCACTGCGGCAGACCGACTTGTCCGGGCGGCTCATCGCGAAGGGCTGAAGCCGCAAGTCGTGATGATCGAACCCAACATTCCCTCGCTGCCGCACTTGGTAGCGACGGGAGTGGGCGCCGCGATGGTCACGACGACTCAGAGCATGGAACTGCGTTTGCTGGGAGTCCAGACGCGGCTGTTCGAGCCGCGGGAGAAGTGGTCGGTGCGCATGATCCACCGGCGTACCAAGTTGTCGCCGCCTGCTCGCCGCTTGTTGGCAGTCGCGCAGGACCTGCGGCGCAAACGCGGTTAGCTGCTCAGGTTTCGGTCGCCAGGAGTCACGGCGAACCCTCCGCCTCCGTCTCTGCTTGATCATCCGTATCAGCAGATTGCAGGCTGAACATGGTGTGCAGAGAGATCAGGTCGTCGCGCACGATAAGCGTCTCGCAACCGCTGCGTCGCAGGTCGGGTTCGTCGATCTTCAGCACCGCGAAGATCGCGTTGTGGTCGACGTGAGCCTCCCAGGACGGCCGCGGTGGGATCCCCGCCGACTCGAACATCGCGACGTACATTGAGCGGATCGCCTCGCGACCTCGGACCACTCCGCCGGCGTGAAAAACAACGGCGTCGCGGGCGTATGTCGTTGCGACCTCGTCCGCGTCGCCGGTGAGCACCGATTCGACGTGACGGCGGAAGAGGTCGCGGTGCCTGTCGTCAGGCGTCATCCAGCTCGCTCCCGAGCGCCCCGGCGATTCGTGGTGGCGCACCAGGGTGCTGGGCCTGACGTCGCCCGCGCAGGTCCCGGAGAACAGGACGGCGTTGACGCGTACTGACGGCGCTGCCACGTCAACGATCGATATGCCGATGCGGCCTTTGATGGCTCCAAGTACCTCGGACACCTTCAGGAGGGGGATCAGCACACGAAAGTTGACAGAAACGACGTCTCGACCCAGCCACGGATGAACCAGGGTCGGGCGTGCCCGTCGTCATGATGGCGGCTTGGCCGTTGATCGCGTTCATAGAGATCCTCGTCTGCCGATGGTGGCGTCCGGCAAGCGGTGAGCTGGCGGCGGTTGCAGTCTCCAACCTAAGTCGACGACGAATTGCCAGTCGGTGCGCGATAGCAGCTTCCTATGTGGAGACGGTCGAAGCTGCCGGCGCACCGTCGGCCACAGGACGAAGTGCAGCCTCCGCGCGGCCGTGCTCGTGATCATGCAGAGTCGACCGCTGGTGTCGGGTGCGGCGTACGAGGTCATAGCGCATCCCTACCGAGAGACGACTGACCACTACAGCGGCATCATCGGCGTGACTTGGTCCTCGCGCCGATGTGCAGCGCAGACCCCGGGCTTTCGACCCATATGAGTTGCCTATGACGTTCGCTCTCAACTGGGTTGCATGGGACGTTCGACATCGTGACGGCTGCTGAGCGGGAACGTGTTGATGCACCCCGGCTGGTGATCACTGGCGCCGCGCTTGCAGATGGCACGAGGCCAGAGCTGGTCAAAGATGTCACTCTGTCTGTCTTCGGAAACGTCATCGACGGGCTCTGGACCGAAGGCGACGGGCCGGACCCGGCCGAGCTCGGCGCGCGTGTGATCGACGGAAGCGGCGCGACGATCGTGCCAGGGATGGTCGACTCGCACGCGCACCTGACGCTGCCGGGAGGCGCACGATGGTTAGAACACGGCTTGGACGACGCCGAGGATCTTCTCCTCACGGGCGAGGAGAACGGTGCAGCTATGGTTCGCGCCGGGGTCCGGTGGGCGCGCGACGTCGGCGCGCCACGCCGGGACGGGCGTGCGGTCAGCCTTACTCTTCGTGAGCGATGGCGGCACCGACAAGACCGCCCCTACCTACGGGTCGCCGGCACTTGGCTGACGCGGAAGGGTTCTATCCCTTCGGGCCTGAGCATCGAATTGGAACACGGCGCAGACCTTATTGACGCGGTGACCGAGCAGTTGGACGCTGGCGCCGATCTGGTCAAGCTCTACCTCGATGGCCCTGAGGAGGACGTTTCTCCGTTCTCGGTGCGGGAGATCGCGGCCGCGGTTCGCGCCGCGCATGATCGCAACGCGCGAGTAGCTGCTCACGCGTCGCGTCTGGCTGGCGCTGCCGCTGGTGCCCTGGCCGGCGTCGACAGCATCGAGCACGGGTTCGCGATCGATGATGACACCGCAGCGACGATGGCATCGAACAGCTCGACCCTTGTAGCGACATTGGCGGTATTCGAATCCTGGACCAGCTTCGGGAGCACGACAAGGACTGAACGGTTCGCCGGACCCGACGCGGCTTCATCGTTGGCCGCTCGGCGCGAGTCTGCCTACAGCAGCATCGTCACTGTTCGGCGTCATGGAGTGGCGATCGCCGCTGGCACGGACGCAGGCGGTGGCTCCTTGCGAGCTGATCAACTCGCTTGGGAGATCCAAAGCCTGGTCAGTGCCGGGTTAGAGCCGCATGAAGCACTGGCTGCAGCGACATGGCGAGGTGGCCAACTGTTCGGCGACGAATTTGCTGGCCGGGTCGTGGTCGGCGGACCGGCACACTTCAGCTTGGTGCACGGTGATCCGCTATCAGATCCCAGTTGCTTGTGGCGCATCTGGCTGTCGCGCTGACAAGGCTCCGCTGTCAGCTCGAGAGCGCGGTGCCCCCGTCGGCACTTGCCGAGCAAGTCATTGCTAACGTTCGTCACCGGTTTGCGCTTTGAGCAATGACATCGGCCAACCAGACGATCGTGCGCGTGTCGCGAGCCTCTGCACGCCGTGACGAAGGACCGCGGTGGCTATCCGTGGCGCCATGAACAGCCGTTCCCTCCAGGAATTTGGCAAATGACGTGCCCGAAAAACGGTTCATCACCTTGCAGCAGTGGGCTGCGGAGGCAACGCTGGCTGCGAGAACGCGTAGCCGCCGCTTAGACCGCGTCGGTGGATAAAGTCCCGGGCTGAACCCGGGGAGAAATAGATGTAAACGAGGCGTCGGCAAGACGTCGGCCGTTGCGGGTCGCGGCTGTCTTTGCCCATGAAGTAGTGCTCAGCAAGTCGAGCGCCAGGGCGACGATTCCGCAGCCGCCGAGGACGACCCAGGCCGTGTGGCTCGAGTCGACGAAACCCGACCCGGTGCTGGTCACGATGGAACCAGTGACTGCGACGCCGATGGAGCTTCCGAACTGGCGGGCGCTAGCAATGAGCGCGCCACCGACGCCGACCTGGTCGGCTGGCATGCCGGCGACGGCGATGGTGGTCACGGGAGGGCCGATCAGTCCGACGCCGACGCCGACGATCGCGTACGCGGCAAGCAGATGCGCGGTGCCGGTGCGGGCGGTCATGGAGACCAGCAGGAAGGCGCCGGTGGCGAGCAGGGCGCCGCCGAGAGCTGGGGGTAAGCGGGCATCGGCTCGCGTGGCGAGATGCCGCCCTGACCGGTTGGCCGCGATCCTTTGACCGACCGTCATCGGAATAATCACCAATCCTGCGTGCAGCGGAGTGAGACCGCGAATATCTTGCAGGTACAGCGTGTTGAGGAACAGGAAGCCGCCGAGGCTGGCCGACATCGCAATGGAGATGGTGTTCGCGCCGGTAAAGGGCGGGCTCCGGAAGAATCGTAAGTCGATCAATGGATGGGACCTGCGTGGTTCCACGATCAGCACTCCAGCGAGTGTTGCGACGGCCAGAGCGAACAGTCCGACAATCCGCACGGGCGGTGCGCGATGCGGGCCGCGAGCCGCGAGCCGCCGTTCTACGCCGATGAGTCCTTTGCCCTAACCCTCGCCGCGTCTAGCGGTCGCCGATCGCGGCCACCTGCTTGTAGGTGATCGTTTCGGTGAGCGGCTTGGTGTCCCCGTAGGACGAGCTCGCGCCGACAACGCGGTCGTGACTGTCGACCGTGATCGACCAGAACTGCCTGACGGTGCGCTTGACCCGGCCGCTGTACGCCAGGGTGACCTGCCCCTCGGGGGTGGACGTGACCTTGACACCGGGGATCAGCTTCAGCGCGGCGACGATCTTCGCGACAGCCACCGGCTGCACCCAGCCTTCGACGAGGAAGTTCGATGCGGTGTCGACCACGTCTGCGTCCCGCGGACCGTTCGACGCGGTCCGCAGCGAGGCGAGCACGGCGTGCGGGTCGTTCGGCAGGCTGTCGGCGAATGCTGGTCGGTAAAAGTCCCACGAACCGCCGTCGCAGCCCGGCACCTTGCCGTTCGTGTCTTCGTAATGCGGGAAGGCGGCGCAGCGGCCGCGGTCGTTGCGCGCCGCGCCGTTCATGTTGGAGTTCGTGAACTGCCATACCTGGGACCGGTCGGCGGGGATCCACGTCTGCTGCGTCTCGGTCGGATCCGACGCGCGCACGTAGAGGTAGCCGCCAGCGGGAGCCACGGACCGCATGGCCGGCACGGTCGAGGTGGACCCGGCTGCGGCGGCCAAGCCACGATTCGCGTCATGGTGGCCGCCACCGTGCCCGGCGAACGTCGCCAGTGCGGCCGCAAGCGCGACCACAGCGACACCGCCCGCCAATGGCGCCGCAAGCCGCCAGCCGGTCCACCTCGTCGGGTGCGGCGCTGCCATCAACGCGACCGGTGCCGCCTGGGCGTCGTCGGACGCGGTCAAGGTTGCCACGGACAGCCGGTCCGCCACACGGCTGGGGCTGATGTGTCGCGCGTCGTCGGTCATTGCCGCACGCAACCGCTGCTCGATCTCGTCGTCATGCATGGTGATCGCCGTTTCTTCTCGTCAGCTCTCGTTGGTCAGGATCGTGCGGATCGCGGCGATGCCGCGGTGGATGTGACTGCGCACCGTGGGTGTGCGACATCCCATGACGTCGGCGATCTCGCGATCGTCGAGGCCCTCGTAGTAGCGCAGGACGAGCGCCGTGCGCTGCGATCTGGTCAGTGCCATCAAGGCCGCCCACATCTGCGGATCGGGCCGCGTCTCGGCCGGGGCCTCCGCCGGCCGATCGAGGTCGGTGTGCTCGGCCGAGGTGATGTTGCGCGTGCTCCACCGCCGTCGCCACGAGACGTACTCGTTGGTGATCGATCGACGGACGTAGGGCAGCGGGTCGGTCAACCGCTCCCAGCGCGGCAGTAGACGCACCAGGACGTCGTGCACGATGTCCTCACCGTGGCCGGCAGAGCCGGTGAGAAGTGCCGCGTACCGCACCAGCCCGGTGCGATGGTGTGCGACGAAGTCGACGAACCCTGGCGGGTCCGCCGCGGGGTCCACCGGTGTGTCCGTGGCGTCCTCGCTGTCCTGGAACTGCCTAAGCATGACTATCTCACGCAGCCGGACCCGTTCTTGTTGCAGTTGGTTGCGATGCGCGCAGCGCGCATCGATGCCGTACTCGCGCCATCGCCTGTCGACGAGCGGGACGCTCGCGTCGTCGAGCACCACCCGGCGGGCCACCCGCCGTTGCGGTGATAGCGCTAGCCCGGCAGTTTGCGGGTAGCGTCGATGCCGAGCACGCCGCCCCGGAACTGTCTGCACATTCACGCCGGAACACAGGGGCCGCGACTCGGTGTGAGTCACGGCCCCCGTTTTCGGATCGGTCAGGGCGTCAGTGGTTGCGGCTTTCGTGGCTGCCGGACTTCGCCAGGCCACGGCTGCCGAGGTAGCCGATGGTGAGCAGCACGATGTAGAAGATGGCCCGGTCGGCGCGGAAGTAGTCGTTGTGGCCGCTGGTGTGGCGGATGACGAGCGCGGTCACGATGACGGCGATCACGGCGCCGAGGTAGGCGATGAACTCGGTTGTCTTGAACGCGGCCTTGGTCTCCGTCGACTTGGGTGCTTGCTCGCGCACAAGCGCGTGGTCTCCGGTGCCGCTGTAATTCTGGGTCGTTGCAGTCATGTGCGTCCTTTACGAATCGGGAAGGGCGACGTGCGCCCGCGCGGGCCACGATGAGCCGCGCGTCATGTACGACCGCGCATTCCTGACGGCACTAGACCCGGCGAACGTACCCAACTCACGAGTAACTAACCGGCGTGAGCCGGCTCCGGTCAGCCCGGCACGCACGGTGGGCAGAACGCTGTTGTGCTGATCGACGTCGAACACCGTGCGGATGCGACGACCCTCGTGGTGCAGGGCGACGTGGACGTCACCTCCGCCTACGACCTCTATGTCGCGGCCATCGGCCAGGGCGAGACCGACAAGCGGGTGGTGACGCTGGACCTCGCCGGGGTGTCGTTCATCGACTCCGTCGGGCTCAGCATGCTCATCCGCTCCCGCGACGAATTGCGCAGCGGCGGCGGGCAGCTCGTGCTCCAGCACCCGAGCCGACAGGTGAAGAATCTGCTCGCCGTGACCGCACTCGACGGGCAGTTCCAGATCCTCGACTGACGAACCGCCACTCAGTGTCGTTCGGACTCCGGCGAGACAAGGACCGGGCGACGGGCATGTTGCAACACTCCGTGTGAGGTGCTGCCCAGTACTGCGCCGCCGAACGTCCCGCGGCCACGCGAGCCGACGAGGATGAGGTCCGCGTCGATCTCGTCGGCGACCTCGACGACGGTGCGCCACACCGACTCCGTCGCCTGCGCGATTCGCGCCTCCGCCTCGAAACCGCGCTCGACCGCACGGGCTGCGCCTTCCTCGGCGGCCTGCTGCGCCGCGGCCTGCTCCTGCTCGTCGGCATCCGCAGTGCTGCCCGCGATGGGGATGTTGCCGAAGGCGGCCAGCCGGGTGAGCCGCAGTTCTACGGTCTCCCAGACGGTGAGGACGACGGCTCGACTCGGTGCGAGCATGCCGGCGGCGGCTGCCAACGCAGCGCGCGAGCCCTCCGAACCGTCGTAACAGGCCAGGATGACGGGCTGCTTCTGTGCACTGGTCATGGGTCGAGCTTGCCACCGCTCGGGCGAGTCCGCGCGAGTGGCACGATCCCTGCAGTGAGGCAGCCATGACGCGCGCTACGCCGGCCGGCGACTACGACTACGAGCGCGGCGGCGCCGGGTACGCGGCGCACAGACAAACCGACCCGCGCATCGCCGCGTACGTGCACGCGGCGCTGGGTGACGCGCGCACCGTCGTTAACGTCGGAGCCGGCGCCGGCAGCTACGAGCCGGACGACCGCGAGGTCACCGCCGTCGAACCGTCGGCCGCGATGCGCGCGCAACGGCCCGCCGACCGGGAGCCGGCCGTCGACGCCGTGGCCGAGTCGCTGCCGTTCGCCGACGACACGTTCGACGCGGCGATGGCGACGATCACGATCCATCAGTGGCCGGACCTCGACTCAGGCCTGCGCGAGCTGCGTCGCGTATCCCGCGGACCGGTGGTGATCATGACTTTCGACGGCGAGGTGCTGGCGCAGTTCTGGCTCGCCGAGTACGCGCCGGGCGTCATCGCCAAGGAGCGAGTGCGCTATCCGTCGCTCACGTGCGTGTGCGACGTGCTGGGCGGTCGCGCGCGCATCCAGACCGTACCGATCCCGATCGACTGCACGGACTGGTTCGGCGAGGCCCTGTACGCGCGGCCCGAACAGTTCTTGGACGCGGACGTGCGGCTGGCGCAGTCCGCCTGGGGGCTGGTGGACGAGGCCGAGGCCCAGCGGTCCGTGCAACGGTTGCGCGCCGATCTGGACAGCGGCGAGTGGGACCAGCGCTTCGGGTACCTGCGCGAACGATCCGAGTACGCGGGGTCGCTGCGCCTGGTCGTCGCGGAGCCCGGCCGGTAGCGCACCACGTCGCGTGGGCAAGCACGAACGGACACCGTTCGACCGCGAGCGTTGCAGCACAACATTTGGGAGCGGGGCTTCCCGCTGCCGGGAGGTTCCATGAGCGACGTCCGCAGTGAACCGGCGATCGACCACGGCTTCCTGCGCAGGCTGACCCTGGCCGCGTCCTGGGGCGAGGGTCTGGACGGTTTCGACCTCGGCATCATCAGCGTGGTCCTGGTGTCGCTGACGCCGGATCTCGGAGTCGGACCGGTGATGGCCGGGTTGCTCGGCGCGTCCTCGCTGATCGGCATCTTCGCGGGCGGCCCGATCGCCGGCTACCTGACCGACCGGTACGGGCGGCGCATCCCGTTCATCGCCGACATCATCGCGTTCGTCGTGCTGAACGCCCTGCAGGCGATCGTGAGCGATGCGTGGCAGTTGTTGGTCATCCGCATCGCCCTGGGCCTCGCGATCGGCGCGGAGTACTCGATCGGTGCGGCGCTGCTGGCCGAGGTCGCGCCGGCGCGCGGCAGGGGGCGGCGGCTGTGCGGCCTGCTCGTCTGGTGGTACACGGGCTACCTCGCCGCAGTCGTCGTCGCCTACGTGCTGATCGACGAGGTCGGGTTGTCCTGGCGTTGGGCCCTGGCGCTCGGCGTCGTGCCCGCGGTCGCCACACTGCTCACCCGGATCGGCATGCCCGAATCGCCGCGCTGGCTGATGGGCCAGGGCCGGGAGAAGGAGGCGCGGGCGATCATCGACAAGTACCTCGGCGGCGACGCCTACTTCGAGCAGGAGGAGTACGACGAGCCGCGTGCCGAACAGGGCTACCGCGCGCTGCTGACCCGCGAGCACCTCCATCGGCTGGTGTTCGTCTGCGTGTTCTGGTCGTGCCAGGTGGCGCCGTACTTCGCGATCTTCACGTTCGCACCCACCGTCTTCAAGTCCTTGAATCTGTCGAACCCGGAGATCGGCACGCTGGTGGCCAACGCCATCGCTGCGGTGGGGGCGTTCGTCGGCATGCTCACCATCGAGCGGGTCGGCCGGCGCACGCAGCTCATCCCGCCGTTCTGGATCATGGCCGGCGCGCTGGCCGTCGTGGGTCTGTGGACCGGCGCGCCCGGGGCGATCACGGTGGCCGCGTTCGCGGTGTTCTCGTTCTTCAACGCCGTGAACGGGAACCTGACCGCCGTCTACCCGATCGAGATCTTCCCGACAGAGGTTCGCTCCAGCGCGGTCGGCATCGGCGCCGCGACCAGCCGGCTCGGCGCTGCAGCCGGCACATTCCTGCTGCCGATCGGCATCGATCACTGGGGAATCGCGCCGTGCATGCTGATCGGCACCGGGCTGTGCGTCATCGGCGGTGTCGTGTCGCAGAAGATGGCGCCGGAGACCACCGGCAAGACGTTGCGCCGGACGAGCGCCTCCGCGCCGGTGCGTACCGCTGCGCCCGCAACCGCCTGATTACTCGGCCAGGGCAAGCACTGCCGCGGTGAACTCCGCTGGGCTCTCCTGCGGGGGGTTGTGGCCCGCGTCGACATAGTGGACGTCGACCAGCGCGGAGAAGTGCGTTGCGTGGTGCGCGCGGGCCTCCGGCGGTCCGAAACCGTCGTGCAGCGATTCGACGACCACGGTCGGCACGTCGATGCGTGGCTGCTGCGCGATGGCCGCTTCGGTGTCGTCGTACGCCGCGTCGCCCGGTACCAGCCCGTACCGGTGTCGGTAGGAGTGCACGACGACGTCGACGAAATCCGGGTTGTCGAACGACGCCGCGGTCGCTGCGAACTCCGCGTCGGTGAACTGCCACCGCGGTGACCACTGCTGCCACAGCAGTCGAGCGATGTCGGCGCGGTTGGCGGTGAGTCCGGCCCGGCCGCGCTCGGAGTGCAAGTAGAACTGGTACCACGCCATGGCCTCGTCGGCCGGCGCCGCGGGGGTGACGGCGGCCCGCGCGATGTTCTGCACGTTGTAGCCGCCGACCGTCGCCAGGCCGGAGACGGAATCCGGCCACAGCGCCGCCACCAGACACGCTGCGCGGCCGCCCCAGTCGTAGCCGCCGACGATGGGGCGGTGCAGCCCGAGCGCGTCGATGAGGTCGTGCAGGTCGTGCGCCAGGGCGGCCTGCTGTCCGGAGCGGGGCGTGGCGTCGTCGGCGAAGCGGGTCGGTCCGTAGCCGCGCAGATACGGCACGACGACGTGCGCGCCGGCATAGGCCAGCGCCGCGGCCACCGCATCGTAGGAACGCGCGTCGTACGGGAACCCGTGCAGCAGCACCACCGGCCACCCGTCGGCCGGCCCGTGCGGTTCGTACGCGATGTCGAGCACGCCTGTCCGTACCGTCTGCATCACGTCACGGTAGCCAGCGTGCGTACCAATTCTTGAGAAGCCGGGACGCCCCGGTTCGACCACCGCGCGGCCATTCGGAATCATGGGCCGACGTGTTCACCGACGACCCCGCGCGCCACGCCGCGCCCGCGAGCCGATGACCGCCGATTCCGGGGACGGGGGCTCGGGCTGGCTGATCGGCGGCCGCTACCGGGTCCTCGACCGCGTCGGCGCCGGCGGCATGGCCGAGGTCTTCCGCGCACACGACGACGTGCTCGACCGCGACGTCGCGATCAAGGTTTTCCGCCGTGTCTCGCCGACTCCGGACACCGCAGCCGGTGCGGCGCGGCAGCGCACCGAGCTGCAGACCCTCGCGCGGCTGGCGCACCCGAACCTCATCACCCTCTACGACGGGTCGTTGGGCGCGGAGCATGCCGGCGAGCCGGCCTACCTCGTCATGGAACTGATCGACGGGTCGACGCTGGCCGAGGCCATCGAACGCGACGCCGTGTCCGTGGGCGACGCGCGGCTGATCGCCGCGCAGATCGGTTCGGCGCTCGCGTACATCCACGCCGCCAACCTCGTGCACCGCGACGTGAAACCGGCGAACATCCTGCTCGGGACGGACGCCACGACCGGGACGCCCACGATGCGCGCCCGGCTGTCGGACTTCGGCATCGTCCGGTTGGTCGGCGACGCGGCGGGCGGTCTGACGGGCACGCAGTTCACGCTCGGCACCGCCTCCTACCTGGCGCCCGAGCAGGCACGGGGATCGGCCGTCGGGCCGCCTGCCGACGTCTACGCGCTCGGGCTGGTGCTGCTCGAGGCGCTCACCCGTACCCGTGCGTTCGACGGGCCGCCGCTGGAGGCGGCGATGGCGCGGTTGCAGCGCGATCCGCACATCCCGTCGAAC
>NZ_CAXTQF010000055.1:0-23847 GCF_964246335.1 uncultured Jatrophihabitans sp. | reverse complement strand
GGCCACCCGCGGCCACCCGCGGCCACCCGCGGCCACCCGCGGCCACCCGCCGAAACTGCCGCAGCTGCCGCCGGCGGTCGCTCACGTACGGGTCTTGGGGTCGTGCCGCCCAGGCACCCGCGGGCACCTACATAGGGGCCTGGAGAAACGCCAACTTCGCGTCGCCCAGGCGACCAAAAGTTCGCGTTCACCCCCGGTTCGCTAACTATCGGTCGCTCGGGCGACAAACAGTTGGCGTCTTGCCGAGACCATCTACTCGATCCCTGGCCCTCAGCTACGCCGGTAAGCACCGCACCGGCCGCACCGGCCGCACCGGCGCCGCATCGCACCGGCGCCGCATCGCACCGGCGCCGCATCGCACCGGCGCCGCAGCGCACCGGCGCCGCATCGCACCGGCGCCGCAGCGCACCGGCATGGACCGGCGCGCGCCGGTTCAGTCCGGTAGCACCGTCTGCACGCCGAAGAACGCGCCGCTGCGCACCAGCAGCCCGCGTCCCGGAACCGGCGGTGCGCCCACCATCGAGCGCTGCAGCCGGATGCCGAACAGGTCGCCGTCGCCCTGGCTCTGCGGCGCGAACAGGATGCCCGAACGCGATTTCTTGATCGCAACCGCCGGCCCGCGGTAGGTGCTGGCCATGTCCTCCAGCGCGCCCGCCGCGATGAGCAGGCTCTCCTTGTCCCGCAGCGCGTCGACGTGCTCACCGATCGCATCCGCCAGCATGCCGTCCAGGCCCAGCATCTCCAGGTCGTCGACGATCAGTGCGCTGTGCTCGGCCTGCGCGAGTTCGGCCAACGCGGCGATGATCTCGTCCTCGGGGGTGTCCAGGGTGAACAGCTTCGCCTCGTCCGGCAGCCCGGTGCGCAGCGGGCTCTGCCGCGGCGTGATCACGACCGTCTGCCAACCGCGGGCGAGCACGTCCTGCGCGACCGTCTTGAGCACCGTCGAGCGGCCGGTGCGCCGCGGTCCGCCGATGAGGATGCCCGGCCCGTGCTCGATCGGGTCGAAGCCGTAGAGGGTGAGCGTGTCGCCGCCGACGGCGACCGGGATCGAGATGGTGTCCTCCGCCTCGACCGGGCCGTTGTCCAGCGCGCGCGCCTCGGCGAGCGTCATGCGTGCGGGCAGTGCGTCGACGCGGAACGGGCGCAGCGCAGCGGGCACGTCCTTGGCGCGTTCGCCGGCCAACCGGCCCAGCTCCTGCAGCGCCTTGACCTGCGCCGAGCCGGCGACGTCCTCGGCCAGCAGGGCGACCTGCGTCTCCCGAGTGCCCTCGGAGCGAAAGCCGCGGCCGGCCGGCATGTACTCGGGCACCTCTTTGGCCTTCAGCCCGATCGCAACGAAATCGCCCGGGTCGACGAGGCGCAGCAGGATCTTGTCGTCGATCAACGTCGACATGCGGCCGGTCAGCGCCGTGCGGTCGCAGCTGACGATGACCTTGACCCCGACGCCGGTGCCCTCCTGCAGGATCTGCTGCCAGTTGTCGATCAGCACGCCGGCGTCGACGCCGTCGTAGGCCGCGAGGAAACCTTCCCACCGGTCGAACAGCACGACGAGATAGGGCAGCCGGTCCTGCGACGCGGTGGCGGCGCGCTGCTCGGCGACGTCGGCGAAACCGTGCTCGGCGAGCAGCTGCTGGCGCTCGGAGATCGCGCTGAGCAGCCGGGTAGTCAGCCGCGACAGCCGGTCGGGCTGGTCGCGGGTGACGACCGCGCCGGTGTGCGGCAACGCGAGCATCGGCAGCAGGGCGTTGTTGCCGCAGTCGACGCCGTAGAGGTGCACGTCGGTGATGTCGGCCTCGCGGGCCACAGCGCCGGCGAAGGCGCGCAACGCCGTGGAGCGTCCCGAGCGCGGCGCACCCACGAACACCAGGTGCCCGCCGGTCACCGGATCCCACGTCGCCCGTGAGCGGGCCTGCTCCGACGGGATGTCGACGACGCCGAACGTCAGCGGCGCCATGTCCGGACGGTCCGGCGTCGTGAAGTCGAGTTCGTGCGCGTCGTCGAGGGTGAGCGTCTCGGCCAGCGGCGGCAGCCACGGGCTCGGCGGGGTGTCGACGCCGGCCTGTTCCGCGGCCGTCTGCAATGTGGCGACCAGCGTGGCGAGGTCGCTGGGGATGCTCATGTCGTCCTCGTCGTCGTCCGCCTTGGCCGGGGCGGGCGCAGACATGTTGGCCCAGGCGAACGGCCGGGAACGGACGGCGCCGCGACCGCCTTCACCGCGGGGACGGCCCCCGACGCGTGAGGACTGGAACGGCAGCAGGCTGGAGTGGCCGAGCCGGGCGTATGCGCGGCCGGGCACCGACTTGGAGATCGTCACGGCGTCCCCGGACTCGATGACGTCGGAGCTGTCGTTGTCGTCGGTGACGCGCAGCGCTATACGCAGGTTGGTGTTCGACTTGATCTCCGCGCTGACCACGCCGGCGGGCCGCTGGGTGGCCAGCAGCAGGTGCACGCCGAGCGAACGGCCGCGGCGGGCGATGTCGACGAGCCCGACGACGAAGTCCGGCAGCTCGGCGACCAGAGCTGCGAACTCGTCGATGATGATCATCAGGCGCGGCATCGGGGCGTCGTCCGGCCCGCGGCCGGCCAGGTAGTCCTCGATGTCCTTCGCGTCGGCGCCGGCGAGTTGGTGCTCGCGCCGACGCAGCTCCGCGCCGAGGCTCTCCAAAGCACGCGTGGTGAGGTGGCCGTCGAGGTCGGTGACCATGCCGACGGTGTGCGGCAGCCGCACGCAGTCCTTGAACGCGGCGCCGCCCTTGTAGTCGATCAGTACGAAGGTGAATTCGTCCGGCCGGTTGCCGTAGGCCAGCGACGCGATGATCGTCTGCAGCAGCTCCGACTTACCGGAACCGGTCGTGCCGGCCACCAGACCGTGTGGCCCGTCCCGGCGGATGTCGATGGCGAACGGCCCGTCGAGACCCTCGCCGATGACCGCCGACGTCGTCCGGCCGCCGTTGCGCCACCGCATCGCGATCGGTTCGGGGTTGGGCTCCTCGATGCCCAGCACGCTCAGCAGCCGCGACGACGTCGGCAACGAGCCGGACAGGTCCTCGGTGCTGACGTCGCGGATCGGCGCGAGCGCCCGGGCGACGCGTTCGCACCACGAGATGTCGACCAGGTCCGGGCGCACTGCCTCGATGTCCTGCTGCCCGGTCACCGAGAGCCGCAGTAATTCCGACTGCGGGTCGGGGAAGGAGATGACGGCGCGGCACTCCTCGGGCAGCTGACGCTGGTCGGCGTCGAGGCAGAGGAAGTAGACGCCGTTCGGCGGGCCGTCCTGCAGCAGCGACACCATGCCGGGCAGCAACCGGATGCGCCGTGCGCCGTCGAGCACCACGAGCACCGGTTCGATCGGCAGCTCGCGCGTCCTGCTGCCCTCGGCCGCGGCCCGGCGCGCCTGCACCCGTGCGATCAGGCCGCGCACAACCGCCTGCACCGAGTCGTCGTCGTTGCCCGTCGCCGAGATCGGCCCGGCGTCGTCGGCCACCCGCGAGTGCGGCAGCCACCGCAGCCAGGACCATTCCGGGCCACTGTCCTTGTCGGCGAGCAGCACGATCTCCAGATCGGCGGGGGAGTGCAGCACGGCGGCCTGGGCGACGATCCACCGGCCGACGGCGCGGCGCAGCATGTCCGGTCCGGAGATGCCGGTGACGCCCGCCTCCGCAAGTGGCACCGCCACAGGCACGTCCGGCGCCGTCCAGGCGATCGCGGCCTCGTGCGACTCGCGGTTCTTGTCCTCCATCGTGATGTCGCTGCGAACGTCGGACGTGCCGACGCGCGCCGACAGCCAGTCAGGATCCGTGCGCCGACGCTCCCACAACCGCATCCGCGGGCCGGTGGCGGTGACGAGCAGGGTGGCGGGGTCCGCGAGGTCGCGGCGGCGCAGCGCGCGTTCGGCGACCAGCGCGTCGTAGGCGTCCTGGCGCACGATGCGGATGCGCCGCGCGTAGTCGGCCATCTCCTTCTTGTAGCGGTCGCGGGCCTGCCGCCGACCGGAGGTGAACGTGGACACCGCCATCACCGGCATCATCGCGATGAACAGCAGCGAGAACAGGCTCTTGGTGTAGAAGTACATGCCGACCGCGAGCACGGCGGGCATCAGGACCATGACGATCGGCAGCGGCTGCTTCTCCGGCTTGACCGGTTCGGTCGGCAGCACGAACTTGGTCTCGCGCGGTGGTGGCAGCAGCCGCGGCGGGCGGTTGTAATCGAGCGTCAGGCCGCCCTGGGTGAACGACAGCGATGCGTCCGGCGCCGTCACGCGAGACAGCTCGAGCAGGATGGGGCCGATCACCAGCGCCTGGCCCGGTTGCCATGTCATCGGCGCGTCGAGCGGGCGCCGGTCCAGGTGGACGAGCGGGATGTCGGCCTGCGGGTCGATGTTGTGCTGCATGTCCGAGACCAGCTGCGCGGGCTCGGGCAGCCGCTCCTTGCGCCACCAGTGGTGCTTGATCTCCGGCGGCCCGCTCTCGCTCGGGATGACGATCGGTCCGGTGAGGGGGAAGGTGCGCCGCGGGGACGGCACCGCCTGGCCGGCCACCGACGGGTCGGGCGTGACGGTGACCGAGCCTGCGATATCGACGTCCAGCCGGCAGGCCACCGGCGGCAGCCACGGGTCGTCGAGAACGATCGCGGAGTCGCGCCCGGAACCTACGACGTAGCTGCCGGCGGCCAGGCGCTGGACGCGACCCGCGCCCCGGCCGCCGGAGATGCGGATCTCGACCGCGCCCGCCGGCTCACGCAGCACGTCGGCCAGTGGCGCGCCGACGCCGACGATCGCCCCGTGCCGCAGCGGGCTGGCGTTGATGCGCTCCGTTGCGTCGAGCGGGCGGCCGTCGAGGAACAGGGTCGGCGCGGTCTCCTGCGCCGGGTCGTCCCGGACCAGACCGAGCGTGCGGCCGCCGGTCGGTTGGGTAAGGGCCGCGGTGCGGACGTGCAGCTGTCGGGCGAGGTCGCGCGAGAGGTCCTCGACGACGGCGTCGTCATCGCAGTCGACGGCCAGGTCGGTCGGCATGCCGTCGACAACCGCGGTGAGTAACAGGCGCACGGCAGACCCTCTCGTCGATGCAGGTGCGATAACGGTAACGCCAACCACACAGGTACGCCGGTGTCCGCGGCATTAACGCCGTCGACCCCGCAGGCCGACGGGCCTGCGGGGTCGAGCAGCTGGGTGTCGGGTCAGATCCGGTCGGATTCGCCCGTCGCCTCGGCGATGTTGTTGTGGTTCGACCGCACGTTCTGCGCGGCGCCGGTCAGGGCCGTGTGCAGGTGGTCGAGGTTCTTGCGGTACTCCTGCCAGGAGTTGCGGAAGTCGTTGGCGTAGTTACCGGTCCACACGGCGCTGTGCACGCCCTTGTCGACCGCCGACTTGATGTCGATCGCCTCGCTGGCCTTCTGGTTGAACGTCGTGTGCAGGGTGCGCAGGGTGCTGAGTTCGGCACCAACTGAACCGCCGGCCATGATCACTCCTCGGGTCGTCGCGTGGTCGCGAATTGATGTTGTGAATCGACCATAGCGACGCGGTGCGGGGGTGGGTCAAGACGAAAAGCCGATCTTGCCGGTGCTGCGCGCGAAGGTTGCCGGTACAGCCGCCCCGAACACCCGGAAGGCCCGGAAAACGGGGGGTTCGTTCGCGCAGAGCTTGCCGGTTCGCACGGCCGATCTTGCCGGTCCGCAGGCGTTAGAACCGGGCTCGGCCCGGTATGTCCCGATCGATCAGCAGACGTCGGATGGTTACGCCGATCAGGCGAAATTGCCGGTTCCCGAGCCCGACATTGCCGGTCCGGTCCCGGCCACCCCTGCCAGCTCCCGTGAAGACGGTTCGTGACGCGGGCGAACCTTGCCGGTCGCAGTCGCTGATCTTGCCGGTCGAGGTCGCCGATCGTCCAATAGCCTGGAGGTAGATCGTTTGGCTATGACGATTCGAGCCTGGGGTGGACACGGATGCAGGACGTTCTGGTACGGCAGGATGCGCTCGAGGCGCTCGTGCGGTGTATCGCCGACATCGGGCCACCGAACTGGATACAGACCTACGCGGCGTTCGAGTACAAGTCAGCCGACGGCGAACCGAGCTTCACCTGGCTGCTGGTCGGCGTGGTCAACCACGGGGTCACGTGGGGTTTCGGCCAGTTCGACCAGGACCCACAGGTGTACGACCTCGCGATGGCCTACCACGACATGTTCGACGACCAGGGCTGGACGAGCCTCGAGCTGAAGGTGGACTACGACGGCGAGTTCCACGCCGAGCACGGTTACGGCCCGGTGCCGCCGGACACGTTCGATCCGGCGCTGATGAACCGGCTGCAGCACTACGGCGAGACGTGGACGCGCGAGCACGGCCCGGCGCCGCACCAGGGGGCGAGATGACATGACGCAGATCCCGAATCCGTACAAGGCCGCGCTGGAGCAGGCGCGCCCAGGGGTTACCGCGGAGGCGCACGCCCTTGAACGCGCTCTGCAGGGCGCGATGTCGGCGATGGCCGCGGGGGCGTGGCAGTCGTCGGTGGCTACCGAGTTCGAGCACGGCCTGAAGGCCAAGAAGAGCACGCTGCACACCGCAGGCGAGTCGGCCGTGCAGGAGATCAACGCGAAGATCAACTCCGAGCACGACATGGTGGACGCGAACTCGTTCCAGGCGCACTGGGCGAAGTTCAGCGCCATGGCGAGGTATTAGACATGGGAATGTGTTCGATCAACGTCGCGGAGATGCGTTCGTTGGTGAGTTCGCTCGAGTCGGCGGAGTCGACCGTGCGCTCGAACGTCGGGCTGTTGCAGTCGACGCTGTCCGAACTGATGCTCGAGCCCGGCGAGGTCGCGCGGGCGACGCCGGTTGCGTCCTGGGTGAGCGACGAGTTGGTGCCGACCCGCCGTCGGCTGGCGATGGCCGAGGCGTTGCAGGCCGCCACACCCAATCGGTCCAACTACGTCAATTTCGACGAGTCGGCGATTTCGAAGTTGACCCCGGCCCAGGCGGCGGTCAAGGCCAAGCAGGCCGTCAACGACATGAAGACGGGCAACACGAAGGCCCTGCTCGCGCTGCTGTCCACCGAGGGGTACGACCCGTACTTCGCCAAGGTGTTCGCGCAGCAAACCTCGCCGAAAGCGCTCGAGGAGTACATCCGCGACAACTTCGGCAGCGACGGCCGGTTGAACGGGGACGTCGACGCGAGGCAGTACGAAGAGGTCCTCACCGGTCTCGGCCAGACCCTCAGCCTCGCGACCCGCGGGACGGGTGACCTGTCGCTGGGCAAGAAGTGGACCGACAACTACGTCCGGTGGATGACGATGCCGCCGGAGGGTGCCGACGAAGCCGTGAACGACCGCCGCTACGACCTGGGTGGCCGCGGCGTGCTGATGATGATCATGGCCCGCGGCAACTGGTCCACCGCGTTTCTGAAGCACGCGACAACGGTGATCAAGGCGTTCGATAAGGACCAGAACGACGACGTGTTCTGGTATCCGCCCGCGAGCATGGGCACGGCTGTCACGCCGCAGGGCAAGACCTTCACCGACCCCATCGTCGCGCTGATGTCGGCGCTCAGCCACAACCCGGCGGTCGCGAAGTGGGCGTTCACCTCGGGCAAGACCGTCGAGGTGCCGCTGCACGGCAAGAAGGTGGCGGTCAATGCCTTCCTGCAACACGTGCTGTCGCGCGACTACGAGTTCGGTGGCTCGAGCACTCCCTTACTGGCACTGCAGGCGGCGATCAACGGCGACAAGACCAGCCCCGTCATGCTCGACGTGCGCACCCTGTCCGAGTCGGCGAAGGAGGCGAAAGCAGAGCGGGACGCCGAGCCCTGGTACGAGAAGTGGGGCCACGACATCCTCAATGTGATCGGGCTGATTCCGTTCGTCGGCGATCTCGCGAACGCGCCGAACGCCGCGTGGTACGCGGCCGAAGGCGACTGGGCCGACGCCGGGATCACGACGGCCGGCATGATCCCGTTCATCGGCGACGCGGCGCTCGGCGGCAAGCTGCTGTCCGACGGGTCGAAGCTGGCCAAGGTGCTCAAGGTGCTGCGCATCGGCGGTCTCACCGAGAAGGAACTGCGCGACGGCGTCGATCTGTCCAAGCTCGAGCAGGAGGTCAGCGGCGCCGGCGCAGTGATCAATTTGACCGACAAGGCGGCACTGGAAGAGGCCCTGAAGACGCCGCATCCCGGCATCTCGTACGAGTTCGACGGCATCCGCTACACGACCGATGCCGATGGCAACCTCAAGACGATCTCGGGCAACGCCTTCACGTCCGGCAAGATGACACCCGCGCAGCTCGATGCGGTGCACGGTGCGATCCGCTCGCAGCTGCAGCGCGAGGCGGACGGGGCATGGAAGGCGGCAAGCGACCCGACCTCCGCGCGGTGGCAGGCCTACGAGGCCGCGCACGGTGGCAAACCCCCGAGTGCCGCAGTGCAGGGCACCTGGGCCCACACCGACCTGAGCAGCGCTGTGGGGGCGCGGTTGCAGAAGACGTTCCCCCCGGGCAGCGGTTACCGGGTACAGAGCGAGATCTCGTTCGGCGACAGGGGACAAGTAGTTTCCCCCGGCGCGAAGGGTTCGGTACGGCCAGATGTGATCGTCGAGCGTGAAGTCACATTGCCGAACGGTAGAACGCAGTGGAAGGTCGACCGCGTCTACGACCTGAAAACCGGCAACGCGAAGATCACCAACAAGTGGGCCCGGACAGTCGAGCAGCGAACGGGTGTTCCGCGATCGAAGATCCAAGAAATCAAGCCTGGGCCATAGGCGGGTTTGCATCGAGGAGGATGAGGGTCGTGGCAGGGACAACATGGCAGGCGGCCTGGCAGCAGTTGGTTCAGGATGTCGCAGACGGCAGTGGTGGCGAGTGGACGCGGGCAGGTAAGCGCGGTACGGCTCGTCTGGTGTTCGGGCGGGTGGGTTGGTGGCTGAGTTCGGTTGCGTTCGGCCATCGCAGCGGCGGAGAGGGATGGCTGTTCGCAGCGCATCAGGCGTTGGTTGAGCCGTGGGCGCCGGTCATCACGTTGCGACAGGACGAGTACACCGGTGACGATCTGCCGTCCGGCGGGTACGCGCCGTTGAGTGACGTGGCGGCTGATCAGTTGGCGATCTGGATTGCGGGACCGGCGCGGGCACACTTCATCGACGAAGGTGCATGGGACTGGGTCGAAGCGCACACAATCATGTGGGAACAGGCGCCGGAGGAGGTCCCCCGTACCTGGCCGGCTCTGGCGGGCTTGCGGGTGATTGCCGACGCGGGTCCCGCGCTGCCCGTCATCGACGACACGCTCGCTTTGGAAAGTGGCGACGACCCTTGGCCTGAGCAGGAGCGGTCGTGGTGGGAGCAGTTTCGCGACGTCGCGGCGTCGGAATCACGCTCCGATCAGTTGCGGTGGTTGGACGCGCGGCGCCGCGAGACATTGGCGGCGTTGGGTGTGCCTGAGTCGATCATCATCGACGTGCTTGCCGAGGACGGTGGGTAAGTCTCGCCGGGTTGGCTTCCGCACTCTCGCCGCAGTCAGGCCGCGGGGATGTCGTCGAAGAGGGTGTTGCGGACGGGTGTCTGTGCCGGGTCGATCCAGACGGGTGGGATCCAGTACGGGATGCCGTCGATCATGACGGGTCGGTAGCCGAGGCGTTGTTGTTCTCGGTGGTGGTAGCGGCATTTGAGGGCACCACCGTCGACGCAGGTGGTGTGGGTGTCTTCCCACCTCGGTATGTGGTCGACCTGACACCTGCCCGGTGGCTCGTGGCAACCGGGGAAGGTGCAGCCCCTGTCCCGCGCGGCGATCACCCTTCGTTGTTGTTCGGTGAAGATCCGCTGCGTGGTGGAGTAGTGACTGATGGCCTTGACGCTGTCGACCACCACCGCCAGCACTTCCGCGTCCCCACCGGACCAGCCCTTGATGGTCCGGACGGGGACGGTCGCGCCGTGCCCGGTCCGCGCCAGGCCGGCACCGGTGAGGTATTGGTCGGCGGTCATGGTCACCACGATGGTCGCGGAGACGCCGTTGTTGGACGGCACCATCCCGCCGCGGACCGCCGCTTCGAGGAGGTCGAGCAGCGCGTCGTGGGCGCGTTGTTCGGGCCGGCGGGGGTCTTTCACCCCGTCGACGGCGGGGCGGGGTGCGGCGGCGGTGTCGAAGAAGGTCAGCAGCCGTTCGGTGCATTCCTCGCTGAGGTGACCCTCGATGCGGCTGGACCCGTCGCGGTGGCGGATCAGCCACAGCCCGCGCCGCCGCTGCACCGCGTCGGGGTCGGTGAGGGTGCCGTCCGGGTTCAGGTGCGCCACGATCCGCTGCGCGATCACGCCGAGTTGTTTCGGGCCGAACGACGCGGCATACCCAACGAGGTCTTTCTCGACCTGGTCACCGTGCACCGCGGCAACCTGGTCGGGCAGGTCGTCGATCGTCTTCTCGATCAGCCGGGCCTGCCGCTCACTGACTACCCCCGCCGCTTGTCCGGCGGCGACGTGGGCGAACACCGGGCCCAGCGTGTCACCGGTCAACCCGGTACGCGGACCCGCCGCCGCAGCCGCCTGGACTCGCTGGTGCGCGGTGGTGCCGTCCACGCGCAGCATCCGTTCCAGGAACCGCCCCGTGCTCTTGCAGCCATGCAGGTGCGGCAGCCCGCGCCGCTCGGCCTCGTGGATCAGCCGGTAGTCCGCCGAATCCAGGCGCCGGCGCAGCCGTTCCATCTCTTGCAGGCTTGCGAGCACTTCGTCATCGGCATCCCGGGTCACGTCCATGGTCAACAAGTCGTCCAGCAGCGTGTGCGCGGCCGCGAGCAGACCCAGCGCCTGCCCCGCTACCAACGTATCGCTCATGTATTCGATTCTATCGAATCGACCGCCCGTTGACAACCCTCTACCCCAACAAACACGGGGGGTACAAGCACATGAGCGAAGCGTGACCGGCAGCCGAGAAGCACACCGAACCAGCCGGACAACTCCCTCGTCGCTGCGCTCTTGGACTCGCTTGGCCAGAGCGCGGCGCAAGCCAAAAACTTTGATCAAATACTCATGACTGCCCGTTTACGCGCAAAGTCATTTCTCGCGCACGTACTTGCTACGGCACCTCACCGACGATGCAGTCCGCGCCTAATTCGGTCACATCAGACAGCCATATCGTGATCAAAGGGACCACACAGCTGGCGTCGGTGAGATGCATCGAACAGGCGGGCATATCTGAGGGCGCCAGGCGCGTTCCACCCACTCGAAGACACGGATGGACGACGACGCTGCGGCACGAAAAACGCGCCGCCTGGCAGGACAAGCTTTCGTACGAAGGGACCCCCGACCATGACCGCAACTCTGGACCGGCAGTCGCACCGCGACGCCCTCACCTTCCGGCTGGCCGACCTGCGCGCGCAGCGCGATCAGGTGCTGGCCGAGATCACTCCGGCCGGTGTCGGCGACGACGCCGACCGCGCCACCAACGTCGAGGGCCACGTGAACCTCGCGGTACTCGACGAGCGCATCGTCGCGGTCGAGGTGGAGCTGAATGAAACGGCGGCCGGCCGCAGCGCCGCAGACGGCACGGTGTCCGTCGGTGACGTCGTCACCGTCGACTTCGGCGACGGCGCGGAGACCTTCCTGCTCGGCTCGGTGGAGGCCGCCAGCGACGGGCTCGACGTCATCACGCCGGGCAGCCCGCTCGGCCGCGCGTTGCAGGGCGCAAGTGCCGGCAGCACGGTGAGCTACTCGCCGAGGCCGCGGGTGAACCTCGACGCCAAGGTCATCGCGATCGACTGAGCTGCGCGGCCAGGGCGCGCAACGCCTGCCCACGGTGGCTGATCGCGTCCTTGTCCGCGGCGCTCAACTGCGCACTGGTCTCGGTGTGGCCGTCTGCCACGAAGATCGGGTCGTACCCGAACCCGCCGTCGCCACGGGGATCGCGGATCAACCGCCCCGGCATGCGGCCCTCCGTGACGATCTCGCCGTCCGCGTCGAGATACACCACCGCGCACACGAACGCCGCGCCTAGCCGCTCGTCGGGCACGTCGGCCAGCTGCGCGAGCACCAACTGCAGGTTGGCGGCGTCGTCGTGCGCGCCGGCCCAGCGGGCGGAGAGCACGCCGGGCATGCCGTTGAGCGCGTCGACGGCGAGGCCCGAATCGTCAGCGACGGTCGGTAGGCCCGTGTGCGCGAACCCGGCCTGCGCCTTGATCCGCGCGTTGTCGACGAACGTCGCGCCCGACTCGGGCACCTCGTCGTAGGACGCGACGTCGTCCAGCCCCAGCACTTCGACGGACGGCAACGCCGGCGCCAGGATGCGCCGTAGTTCGCCGAGCTTCTTCGCGTTACGGCTGGCGAGCAGGACCTGCGAAGTCACGAACCGAGTGCCTGCTGCTGCGCGCGAGCGAGGTCGGCGCAGCCGGCGACGGCGAGATCGAGCAGCGCGTCGAGCTCGTCGCGGCGAAACGGCGCGCCCTCGGCGGTGCCCTGCACCTCGACGAACGCGCCGGCGCCGGTGACGACGACATTCATGTCCGTCTCGGCGCGCACGTCCTCCTCGTACATCAGGTCGAGCCGCGGTTCGCCGTCGATCACTCCCACGGACACCGCCGACACCGAGTTGATCAGCGGTTCGGGCTGCGCCAGCGCATTCTTCTCACGCAGCCACGCCACGGCGTCGGCCAGCGCGACGTAGGCCCCGGTGATCGCGGCGGTGCGGGTGCCGCCGTCGGCCTGCAGCACGTCGCAGTCCAACGAGATCGAGTTCTCGCCGAGCGCGGAGAGGTCGATCGCTGCGCGCAGCGACCGGCCGATGAGACGCGAGATCTCGTGGGTACGGCCGCCGATCTTGCCGCGCACCGACTCGCGGTCGTTACGGGTCAGCGTGGCCCGCGGCAGCATGGCGTACTCCGCCGTGACCCACCCCAGCCCACTGCCCTTGCGCCAACGCGGAACGCCCTGCTGCACGGAGGCCGCGCACAGCACCTTGGTCTCGCCGAACTCCACGAGCGCAGACCCTTCGGCGTAGGCCTGCCAGTTGCGGGTGATCGTGATCGGTCGGAGCTGATCGGGGGCGCGGGAATCCGGGCGCGGCATGCCCCGACCCTAGCGACGCGCCCGGACGGACCGATCGCGTGCCCTCCTGAGTTGACATGCGCGCAAGACGGCGTTCACTGCGAGCATGCGTAAACGGGGTATTGGCGGGCTGCTGTGCGCCGTCGCGGTCTTCATCGTCGGTCAGCCCGGCGCCGGCGCCGCGGACAAGCCGAAGCCGAACGTCGACTCCTTCTACACGTCACCCTCGGCCGCGAAACTCGCCCACCTCAAACCTGGCTCCGTGATCCGGACACGTCCGATCACCTACCACGAGACGTCCGGTGTCCCGGCCACCTACAACGGCGTGCAGCTGCTCTACCGCACGACCACCGAGCTCGGGAAGCCGACGGTGACCGTGACGTCGCTGATCGAGCCGCACACGACCACCCACCAGCTGGTCAGCGATCAGTGGTTCTACGACGCACTGCAACCCGGCTGCGACCCGTCCTACTGGCTGAACAACGGCGGCTCGAGCGACGGCGGCACGAACCAGGACGAGGGGCCGCTGGTCGGGACCTTCCTCGCCGCCGGCCAAGCCGTCGTGATCTCGGACTACGAGGGCGAGGACCTCGCCTGGACCTCCGCCCAGCAGGAGGGTTGGCAGACCCTGGACGGCATCCGCGCCGCACTGAACTACACGACGAGCAACACGGACCCGCTGACCGGGACCGTCGCGCTGCCGAGCGACACGAAGGTCGGGCTGATCGGGTACTCCGGCGGCGCGATCGCAGGCGAATGGGCCGCGGAACTCGCACACTCGTACGCACCCGACGTGAGCAAGCGGATCGTGGGCACGGCCCTCGGCGGCGTGTACGTGTACCCGTACCACAACCTGCAGTACATCAGCGGCTCACCGAAATGGTCCGGCGTCATTCCCGGCGGCCTGCTCGGCACGGCCCGCGGTTTCGGGATCGACAGCGACAAGTACGCCAGTGCGTACGGCAGGAAGCTCGCCGACGACGCGAGCAAGGTGTGCATCGATCAGCTGCTCAGCAAACATCCCGGGCTGAAGTACTCGCAGCTCGTCAAACCCCAGTACGCCGACTTCGCCAAGGTGCCCGAGTTCGTGCGGGCGAACAACAAGTCGATCATGAGCACGGGTGGCACCCCGACCGCGCCGATGTACATCGCGCAGGGCGTCGACCCGGACCCGACCGGCCCGCAGGGGGAGATGACGCCGCCGAGCCCCAAGTACGGCCCGGGTGACGGCGTCATGCTGATGCGCGACACCGAGGCCCTGGCCTACACCTACTGCCACCGCGGCGTCCCTGTTCAGTACCAGGTGTTCAACTCAGGACACACCAACACCTTCCTCAGCTATTTCCCGACTGGTGCCATCGGGTTCCTGAATGATCGGTTCGCAGCGGTGACGGTGCCGACTCCAGCAACGAGCAGTTGCTCCACCCTCACCCCGGGCAACTCGCTCAAGCCGCTGCCCGTGCCGCCGAGCGATCCCTCGTCGGCGTCCTCGCACCGCTCCTCGTCCGGCAGTGGCAACCGGGTCAGCAACGGCTCCACGCCGGCGGCCAAGTCGGCCACCGACGCCATTGCGAGCACCGGAACCCCGACGGGGCAGCTGCTGCTGTGGGCGACGCTGCTGCTCGGCATCGGCGTGGGGCTGCTGTGGGTCGCCCGGCGACCGGCGGCTGCCGCGGTGGCGATCGTGGTCCCCCAGCGTCTGCGGCCGAGGCCCACAGCGCGGCCGCTCCCCTATCCCCGGGAGCACCGGCGCACCTGACGCCGCACCGCTGACAGCGGCAGCCAGCCGCTGTCAGCGCCGTGCACGCACCCTGCCAGCGATCCGGGGCAGAGTTCTAGACATGACATACGCAATCGAGGCCGAAGGGCTCACGAAGCGCTTCGGCGACACCCAAGCACTCGCCGGCATCGATCTGGCTGCGCGCGAAGGATCCATCCTCGGCGTGCTCGGCCCGAACGGCGCCGGCAAGACCACCGCCGTCCGCATCCTTGCCACGCTCCTGCGCGCGGACGCGGGATCTGCGCGGGTAGCCGGCTTCGACGTCGCGAGCCAGCCCGAGCAGGTGCGCCAGCAGATCGGCCTGACCGGTCAGTTCGCCTCGGTGGACGAGGACCTGACCGGCGTCCAGAACCTCACCATGATCGGCCGGCTGCTCGACCTGACCCGCCGCGAGGCACGCCAACGGGCCGACGAGCTGCTTGCGTGGTTCGACCTCACCGAGGCCGCCGGGCGCATCGCCAAGACGTACTCCGGCGGCATGCGGCGGCGGCTCGACCTCGCCGCCTCGCTGGTCGGCCGCCCGGCGATCGTCTTCCTCGACGAACCGACCACCGGCCTGGACCCGGCCAAACGCGAGGCCATGTGGGGCGTCGTCCGCAACCTGGTCGCCGACGGGTCGACGGTGCTGCTGACCACGCAGTATCTGGAAGAGGCCGACGCACTGGCCGACGAGATCACCGTCATCGACCGTGGTTCGGTGATCGCCCATGACACGCCGCTCGGGCTCAAACGCAAGATCGGCGGCCAGCGGCTGACCGTCCGCCCGGCCGAGCCGGAACGCCTCGACGACGTGCGCTCGGTGCTGAGCACCCTCAGCGACAAGCCCGTCGAGACGAGCGGGCGCGACGAGCTGAGCGTGGCCGTCACCGACGACACCGCGCTGGCCGCAGCGGTGAGCCGACTGCACACGGCCGGCATCACCGTCACCGAGCTGTCCCTGCACCTGCCGAGCCTGGACGAGGTGTTCTTCACCATCACCGGCCGCCCGGTCGCATCCACTGACGAGACCACCGACGAGGAGGACGCAGCATGAGTCAACCCCACACAATCGCTCCGCAAAGCACCCTCTACGACTCTGCGAAGACCCCGGAAAAGCTTGCTCCCGCCCTGACCAAGTCCGACGCACCCGCTCCCCCGGCCAACCGCACGCGCAACACGCAGTCGACCGCGCGTGGCTCCAGGGTCCGCCGCAGCGTGCGGCACGCGTTCGTACTGGCCATGCGCAACCTGATCAAGACCGCCCGCACACCGGAACAGCTGATCGACGTCACGATCCAGCCGATGATCTTCCTGCTGTTGTTCGTGTACGTGTTCGGCGGCGCGATCGGCGGCGGCGATCGCCACGACTACCTGCAGTACCTGCTGCCGGGGCTTCTCGCGCAGAGCATCGTCTTCGGCAGCATCGCGCTCGGACAGAACATGAACGCCGACATCGACAACGGCGTGTTCGACCGCTTCCGGGCGCTGCCGATCGCCCGGTCGGTGCCGCTGGTCGGCGCCGTAGTGGCTGACTTCGTGCGCTACCTGCTCGTCTGCGTCATCACCCTCGGCTTCGGTTACGTGCTGGGGTTCCGCGTCCAGACGAACGTGCTCGCCGCCCTGGGCGCGGTCGCCCTGGCTATCGGCTTCGCCCTCTGTTTCTGCTGGGTGTCATTGTGGGTCGGCCTCAAGGCCCGCAATGCCGGTTCGGTCCAAGGCATCATGTTCGTCCTGCTGTTCCCGCTGTCGTTCGGCAGCAGCATCTTCACGCCGACGAAGACCATGCCGGGCTGGCTGCAGGCGTGGAACCACGTCAACCCGATCACCAAACTCGTGGACGCGATGCGCGGGCTGCTGATCGGCGGCCCGGTCGGCACGAACGTCCTCTGGACGCTCGTCTGGATGGCCGGCCTGCTGCTTGTGTTCGTGCCGCTGGCGATGCGGGCCTACAAGCGGCGCTCGTAGAGCTCAGCTCGTCGGACGCAGGCGCTCGACCGCGGCTTCGCGGTCGAGCGCCTTGCCGCGTTCGTACTCGGTCGCAAAGGTGCCCGCACCGAGTTCGGCGATCAGGTCGCGGCGCAACTGCGCCACCTCGATCGCCGTCCAGTCGTCGCTGCCGCGCAACCTGGCCGCCGCCCCGAAGACCTGCGCAGCGGCGACGGGATCGCCGCACGCGCGGCGGTGGTCGGCAAGGGCGACACCGACTATCGCGAGCACGGGCGAGTCGTGGGTGTCGACGCCGGCGGTGTAGGCGCGCGTCGCGATCTCGCCGGCACGCTCGGGCTCGCCGTCCGCCATCGCCTGCTGCATCTCGTCGCTCAGCAGCATCGCACTGATGTGCGCCGCGGCCGGATGGCCTTCGGGCAGCGTGGCGAGTGCAGTCAGCGCCTGCTTGTGCGTCCGGCGCGCCGCATCCTCGTCACCGGCGCGCCGCTCGATGCCGCTGGCCACCACCAGCGCGAACACCGCCTCCATCGTCGATCCGGACTCCTCGGCGCGCACGGCCACCTGCTCGGTGTAGCGGCGGGCGGCCTCGAGGTTGCCGCGCCGCAGCTCCAGGTCGGCCAACCGGCTGAGCAGGAAACCTTCGTCGTCGTGCGAGCGCAGCTCCTGGGTGAGCGCCAACGCTTCTTCGTACGCCGTCGCACCGGCGTCGAGGTCACCGTCGAGCACCGCCAGCTGCGCGACGATGCGCAGGCTGTTGGTGATCCCCCACCGCTCCCCGATCGCCCGGAACGCGGTCAGCGCCTGCTGCCCCGCGGCCCGCATACCCGCGACGTCGCCCTCGTTCTCGGCGAACGAGGCACGGAACATGCCGGCCGCGGCCCGCGCCCACGGATCGTCGGACTCAGCCGCCTGCTCGATGTAGTCCGCCGCCAGCTCGGGCAGATCGGCGAAGTAGGCAACCGCCGGGCGCAGAAGGTGGATGGACGAGTTGCGGCCGGTCGTGTCGACGTCGCGCAGCTGCTCGGCGAGTTGCGCAAGGTCACTCTTGTCCTCGGCGCTGGCGTGCACCTCGTTCGTGGCACCGGCCGCGACGTTGAGCGTCAGCAGCGCCCGCGCGATGAGGGTCAACTGCGGGTCGGCGTCGCCGGGCGTGGACAGCGCTTCGCGGACCCAGCCCGGCACGTCCGCGTGATTTCCCAGCAGCATCGCGGCCGCGCTGAGCCCGATCGCGATGCGCAGGGATCCGTCGGCGTCCCCGTCGTCGCAGCGAAAGCGCAGGGCGCTCAGGATGTTGTCCTGCTCGTCGGCGATCTTCTTGAACCACGGCAGCTGGTCGCCCTGCGTCAGGTGCGGCTCGGCGGTCGCGAGCAGGTCGGCGAAGTAGTCGGCGTGCCTGCGCCGCATCTCGACGAGCTCGCCGCGCTCACCGAGCTGGTCCATGCCGTACTCACGGATCGTTTCGAGCATGCGCAGCCGGACCCCGTCGGCCACCGGCGCGAGCAGTGACTTGTCGATCAACGAGGCCAGCAGCTCCGGGACGTCGGCGGGGGTGTCGCTGACCGCCGCCGCGGACTCCGCGGTGATGCCCGAGCCGAAGACCGACAGCTGCTCGGCGAGCGTGCGCTCGGGCGCACTCAGCAATCCCCAGCTCCACTCGACGACCGCGCGCAGCGTGCGGTGGCGTGGCAACGCGGTGCGGCTGCCGCCGGTCAACAACCGGAACCGGTCCGAGAGCCGGGTCGAGATCTCGCCGACGGGCAGCGTCCGCAGCCTGGCCGCCGCGAGCTCGATCGCAAGTGGCAGGCCGTCGAGGCGACGGACGATCTCGATCACGTCGGCGATCGTGGTGTCGTCCACCGAGAAGTCCGGGCGTACCGCCGCGGCGCGGTCGGCGAACAGGCGCACTGCGGGGAACTCCAGCGCCTCGGCCGCGCCGGCGTCCGCGGCGGGTTGTCCGAGCGGCGGAACCGCCAGCAGCGTCTCCCCGGTGATGCCCAGCGGTTCGCGGCTGGTGGTGAGGATGCGCAGCTGCTCGTTGTCGGCGAGCAACTGGTCGGCCAGGCTCGCCGCCGCCTCGATGACGTGCTCGCAATTGTCGAGGATCAACAGGCTCTGCGTGCCGGCCAACCCTTCGAGCAGCCGGGCGAGAGCATCGCGGCTTGCCGGTGGCGCGCCGCGGCGCTCAATGAGGTGGGTCTCGCGCAGGCCCAGCGCGGCCACGACGGCTTGCGGTACGTCGGCGCCGGAGCTCACCTGCGCGAGTTCGACGAGCCAGGTGCCGTCCGGCGCGTTGTCGGTGCAGCGAGCTGCGGCTTCGCTGGCGAGGCGCGTCTTGCCGGCGCCGCCGGGCCCGACGAGCGTCACCAGCCGGTTCTGCTCGAGCGTCTTGGCGATGCGCGCGACCTCGGCGTCGCGGCCGACGAAGCTGGTCAGCTGGGCCTTGAGGTTGGTCCGCCGCGGTGCCGCCGGCGCCGTGGCCGCGAGCTCCCCGCGCAGCACGGCCAGCTGGATCTGCTGCAGCTCCGCCGACGGGTCGACGCCGAGCTCGTCGGCCAGCTGTACGCGCACCCGTTCGTACGCGGCCAGTGCGTCGGCCTGCCGGCCCGCGATCGCGAGCGCACGCACGAGCTGGCCGGCCAGCCGTTCGTCGAGCGGGTGCTCGAGCGCCAGCGCCTCGAGCTCGCCCACGAGCGTCGGCGCCTGTGCCGGGTCGCCGGCCAGCAGCGCCTCGGCGCGATCGCCGCGCACGCCGAGCCAGAGCCGGGTCAGCTGATCGACCCGCGCCGCGAGCGCATCGCCGAACTGCACGGCGTCCACCAGCGGGTCGCCGCGCCACAGAGCGGAAGCGGCGTCGAGATCGCGAACGGCCGTCGCGTACTCGCCGGCCCGCACGGCCGCGCCGCCGGACGCGGCGAGCGCGGTGAAGGCGTGCAGGTCGACGCAGCCGGGATCGACCTCGAGCCGATACCCCGCCGGGGACTGCGTGATCGCGCTCGGGCCGCCGAGCGCACGGCGCGCGCGCGAGACGAGGGTCTGCAACGCGTTGGTCTCCTCCGCAGGAGGCGTGTCGCCCCACACCGTCTGCGCGAGCGGGCCGAGCGCCACCGCGCGACCGGCGTCGACGGCGAGCCGCGTCACCAGCGCACGGACCCGCGCACCGGCGATCGCCACCGGCCGCCCGTCGTCGTCGGCCGCCTCGAGCGGTCCCAGGACGGCGAGTTGCATGCGTCAACTGTGGCATGGGTGCACCATCGGCCTATGGACAGCAGGACGATTCCGGTGGGGACCGGCTCACGCGCAGGCGTCTACGACCT
The DNA here is from genome assembly GCF_964246335.1 of uncultured Jatrophihabitans sp. Taxonomy (GTDB): domain Bacteria; phylum Actinomycetota; class Actinomycetes; order Mycobacteriales; family Jatrophihabitantaceae; genus Jatrophihabitans. The sequence goes on along the minus strand of NZ_CAXTQF010000055.1, from coordinate 3,824 downwards.
GACCGACGAGTGCGCGCAGTTCCTGCGTGACACCGCGAGTGGTGGCGCGGAAGGGCTGCTCAGCGTGTTCGTCCCACATGCGACCGCCGGGCTGGCCATTCTCGAGTCCGGCGCCGGCAGCGACGACGACCTGTTGCGCGCCCTCGACGACCTGCTGCCGCGCGACGGCCGCTGGCAGCACGAGCACGGCAGTCCGGGGCACGGCCGCGACCACGTGCTGCCCGCGTTCCTGGCGCCGTCGATGACCGTCCCGGTACTGGCCGGGCGGATGCAGCTGGGCACGTGGCAGTCGGTGTGCCTCGTCGACACGAATATCGACAACCCGGAGCGCAATGTGCGGTTGAGCTTCCTGGCCGGCTGAGCAGCCTCAGATCTCGTAGACGGCACCGGCCGTCGCGACGTCGAGCACGCCGTCGAACGCCGTCGCGGCCTGCTCGCCGGCGACCTCTCGCGAGTTCCACGGCGGGACGTGCGTGACGATCAACCGGTCCACGCCGGCCCGGTGCGCGTGCTCGCCGGCCTGCCGGCCGGTCAGGTGCAGATTCGGGATGACCGTCTCGTCCGGTCCGACGGACGCCTCGCACAGCAGCACGTCGGCACCCTGTGCGAGCTCGACGAGCTCGGGTGATTCGCCGGTGTCGCCGGAGTAGACGAGCGAGCGACCGCCGTGCTCGACGCGCACCGCGTTGGTCGGCGTCGGGTGGTTCATCGGCGCATACGACATCCGGAACGGGCCGAGCTCGCCGAGCGTGGCGGTGTGGAAGGAGAACAGCTCTTGCGTTCCCGGCTTGCGGGCCATCGGGTCGTACGCGGTCTCCAGCCGGTCGCGGGTGCCGGCCACGCCGATCAGCGGGATACGCCGGTCGCCGCTGCGGAAACCGTCGCCGCCGTAGCGCAGCCCCACGACGTAGGCGGTGAGATCGATGCAATGGTCGGCGTGCAGATGGGACACGAAGATCGCGTCGACGTCGCCCGGTGACACGTGGTGCTGCAGCGCCCCGAACGCGCCGTGCCCGAGGTCGATCAGCAGCCGGTAGCCGTCGGCCTCCAGCAGGTAGCTCGACGCCGGCGAGTCCGGGCCGGGAACGCTGCCCGAGCAGCCCACGACGGTGAGTTTCACCGTCCGGACCCGACCGCCGCGGCCGCGCGCACCGCAGTGGCACCGGCAAGCTGCGGGCCGAGGAAGCGCCTACTCAGCCGCGCGAACGGCTCGGCCGGCCCGGTGGCGCGGAACTCGTGCTGTGGCGGGGTGGCGTCGTCCGGACGCAGCAGGTCGGCGGCCAGCAGCGTGCGGTAGACGTCCTTGGCCGTCTCCTCCGCGCTGGACACGAGCGTCACCGAGTCACCCATGACCACCGACAGCAGGCCGGTCAGCAGCGGGTAGTGCGTGCAGCCCAGGACGAGGGTGTCGACGCCGGCCGCGTTGAGCGGCGACAGGTAGGACTCGGCGAGGCCGAGCAGCTGCCGCCCGCTGGTGATGCCCCGTTCCACGAACTCGGCGAAGCGGGGGCACGCGGCCGCGGTGACGTCGATGTCGGACGCCGCAGCGAACGCGTCCTGGTACGCGCCGCTGGTCACGGTGGCGGTGGTGCCGATGACCCCGACGCGGTTGTTGCGGGTGGCGGCGACGGCACGGCGTACCGCCGGCAGGATGACTTCGACGACGGGCACGTCGTAGCGCTCGCGGGCGTCGCGCAGGCAGGCCGAGCTCGCGCTGTTGCACGCGATCACCAGTGCCTTGACGCCCGACGCCACGAGGTCGTCCATGACCTCCAGCGCGTGTGCACGGACCTGCGCGATGGGCTTCGGCCCGTACGGCCCGTTGGCGGTGTCGCCGATGTAACGCAACGACTCGTGCGGCAGCTGGTCGAGCACGGCGCGGGCGACGGTGAGGCCGCCGACCCCGGAATCCATCATGCCGATGGGAGCGTCGATGCCGGGCACGCGCGTCACAATACGGCGCGCCGCGGCGAAAGCCGGGAGTCGCGCCCGCGCGGGTGCAGCGCCGCACCGGCCACCGCACCGCCGACGAACCCGCCGAGGTTCGCCTGCCACGAGACGTTCGAGTGCAGCGACGGCAACAGCCCGGCCAGCAGCGTGCCGTAGAAGAACAGCACCGCCGCGGCGACGAGGATCCACTTGATGCGCCGCGAGAAGATCGCCCGCGCGAGCAGGTAGCCCATCCAGCCGAACACCATGCCGCTGGCCCCGACGAGCAGTGCACCGGAGGGTCCGATGAGCCACGTGATCAGACCGCCCAGCAGCACGACGACCGCGGTCACCACCGCCCAGGTGCGCAGCCCCGCGACCATGACGACCCAGCCGATGAGGATCACCGGCACCGTCTCGCTGCCCATGTGCGCGGCGCTGCGGTGCAGGAACGGTTGCGTCGCGATGCCCCACAGCCCGGCCACCGCGCGCGGGCGGATGCCGAACCGGTCGAGGCCGTGATCCTCCGTCAGGTTGATGAGTTCGACGGCCCACAGGATCGCGGTGAACACGCACATCAACACGATGGCGCCGATCCAGGACCGCGCGTCCAGCCAGCTCGGCACTGCGCGGGTGCGGCGTTCGTCTCGCTGTTGCGTGCGGCCCGGCTGCTGGTCGGCGGCCCGCTCCTTGGCGGCGGCCCACCGCTCACCGAGGCGTGACCGTCCGCGCTGCGGCGGGGTGGACGCTGCCGGGGAGTGCGCTGCCGGGGGTTGCGCTGCCGGGGGCGCCGGTGTGGCCGGTGTCGCCGGTCGCGAGGGCATGGGTCGCCGCTCGGGCACGCTCACACGCCGAGCGTAGTTGCCGCTTCGCGCAGTTCCGCCGACCGTGCACCGCTGGCAGGTGATTTACGGCGTGTTCCCCGGCACGCGGTGCACGGTTGCCGGGGCCGCGGTGCTCACCGGCGCACAGGGTCACCATCGCCGGCACCGTAGCGCCGGCGCGCGACCCCTGCCAGGATCGGCGCCATGCGCGTCGACATCCGCCACAACCCGTCGTTCACCGTCGCCCGCTGCGTCCTGGCGCCCGGCGAACCCGTCCGCGTCGAGGGCGGCGCGATGATCGCGCACAGCGCCGGCGTGCAGCTCGACTCGAAGGCCGAGGGCGGCGTGATGGCCGGGTTGAAACGCAGCGTCCTCGGCGGCGGCTCGTTCTTCGTCACCACCTACACGGCTCCCCAGCAGGGCGGCTGGGTCGACGTCGCGGGCGTGCTGCCCGGCGACACGGTCTCCATCGACGTCACCCCGGACCAGCCGTTCTTCCTGCGCCGCGGCAGCTGGATCGCCAACTCCTACGGCGTGCAGATCGACACGCAGTGGGGCGGCATGGCGAACCTGTTCGGCGGCGAGGGCGGGTTCGGCTTCCGGGCGAGCGGCGAGGGTCAGGCGCTGGTGAGCATCTACGGCGCCGTCGACGTCATCGATCTCGAGGAGGGCGAGGCGGTGACGATCGACACCGGCCACGTCGTCGCCTACGCCCTCGACATCCGCTTCCAGATGCGCAAGGCGGCCCCCGGCGTGATGCGCTCGCTCAAGTCCGGCGAGGGCTGGGTGTTCGACTTCTGGGGGCCGGGCCGGGTGCTGCTGCAATCGCGCAACCCGGAGGCCTTCGCGCACTGGGTGGCCCAGGCCGTGCCGCAGGAGCAACCGCGCGAGGGCATCGGCGGCCTGGGGGGCTTCGGCTCGGGCCGTGGCGGCGGGTTCGGCAGCCTGTTCAGCTAGGCCCCACCCACAATCCCCGTTGATCAACAGCAGGTATGGGCTGCCCTGGCGACCAGAAACTGCTGTTGATCAACGGAAGAGGCGGGGCGGGGACTGAGGCTCGAGGTCGGGGAC
>NZ_CAXTQF010000054.1:12513-24251 GCF_964246335.1 uncultured Jatrophihabitans sp. | reverse complement strand
GATCGGCGGGGTGGGGGTGTGTGGCGAAGGCGGATCAGCGGGTGCCGCGGCAGACCTGCAGCACCGCGTCGGCCAGTGCCGGCCCGTGCCCGCCGAGGGCGGCGCGGTAGCGGTCGAGGATGACGCGTTCGCGGCCGAGCTGTACCCGGGTGCCGCCTGCGCTCATCCGTTCGCGCTGCACGCGCGCCGACAGCCGGGCGCGTTCGGTGACGAGGCGGGTGATCGCGTCGTCCATCGCGTCGATCTGGGCACGGAGCACGTCGACGTCTGCCGACTGCGGCGCGGCGGTGCCTGGGGGCAGGCCGGGCATCGTGACGTCGGCGGCGGAGCTGGTCATCGCTGGTGCCTTTCGGTTCTGGGCCGAGCCGGGGCACACAGACGAACGCCCCGGCGCCGTGCGGCCCGGGGCGTTGGTGGTGGTCGGTGGATCAGCCAGCAACGGGGACCGCGTAGCGGTACCCGTAGAAAAATCGGTGGCTGTGCACGACCACATGGTGGCACGCCGCCGCGCCGTGCGGCAAGCGGCACCGACGTCGGGGGACCGACGTAGGCTCGAAGGCCGAATGAGCCAGCACCTCGACACCCTCTTCGACGCCGCGGCGCAGGACGCCGCCGCGTCCACCGCGAAGGCCCCGGAGACTGCGCAGGCGGCCTCGCGTCGCCGCATCGCGGCCGACCCGGCGACGCTGCTCGACGGCCTGAACCCCCAGCAACGGGCCGCGACCGTGCACGAGGGCGGCCCGCTGCTCATCGTCGCGGGCGCCGGCTCGGGCAAGACGCGGGTGCTCACCCATCGCGTTGCCTACCTGTTGGCCGAGCGCAACGCCACGCCCGGGCAGATCCTCGCCATCACCTTCACCAACAAAGCGGCGGGGGAGATGAAGGAGCGCGTCGCCGCGCTGGTCGGACCGAAGGCACGCGCGATGTGGGTGTCGACCTTCCACTCGATGTGCGTGCGCATCCTGCGGGCGGAGGCCAAGACGCTCGGCCTGAAGTCGTCGTTCACCATCTACGACGCCGATGACTCCAAGCGGTTGATGACGATGGTGGGCCGCGAGCTCGACCTCGACCCGAAGCGCTACCCGGCGCGTTCGCTGCTCGCCCAGATCAGCAACCTCAAGAACGAACTCGTCACCGCGCCGGCCTGGGCCGAGAAGGCAGGCACCGGACCGGAGAAGGTGCTGGCCGAGGCGTACACGCGCTATCAGGCGCGGCTGCGCGACGCCCATGCCCTCGACTTCGATGACCTGATCATGACGACGGTAGGTCTGCTGCAGGATCATCCCGACGTCGCCGACCACTACCGCCGCCGCTTCCGGCACGTGCTCGTCGACGAGTACCAGGACACCAACCATGCGCAGTACGTCCTGGTGCGCGAGCTGACCGTCCCCGAGCCGAACGCTCCGTACGAGCCTGCGGAGTTGGCGGTGGTGGGCGACGCCGACCAGTCGATCTACGCCTTCCGCGGCGCGTCGATCCGCAACATCCTGGAGTTCGAGCGCGACTACCCGGACGCCACGACGATCCTGCTCGAGCAGAACTACCGCTCGACGCAGACGATCCTCGAGGCCGCCAACGCGGTGATCGCGCGCAACCCGAACCGCCGGCCGAAGAACCTGTGGTCGGACGCCGGCAAGGGCGAGGAGATCACCGGGTACGTCGCCGAGAACGAGCACGACGAAGCCGCGTGGGTCGCGCAGCAGATCGATGCGCTCTCCGACGCCGATCGAGCCACTGCGTCGGACGTCGCGGTGTTCTACCGCACCAATGCGCAGTCCCGGGTGTTCGAGGAAGTGTTCATCCGCGTCGGGCTGCCGTACAAGGTCGTCGGCGGCGTGCGCTTCTACGAGCGCAAGGAGATCCGCGACGCGCTGGCCTACCTGCGGGTGATCGCCAACGGCGACGACGTCGTGTCGCTGCGCCGCATCCTCAACACCCCGCGGCGCGGCATCGGTGACCGCGCCGAGGCGTGCGTCGACGTCTTCGCCCAGCGCGAGCGCATCTCCTTCGGCGCCGCGCTCGACCGCGCCGACGTCGTGCCCGGGCTCGCGGCGCGCTCGCTGAACGCGATCCAGGAATTCACCACCATGCTGACCACGCTGCGCGGCGTGGCCGCCGGCCCGGACGCGACGCCTGGGACCGTCCTCGAGGCGGTGCTCGAGCAGAGCGGCTACCTTGCCGAGCTGGAGCGGTCGTCGGATCCGCAGGACGAGTCACGGGTGGACAACCTGCGTGAGCTCGTGAGCGTCGCCCGCGAGTTCGAGGAACAGCGCGCGGGCGCCGTGGACACAGCCGAGCCGGCCACGCTCGACGCGTTCCTCGAGCAGGTGTCGCTGGTGGCCGACGCCGATTCGATACCCGACGCGTCCGGCGGTGTCGTCACGCTGATGACGCTGCACACCGCGAAGGGCCTGGAGTTCCCGGTCGTCTTCCTGACCGGGCTGGAGGACGGCGTCTTCCCGCACATGCGCTCGCTGGGCGAACCCGCGGAGATGGCCGAGGAGCGCCGGCTCGCCTACGTCGGGATCACCCGGGCGCGCGAGCGGCTGTACCTGTCCCGTGCGCTGTCGCGCTCGGCCTGGGGCGCGCCGTCGTGGAACCCGCCGTCACGGTTCCTCGACGAGATCCCGGCCGAGCTCGCCACCTGGACCGGCGCCGTGGACCGCCGCCCGTTCGTCGATCGCTACGGCGACGACGACGCCGGCAGCGGCCGCTACGGCGACCACGGCTACAAGGCCTCCCGTGCGCGCGGCGCGCGGCAGCCGTCGGCGCAGGAACAGCTCGCGTCCTCCGGCCGGCTGCGCGGTGGCGTCGGCAACCGGGCCGTACCGTCACTCGATCTCGGCGATCGCGTCACCCACGATGCATGGGGGCTCGGTTCGGTGGTCGGCGTGCGCGGCAGCGGCGACGGCGCCCAGGCACAGATCGACTTCGGCGGCGACGTCGGCACCAAGTGGCTGATGCTGCGCTACGCGCCCGTGCACAAGCTCTGAGCCGACTACCGGCGGCTCGGGTGCGATCAGATGTCGGGGTCGGGACTCTCTCGCAGCCTGTATGACGGGCGTAATACAACCTGGTGAGGACATGTGCACCTGCGCGCTGTCCTACGGCGTACGACAGCGCGCGGAGCACCACGCGTAGGTCGCGGCCGCTTCGTAGACTGGCGTCCCGTGAGTACGGCCAGGCGACGCCCCGCGCGAATCTGCGCGGTCGCCGCCGCGATCGCGCTCGCCTGTGTCGCGTGTTCGTCGGGCGCGGCACCTGCGCACCGCTCGTCGTCCGGACCGCCGAGCGGGACGCCGACGAGCACCAGCGCACCGGCGACCAGCACGCCGCCGGCCACTCCCAGCACACGACCGGCCACGACCTCGCACGGGCCGAGCGCCGCGCAGATCCGCGCCGCGAAGCGCGTCCGGGCACTCGCCGGCGCGCGCGGCCACAGCGGCTACTCGGTGGCGATCCGCGACACGACGACCGGCGCGACGTTCAGCACGGGTGCGACGAGCGGGATGTACGAGGGCAGCATCGCCAAGGTCGACATCGCCGAGACGCTGATGCTGCAGCACCAGCAGCGGCACACCGCGTTGTCGAGCTCGGACCGGCAGCTGGTCACCGCGATGATCGAGCACAGCGACAACAACGCCGCGAACACGCTGTGGACGCGCGAGGGCGGCCGGGAGGCGGTCGGCAAGGCCAACGCGACGCTGGGGTTGCGGCACACCACCCTCGGGCCCGGCATCTACTGGGGATTCACGCGCACGAGCGCCACCGATCAGCTTGCGCTGCTGCAGGCGCTCGTCGAGAAACACGGCCCGCTGACGGACGCATCCCAGTACTACGTGCTGCACCTGATGCGCAACGTCGAGTCCGACCAGCGGTGGGGCGTCGCGACGCTCGCCGACGACCCGGACGACACATCCTTGAAGAACGGGTGGCTGGCGAGCTCGCTGGACGACAACCGCTGGCTCGTCGACAGCCTCGGCATCGTGCGTCGGCACGGGCACACCTATCTGATGGCCGTGCTGACCCAGCACGGGTCGTCCTTCGCCGGCGGCATCGACCTGGTGCAGGACATCGCACGCGCCGCCCTGCCGGGCGTATGACAGGGCAGCCGGCAATCGACGCCCGCGGTTTCGTTGCCGACGACACCGCCCGCATCCTCGACGAGTGGGCCGCGATCGCGCGCGTCCCGGCGCCGCAGGGCGCCGAGGCTGACCGCGCCGTGGTGATCGCCCGGCTCGCCCGCGCGTGCGGAGCCGACCCGGTCGTCGACGCCGTCGGCAACGTCGTGGTCACCGTCGACGGGGACGGCGAGGCGACGATGTCGTTCATCGCGACGATGGACGACCTCGGCACCGTCGCCGCGCACCGGGCCGCCAGCGACGTCCTCGTCGTCGACGGCGACCGCTTCGTCGGGCCGGCCACCGAGACGACGTCGTCGGACGTGTCCGCGCTCGCGATCCTGCGATTCCTGCAGGCGCAGCCCCGGCCGTGGCCGTGGCGGCGCGTCACGCTCGCGTGGGTGTTGGGCGAGGAGACCGGGCTGAGCGGGATGCACGCGCTCGTGGCCGAGCGGGGCGCGGATCTGGGCGACGTCGTCGACCTGATGGGCGGCGTCGGCACGGTCAGCTGGAACGCGATCGGCTTCGCCGGCCTGATGTTCGAGTTCACGGCGCAGCCGCGGCACTCGCTGCAGGGTGGCGTGTCCGAGGTGCCGGACGCGATGGCCCGATTTATCACCGCGCTGGACGACGATCCGCTGCCGCGGCACGCACCCCCGTGGGACGCCGACCCGCTGTCCACGCGCCGCGTCAACCGCCTGCACGCGGGGGACGTGTTCAACCATTCGCCGGCCACCGGCTCCGTCGGCGTGGACATCCGCAGCACCGACCCGGCCGAGCTCGAGCGGCTGGACGCCGCGACCCGGGACGCCGCGCACAGTGCCGCAACCGCCGCCGGCGTCGGAGTGACGATCCGCGACGGCGAACGGCAGCCGGCCATGCGGCTGCCGGGCGGCCGCGACCACCGGCTGGTGCAGGCGCTCGTACAGGCCGTCCGCGACGTCGGCCACGAGCCGGTGCTGCGGGCGTGGAGCTCGTCGAACGTCAACGTCGCCTACGCGGCAGGACTCGACGGCATCGTGCACGACGGCACCTTCCGCGGCGAGGGCCGAGGAACCGCCGAGGAGTGGACGCACATCCCGGGCGTGCTGGCCGGCATCGCCGCCGACTGCCGGCTGATCCAGCTGCTCACCGAGCGGCCCGCCGGCCCGGCATAAGCTGCGCCCATGGCCGCTCCGCTGCGCATCGTCATCGCCAAACCCGGGCTGGACGGCCACGACCGCGGCGCGAAGGTGATCGCCCGTGCGCTGCGCGACGCCGGCATGGAGGTCGTCTACACCGGGTTGCACCAGACGCCGGAACAGATCGTGCAGACGGTCGTCCAGGAGGACGCCGACGCGGTGGGGCTGTCCGTGCTGTCCGGTGCGCACATGACGCTGTTCAAGCGCACGCTCGAGTTGATGGCCGAGAACGACGCCACGGATGTGATCATCTTCGGCGGCGGCATCATCCCGGAGGCCGACATCCCCGAGCTCGAGGCGCAGGGCGTCGCCAAGATCTTCACCCCGGGCGCGACGATGGATGACATCGTCGCCTGGGTGCGCGGCCACGTGGGCGCGCCCGCCGGCTGACCGCGGCAGGGCGTGAAGCCGGTCTCACGGCGGCGACCGGCACCGCGGGCGGTCGATAGGGTCCGTAGGTTGGGCTTTGCAACACAGTCAACGAGGACGGGCGTACCAAGTGGATCTGTTCGAGTTCCAGGCCAAGCAACTGTTCCGCGAGCACGGCGTACCGGTCAGCCTCGGCGAGGTCGCGACCACGCCGGCCGAAGCGAAGGCGGTGGCCGAGAAGCTCGGCGGCGTCACCGTCGTCAAGGCGCAGGTCAAGATCGGCGGCCGGGGCAAGGCCGGCGGTGTCAAGGTGGCGAAGACGCCCGCTGATGTCACAGCCGCCGCGACCGAAATTCTCGGCATGGACATCAAGGGCCACACCGTGCACCGCGTTCTCGTCGACCCAGGCGCGGACATCCAGCAGGAGTACTACGTCTCCTACCTGCTGGACCGCTCCAATCGCACGTTCCTCGCCATGGCGTCCTACGAGGGCGGTATGGAGATCGAGCAGCTCGCCGTCGAGCGGCCGGAAGCGCTGGCGAAGGTGCCGATCGACGCCAACGTCGGCGTGGACGACGCCAAGGCCCGCGAGATCGCGGCGGCCGCGAAGTTCCCGCAGGAGCTTGTCGAGCCGGTCGCACAGGTGCTGGTCGAGTTGTGGGAGACGTTCGTCAAGACCGACGCCACGCTGGTCGAGGTCAACCCGCTCGCGAAGGTCGGCGACGGCAGCGTCGTGGCGCTCGACGGCAAGGTGACGCTGGACGACAACGCCGATTTCCGCCAGCCGGGCAACGCCGACTTCGTCGACGTGCGGGCCACCGATCCGCTCGAGCAGAAGGCCAAGGAGAAGCACCTCAACTACGTCAAGCTCGACGGTGAGGTCGGCATCATCGGCAACGGCGCGGGCCTGGTCATGTCGACGCTCGACGTCGTCGCCTACGCCGGTGAGAAGCACGGGCACGTCAAGCCGGCGAACTTCCTCGACATCGGCGGCGGTGCGTCGGCCGAGGTCATGGCCGCGGGCCTCGACGTCATCCTGAACGACCCTTCGGTGCGCTCGGTGTTCGTCAACGTGTTCGGCGGCATCACATCGTGCGACGCGGTGGCGAACGGCATCGTCACGGCGCTGTCGATCCTCGGCGAGGAAGCGAACAAGCCGCTCGTGGTGCGCCTCGACGGCAACAACGTCGAGGAGGGTCGGCGCATCCTCACCGAGGCCGCGCATCCACTGGTGACGTTGGCGGACACGATGGACGACGCGGCCGACAAGGCCGCCGAGCTCGCGAACGCGGGGAAGTGACGGCATGAGCATCTGGCTCGACGAGAACTCGAAGATCATCGTCCAGGGCATCACCGGCGGCGAGGGCACGAAGCACACCCGCCGCATGCTCGCCTCGGGCGCGCAGGTGGTCGGCGGTGTCAACGCCCGCAAGGCCGGTACGAAGGTCGACTTCGACGGCACCACGCTGCCGGTGTTCGCCTCGGTCGGTGAGGCGATGGCCGAGACGGGCGCGAATGTCACCGTCGGCTTCGTGCCGCCGGCGTTCACCAAGGACTCGGTCATCGAGGCCGTCGACGCGCAGATCCCGCTTGCCGTGGTGATCACCGAAGGCGTACCGGTGCACGACAGCGCGGCGTTCTGGGCGCATGCGGCGCAGTCGAAGACGCGCATCATCGGGCCGAACTGTCCCGGTGTGATCAGCCCGGGCAAGTCCAACGCCGGCATCATCCCCGCCGACATCACCAAGGCGGGGCGCATCGGCCTGGTGTCGAAGTCCGGCACGCTGACCTACCAGATGATGTACGAGCTGCGCGACATCGGCTTCTCGACCTGCGTCGGCATTGGTGGCGACCCGATCATCGGCACCACGCACATCGACTGCCTCGAGGCGTTCCAGAACGACCCGGAGACCGACGCCGTCGTCATGATCGGCGAGATCGGCGGCGACGCCGAGGAGCGCGCCGCGGCCTACATCAAGGCCAACGTCACCAAGCCCGTCGTCGGTTACGTCGCCGGTTTCACCGCGCCCGAGGGCAAGACGATGGGCCACGCCGGCGCGATCGTCTCCGGCTCGTCGGGCACCGCGCAGGCGAAGAAGGAAGCCCTCGAGGCGGCCGGCGTCAAGGTCGGCAAGACGCCGAGCGAGACCGCGCGCCTGATGCGCGACCTGCTCGGCTGACGCGCGCGGGGGGTCGAGCGTCGGCCCACCCGTTGATCAAAGTATGGCCGTGGTCGAATATCGACCACGGCCATACTTTGATCAAGCGCCGGCGCCGCCGGCCTGCTCGCCTTATCGTCCGAAATGACCCGGATGTCGCCCGGTGAGGGCGGATTCTTCGCGTGCTCGTTCGTGCCGCGTGGCCTGATGTAGTTCCCAACTCGCGGCCAGACCGCTAGCTTGCTCTCAACGTTCTGCCAGTTGGTCATTCCGGCCTGCGATGAGGAGTACTCATGACCTTCCAGCCGCCGAACCAGGGCAACCAGCCGCCCGCGCCGCCGCCCGGCCCCGGTCAGCCGGGCCAGTTCGGGCCGCCGCCAGGTGGCGGCTACCCCCCGCCGGGTGGTGGCTACCCGCCGCCGGGTGGTCAGGGCGGACCGGGCGGCCGCCCGGGGTTCGATCCGAAAACGGTGAACCCGCTGGACTGGGCGATCATGGGCGCGGGATTGCTCGCGTTCATCTTCTCCCTGTTCGACTACTACTCCGCGAGTGCATTCGGCTATTCGACGAGTGAGAGCGCGTTCGGGGACGGCTTCTTGGGCTGGCTGGCGGCGCTGCTCGCACTGGCGGGCGCCGCCGTGATCGCAGTCAGCCTGTTCGCCTCGCAGGTGAGCATGCCGGCGGCACCTCGACTCATCGCCCTAGGGCTGTTCGCCGTCGCGTTCCTGTGCTCGCTGATCACGATGTTCCTGAACCCGACCGACGTCCCGGATCAGTACTTCAGTCACGGCTTCGGCTACTGGGCCAGCTTCGTGCTGATCGTGGCAGCAACCGTCCTCTGCCTCATGCGGTTCCAGCAGACCGGCGGTGTGCTGCCCGGCGCGCTCGGCAGCAAGGTGCCGAATATCGGCGACAAGGGCCCGGCGGCCCGTTACGGCGGCCAGCCGACGCCCGGCGGTCCGGCCTCGGGTGGTTACGGCACGGCACCGTCACCCGGTGCCGGGCCCGGTCCGGCCGCAGGTCCGGGTGCCCCCGGACCTGGTACAGCGGGTCCTGGCGCCGGCCACCCCACCCCTGGCAATCCGGGCACCGGGGGCCAACCGCCCGGATCGCCGCCGCCACCGAGTTATGGACCGCCGTCAGGGAGCTGAGGGCCCGAACGACAGTCTTCAAAGCCGGGACGTGCATCCGTGCGCGTCCCGGCTTCGACGTGTTCACGGGCTTTCGAGCCGGCCGGGCGGGTGCGTCCGATGTTTGACCGCCAGCACCTGATGGAACGCTAGGCTCGATCGATCAAGATCCATCGCACCACCTGCGAGAGGCTGGTATCTGAGATGACCTACGGCCCACCCGGGAACGACCGGCCGGGACCATCCGAATCGTCGGAGGGCCAGCAGGACGATCAGCAGGCCGGCAACGAACAGCCCGGTGGTAACCGGCAGCCAGGCCAGCCCGGTTACGGCCAGCCGCCTCAGCCGGGCGGTTACGGCCAGCCGCCTCAGCCGGGCGGTTACGGCCAGCCGCCTCAGCAGGGCGGTTACGGGCAGCAGCCGGGTCAGCAGGGCGGTTACGGGCAGCCGGGTCAGCCGGGCGGTTACGGGCAGCCGCCTCAGCAGGGCGGTTACGGGCAGCCGCCTCAGCAGGGCGGTTACGGGCAGCCGCCTCAGCAGGGCGGTTACGGGCAGCCGCCTCAGCCGGGCGGTTACGGCCAGCCCGGCCAGCAGCAGCAAGCCGGGCAGTACGGCGCACCGTCGCCTTATGGGCAACCGGGTTACGGCCAGTACGGTCAAGCCGCTCCGTACGGGCAGTATGGTGCTGGCGGGCCAACCCGCGCCGGGTTCGACTTCCGCGCGGTCAAGCCCTTCGACTGGGCCGTAATCGCAGCCGGTGTCCTCACATTCATCTTCTCGTTCATCCAGTACTACACCGCGGACACGTCGCTGTCGGGCAGCTGTCCGGCGTCCATCCGAAACAGCGTCGCGTCAGCGACGGACAACAACTCCGAGAGCGCGTGGCACGGCTTCTTCGGCTGGTTCGGCGTTCTGCTTGCGCTCATCGGTGCCGTCGCGGTCGCCGTACACGTGTTCGCGCCGCAGGTGAAGTTGCCGGTGCCGGCACGCCTTGTCGCGGCCGGCGCGTTCGTGCTCGCCGCCATCTCCACCCTGCTCGCCCTGTTCATCGATCCCGTCAAGGTCCCGGCCAGCGAGAGCTTTCAGGGCTGCACCATCCACCCGGAAGTCGGGCACGGCTTCGGCTACTGGGCGGCACTGGTGCTCACCATCGCGGGTGCGGTGCTTGCGTTCCTTTCCTTCCGGCAGAGCGGCGGCTCGCTGTCGGCGTTGACCGGCGGTCGGGCCGGCAGCAACCAGTCCGGATACGGGTACGGCCAGCAGCAGGGTTACGGGCAGCAGCAGGGTTACGGGCAGCAGCAGGCTTACGGCCAGCAACAGGCTCAGTCGCCCTACGGCCAACAGGCGCAGTCCGGCTACGGTCAACAGCAGGGCTCTGGCCAACCGCAGCAGTCGAGTTACGGCCAATCGCAGGGGCAGTCGGAGTACGGCCAGTCACAGGGGCAGCCGTATTACGGGCAGCCGCCCGCGTCACAGACCCCGGAAGCACCGCCGACGTACGAACCGACGCAGGCCTTCGCGACCCCGTCATCACAGACCAGCGCCGCGGAGCCCGCCGAGGCGTCGACGCAGCACGACGATGCGCCCGATTACGGACCGCCGCCGAGCGGATCCCCTGTCTACGGCGGCGACGAACCGACGCCGGAAGAGAACCCCTATGCCCCGCCACCGGGTTCGGGGCCGGCGTCCGGCGGCGAGCCCACGTCCAGCTCGTTCATGCCCGGCGGCTTCGGCGAGACAAGCCGGTACGAGTCGGGTGCGGAATCCGGCGCAGAACCGGGCGGTGAGCAAGACAACCAGTCCGGAGAGCGCCGCGACGAGAGCGGTGAGTCACATGGTGCGAGTCGGTGGGCGCCGCCGGACGAGCACTGATCCTCGGCGCGCACAAACGCCAACTATTCGTCGCTTCGGCGGCACATAGTTGGCGTTTCGTCGGGCAACCCATGCTGTGCCCGGCAGGCGTCGTGCCCGGCAGGCGTCGTGCCCGGCAGGCGTCGTGCCCGGCAACCGTCGTGCCCGGCAGCCGTCCTGCCCGGACAGTGCAGCCGAAGTTCGCGTGACCTGATCACCCGCGGCGCGTCTGCCGCAGATCGGCGTGGCGCTTTGTCAGTCTGAACGGATGCCGGCACCGCGCGACGACTCGACGGCGCGGCGCAGCGTCGTGCCGCAGGCGGCCGGCCAATCGTTGTGGCGTGCGGCCGTATGGACCGGCGCGGGCACGGCTCTGCTCGCTGCCGCAGCCGCCATCGCCCTAGTCGCGATCGCGTGGCTGCCCGCCTCGGGGAGTTCGGGCAGTGCCGGATCGGCCATCCGCGCCGGACTGCTGACTTTCCTGGCCGCACTGCACGGCGGCATCACGGTCGGCGGCGTCCAGGCGTTCTTCGTGCCGGCCGGCATGACCGTGCTGCTGGGCGTGCTCGCGTGGCGCGCGGGCTGCGGGCTGGCCGACGTCGCCGCCGACCTCGAAGAAGAACGCCCGAAGACGCTGCTGGCTGCGGGCGCGCTGCAGACGGCCGCGTTCGCCGTGCCCTGCACGATCGCGGCGGCAGCGGCGTCGCTCGGCACCAGCAGCGCCGCACCGGTCGCCGTGGCGTTCGCGTCGCTGCTGCTCTTCGGCTCGTGCACCGGCGCAGCGCTGGTGCGCTGGTCGGCCCTCGGCGATCACCTGCAGGCGACGTCCCCGTCGGCAGCGCCGTTGCTCGGCGCCGCGGCGCGCTCCGCGGCGGCCGCGCTGCTCGCCTACGCGGTGGGTGCCGCGCTGCTCGTGGCCGGGGCACT
>NZ_CAXTQF010000054.1:0-12503 GCF_964246335.1 uncultured Jatrophihabitans sp. | reverse complement strand
GGGCACTGGTCGTCCATCACGGACGGGTCGGCGAGTTGTCCGACGTCGTCGGCGGGGGCTGGTCCGCCGCGCCTGTCCTGGCGCTCGGGCTGCTCGCCGCGCCCAACGCGGTCGTGGCCGGGGCGTCGTACCTCGCCGGACCCGGGTTCGCCGTCGGCACCGGGAGTTCGGTCTCGCTGGTCTCGACGACGCACGGCACGCTGCCCGCCTTCCCGGTGCTCGGCGCGCTCCCGACCGGGCACGGCGCCAGCTGGCCGGTGTGGACGCTCGCCGCCGTCACCTGTCTCGCCGCCGGCGCGTACGCGGCACGCGGCGCCCGCAGGTTCGGCGCCGGGATCGGGCGGTGGCGGGTGCTCGGCGCGGCCGCCGGCGTGGCGGCGCTCGCCGGAGTCGTGCTCGCGTGGCTGGGCGGCGGCTCGGTCGGCTCTGCGCAGTTGAGCGCCGTCGGGGCCTCACCATGGCAGTTCGGGCTGGCGTTGGGCGTGCAGGTCGGCGTCTTCGGTGCGCTGGCGATGCTCGTCGCAGATGTCGCCGGCATGGTGCGTCGGCGCAGCGCGGAGACCGAGCAGCCGCTGCTGGCCGTCGTGGGCGATGCCGCGCGGTCGTCCGGGCGCACACGCGGGCACAGCGCCGACACCACTGGCAGCACCGGCAAGGACGGCGACAAACTCGCTGGATAGGGTGGTCGGCGTGCCCACGCAGGCCGATGCCGAGCCCCGTCTCGTCGTCCTCGCGTCCGGTACCGGCAGCACCCTGGCGGCCCTGCTCGACGACGACGTGCTCGGCCGCGCGGTCGTCGCGGCCGGCACCGACCGGCCCGGCTGTGCAGCGATGCAACGCGCCGCCGACGCCGGCGTGCCGACCTTCGCGCTCGCGCTCGACGCCTGCCCGGACCGCAGCGCCTGGAACGCCGAACTCGCCGAGCTCGTCGCCGCGCACGAGCCGGACCTCGTCGTGCTCGCCGGCTTCATGCGGGTGCTCGCGCCGTCGTTCGTCGCCCGCTTCCGCATCGTCAACACCCACCCGGCGCTGTTGCCGGCCCATCCGGGTGCACACGCGATCCGGGACGCACTGGCGGCCGGCGACGCCTACACCGGCGTCACCGTGCACTGGGTCGACGACGGCGTCGACACCGGGCCGGTGATCGCGCAGGTCGAGGTGCCGGTCGAGGCGGGCGACGACGAGCAGACCCTGCAAGCACGCATCCAGGCCGCGGAGAAACCCCTCTACGTCGCCACCGTCCGAAAGCTCTGCGAGGAGATTGCATGACCAAGATCGCGATTCGGCGCGCGCTGATAAGCGTGTACGACAAGAGCGGCCTGGACGACCTGGCTCGGGGGCTGCACGAGGCCGGCGTCGAGATCGTCTCCACCGGGTCGACGGCCGCGCGCATCCGCGACCTCGGCGTGCCGGTGACGGCCGTGGACGAGGTGACCGGCTTCCCGGAGATCATGGGTGGCCGGGTCAAGACGCTGCACCCGCACGTGCACGCGGGCCTGCTGGCCGACCAGAACAACCCGGAGCATGTGGAGACCATCGCCGGGCTCGGCATCGAGTCGTTCCAGCTGCTCGTGTCCAACCTGTACCCGTTCGCGCAGACGGTGGCGAGCAGCGCGTCCGAGCCGGAGATCATCGAACAGATCGACATCGGCGGTCCGGCCATGGTGCGGGCCAGCGCGAAGAACCACGGGTCGATCGCGGTCGTCACCGATCCGAACCGCTACGCCGAGGTGCTGGAGGCGGTGCGCGACGGCGGCTACGACCTCACCGCGCGCCGGCAACTCGCCCTCGCCGCGTTCCGGCACACCGCCGCCTACGACATCGGCGTCGCGTCCTGGCTGGGCAACGTCGTCGCGCCCGACGACGAGGTCGACGGCACGGCCACCGGCTTCCCGGGCTGGGTGGCCGAGAGCTACGAGCGGGCCGCGGTGCTGCGCTACGGCGAGAACCCGCACCAGCGCGCGGCGCTCTACGTCAAGCCCGGCGAGGTCGGCGGAGTCGCCGGCGCGGAGCAGCTGTCCGGCGCCTCGATGAGCTACAACAACTACGTCGACGCCGACGCCGCCTGGCGGGCCGCGTACGACTTCACCGCGCCGTGCGTCGCGATCATCAAGCACGCCAACCCGTGCGGCATCGCGATCGGCCGCGACGTCGCCGAAGCGCACGCCAAGGCGCACGCCTGTGACCCGGCGAGCGCCTACGGCGGCGTGATCGCGACCAACGGCACGGTGACGAACGAGTTCTGCGAACAGATCGCGAAGGTGCTCACCGAGGTGATCGTCGCCCCCGCCTACGACGCGGACGCCCTGCAGCGGCTGAGCAAGCGCAAGAACACCCGCGTGCTGCTGGCCCAGCCGCGCCCCGCCGGCCCGACGGTGGAGCGCCGGCCGATCTCCGGTGGCCTGTTGCTGCAGACCGCTGACGCCATCGACGCGCCCGGCGACGATCCCGCGGCGTGGACGCTGCAGGCCGGCGACGCGGTGGACGACGTGACACTCGCCGACCTCGTCTTCGCGTGGCGTGCGGTGCGCGCCGTCAAGTCCAACGCCATCCTGCTCGCCGCCGACGGCGCGACCGTCGGTGTCGGCATGGGGCAGGTCAACCGCGTCGACTCGTGCAAGCTGGCCGTGGCACGCGCCGGCGAGCGGGCCGCCGGATCGGTAGCGGCGTCCGACGCGTTCTTCCCCTTCGCCGACGGTGCGCAGGTGCTCATCGACGCCGGGGTGCGGGCGATCGTCGAGCCGGGCGGCTCGATCCGCGACGAGGACACCATCGCCGCCGCAAAGGCTGCGGGCGTGGCGCTGTACTTCACCGGCGCGCGGCACTTCTTCCACTGACATCCGGTCGTGTTCGACGCGCCGGGCGAGACCTGGACGGATCGTGAGTTCGACGGCGAGAACTTCGTCGAGTCCGACCTCGCCGACCTGACGACGACGGGCTGCACGTTCGTGGGCTGCGATTTCGCGGACGCGAACCTCACGCTCTCCAGGCATTCGAACTCGACGTTCGTCGCCTGCACGTTCGGCGGAGCGCGGCTGACCGACGCCCGGTTCGACGGGTGCAAGCTGACCGGTTCGATGATGGTCGATGCGCAGGTGCGTGGCACGACATTCACGACGTGCGATCTGACCCGAACCGCGCTGGGCGGGCTGAAGCTGCGCGGGCGCGATCTGTCGCAATCCCGCCTCACCGAGGCGAACCTCGTCGACACCGACCTGCGCGAGTGCAGTTTCGCCGGGGCCGATCTGCGCGGCGTCCGCCTCGGCAACACCGATCTGCGCGACGCGGATCTGCGCGGGGCCCTGCTCGACGTCTTCGACCCGCGTCTGGCCGATCTGCGCGGCGCGCACATCGACGTGGGGCATGCGATGTTGCTGGTCGGCGTCTTCGGCGTCCGCCTCGGTGGCTGAGGTTACGTACGGACAGCCCGGGGTAAAGTTGATGTTAACTGATTGAGATTCCTCATCGCGGGTGCCGGCCCGCGAAATGGGAGGCAACGCCATGACCTACCCGCCGCCTGGTTCACCGACCCCGCAGCAGGGTTCACCGACCCCGCAGCAAGGTTCGCCGACCCCGCAGCACGGTTCGCAGGGCCAACAGGGCCCGCAGCAACCCCCGCAATCGCGGCCGGTGGCGCCGAGCTGGCAGACGCCCCCGCAGCAGCCGGTGACCCAGGGTTGGCAGGCGCCCCCGCCCCCGCCGCCGCAGCCGACGCCGGCGCAGCGGCCGCCGTCGGTCGCCTGGTTGATCCCGGCCGCTGCGCTGCTCGCCGTGATCGGCGTGTTCACGCCGTGGTTCAGCCCGACCGGCACATATCACGGGCACCTGGCGCTGCGCGCCGAGTCCGACCTGTACTCCTGGAAGGACGGCAAGATCGGGCTGCTGGCGCCGATCCTGCTCGTCATCGCCGGTCTCGGCGTCGCGGGCCTGATGCGCGGCAAGGTCGTGAGCCGCTTCGAGCGCGGCGCGCACGGACCGGTGGCCGCAGCGGCGCGCAACAGCATGATCGTCGGTGTGGTCGCCCTCGTCACGGCGGGCATCGCGTGGTTCCTCGTGCCGAACCAGTTCAACAACATCCCGTCCGACGCCGGCGGCAGCTGGGACGGGGCGACGCGGATGGGCATCGACATGTCCCGCGGGCCGCAGATCGGCTACTGGTTGACCATCGCCGCTGCGCTGCTCGCGATTGTCGGCGGCGCGCTCATGTACGCGATGCGCGACAAGACCGCACGGCCGAACAACGGGCCCGCGACGTACACCCCGTCGCGGTAACGGACCGGCTGGCACAATCGGCCAGCGTGAGCGCCACCATCCTCGACGGCACAGCAACGCTCAAAGCGATCAAGGACGAGCTCGCGCACCGCGTGAGTGCCCTGGCCGAGCGCGGAATCCGTCCCGGGCTGGGCACCGTGCTGGTCGGCGACGACCCCGCGAGTCGCTGGTACGTCAACGCCAAGCACAAGGACTGCGCGGCGATCGGCATCACCAGCATCCGCCGCGATCTACCCGCCGACGCGTCGCAGCAGCAGGTCGAGGACGTCGTCGCCGAACTGAACGCCGACCCGGACTGCACGGCGTTCCTCGTCCAGCAGCCGACCGGCTTGGACGAGTTCGCGATCCTCGCAGCCGTCGATCCGGCGAAGGACGTCGACGGGTTGCACCCGACCAACCTCGGCTGGCTCGTGCTCGGCAAGCCGGCGCCGCTGCCGTGCACGCCCACGGGCATCATCGAACTGCTGCGTCGTTACGACGTCCCGCTCGCGGGCGCGAACGTCGTCGTCATCGGCCGGGGCATCACCGTCGGCCGGCCGCTCGCGCTGATGCTCACCCGGCGCAGCGAGAACGCCACCGTCACGGTGTGCCACACCGGGACGCGCGACCTCGCCGAGCATGTCCGACAGGCCGACATCGTGGTCGCCGCGGCCGGTTCGCCGTCCCTGGTGACCGCGGACATGGTCAAGCCGGGCGCAGCCGTGCTGGATGCCGGGGTGAGCCGGGTGGACGGCAAGATCGCCGGCGACGTCGCTCCGGATGTTGCCGAGGTCGCCGGCTTCCGCACCCCGAATCCCGGCGGTGTCGGGCCCATGACGCGCGCCATGCTGCTGCGCAATGTCGTCGAGGCGGCCGAGCACGCTGCCGACGCGCCCGTGCACGCCTGACGTGCTCGGCCGGGCGTGGCGCTGGGTCCAGGAGCAGAGCGCGTTCCTGCTCGTCCTCGCGATCCTGCTGGCCGCGTTCTGCTACCTCGTCGTCAATCCGGGGGAATGGCGCCCGGCCACCGGCGTCGTCGCGGTGTCCGCCGTCGTCGCGGGGCTGCTGCGCCTGGTGCTGCCGAGCGGGCGGGCCGGTCAGCTGGCCGTCCGCGGCCGGATCTTCGACGTCGTGTGCTACCTCGTCATGGGTGTCGCAATGCTCGCCGTGGACATCCGGCTGCATACCTGACCGGGTAGTGGCATAGCCTCCGAATCAGTTGCAGCGACGACAGGGAGAACGCATGTCCGACACCACCCGCCACGGCAAGGTCACCGTCGTCGGCGCCGGCTTCTACGGGTCGACGACCGCCCAGCGGCTGGCCGAGTACGACGTCTTCGACACCGTCGTGCTGACCGACATCGTCGAGGGCAAGCCGGAGGGGCTGGCGCTGGACCTCAACCAGTCGCGCCCCGTCGAGGGATTCGAGACGACCGTCGTCGGCGCCACCACGACCGCCGAGGGTGACGGCTACGAGGCGACCGCCGGGTCCGACGTCGTCGTCATCACCGCCGGCCTGCCACGCAAGCCGGGCATGAGCCGGATGGACCTGCTCGAGGTCAACGCGAAGATCGTGCGTGGCGTGGCGGAGAACATCGCCCGGCACTCGCCGGACGCGGTGATCATCGTGGTGTCCAACCCGCTGGACGAGATGACGGCGCTCACCCAGCTGGCCTCGAAGTTCCCCAAGGAGCGCGTCTTCGGCCAGGCCGGCGTGCTCGACACCGCGCGGTTCACCAACAACGTCGCCGCCGAACTCGGCGTGCCGGTCAGCTCGGTGCAGACGCTCACGCTCGGCTCGCACGGCGACACGATGGTCCCGGTGCCGTCCGCATGCTTCGTCGACGGCAAGCCGCTCGCGGACGTGATGGCCGCGGACAAGGTCGAGGAGCTCGTCACCCGCACCCGCAACGGCGGCGCAGAGGTCGTCGCGCTGCTGAAGACGGGCTCGGCCTACTACGCGCCGTCGGCTGCTGCGGCACGCATGGCGCGCGCGGTCATCGAGGATTCCGGGCAGGTCATCCCGGTCTGTGCCTGGGTCGACGGCCAGTACGGCATCGACGGTGTGTACCTCGGCGTCGAGGCAGAGATCGGCCGCAGCGGCGTCAAGCGGATCGTCGAGCGTGACCTCACCGAGTCCGAGCTCGCCGGGCTGCGGGAGGCCGCTGAGGCGGTGCGCGCCAAGCAGGCCGACATCGCCAACCTCTAGGCCGCGCCGGCTAGCCGCAGCGCAGCGGTGACGTAGAGCTGCGTCATCTGCTGCGGCGTCTGTTGGCTGTCCGCGTGGTACCAGTCGGACGTGCGGCTGCACATGTCCAGCAGCATCACCGCGACGCGCGTGCGGTCCGCTGCACCGCCCGGCAGGTTCAGCTGACCGGCAGCGATCCCGTCGGCGAGCAGGTCGGCGAGCTGCGTGCGCAGGGCGCGGCGTCGTGCCACGACTGCCCGGTGCCGTTCCGGGGACAGGTGCAGGTATTCGCGGCGCACGACCTGCGCGAGCTCGGGTTGTTCGAGGTGCCCCGTAACGTACGCGCCGACGAAGGCGGCGAGCCGCGTCCGCGGGTCGGGTCCGGCCTCGGCCAGTGCATGGGCGACCCGGGTCTCCATGCGCGCGTGGCCGAGCCCGACCAACGCGTCGAGCATGTCGTCCTTCGACGCGAAGTGCCGGTAGAACGCCCCCGGCGTCAGGCGGCACACCGTCGTGATGTCGCGGATCGACGTGGCGGCGGCACCCTGCCGGTGGAACAGCGCCGCCGCAACGGCCAGCAGCCGACGGGCCGGCTCGCTGAACGTCGCAAGGTGTGGCTCGTCGGCGAACAGCTGCACGAACACGTCTACCTCGCGGTCCGTTGCGGCGCGGACGGTTGACATCGGCCCTCCGGTCGGCTGAAGTAAACAATCGTTCACATCATGGCGCAAATCACACAGGGGTGACGAATGGCGACGGTGACCGAGCGGCCGGTCCGGCGTACCGAGTTGGACCGCTATCCCAGCCCGGGGCGCCGATACCTGTGCCTCGGCATCGTGGTGCTGGCGACGATCGTTCTCTACTACCAGTTCTATCTGGCCGGTGCTGTGGCTGCGGGCACGGACGGCAAGAACGGCATCCTCGTCGACACGCACATGTCGTTCGTCTACTACGTCAACATCGCCGTCGTCGGTTACATCCTCGGCGCCATCGCCTCGTTCGTCACCGGCGTCGCGGACCGTGTCGGCCGGGTCAACATCATCACCATCGGCCTGGTGATCGTCGCGCTGCTGTGCCTGTTCGGCATCCCGCTCGCGGACAGCAAGATCGGCTTTGCGATCGTGTTCGCCGCGATCGGGCTCGTCGAGGGCGTCATCCTGGTGGCCACGCCGGCGCTGATCCGCGACTTCAGCCCGCAGCTGGGCCGCGCCTCGGCGATGGGCTTCTGGACGCTCGGCCCGGTGCTCGGCTCGCTGGTCGTCAGCATCCAGATCAGCAGCACCAGCAACTCCACGCCCTGGCACAACCAGTACGCCGCCGCCGGCATCGTCGGCCTGGTCGTCGCGGCGCTGTCCGCGATCTTCCTGCGTGAACTCACGCCGCGGCTGCGCGACCAGCTGATGGTCTCCGCGCGCGACCGCGCGCTGATCGAGGCCCGGGCCGCCGGCATCGATGTCGAGGCGTCGTTGCGCCACCCGTTCCGGCAGATGCTCAAGCCGGACATCGTGCTCTCGGCCTTCGCGATCAGCGTCTTCCTGATCATCTACTACGTTGCGGTCGGGTTCTTCCCGGTCTATTTCCAGACGATCTTCGGATACTCGCAGGACAAGGCGAACGGCCTCGGCAACTGGATCTGGGCTTTCGATGCCGCCGCGCTACTGATCATCGGCTACCTGTCGGACAAGGTGCGCGTGCGGAAGCCGTTCATGGTCATCGGCGCCATCGGCGCCATCATCATGACGGTGATCTTTGCGACGCGCGCCACCCACCCGGACACCAGTTACACCGCGTTCGTGGTGATCCTGAGCGTCCTGGCCGTGTTCCTCGGCGTGGCGTACGCGCCGTGGATGGCGAGCTTCACCGAGACCGTCGAGAAGCGCAATCCGGCGCTCGCCGCGACCGGCCTCGCGATCTGGGGTTTGGTCATCCGCATCGTCATCGCGGTGTCGGTGTTCATCGTCCCGCACATCGTGAACACCGTGTCCACGCTGGTCGAGAAGGGTCCGGTGGCGCAGCAGATCGCCGCCGCGCATCCGCAGGACATCGCCACCGCGCAGAAGATCGACAAGGCGACGAGCGCTGCGCTGTCGGCGAACCCGAACGACAAGGCCGCGCAGGCCAAGGCGCTCAGCGAGATCAGTGGCGTGCCCGAGGCCGACGTCGTGAAGGTGGTGACGATCTCGGCGCAGCACGGCCCCGCGCTGGCTGCTGCCCAGGCCGTCGACCAGGCGACGCTCACGACCCTCGCGCTGCGGCCTACGGACAAGGCGGCCGGCGCGAAGGCGGTCACCGAGATCGTGGCGAAGCTGCACATCACGCCGGCGGCGGCAGTCGCCCGGTTGCAGGATCTCGCGACCGTCCCCGCCGCGGATCTGCAGACCGTGCAGACGTCCGGGCCGAAGGTGGCTGCCGCGGCGGCGCAGCTGACGTCGCTGGGCAAGAACATCACCAAGTCCGATGCCGCGACGCTGAACGATGCGCAGAAAGCTGCGGCGGCGTCCCCGAAGCAGTGGCAGCACTACTTCTGGATCGCCGTGGGCGGTGAGGTCGTGTTCATCCCGTTGATCTTCCTGCTCACCGGGTTCTGGAGCCCCGGCCGGGCGCGTCGCGAAGAGCGGGAGCACGAGGCCATGGTGGAGCGCGAACTGGCCGCGCTGGGCAGTGCACCGCCGGTCGACGCCTGACTCGTGATCAATCCCCACTGCGCCTCGTCCCGGCAAGGCTCAGTGGGGATTCATCGCGCGGGCAGTCGGGATCACCGGCCGGTGCGGTGGTCAGGCGGGTTCGGCGACGCGCTCGGGTGCGCGGATCGGCAGCCGGACCCGGAACCGCGTGTCGCCCGGCGCGGACGTCACTGCGATGTCGCCGTGGTGCTTGTCGACCACGATGCGCCAGGAGATGTCCAGGCCGAGGCCGGTGCCCTCGCCCACCGGCTTGGTCGTGAAGAACGGCTCGAAGATGCGGCCGACGACGTCCTCGGCGATGCCGGGGCCGGTATCGCCGATCGTGACGTCGATGCAGTCGTCGTCGTGCTCGGTGTGCAGGGTGAGCGTGCCGTGGCCGTCCATCGCCTGCACCGCGTTGTCGATCAGGTTGGTCCAGACCTGATTCAGCTCGGCGCCGTAGACCGGGATGTTCGGCAGCGTGGGGTCGTACTCCTTGACGACCCGCACGTCCGAACCGATCTTGCGGCTGAGCATGACCAGCGTGCTGTCGAGCAGCTCGTGGATGTCGAGCACCTGGTTCGGCGCGCGGTCCATCTGCGAGTACTGCTTTGCGGCGGAGACGAGTGACGAGATCCGGGTGGCCGAGTCCTCGATCTCGTTCATCAGCAGCTCGGTCTCGAGCGTGTAGTTGAGCCAGCGGACGGCGCCTTCGAGCATGCCGTCGCCGACGGTCGAGGCAACGCGCTCGAGCCAGTCGACATCCAGGCCGGCCTGCACGAACGTCGGCGCGAGCTGGAAGCCGTCGCGGATGCCGTGCTCCTCGAACCAGTCCGACAGCACGTCCTCCCGGTCCGATGCCTCGAGCGGCGAGAGGTCCGGCGCCTTGCCGACCTGCTCGGCCGCGCGCTGTTGCAGATCCATCAGGGTCTCGAGCTGCGCGCGATCCCAGGCGCCGCCGGCGATGGCCTTGAGCTTCTGCCGCATGTGCATGACGCGATCGCGCAGCGTCGACGTCGCCCGCACCGCAGCGGCGGCCGGGTTGTTCAGCTCATGCGTCAGGCCGGCCGACAGCGAGCCGAGCGCCAGCAGCCGCTCGCGCTGACCGATCGTGGCCTGCCGCTGCTGGTTGCCGAGGAACAGGCCCTCCAGCAGATGCACGGCCATCGGGAACCACTCGTGCATGGCCGTGGCGAAGTCCTCGGCCGACAGCACGTAGAACCGCGCGGCGCGCAGAACGCGGACGCTCGCCTTGTACTGCTGCGACGCGCGGTCGCCGAGGTAGGAACCCCAGGCGCCGACGTACACGCCGCGCTGATCGGTGCGATTGATCTCGACGTCGTCGCTGCCGACGCGCCGCGACATCGTGATCTCGCCGTCGATCAGCACGTAGAAGCAGGTGGCGGGATCGCCCTCGGCGATCAGCGTCCCCGGTTCGTACAGCTCGATGCGGCCCCGGTTGCACAACCAGTCCAGCTGATCGTCGGCGAGCTTCTCGAACAGGAACAGGGTGCGCAGTTCGGCGGCGTCACACGGCAACGTCTGTGTCATCAGAGCCCCTCGAGGTAACGGTGCACGAGCATCACGGCCATCGCGCCTTCCCCCACCGCGGAGGCGACCCGCTTGGCCGACTCGGCCCGCACGTCGCCCGCCACGAAGACGCCCGGGACGCTCGTCTCCAGATGGAACGGATGGCGGTCCAGATTCCATCCCGCCGGCGGAGCGTCGGCCGTGCCGAGGTCCGGGCCGGCCAGCACGAAACCCCGCTCGTCACGGACCACCACGCCGTCGAGCCAGTCGGTGCGCGGCGCGGCGCCGATGAAGACGAACAGGTACGGCGCGTCGACGGTCTCGGTGGTGCTGTTGGCGTTGTCGCGCAACGTGAGGCGTTGGAGGTGACCGTCGCCGTGCGCCTCGGCGACCTCGGTGCAGGTGCGGACGTGGATGTTGTCGATCGCCTCGAGCTGCTGGACGAGGTAGTAGGACATCGAGGCCTGCAACGACGTCCCGCGCACCAGCAGCGTCACCGAGCGCGCGTGCCGGGCGAGGTAGACCGCCGCCTGCCCGGCGGAGTTCGCGCCGCCGACGATGTAGACGTCCTGGTCGACGCAGCCGGACGCCTCGGTCAGCGCGGAGCCGTAGTAGATGCCGCGGCCGGTGAGTTCGCCGCAGCCGGGTGCGTCGATCTTCCGGTACGAGACACCGGTGGCGAGGATGACGGTGTGCGCCTCGATCGAGTCGCCGTCGGCGAAGCGCACCGTGCGGGCGGGGCCGGCGACCTCGAGCGTGGCGGCGTCGCGGGTGGTGATCACCTCGGCGCCGAAGCGCACCGCCTGTCGCCGCGCCCGTTCGGTCAGTTGCGCGCCGGAGACGCCGTCCGGGAAGCCGAGGTAGTTCTCGATGCGCGAGCTCTGCCCGGCCTGTCCACCGGTGGCCAACCGCTCGATCAGCACCGTGCGCAGGCCCTCCGACGCGCCGTAGACGGCCGCGCCGAGCCCTGCCGGGCCGCCACCGATCACCACGACGTCGTAGAAGTCCTTCGCCGGCGTGGTGCTCAGCCCGACACGGCCGGCAATGTCGGCGTCGGACGGCGCGACCAACGCCGTGCCGTCCGGCGTGATCACCAACGGCAACGTGTGTTCGTCGGCCTCCGCGGCGGCGAGCAGCCGTTTCCCCTCCGGGGTCTCGCTGGTGTACCAGCGGTAGGGCACCTGGTTGCGGGCGAGGAACTCGCGGGTCTGCGACGAGCGCGCCGACCACCGGTGGCCGACGACCTTCGTCTCCGGCACGGGGTGGTGATCGGTGGCCGCCCACGCCTCGAGCTGGGCGTCGATCACCGGGTAGAGCTTCTCCTCCGGCGGGTCCCACGGCTTGAGCAGGTAGTAGTCGAGGTCGACGACGTTGATCGCGTCGATGGCCGCCGAGGTGTCGGCGTACGCGGTCAGCAGCACCCGCCGCGCGCCGGGGTAGAGGTCGGCGGCGGCTTCCAGGAAGTCCAGACCGCTCATGCCGGGCATCCGGTAGTCGGCCAGCAGCACGGCGACCGAGTCGCCGCGCAGCTTCATCTCGCGCAACGCATCGAGCGCCTTCTCGCCGGACTCGGCGCGCACGATGCGGTGGGTGTCGCCGTAGCGGCGGCGCAGGTCGCGGGCGACCGCGCGCGAGACGCCCGGGTCGTCGTCGATGGTCATGATGGAGGTCCGTGCGCCGTTGGCGTTGCCGGGACCGGTCATGCGTACTTCACAGTTCCAGCCTACGGGCGCCCGCCACCCCTTCTCGGTGATCAACAGCAGAAGTTGGTCGTCCGGGAGCGCATTACCGACTGTTGATCACCGAAGGGGGTTGCCGCAGGGCCACGGCGCGCGAGAGACGGTGCGCGGGAGACGGTGCGCGGGAGACGG
>NZ_CAXTQF010000053.1:0-26072 GCF_964246335.1 uncultured Jatrophihabitans sp. | reverse complement strand
AGACTGTCCGCGATGTCTTGAGACATGTGTCCGGGATGTCCTGAGGGATCACACCCTCAGCTCCACCCAGAAGCGTTGGCTTAGAGCCACCTCGGTAATCGAACGATAATCGCGTGGTAGCCATCTTGGTTGCCATTGGTGCATCTACGCTGCGACGTCTGTCCGAATAAGTGAGCTGCAAACGGCTCCTTAGTATCAGTTATCCAATAACTGAGCGTAAGTTCGAGGCGTGGTTTCAGATGCCGGCTGGCCGCAGCTGGGCACGGAACTGCGCCCCTGGAAGCCCTCGCTCGCGCCGGAGATGGTCTCCGCAAGCGTCCGCCGCAAGCACTCGGGCTCGTACCGCGCCGCCGTCGTTCCCCTCATTGCGAATCGGACTCCTCAGCTGCCGACCGACGTCGTCACGCTGGCTGAAGAAGCCTCGGTCGAGATCGCACGCTTCGACGCGGAGTTCGGTGCAGAGGTGGCGCCGTTCGCTTCCGTGCTGCTGCGGTCGGAGTCGGCATCGTCGTCGATAATCGAGAACCTGACGTCGGGCGCGAAAGCCATCGCGCTGGCCGAGCTCGGTAGCACCGAGAAGCGCAACGCCAGCGAGATCGTCGGCAACGTAGCCGCGATGAGGGCCGCGCTCGAACTGGCCGAGCACCTCGATGCCGATCGATCCTGGCGATGCACGCCGCGCTGCTCATCGAGCTGCACCCAGACATCGCCGGCCGGTGGCGGGGCGAGCAAGTGTGGATCGGGGGCACCTCGTTCGGGCCTCATCAGGCGATGTTCGTCCCCCCGCATCACGAGAACGTCGAGCCCCTGATCGATGATCTCGTCGCGTTCATGACGCGCACCGACATTCCGCTGTTGGCCCAAGCCGCAATCGCGCATGCGCAGTTCGAGACGATCCACCCGTTCCCGGACGGCAACGGTCACACCGGCCGGGCGCTGATCCACTCGATGCTGCGCGGTCATGGCCTGACGCAGAACGTCACCGTGCCGGTCTCAGCCGGCCTGCTTACCGACACGAACGCCTCCTTCGACGCACTCACGGCGTACCGCGAAGGGGAGCCTTCGAAGATCGTTCAGCGTCTGGCCGAGGCGTCGTTCGAGGCGACGACGAACGGACGTCAGCTCGTGGCGGCGCTTCGGGAGATCCGTGGGGGTCGGTGTTCGAGTGCCCTCAGCTCCACCGAAGTTGTCTGCCAGGGGAGAAGAAGAAGATCCCCAAGGACTGCCACCACGGCGGTTTGATGGCGGGAGAACATCGCCTAATCCATCGACAGTTCGCGGGCCGGCCCTGCGTGCGCGTGACGAGAAGTATGCGGGTCGAGCTGGCTGGCGCGGGTCATGGCGCGGACGCCAGCGACAATTGCCAGCTTGGCGCACTGCCCTCGCTTTCACATTGGCAGATGGACGCGTTTCTACCCCGCGGCCGCGATGACGGCACCAAAACGACGGGCAGTGATCCGGCAGACTGACTGTTGTGCTCTTGACGATCTCGACGACGCACCAGCCGGCCGGTGATCTCGGCTTCTTGCTGCACAAGCATCCGGGCCGCGTGCAGTCATTCACCGAGTCGGTGGGCACAGCGCATGTCTTCTACCCGGAGGACAGTGACGACCGTTGCACAGTGGCTCTGCTGTTGGAGGTCGATCCGGTCGGTCTGGTGCGTGGGCGGAAGGGGCCGTCGGGCGACGGCTTCGCACTCGGGCAGTACGTCAACGATCGGCCCTACGCCGCGTCGAGCATGCTGGCGATGGCGCTCAAGGACGTCTTCCGGACGGCGTTGACGGGCCGTTGCGACGCTCGGCCTGAACTCGCCGAGTCGGCGGTCCCGCTCGAGATCCACGTGCCGGCCTTGCCGTGCCGCGGCGGCCCTGAGCTGTTGCGCCGGCTGTTCGAACCCTTGGGCTGGCGCGTGGAGAGCCAGGTCAGCTTGCTCGACCCGGTGATGCCGCAGTGGGGTGAGTCGCGGTATCTCGACGTTCACCTCACCGGCGACACGCGGCTTGCCGATGCGCTGAACCATCTTTACGTGCTATTGCCGGTGCTCGACGACGCGAAGCATTACTGGGTCAGCAACGACGAGGTCGACAAGTTGATCCGCGCCGGGTCGGGGTGGCTCAGCGGCCACCTCGAGAAGGAGCTGATCACCCGCCGCTATCTGACGCACCGGCGCGAGCTTGCGCAGTCCGCGCTGGCCAGGTTGGCCGAGGTCGATGACACCGAGCCCGAGGAGTTGGATAACGCAACCGAGATCGCGGCCGTTGTAGATGAGCCGGACCGTCCCGTGCCATTGGCCGAGCAGCGCCGCGGTGCCGTGCTCGCAGCCGTACGCGCGTCGGGCGCCCGCACGGTCGGCGATTTCGGCTGTGGCGAGGGAGTGCTGGTGCGCGAGCTGCTCGCTGACCGCGGCATCGACCGCGTCGTGGCCGTCGACGTGTCGGCGCGGGCCCTGCAGATCGCCGCGCGCAAGCTGAAGCTCGACCGGATGACCGAGCAGCAGCGCACGCGACTGGACATCTTCCAGTCGGCACTGACCTACCGCGACGATCGCCTGGCAGGTCTCGACGCCGCCGTGCTCATGGAGGTGATCGAGCACGTCGACCCGCCGCGGCTCGCCGCGCTCGAGCGCACCGTGTTCGACCACGCGGCGCCCGGCACAGTGATCGTGACGACGCCCAACGTCGAGCACAACGTGCGGTTCGAGACCCTGCCCGCCGGGCAGCTGCGCCACCGTGACCACCGCTTCGAGTGGACGCGCGCCGAGTTCGGCCAATGGTCGGACGAGGTCGCCAACCGCCACGGCTATTCGGTGCGCCGACTGCCGGTCGGTACGGACGACCCGGAGGTCGGCGCACCGACGCAGATGGCCGTGTTTGCCAAGGCCGTGGCGCGGTGACGCGGGAACTGACCGTCCCCGAGCTGAGCCTGGTGGTGCTCATCGGTGTCAGCGGCTCGGGCAAGTCCACCTTCGGCCGCGCGCACTTCAAACCGACCGAGGTGATCTCGTCGGACTTCTGCCGCGGCCTCGTCGCCGACGACGAGAACGACCAGGCAGCCACGCCGGACGCGTTCGAGCTGTTGCACTACATCGTCGGCAAGCGCCTCGCCGCCGGCCGGTTGACCGTCGTCGATGCCACCAACGTGCAACCGGACGCGCGCAAGAAGCTGGTGGCGCTCGCGCGTGAGCACGACGTGCTGCCCACCGCGATCGTGCTGGACGTGCCCGAGAGCGTGTGCCTGAACCGCAACGCCACGCGCCCCGACCGCAATTTCGGGCCGGAAGTCATCCGCCGGCAGCGTGACCAGCTGCGCCGTGGCATGAAGGGGTTGAAGCGCGACGGTTTCCGCACCGTGCACACGCTGCGCGCCGACGAGATCGACGACGTGGCGATCGTGCGAACGAAGCTGTTCAACGACCTGCGTCACGAGGCCGGCCCGTTCGACGTCATCGGCGACATCCACGGCTGCCGCGCCGAGCTCGACACACTGCTCGTACAGCTGGGGTATGCGGTCGAGCGCGATGCGGCCGGCCGGCCGATGGGGGCGCATCACCCGCACCGCCGCGCGATCTTTGTCGGTGACCTCGTCGACCGCGGGCCGGACACGCCGGGCGTGCTGCGGCTGGCCATGGGCATGGTGGCGGCCGGCGACGCGTTTTGCGTCGCCGGCAACCACGAGGCGAAGCTGCTGCGCGCGCTGCGCGGACGCAACGTGCAGGTGACGCACGGCCTCGCCGAATCCCTGGCGCAGCTCGGGAATGAAACGGAACAGTTTCGCGCCGACGTCGAGCGATTCGTCGACGGCCTGATCAGTCACTACGTGTTCGACGACGGCAAGCTGGTCGTGTCGCACGCCGGACTCGTCGAGCGGTACCAGGGACGTGCATCCGGCCGGGTTCGCGAATTCTGCCTCTACGGCCAGACCACAGGCGAGACCGACGAATACGGGCTGCCGGTCCGCTACCCGTGGGCGCAGGAGTACCGCGGCAAGGCGATGGTGCTCTACGGGCACACGCCGGTGCCGGCGCCGGAGTGGGTGAACAACACGATGTGCCTGGACAGCGGCTGCGTGTTCGGCGGCCGGCTGACCGCGCTGCGCTACCCCGAACGTGACGTCGTGTCGGTGCCCGCTGCCGCGGTCTACTACGCACCGGTCAAACCGTTCCCGGCCAACGCCGACGCCACCGAGACGGTGACACGCCGCGACCCGGACGTCCTCGACATCACCGACGTCACCGGCAGTCGCATCATCGAGACGCAGTACCAACGCCGCATCGGCGTGCGCGAGGACAACGCCGCGGCGGCGCTGGAGGTGATGAGCCGCTTCGCTGTCGACCCGCGCTGGCTCATGTACCTGCCGCCGACGATGAGCCCCGTCGCGACCTCACAACTGGCGGGCGTCCTGGAGCATCCCGAACAGGCCTTCGAGGCGTTTCGCGCTGACGGCGTCGCGCAGCTCGTCTGCGAGGAGAAGCACATGGGCTCGCGCGTTGTCGCGTTGGTGTGCCGCGATCTCGACGCGGCACGGACACGCTTCGGCGCACCCGGCGATCGGCTCGGCGCGGTGTGGACGCGCACCGGGCGACCGTTCTTCGCCGACGACCTGATGGCAGAGCTCGTCGACAGGCTTCGGGTCGCCGTGGACGCCGTCGGACTGTTCGACGAATTCGACACCGGGTGGATCATGCTGGACGCCGAACTGTTGCCGTGGAGTGCGAAGGCCGAAGCGTTGCTGCGCGATCAGTACGCCGCGGTCGGTGCCGCGGCTCGCGCGTCGCTGCCTGCCGCCGTCGACGCATTGCAGCGGGCGAGCGGTGCGGGCCTGGACGTCCGCGAACTGTTGGCTCGCACCCGCGCGAGGGATACGAACGCGGCAGCGTTCACCGAGGCCTACCGGCGTTACTGCTGGTCGACCAACGGCCTCGGCGGCGTGCGCCTCGCGCCGTTCCAGGTCCTGGCGTCCGAGGGACGGGCGTACCAGGACCGACCGCACGCCTGGCATCTTGAGAAGGCTGACGCGCTTGTCGCCGCAGACAATGAGTTGATCTCACCAACGCGGCGGATCTTTGCCGACACCACCGACCCGGACTCGCTCGCCCGCGCAACCGATTGGTGGACCGAACTGACCACGGCCGGGGGAGAGGGCATGGTCGTCAAGCCCGCCGCGAATCTCACCCGTGGACGAAAAGGACTGGTGCAGCCCGGGCTCAAGGTCCGCGGACGTGAGTACCTGCGCATCATCTACGGGCCGGACTACACCGAGTCCGCGAACCTCGAACGGCTGCGCTCGCGTGGCCTCGGGCACAAGCGGTCGCTGGCGCAGCGCGAATATGCGCTGGGCCTGGAAGCACTCGATCGCGTTGCGCGCGGCGAGCCGCTGTGGCGGGTGCACGAATGCGTCTTCGCTGTTCTCGCCTTGGAGTCCGAGCCGGTCGACCCGCGGCTGTAGTCAACCACTCGTCGCGGCCCAGTAATCGAGATGGGGGTCCGTATGGAGGTCATTGGGGCGGACCGTTGGCGCGGGCGTTTAGCGGTGCGCAGCCGACCCGGTGACCTTCTCGGGTCAGTCGTATCACGGTGCGGTGCGCGTCTACGCTCCTGCGGTTGCCCCAGGGGACGGGGTTCCGGCAACGTGGGTTCGCCGGCCGGGGCCGTGACGTATTCAGGGCGATTCGACGATCCTGCTCTGCGTCAGCACATCGGCCAGAGCAGCGATCAACAGTGCCGCCGACGCGGCGCCGGGGTCGACATGGCCGATGGCGCGGTCGCCGAGGTAGCCGGCCCGGCCGCGGCGTGGGACGAGGTCGCCGGTCGAGTCGCGGCCGGCAGCGGCGGCGGCGGACGCGGCCGCCCAGTCGGCGGGGTTGCGCTCCAAGGCCTCGACCGCGGGTACGAGGGCGTCGAGCATGGTCCCGTCACCGACCTTGCAACGACCACGCTCTGCCAGTCCCGTGACGCCAGCGCGCAGCGCGTAGACAAAGTTGGCGCTGTCCACCACGGGGCTCGGCTCGAGCGCACTGCCCGTCCGCATCAGCAGCGTCCCCCAGAGCGGTCCCGTGGCGCCGCCCGCGTAGCTGACGAAGGCCCGGCCGGCTTTGCGCAGCGCCAGTCCGGGGGAGTCCACGGTGGCGGCAGCCTCTCGCGCCGCGTCCAGGCCGCGCAGCAGGTTCAGCGCATGGTCGGCATCCCCGATTGCCGAGTCCAGCGCGGTCAGTTCCTCCTGCGCGTCGCGAACGGACGCAGTGAAGCGTTCGAGCCAGTCGCGAACCGTGCCCGCATCGACAGCCACGTCAGACTCGCCATCGGAAGACCGGCGTGTGTATCGGCGCGTCCCACAGCGACAGCAGATCGTCGTCCAGCTCCACGAGGGTGAGTGCGGCGCCGCCCTGGTCGAGGGAGGTCAACGTGTCCCCGACGTGGCAGCGAGCCATGTCCACACCGGCGTGGTCCAGCGCCGCGGCCACCTCCCCGAAGAGGAGGTGCAACTCGTTCCACGGCGTCGCGCCCATTCCCGACAGCATGGCAAGCACCGGCTGCCCGGGGGTTGGTCGTAGGTCAGCCAACACGTGCTCGACCATCGTCGCGGCGAGATCCCGTGCGGCGGGGAGCGGAGCCCGTTGCTGTCCCGCCTCGCCGCTGAGGCCGATACCGAGCTCGACCTCACCCGGTGGCAGATCGAAGATGGGGCGGTCGCGGTGCGGCGGCGTGCACGATGAGACGCCGATACCGTACGAGCCGGCCCGGTCGGCGACGCGCTGCGTAGCGTCGCGCACCGCCTCGAGATCGCGACCTTCGGCGGCCGCTGCTCCTGCGACGCGGCACGCGACGACGGTTGCGCCGAGGCCTCGCCGGCCGGGTCCGTCGGCGTCCGAACTCAGCGCGACGTCGTCACCCACGATCACCGTTCGGACGGTCGTGCCCTGCTCATCAGCGGCCAGCTCGGCCGCCATCTCGAAGTTCATGATCTCACCGGGATAATTGGTCACGACCTGCACGACTCCCGACCCGTGATCAGCCAGGGCAGCGGTGTCCAAGATCCGATCAGGCACCGGAGAGCCGAAGACCGCGCCGACACAGGCGGCGTCCAGGCCGCCCGGTCCGACAAGACCGGAGTGCAACGGCTCGCAGCCCGAACCACCTCCGGAGATGACACCTACCTGCCCGGCCGGAGCGGGTCGGCGCCGACTTATGACGCGCTGGTCGACGTCGACGGCGAGCAGGTCGCGATGCGCGACTGCCAAGCCACGCAGGTAGTCGCTCACGAACGCATCCGCAGCATTCTTCAGCTTCGACAACGGGACCACCCATTCAAGTATCAGGTCATCAGACCAGTTGCAGTCCGTCAGCGTCAAGGACCGTGATCGGGTGATGATTCGCATCGTTGACGCATTGCTCCAAGGCGGCTAACTTAGCCGCAGTGGTCAGACCACCTGATGACCAGTGAACCAAGGTGGGTGCGAGCGATGAACGATCAGCAAGATCTGTTACGCGTCGACGGACTGGTGAAGCACTACCCGGGAGTCGTTGCCCTGGCCGGCGTGAGTCTGGATGTGCGGCCGGGTGAGATCCACGCGCTGCTGGGCGAGAACGGCGCGGGCAAGTCAACGCTGATCAACGTGCTGTCGGGCTTGACCGCCGCGACGGCCGGAACGGTTCTGGTCGACGGCGAACCGGCGACATTTCGCCGGCCCCGTGAGGCCCAACAACTGGGCATCACGACGATCCACCAGGAACTCTCGCTCGCGCCCGACCTGACCGCCCTGCAGAACATCTTCCTGGGACGTGAGATCCGGCGCGGTCCGTTCGGCCGAGGACTGCTGGACGACAAAGCCATGATCGAGCACGTGCGCGAGCTGGCCGCGGATTTCGGGCTGGACGTGCGCGACCTCAAGCGGCCGGTCGGCGAGTTCGGCGCGCTCACCCAGCACGTCGTCGAGATCGTCAAGGCGCTGGCCTTCGACGCCCGGCTGCTCATCCTGGACGAGCCGACCTCCGGGCTGGCCGAGGAAGAGCGGGCGTCGCTGTTCGAGCAGATGCGCCGGCTGCGCGACACCGGCATCGCCATCGTGTGGGTCACCCACCGCCTCGACGAGCTCTACGGCCTGGCCGACCGCATCACGGTGCTGCGTGACGGACGAACGGTTGCCACTACGACGACGACGGAGTCGAAGCCGGAGGACCTCGTTCGTTTGATGGTCGGTCGACGGACGACCACGCTCGGCTCACTCGTCGACGAGACGGGACCGACGACCGGAACGACGGTGGATCCCACCCGCGAACCGGTGGTGTCCCTGCGTGCTGTCTCGCGTCGGCCGCTGCTGCACGGCATCGACCTGGACGTGCGCGCAGGCGAGATCGTCGGAGTGGCAGGGGTTGCCGGCGCAGGCCGCACCGAGCTCGCCCGGGTGATCCTCGGCGCCGATCGAATCGACGGCGGCGCGATGCGCATCGACGGCCAGGCGGTGAAGATCCGCAATCCGCAGGACGCGTACCGCAGGGGCATTGCCATGGTTCCTGAGGAACGTAAGACGCTCGGGATCCTGCCGGACTTCCCGCTCGACAAGAACATGACGGTGTCTCGCCTGCACGACGTCACCAAGTTCGGCGCCGTGCTGAACCGCCGGAAGGAACGCTCTGTCGCCAAGCAATACATGGACGACCTCGGCATCCGCGCCCGCGGATCGGGCGAGCGCATCCGCAACCTGTCCGGGGGCAATCAACAGAAGGTCGTCCTGGCTCGCTGCCTGTTCACCGGGCCCCGACTGATCGTCTTCGACGAGCCGACGCAGGGCATCGACGTCGCCGCCAAGGTCGAGGTGTACCGGCTCATCCGCCGCTTCGTCGCCGACGGCGGCGCGGCGCTCGTCATGTCGTCAGAGATTCCCGAATTGCTGCACATCAGCGACCGCATCGTCGTCATGCGGGAAGGCACGATCGTCGGAGAGGTCGAACCGGACCTGCGCGACGGCAGCCTGCACGAGGAGGAACGGGTGTCGTCCGAGATCCTGTCGCTCGCGGCGCGGAGCGTGGCCCGGTGAGCGCCACGAACCGCGTCAGTCGGGTGTTCGCCACCGAGGGCGCTGCCGTCTTCGTCGTGTTCATCGCCATGGTCATCGTGTTCGCCGTGGCCAGCCCGGTGTTTCTCACCGGCGGCAACATCGATGATCTACTGGTCGAGGCCGTGTTCATCGTCCTCCTCGCGGCCGGTATGACATTCGTCCTCGTCGTCGGCGGGATCGACCTCTCGGTCGGGTCCGTGCTCGGACTGTCCGCGGGAACGTCGTTGTGGGCCCTGATGTCCGGCTCCGGAACGGTGCTCGCCGTCCTGGCCGGCGTCGGGACAGGCCTTGCTGCCGGCCTGGTCAACGGGGTGATGATCGCCGTCCTCGGCGTGAACGACTTCATCGTCACCCTGGCCATGCTCAGCGTGGGGGCCGGCCTGCTCCAGGTGCTCACCGCCAACGTCTCGCTGACCGGCGCTCACGATGCGGCGTTCGCCTGGCTGGACAACGGCTCGTTCCTCGGCATACCGGCGCCGGTGCTGATTGCGGCCGTGATCGTGCTGGTCCTGGAATTCGTGCTCGTCTCCACCCCGTTCGGCCGTTACGTCTACGCCGCGGGAATCGGCCCGCGCGCCGCGGCGTTGGCCGGCGTGCCCGTGCGTCGCGTCCGGTTGCAGGTCTACGTGCTGTCCGGCGGATGCGCCGGAGCCGGTGGCGTCCTGCTGGCCTCGAAGTTGAACTCGGTACAGAGCGGTCTCGGTGCCGGATACGAACTGACCGCCATCGCAGCAGCGGTTCTCGGTGGCGTCAGCCTGGCCGGCGGCCGCGGCAGCGTGTGGCGTGCCGTGCTCGGCGCCGTGTTTCTCGGCACGCTGAGCCAGGGCCTGCAACTGCTCGGTGTCGACCCCCTGTGGTTCACGATCGTGACCGGGTTGTCGATCGTCGCCGCAGTCGCCCTGGACCGGTTGGTGAGCCGGATCGCGACCTCCCGTCTGCTCGGCACCGGTGACGATCCTCGCGAGGACGGGCCGCCGCCTCGCGAAGAGCAGGTCTCGCGGACCGCAGTGGACACCCTGACCACCACCGGCCGAGGAGCCGCCGCATGAGCACGTCCACCACCACCTCGTCCAGCAGGACCAGGGCACCCGCCTCGCCGGCCCCGAGAAACCAGCTGCGCCACGCCGTGCAGTCCGTCGCAGCCCGGCCCGGTACCGGCGTCGTCACGCTGTTGGTGATCATCTGCATCGTCATGCCGTTACGGACATCGGCTTTCCTGACCACCGACAACTGGTACAACCTGGTGCAGCAGATGGTCTACGTGGCTCTGCTCGCCATCGGCATGACGATCGTGTTGATCACGGGTGGGATCGACCTGTCGGTCGGTTCGGTGCTCGGCCTCTGCGCGGGGGTCATGGCGTCGCTGATCAACCAGGGCGTGATGTTCATCTGGGCGCTGCTGGGGGCCGTGGCGGCCGGGGCGGCGCTGGGACTCATCAACGGTCTGGTCATCACCAAGCTCGGGATCCCCGATTTCGTCGCCACGCTCGCCATGCTGGGAGTGGGTAGCGGCTTGCTGTTCCTCTGGACCGGCGGAGTGCCGTTCATCGGGTACATGCTGCCCAACTATTACCGCCTCGGCGGGGCCAACCCGATCGCGGGCGACCTCACCTTCCCCATCCTGGCGATGATCGTGATCGCGTTGGCGGCGGCGCTGCTGCTGCGCGGCACTGCCTTCGGGCGACACGTTTACAGCGTCGGCAGCAATCGTGACGCGGCCCGGCTGTCGGGGGTGCCGGTGGACCGCGTGCGGATCGCCGCCTACGTGATCAGCGGCACCCTGGCCGCCTTCGCCGGAGTGCTGCTCGCCGGCCGCACCACCACGGTCGCCCCGACGACCGGTTCCGGTTACGAGATCCAGGCGATCGCCGCCGCGGTCATCGGTGGGGCCGCGCTGGCCGGCGGCCGCGGACGCGTGCTCGGTGCCCTGCTCGGTGCGCTGACAATCACCGTCGCCAGCAACGTCATCAACCTCGCCGACGTCGACCCCACGTGGCAGTCGGTCGTCGTTGGCGTGATCTTGCTGCTCGCGGTGGCCCTGGACCGCAGCGTGCAGCACCTGCACCGCGTGCTCGGCCATTCGGCGACGCCATGAGCATCAACCGTCCGTTCATCCCTGAAGAGAGGTTGTCGTCATGAACGACGCATCCGTCCCCGGCGCGTCGCGCCGGCAGTTCCTGCGCCGTGCCGCGTTGGCCGGCTCCGGCCTCGCGGTCGCCCCGGCACTGCTGGCCGCGTGCAACGTGAAGAGCGTGGACTCGACGTCGGCCGGCGGGGGAGCGGGATCGGCGACCGCCCTCGGTGGCAACGCTGCCTACAAGTCTGCGATCACCAAACTCGTCGGCGGCCGCACCGTCCGTGTCGGTTGGACCCCGCCCGTCCTGTCGGAGTTCTTCAACCAGATGGAGTCGGCCGCCTTCCGGCGGATGGCGGACTATGAATCGGCCTACGGCGTCAAGTGGATCTGGGAACGTGCCTCGCCTACCGGCAACTTCAATGCCGTCGAACAGCAGGTCCAGATCGTGCAGAGCTGGGCCCAACGCAAGTTCGACGTCATCCTGGTCTGCACCGGCGCCAACTTCGCCACCATGCAGAACGTCTATCGCCAGGCAAGCGCGAAGGGTTCGAAGGTCTACCAGTTCAACCAGCCGGTGGAGATCTTCCCGCAGGACAAGCTGGCCGCGATATCGAGCATCGGCTATGACAACCGGTGGCAGTCGGGCTATCTGTGCGGCAGCTACATCGCCGGCCAGCTGAAGGGCAAGGGCAAAGTCCTCGAGATCACCGGGCCGCCCGGATCGGACTGGTCGACGGCCCGCCAGATCGGGTTCCGCAAGGCGCTGGCCGAGCACCCGGGCCTGCGCGTGGCGGGCACCGCGAACGGCGGTTACCTGCGCGACCAAGGGCAGTCGGCCACCCAGGACCTGCTGACCCGCAACAAGGACGTCAACGCGATCTGGGGCGAGAACGAGGACATGGCCCTCGGCGCCTCGCAGGCCCTCGACGACCGCGGCATCAAGCAGTGGGACGGCTCGAAGGGTGTGGTCGTCATCGGCGCCGACGGTCTCGTGTCCGGCATGGAAGCAATCAGGGCCGGCAAGCTGACCGCGAGCGTGGACGTCGGCAGCGTCGACCAGGGCACGACCTTCGTCGACACCGTGTTCCACAACGCCGTCCTGGGCGAGGCCGTCGGCAAGGTGATCGACGTGCCCACTCGAGTGGTGGACAAGCACAACGTCGACGCCGCGGAGGCCTACATGCAGTGGGCCCTCGCCACGCCGAAGAAGTACTGACCGAAAGGAGCCGTTCATGGTGCAGATCGAACTGCGCCCGCTCGACGGCCGTCCCCCGCTCGGCGGATGGCTGCCACCGGTGTCGCTGGGCGAAAGCGGCGAGCAGGTGCTCGCGGCCGTCGCCGACTGCCTGATCCCGCCGGGCGAAGGCTTTCCG
The DNA here is from genome assembly GCF_964246335.1 of uncultured Jatrophihabitans sp. GTDB lineage: Bacteria > Actinomycetota > Actinomycetes > Mycobacteriales > Jatrophihabitantaceae > Jatrophihabitans. Next base: position 13,567 of record NZ_CAXTQF010000053.1, on the reverse strand, counting down.
GCCCCGAGCGACGTCGACGTCGTCACCTTCGTCGAGCGCTACGTCGCCGCGCCCGGCGAGGAAGCCAGGTGGTACCCGTTCCTCGCCCACGAGGAACTGCGGTCCTGGTTGGCGGCGCTGGGCGAATCATTCCTGCGCGCCGGCCCCGACGCACGCACGCAGTCCCTCGCCGGGCTCGAACGTGACGATCCGGAGTTCTTCGGTCGGGTTCGCGACACCGTGTACGTCGGGTACTACTCGCGACCCGAAGTGGTCCGCGCCATCAACAGGCAGCTGCCCGCCGGCCGCGATTACCGGGCGACGCCGCAGCCGTTCGGCTACTCGGACACCATCGCCGACTGGGACGAGGACCTGCTCGCACGCGTGAAGGGCGAATACCTCGCGACCGAGGACATCGTCGCCCTGCACATCCCCGACGAGATCCGTTCCCTGGGCCGTGCACGGCACACGCCGGGTGCTGACGGGCTGCCCGGGGACGCCGCCGCAACCCGGGAGGCCGAGAGCGGCACCCCATGACCCGACCGACCCAAGCTCAAGGAGCTGCACGATGACCGACCGAATCACCACGACCGACGTGCTCGTCATCGGTGCCGGGGCCGGCGGAGCCGCCGTCAGTAAGCGACTGTCGGACAAGGGCATCCGCGTCGTCTGCCTCGAGCAGGGCGACTGGATGCACCCGATGGACCATCCGCACATGTACGACAGCTGGGAGCTGGAACGCCTGCGGGCCTGGTCGTGGCTGCCGAACGTCCGCCGGTTGCCCGAGGACTATGTGACCACCGGTAACGCAGCGCCGCAGATGATGAACGGCGTCGGCGGGTCGACGTTGCACTACGCCGGCGCGTGGCCCCGGTTCAAACCCGTCGACTTCCGCAAGGGCACCATCCACGGCGTCGCCGACACCATCGACTGGCCGATCAGCTACGAGGAGCTGGCGCCGTTCTACGACATCAATGACCAGGAAGTCGGCGTGGGACGCCGCGCGGGTGACCCGGGCAACCCGCCCCGACCCGATGGCTGGGGGCCGGCGAGCCCGGGCGGACGTGTCGGGAACGTGATGGCCCGCGGCTTCGACCGCCTCGGCTGGCACTGGTGGCCGGCCGACAACGCCATCCTCACCCGTCCGAAGGACGGCCGGCTGCCGTGCAACAACTGCGGATCCTGCCTGGCCGGCTGTCCGCGGCACTCGATCAACTCCGTGGACACCACCTACTGGCCCAAGGCGTTGCGCAACGGCGTCGATCTGCGCACGAACGCGCGAGTGGCGCAGGTGACCGTCGAGCGAGGCAAAGCCACGGGTGCCGTGTACATCGATCGGCTCACCGGCGACCACCACGAGGTTCGCGCCGACATCGTGGTGATGGCCGCCAACTCGGTCGGCACGCCTCGGCTGCTGCTGATGTCGGCCACCCCCGGGCACCCGGACGGGCTCGCCAACGCCAACGGCCAGGTCGGTCGGCACCTCATCTTCCACAGCTGGTCGTTCGAGGACTTCTGGTTCGACGAACCGCTCGAGGGGTTCAAAGGGCCGGAACCGGCCACGCTGTACTCCCAGCAGTTCTACGACACTGACCCGGACCGTGGCTTCGTCAACGGATTCTCGTTGCAGGTCGGCACGGCCCTGGGCGCCGGCAACAGCGCGCTGGGCACCAATACCGCGCACCTCGCCCCCTGGGGTGCGGGCCACCGTGACTTCTTCAACAGCCACTTCGCGCACCACGCGCTCGTCTACGTACAGGGCGAGGACCTGCCGGTCGCGGACAACCGCGTCACCCTGGACCCGCACGAGGTCGATTCCGACGGTCTGCCGGCGCCACACGTGCACTACGACCTGCACGAGAACGACCGCCGGCTCATCGCGTGGGGCCGCGAACGGGCGCACGAGGCCGCGCACGCCGCCGGCACCGTGGTCGACTCTGCGAGCACGGGCATCGGCGGTGAGTCCGGGCCGCCACCCGGATGGCACATCATGGGCACCTGCCGGATGGGGTCCACACCCCAGAATTCGGTGGTGAACAAGTGGAACCAGACGTGGGACGTCCCGAACCTGTTCGTCGCCGACGCCAGTGCGCTGACCACCGGTGCCGCCGTCAATCCGACCAGCACCCTGCAAGCCGTGGCGGTCCGGTGCGCCGAGTACATCGCCCGCCGACACACCGACGTGCTCGCGCAGCAGTCGACGCCCCGCAACGACGACGCTCCTGAACTATGATCACCCGGTGACATGACGTCAGACCACGCAGCTCAGCGCGGTTGACCGGCCGGAGAGGGGGCGGAGCGTGTTGGAGGGCCGCCCGGAAGTCGATGTCGAGCCGGTCCGCCGGTTGAAGGTCGCCGACTCTGTCGCTGCCCAGCTCGCGCAATTGATCACCGACGGCGAATTGCCGGCCGGCAGCCGGCTACCGGCCGAACGTCAGCTCGCGACCCGTTTCGGCGTCGGCCGCAGCTCGATGCGCGAGGCGTTGCGCACTCTCGAGTCGCGCGGTCTGATCCGAACGGAACACGGCGTCGGGGTGCGCGTCGCGGAAACGCCGATGACCGCCGAGGCCGCACTGCTGATGCTCGACGGATGCACGCTCCCGGACCTTTTCGAGATCCGCCGCTCGCTCGAGCCGCTCGCCGCCGGCCTCGCGGCGCGGCACGCGACACCGGCGATGATCGACGACATCTCGGCACTACACCATGAGAGCCTGCGCGCCGACGACCAGCGCTTCGTCCGGCTCGACGCCAGGCTGCACCGCACAGTTGCGCAGGCCAGCGGCAATCCGGTGCTGGCCCGGATCTGCTGCAGCATCGAGTCGTTGCACGTCACCTATTCCGAGCGGGTGATCGGGTTGCCGGGCCGGCGAGCGGCCGCCGAGGCCGGCCATGCGCAGATCGTCTCGGCCATCGCGGAGCGGCGGGCCGGCCTGGCCAGCAACGCCGCCCTACGGCACATCCGCGACGTAGAGGACGACGTAGCCGCGCAACTGCATCGCGATGTGCCGCGTGCGGCCGCGGACGTCAGGGAGCGGTGGTGACCGCCCGCCGTGGCGGTACCCGCCGGGGGAGGGCAATCGACCATGAGTGAGGTCATCGAACCGGTCCGCCGGCTGAAAGTTGCAGACGCCGTGGCCGCTCAGCTCGAAGAGTTGATCTCGGCCGGCAAGTACGCCGTCGGTGAGCGGCTGCCCGCCGAGCGCACCCTGGCCGAGCAGTTCGGCGTCGGGCGCAGCTCGATGCGCGAAGCGTTGCGCATCGTCGAGTCCGCCGGGTTGGTGCGCACCGATCACGGCATCGGGGTGTTCGTGGTGCGGACGGCCCGCGACGGCGGGCTGGCTTCGCTCATGTTGCTCGACGACGTCACCGTCGAAGACCTGTTCCAGGTGCGGCAGGCCCTAGAACGAGATGCCGCCGCGCACGCCGCGCGGCGGCGCAACGACGAGGCGCTGGCCGGGCTGCGGAAGCTGATCACGCAGATGGGCCGACGGGACGTCACCAACAGCGATTTCGTGCAGATGGACGCGCAATTGCACCTCGCGATCGCTGCAGCGACGGGTAACCCGTTGTTCCCCCGGCTGATGCACCAGCTGGAACCGCTGTTCCTGACCTACTCGCATCGGGTCATCGAGATGCCCGGACGAAGGCGCAATGCGCACGCCGGTCATAAGGAGATCGTGGACGCGATCGGCGCGCGCCGCCCGCGCGACGCGTCGTCGGCTGCGCTCCGACACATCCGGTCGGTCGAAGCCGACATCGTGGCGCACATAGCGGGCGACTGAAGGCTCACCGCCAGGTTCTGGCGATGGGGGTTGACCTCGTCCGGTAGCGGTCGTAACGTACTGGTCAGACCACCTGATAACCAGGAGAGTCGGTGCGGCGGGGGAGCACACACCGCCGCGCCGCAAGCAGCGCGATGCGCTCAACCCGAAGGGGCCTCAATGTCGTCGCTCGATTACACCTACGAACACATCGATGACGTCATCGATCGTTCGAACATGCTGACCAAGGAGATTGATCCGGCACGAACGATGCTCCTCGTCCTGGACATGCAGAAGGCTTGTGTGACGCCGGGTGGCGCGATGTATATCGAGAGCGTGGCCGGAGCGCCCGAGGGCAAGGACACGGTCAGCGTGGTCTCGCGCGTCGTGGATGCCTGCCGCGACAAGGGCATTCCAATCGTCTGGTCGATGTGGGGACTGCGCCCGGACGGCAAGGATGCCGGCTACGCAGACGTCAAGTGGGGTCTGGTCGGCGAGCTCGACAACTTCCCCGGGGCCTGGGGCAACGGTGGTGACGAGCTCGACGACGCACTCAAGCCCGACGGCGACGAGCCGGTTATCCGCAAGCACCGGTTCAGCTCGTTCTACGGCACGGCGCTCACCGAGTACATGCGCCGGGCCGGCGCGGACACCTTGGTGATCGCCGGCGTGTCGACCGGCAACTGCGTCATCACGACCGCCATCGACGGCGCCAACCAGGATTTCAAGATCATCACTCTGGCCGACAGCAACGCCGCCATTCCGGCGACGCTCGACAATCAGCCCGACGGTTACGGCCAGCACTGGGAGGCGCTGCGCAACATCCAGGCCAACCACGGTGACGTCTGGCTCTCGACCGAATTCCTCCAGGCCATCGGCGCCTGAGCCACCCCCGCACAACCTCAGCTGGAAGGAAGAACACATGTCTTTGGACGGTGTCCGCATCGCACTGCTCATCGAGGACGAGTACCAGATCCTCGAGGGTTGGTATCCGCACATCCGCCTCGCCGGCGCCGGGGCCGACCTGACCGTCGTCGGCAGCGGGACGAAGCGCAGCTACGACAGCAAGGAGCACTACCCGATGGAGGTCGACCGGGACGCGGACAGCGTGTCGGCGGACGACTTCGACGCCGTCGTCGTGCCGGGCGGATTTGCGCCGGACAACATGCGGCTGCACCCCGAGATGGCCGGCCTGGTGCGCGACATGTACGCCCAGGGCAAGTTGGTCACCTCGATCTGCCATGGCGGCTGGATCCTGGTCTCTGCCGGCGCCACCCGCGGCAAGCGGATCACCGGCTACCTGCCGATCAAGGACGATGTCGAGAACGCCGGCGGCACCTGGGTCGACAGCGAGCCTGTCGTCGTCGACGGCAACGTCATCACCGCCCGCAACCCCGGCGACCTCGCACCGTTCTGTGACGCGATCATCGACTACCTCGAGTCGGGCCGGTCGGCCACCGACGGCGCCGGCGCCGCGAGCGACACCAAGATCCCGGTCGGCGCCGAGGCCTGACCGGGCCGGCGCACTCAGGAATGCGGCGGCGCCGGAAGCGCCCGCACGCTCGATCGCCGAACCACCACATGGCCCAATCACATCGCCGAACCCCACCCCGGGACCTACCGGAGCCGCGTTCTGCCCGGACGCGGGACGAACCATCAGGAGATTTCCTATGCCGAGCACCACGCACGACCCGGTCGACGCCATCGTTGTCGGGATGGGCGCCACCGGCGGTACCGCGGTCAAGGTCTTGTGCGACGCCGGTCTGAAAGTCGTCGGCTTCGACAAGGGGCCTTGGCTGAACGCCGGTCAGGACTACTCGGGCGACGAGCTCAAGTTCGTGAACCGCAACTACCTGTGGCCCGACCCCACCGTCTCGCCCCGCACGCTGCGCCACGACGAGGAGTCCGAGGCGAAACGGTTCCAATTCTCACCCACGCCGCAGCTCGTCGGTGGCGGCACCAACCACTGGGCGGGTTGGGTGCCGCGCCCGCGCGAGTCGGACTTCATGCTCAAGTCCCTGCACGGGTCGATCCCGGGCGCGAACCTGGCCGACTGGCCGTTCCGTTACGACCATCTCGAGCCCTACCTGACCCGGATCGAGTGGGAATTCGGCATCTCGGGCATCGCCGGCGCTGACAAGTACGAGCCGTTCCGCAGCAAGGGTTACCCGAGCGCTCCGCTCGCCCCGACCAAGTTCGGCCGGGCCTTCTACGACGCCGCCAACAAGATGGGCATCAATGCCTTTCCGCTGCCGCACGCGAGCGTCACCAACCACCACAAGGGCCGGGACCCGTTCAACCGCACCAGCTTCTGGAACCAGTACGGCGACCCGAGCGGCGCGCGGTCGAACACGCTGACCACCTTCATCCCGGAGGCCGTGGCGACAGGCAACCTGGACCTGCGCTCCGAGTGCTTCGTTCGAGAGGTGAGTGTCGGCCCTGACGGTCGGGCGACCGGTGTCGTCTACATCGACCCCGAGGGCCGTGAGCACAAGCAGGAAGCGAAGATCGTCATTCTGTCGCTCGGGGCCATCGAGTCGGCCCGACTCATGCTGATGTCCACGTCCCCCGTGTTCCCCGACGGCATCGGCAACTCCAGCGGGCAGGTCGGCAAGAACGCGACCTTCCACGAGTACCTGTTTGCCGTCGGCCTGTTCGACAAGGAGATCGACGACCCCCTCTACGGCTGGACCGGCAATTACATCAGCGGCGGCTCGCTGCAGTTCTACGAGACCGAGGAGGACCGCGGGCACATCGGTGGGTGCATCATCGCCGCCTCGCAGACCTGCCATCCGATCAACATGGTGTTCCCCGGCCGTCCGCTCTGGGGCGAGGCGATGAAGGACGCCGACCGCAACTACTTCAGCCACGCGATGAAGATCGGCCTGATCCTGCACGACCTGCCGGTGGAGAAGAACCGGGTCGATCTCGACCCGACCGTCAAGGACGGCTGGGGCATGCCGGTTGCCCGGATCACCCACAAACCGCACCCGAACGACGTGTCGATGGGCAAGTGGCAGGTCGACAAGAACGCCGAGATCCTGCAGGTGGCGGGCGCCCGCAAGGTCATCCCGGTCTACCTCGACGAGATGACGGGCAACACCTGTCACCAGCACGGCACCGTCCGCATGGGCTTCGACCCGCAGACCTCCGTGCTCAACGAGTGGTGTCAGAGCCACGACGTCGACAACTTGTTCGTCGTCGACGGCGGCAGCTTCCCCACGGCCACCGGGGTGAACCCGACGCTGACGATGATGGCCAACGCATGGCGGGTGTCGGAGTACATCGTGCACAACCACCGAACCGGCAACGCCGAGCGGCTGCCCCAGCCCAGCTGACCTCCCACCCGAACGGAGAAAAGATCATGACGCTCAAGTCGCAGTGGCAGGTCGTCGGCGCGCCGGTCGATCCCGACAGCACCGACAGACTGTTCTTCAGCCCGCACGAGTGGGATACCGTCGAGGCCCTGGCGGCGCGGATCATCCCCACGGACCAAGATCCGGGTGCTCGTGAGGCCCGCGTCGTGGTGTTCATCGACCGCTATCTGTCCGGCATCGACTACATCTTCGCGGCCGCGGACGGCAGCGGGTTCCTCGAACTCAGCGGCAAGTCGGCCGAGGCGTGGCGTGCCCGCATCCAGGACATGCAGCGCACCTACCGTCACGGGTTGGCCGCGGTGGACGCCGTGGCCCGGGAGACGGGCGGCAAGGCGTTCGTCGAGCTCGACGAGGCCCACCAGGACCGGGTATGCGAGCTGGTCTCCGGCGCACCCAAGCCGGGAGCGGTCACCCTCGACACGACCGAGTCGGTGAGCACTTTCCTGCAGGGCGTCTTCGACGAGGGCATGGAATTCTGGCCGGCCCTGTGCCTGCATGTGCGGCAGGGTTTCTACTGCGACCCCGTCTACGGCGGCAACAAGGACCGGGTGGGCTGGCAGGTCATCGGCTTCGACGGCCCGGCGTCGCTGAAGGACACCATGGACGGGACCTACTCGACGGCGAAGTACTTCGTGCAGGACTACGACTGGTCCGAGCTGATTCCGCATCTGACCGAGCAGAGCGAGTTCCCCGTGCCGCCGCCAGTGGTGGCCGACCGGGACGCGTGAGCCGAGCCGACCGATCGCCGATTCCGAGCAGTCAGGAACCGATCCATGAAGATCACTGGTGTCCGCGCCGTCCCGCTGGGCTCCCCGCTGGCGCAGCCGTTGCGATGGGGAGCGATGACCGTCGACGTGAAGGGCGGCATCCTCGTCCTCGTAGACACCGATGACGGTCTGACCGGCATCGGCGAGGCCGGGTTCTCGGCCGAGTATTTTCCGACGGTCGGCCCGATTGTCAATGACCAGCTCGGCCCGATGCTCGTCGGGCAGGACCCGGCCATGATCGGCGACATCTGGCAGCAGATGCTCGACGCGACGCACATGTGGGGTCGGCGTGGCATCGAGACCTACGCCGTGTCGGGCATCGACATCGCATTGTGGGACCTGCTGGGCAAGGCCTCGGGTCAGCCCGTCTACCGGTTGCTCGGTGCTACGAAATCGCAGGTCCGGGGCTATTTCGCGCCCTCGCTGAAGCGGACCGAGGAAGTGGTGGACGAAGCGCACCGGGCGCTGGACGACGGCTGGACGGCGATCAAGCTGCGCGCCACCACCGACCTGCGGGAGACCGTCGACCTGGTGGCGGCGGTGCGCGACGCCGCAGGGGAACGGCTCGAGCTCATGCTCGACGCCAACATGTCCTTCGACCGCCGGCAGGCGCTGACCCTCGCACACGAGCTGGAGCAGCTGGACGTCAGTTGGCTCGAGGAGCCGATCCTTTCGCGCAGCCTGGCCCAGTACGTCGAGGAACACAGCTGGCTGGCCGACCGGGTGGCGATCCCGCTGGCCGGTGGCGAATCGCTGCTGACTCGCTTCGAGTACCTCGACCTGCTCAGCCGGCGCACGTTCGACATCCTGCAACCCGACGCCACCAGCGTCGGCGGGATCTCGGAGGCCAAGCGGGTCGCCGACATGGCCAGCGCGTGGAACATCCGCTGCGTCCCGCACATTGCGTGCTCCTCGGGAACCGGGGTGTCACTGGCCGCCGGGCTGCACCTCATCCTCGCCAGTTCCAACGCCGACCTCGTCGAAGTGGATGCGTACGGCGGGCCCGGCTGGGACGGGTTGCTCACCGACCCGCTGGTTCCGGCGAACGGGTTCGTCCGCGCGAGCGAGCAGCCCGGGCTCGGTGTGGAGCTGTCACCGGACGCGCTCGCGCAGTTCAAGGTGGCGTCGTGACCGGCGCTGCGGTGGCGGCGACAGGCGCCGTCGACCGGCTCGGCGAGTGTGGTGTCGTGCCGGTGCTCGCGGTCGACGACCCGGCGCACGGCGGTCCGCTCGCACAGGCGCTCGCGGCGGGCGGCCTGCCGGTGGCCGAGGTGACGTTCCGGACCCCGGCGGCCGCGCAGGTGCTGGGCGAGATGGCGGCGGTAGACGGCATGCTCGTGGGTGCCGGCACCGTCCTCACAGCTGGTCAGGTCGATACAGCCGTCGATGCGGGCGCGCGTTTCGTTGTCTCTCCGGGTTGGAGCGACGCCGTAGTCCGTCGATGCGCTGAGCTGGACGTGCCCGTCCTGCCCGGCGTCGCGACCGCCACCGACGTCCTGCGCGCGCTCGACCACGGTGTGCGGACCGTCAAATTCTTCCCGGCCGAGACCAGCGGGGGAGTGGCCGCCGTCAAGGCGCTGGCAGCACCGTTCGCGGGGATGCGGTTCGTGCCGACCGGCGGTATCGGGGAGCAGCAGCTGTCCGAGTACCTGGCCGTGCCGAACGTGCTTGCGGTCGGCGGCAGCTGGCTGGCGCCCCCGGCGCTCGTGGCCGCCGGCAACTGGGCCGAGATCACCCGGCTCGCCCGAGCCGCGGTTGACGCGGTCGGACCGGTCCGGGACGCGCGGCCGTGAGCGTGTTACAGCTGCGTCCGGCCGCCGAATGTCGCTACGACGTGGTATCGCTCGGCGAGGTCATGCTCCGCCTCGATCCGGGCGACGGCCGGGTGCGCACCGCCCGCCAGTTCGCGGCGTGGGAGGGCGGCGGCGAATACAACGTCGCCCGCGGGCTGCGGCGGTGCTTCGGTCAGCGAGCCGCCGTCGTCACCTCGCTGGTCGACAACGAGGTCGGCCGGTTGATCGAGGACTTCATGCTTACCGGCGGCGTCGACGTCTCGCACGTCCTGTGGCGGGAGAGCGACGGCATCGGGCGCACGGTGCGCAACGGTCTGAACTTCACCGAGCGCGGGTACGGCGTGCGCGGTGCGAAGGGCACCTCCGATCGCGGGCACACCGCGACGGCGGCGTTCAAGGTCGGGGAGGTCGACTGGGACGACCTGTTCGGCCGTGCGGGCGCGCGCTGGCTGCACACCGGTGGCATCTTCGCGGGCCTTTCCGAGACGACGCCCGACGTCGCCGAGGAAGCGATGATCGCGGCGCAACGCCACGGCACCCGGGTGTCCTACGACCTGAACTTCCGGCCGAGCCTGTGGTCGGGGATCGGCGGTCCTGACCGCGCCCAGGAGGTCAACCGTCGCCTCGCTCGGCACGTCGACGTCATGATCGGCAATGAGGAAGACTTCTCGACCTCGCTGGGTTTCGACGTCCCGGACACGGCGGATGACCTCTCCTCGTTGGATGCCGGAAACTTCCGTCGCATGCTGGGCAAGGTCACCGCCGAGTACCCGAATTTCGAGGTGGTGGCGACCACGCTGCGCGCCGTACGCACGGCACTGCGTAACGACTGGGGTGCCATCGCGTGGGCCGACGGCGAGTTCGTCGAAGCGGTGCACCGGCCGGATCTCGACATCCTGGACCGGGTCGGCGGCGGGGACAGCTTCGCCTCCGGGTTGATCTTCGGAATCCTCGACGGGCGATCGCTGGCCGAGGCCGTCGAGCTCGGCGCCGCGCACGGCGCGCTGGCCATGACCACTCCGGGAGACACCTCGATGGCCACTCTCGCCGAGGTAGAGGCGGTGGCCGCAGGAGGCAGTGCACGCGTCCAGCGATGACGTTCAGCGTGACCGCGTTGCGGCTCGGCTCCATCGAGATCGACCGATCCGGCGTGTTGTGGGGGCTGCCGCCGGGTGATCGGATGACTATCCCCGTCTGGGGCGCAGCGATCGAGGGCAACGGCTACCGAATCGTCGTCGACACGGGTTTCGCCGACCCGGCCGGATGGTCGCGGTACAACCCGTGCCGCCAAGACCCGACCGAGACGATGCCGGCGGCGCTGGCCGAGCTGGGCTGGCGCACTGGCGACGTCGACGTCGTGATCAACACCCACCTGCACTACGACCACAGCGAGAACAACCCGTTGTTCACTCGAGCTCGCTTCTACGTGAGCCAGGCGGAGTGGAATCACGCCCGAGCCCCAGTGCCCTCGCAGCGGTGGTCCTACGCCTGCGAATGGACCGGCCCCCAAGTCGACTATCTCGACTACACGCTCGTCGCAGCCGATCACCATGACGTGCTGCCCGGCCTACGACTGATCCAGACCCCGGGGCACACGCCCGGCCATCAGTCCGTGCTGGTGGACACCGCAGACGGCGTCTTGTGTGTGGCGGGTGACGCTGCCTGCGTGGTCGAGAATCTTGCCGGTCCCGTCGCAACCGGTGTCACGATCGACGCCGACCTGAGCCTGGCGTCGATCAGCAAGATCGCCCTGCTGAGCGATTGCATCCTGATGAATCACGACCCCGGACTCGCCGCGTACCAACGCGACAACTTCCCGCGAGTACGACGTGCGCCTGACTCGATTCTCTGACGGCGGTTGGTGCAGGTGCACCTGACCCGATGCTCGGGGCCCGCACCGAAAGCCAGGGGCTTATCGTTCGCGGCCTACCCGTTCTGAGGCGTCACGGCTGCGTTGTGCAAGCTCCCGCAGTTACGTCACGCCTGGGCGTTTCGCGACGATGACGCCTTCCGCGGTGATCAGCTCAACCCGGGTCAGCTGCTAGCGCCGTGACGGCCGGCCAACACTCACTCTAGGCTCGGCCGCACGCAGGAGGTGGTATGGAGTGATCGCGCTGATCGTGGTGCTGGTGATCGTCGTCCTCGGCGCCGCGATCGTGGTGGCACTGCGCCGCACTGACCGCAAGAGCCGCGACGCGGTGGACCGGGTGCGCGTGCAGGCGCAGGTGCGGCAGACCCGATCGATGGCGCTGGGCACGAAGCGCGACATCGCGTTGCTGCGGCAGCGGCTCGACGCACAATTGCGCGCCGCGCGCGCCGTACTGCAACCGGCCGGCGGGCAGGTGTTCCGCGCCGACGCGCCGGCGGTGCTCGCCGAGGTCAGCGCGTCGGCGCGCGAGCTGGACGCCGCGCTGGCCGCCATCGGCGAGCTCGACGAAGAACAGCAGCGCGCGGCACTGCCGCCGGTGCAAGCGCAGGTCGAGCAGTTGATCGCGACCACCGACACCGCGTGCCGCACCGCGTTGGACACCCGCGCGCAGACGCGCTCGGGCCAGCTGGAGGCGCTGTCGCAGGACGTGCATTTCGAGGCCGCGTCGCTCGAGGAGTACGAGCGCGAGCGCAACGATCTGACGCTGTAGCTATCCCGAGCGCTTGTGCGCGAAGTAGAGCACCAGCACGACCGCGATGACGATCAACGCGGCAAGCACGGCCAGCGCCACCTTCACCTTGCTGATCGGCCGGTCGCCGACGACCTCGCCGGTGTTCGCGTTGACCAGCACTTGGAATGTCTTGCCGGCGTGCAGGTAGGACGCGATCCACAACGGCAGCAGCACGAGTTTGAACATCACCGCGGCGTAGCGCACGTCCATGTGCGTGACCTGCTGCTCGTCGCCGCCGATGTCGGCCCGGCAGTCGTCCTGCACGACGCTCTCCATCTGCGCGCGTGCGTCCTGCAGCCCGGCGTCCGGGTCGGTGTCGTAACGCAGCGCGGCGAACCCGGCGAGGAACTCGGGCCGGTAGGCGACAGCCCGGGTGAGGTCCCACGGGCCGGCCTGTGCCAGCCGCTTCGGCGGTAGGTGGTGGTTGCCGAGCACCACGACGTCGTCGAAGTCGCGCGCGACCCGTCCGGACGCGGGCCACCACCGCGTCCGCATGACCTGCTCGGTCTGTTCGCGCGTGCCCCCCTGGCCGTCGGACACCGTGCGCGTGACGGTCTCCCAGTAGTGCTCACCACGCTGGCCGACGTAGTCGGTCACGGTATTCGCGTCGTAGGTCCAGTGCGGCACGTACGTGCCCGTGATGGCCTCGGTGCTGCCCACCTTCTTCAACGCGTTCGGCGCGAACGGCCGCGAGCGCACCCACTTGCCGAACGCTGCGTTGGCGGCGCCTTGATCGATGCCGAACGGCACGACCGCTTCGGGCACGATCAGCCCGGGTGGCGACGTCATCGCGAGGAGCACGCCGTTGCAGAACTGGCACCGGCCGGCCAGCTGGTCGGTCTCGGTGGCAGCCCCGCAGTTCTGGCACTGCAGCACCTGCGTGCCGATCGTCGCGACCGGCTTGGGCGGCAGGCTCGCCCACTCGTCGTAGGAGTGTTCGACGACGGCCCGGCCGTCGTCCGCGATCGTCTGCTCGGTGCCGCAGGCCGGGCAGCGCAGGACGGTGGTGCCCGGGGCGTAGTTGGTCTGTGCGCCGCAGTTCGAGCAGGTGAATCGCGGTGCGGGGACGGCGTCGGAACCGGCCGGCACGTCGGGGACGGTCGTCGCAGCTGCGATGGGCAGTGACGGTGGCGCGGTCTCGTTGACCGGCGCCGCGTCCCCGGACGGCTCACCCGGCGAACCCGGCGAACCTGGCGGCAGCGGCGGCGGGACGGAGCCCGTCATCCGTCG
>NZ_CAXTQF010000052.1:0-26264 GCF_964246335.1 uncultured Jatrophihabitans sp. | reverse complement strand
GTGCGGGGTCGGTGGGGGATCTAGCTGGTCTTCGCAGCTGCTACGCCGAGCACGCCGCTGAGCGCGACGGCGTCGGTGCCGACGTGCAGGGTGGCGGCGCCAGAGGTCAGCGACGCCGAGTCGACGACGCCGGACTTGGACATCCCGTTGGCGTCGAGGTAGGTGATCTGCTTGCCGATCAGGTCCGTAGCGGCCTGTTCCTGCTGCGCGCCGGCGAGGCTGGACAGCGTCGTCGACATCGAGTTCATGGTCTGGACCTGGCTGAGCGTCGCGGTCTGGTTCATGAACGACGCGGTGTCCATCGGGCTCGACGGGTCCTGGTATTTCAGCTGCGCGACGAGCAGCTGCAGGAAGGCTTTCGGGTCGAGCGCCATGCTGTTGGCACTGTCGGACTGGGAGGCGGCCACGGTGGCGGTGGTCGGCACCGTGCCGGCGGTCGCGGAGACGCTGCTGATCGGACTGGTCATCGGGTCACATCCATCGATCGAGGCCGGCACCGCCGGCGGTGGACAACGTGCGTGTCGGGGCGTCGGCGTGCTGCGGCATCGCAGCGGGGCTGTCGGCGCGGGCCGCCGTGCCGCCGTCGCTCGACGTGCCCCGACGGTCGGTGCCGGCGTGCTGGGAACCGTGTCCCGACGCGGCCGGGTCGCCGCCGGTGTGCGCACCGCGCTGCCCGGTGAGCTGGACGTCGGCCCGGTCGAGGTCGCCGAGCTGGTGGTGCAGGGCCGGCAGCGCGGCCTGGACGGCGACGCGCGCGGCATCGTCCGCGCAGGCCACCGTGAGGTTGAGTGTCCCGTTGTGCAGCACGGCGCGGATCTGCACGCTGCCCAGGTCTGCGGGATGCAGCTGCACGGTCAGTTCGTGTGTCCCGTCGCCACGCGTGCGCAGCCGGCCCAGCGCCTCGGTCAGGGCGGGCTGGGGGTCGACCGGCGCGGGTGCGGCCGCGGTCTGGGTCGCGGCGGTCGCGACAGCCTGCGGGGCCGGCGGTGGGGCGGCCGGCACGGCCGGCGGAGTTGCACCCGGCGGCAGGGTGGCGACCGGGTCGTCCGGCGTCGTCGCGGTGACCGGATCCGCCGGGTCCGCCGTGGTGTGCGGCCGGTCCGGGTCCGGTGTGCCGGCGATCGACACGGCCGCCGGGCTGGCATCCTGCGCGGCCCCGTTGTGCGGCGCCGGTGCCGCGTGGGTGGCCGGAGTGCCCACCGCCGTGGTCGCGGCAGCGGTCGTCGTGACCGGTGACGCAGCCACCGTGGTGCCCGGTGCTGCGGCGACCGGTGCTGCGGCGACCGGGGGAGCAGTGACCGTGGCCAGCAACGCGGGGTCCGCCGCAACCGTGGCCGGCGCCGGCGCCGCGTTCGGGTCGTCGTCCTTGGCCGCGCCGCGCCCGGGGCGCGCCGCACCGTCCGCCGGCGCGTCGGCGGTGAGCGCCGCGGTGTCGTCCTCGGGCGCGATCATGTCGGGCTGCGCGTTCGGGTCGGCGTCGACCGGCAACCGGTTCGCGGGGGGCGTGGTGTGTGCCGGAGGCGACTGGGCGCTGCCGGTGGGGTCGATGGGCGCAGGGGACCGGCCGGTCGACGCGGTCGTCGGTGCCCCGGCCGCCAGCAGCGCCGCGCCGAAGTCGTCCGTGGTGCCGTCGGTGCTGTCGGTGCCGTCGGGATTTCGGCCGCTCTGCCCGGCCGGTGCCGACTGGCCGGGGACGCCGGTCGGCGCGCTCGTGACGGTGGGCGCACTCATCCGCCGGCCGCCATCATTGCCGTGATGCGCCGGACGTAATTGCGCGTCTCGGTGTACGGCGGCACGCCGCCGTAGCGCTCCACTGCGCCGGCCCCTGCGTTGTATGCCGCGAGCGCCAGCGGCACCGAGCCGTGGAAGTGCTTCAGGTTGGTGTGCAGGATCTGCGCCGCGGCGTGGATGGCCTGCTGCGGGTCGAACGCGTCGACGCCGTGCGAGCGTGCCGTGGCCGGCATGAGCTGCATGAGTCCCTGCGCGCCGTCCGGGCTCACCGCCGAGGTGTTGCCGCCTGATTCCTGCTGCGCGACGGCGGCCAGCATGCCGGACGGCAGCCCGTAGGCCTGTTCGGCCTGCGCGAACTGCGCGGCGTGCGTGGCAACCGCCGGATTCAGGCCGGCGGCAGTGAGTTGCTGGCTGCTCAGGCCACCCGTGGTCGACGTCGTGCCGGCCGCTGCGGAGTCGACGATGCGACTGATGGACGTCGGCTGCTGGTAGATCTTGGTGATGTGCACCGTCTTGCCGGGCTCCGGCGACTCGATGAGCTTCCCGTCGCCCGCGTAGATCGCCACGTGATATGCCGGCTTGCCGAAGAACAGTAGGTCGCCGGGCTGCGCGTCGGCCAGGGACGCCACCGGCGTGCCGACCTTCTGCTGCTCCGCCGCCGTCCGCGGCACCGTGATGCCCAGGTCGTGGAACGTCTTCTGCACCAGGCCGCTGCAGTCCAGGCCGGAGTTGGATTCGCTGCCCCAGACGTAAGGCGTACCGAGATACTTCTCGGCGTCCTGAACGACATCGGCGCCGCTGACTGCGCCGGAGGTATCCGTCGTCGTCGTCGCTGCGGTGCCCGTGCTACCTGCCGTGCTGGTAGCGCCGGTGGCTGACGACAGCTGCGACGCGAAAGCCGCCGCGCTCGTCGAGCTGGTACCGGTCCGCGCGACCTGACCGGACAGCGCGTTGAGCTGAGCCTGCACGGTCGCCATCTGCGCCTGGATGGCGGTGACGTCGGCGAGGCCGGCCGGGGCGGTCATCCGGCCCGTCCTGCGGCGTCGCGGTGCACCCGGGCGGCGACCTCGTCGAGTTCGCGCTGCGCGACGCGGGCGGCCTGCGCGCGTTCGGCGGCGGCAAGGCGATCGCTGAGCTGCTCGGCCGCGCCGCGGGCGATCGCCGCCTCACGCAGCGCCACGCCGCGCGCGTCGGCGACCTGCTGTGCCTGCTCGGCGGCGAAGATCGCTGCGGCGCGGGCTGCGGCGGCGGTGTTCAACGAGGCCGCGGACGCGGCGAAGGCCGCGGCGGTCGTCGTCGTGTCCACGTTCTCGCACAGGCTGTCGAGGTATTCGCTGCTGCGGGTGACGCGCGCCCGCGCACCTGCCGCGTCGCGTTGCGCCGTGGCGAGCGCGGATCGGGCGACGTCCTCACGCGCCGAACGCGCCCGCACGAGGCCGGCCAGCCATGCCAACGTCATGTCGTCGCCTCCTGACCCACTGCCGTGCGCAGCTGCGCCCAGGCCACCGGCGCCGGGGTGAGGTCGGCGAGGTCCTGTTGCAGGAATGCCTCGAGCGCCGGCCAGCAGAGCAGCGCTGCGTCGGCGTCCGGATTGGTGCCGCGGACGTACGCGCCCATCTGCACGAGGTCCTTGACGTCGTGCCGTGCGGCGAGCAGCCGACGTGCGTGCTGCATGAGCGGGCGCTGCTCGCGGTCGGTGACGGCGCCGGCCACCCGCGACACGGACTGCAGCACGTCGATGGCCGGGAAGTGCCCGCCGTTGGCCAGGCGTCGATCGAGCACGATGTGCCCGTCGAGGATGGAGCGCACGGCGTCGGCGACCGGCTCGTTGTGGTCGTCGCCTTCGACGAGCACGGTGTAGAGGCCGGTGATCGAACCGGTTGCGGCGGCGCCGGCACGCTCGAGCAGTTGGGGCAGCATCGCGAACACCGACGGCGGATAGCCGCGGGTCGTCGGCGGCTCGCCGGCCGACAGGCCGATCTCGCGTTGAGCCGCGGCGAGCCGGGTGACGCTGTCCATCATCAGCAGTACGTCGCGACCGGTGTCGCGGAAGGACTCGGCGATGCGGGTGGCCACGAAGGCCGCGCGCAGCCGCACCATGGGTGGCTGGTCGGACGTCGCGATCACGACAACGGCGTTGCGCAGGCCCTCAGGGCCGAGGTCGTCCTCCAGGAACTCGCGCACCTCCCGGCCGCGCTCGCCGATCAGCGCGAGCACCGTCACCTGTGCGTCGGTGCCGCGAGTGATCATCGACAGCAGGCTGGACTTGCCGACCCCGCTGCCGGCGAAGATCCCCATCCGTTGCCCACGGCCCAGCGGGACGAGCGTGTCCAGCGCCCGGATGCCCAGCGGCATCGCGACGTCGACCCGATCGCGGGTCAATGCGTTCGGGGGAGCTTCGTCCATCGGCACGCGGGTGACGTCGTGCAGCGCGGGCCCGCCGTCCATCGGCCGGCCCAGCCCGTCGAGAACGCGGCCGAGCAGCGCGTCGCCGACGGGCACCGTCATGGAGCCACCGGTCGTCATGACGCGGTCACCGGCGCCGATGCCCGACATCGGGCCGAGCGGCAGGCAGGTCGCCAGCTGGCCGGTCGGACTGGTAGCGACGGAGACGACCTCGGCCGGCACGGTCGTGACGCCGGACCCGACGTGGACCAGGTCGCCGACGCGCGCCGGCAGGCCGCGCACCCGCACCGCGAGCCCGCGCACCTCGTCGACCTCACCGATGACGACGGGCTGCGCGGCGGCGACGGCGCGGTCGAGCAGCCGCGCGGTGCGCTCCAGCACGCTCATCGCGCGGTGCTTTCGGCGACGAGGGTGCGCACCCGGTCGAGGCCGGCGCCGATGCGGGCGTCGAGGGTGCTCCCGCCGCAGCGGGCGACGGCGTCCCCTGGGGCGAGGGTCGGGTCGGGCACGAACCGCACCGCGCGATCGCGTGGCAGTTCGGGTGGCAGCAGCGCCAGGTCGGCGGGGTGCAGCGCGACCACTGCGTCGCCCTCGGGTGCGAGCGCGAGCGCACGGGTCACCGCGGCGCGCCCGCGCTGCGCGTCGTCGGCCAGACTCACGCCGACCAACGCCTCGGCGATGCGCAGGGCGGCGTCGACGATCAGCGCTTCGACGTCCGCGGCCAGCGTGACCTGCTGCGCCCGCACCCGCTGGGCTGCGGCGACGAGAACGTCCTGCGAGGCCGCGAGATCGCGTAACGCTGTTTCGGTCATGCTGCGGGCGCGGGCCTGTTCGGCCTGTGCCTGGTACTGCGCCTCACGCAGGACGGCACGCTGGCCGTGGTTCCAGCCGGCGACGTATCCCGCCTGCTCGGCGGCCTCACGGGCGCGGCCGAGCACGGCGTCGGGTACGCCGGCCGAGGTGGACAGCTCGAAGCACGGCGCGGCCTGCGCGGGCTCGGCTGTTGTGCGGACGGCTCCGGCATGGCCTGCGCCGGCGAGATCGGCCGGTTCCCACGCCACGGCTGTGGCGCCGGCGGCCTCACGCGACGAAGGCATCGTCGGTCCCTCGGCTGATCACGAGTTCGCCGGAGTCCTCCAGCTGGCGGATGACCTTGACGATCGACGCCTGGGCCTCCTCCACGAGGTTGACCCGCACCTTGCCGAGGACCTCGATCTCCTCGGCGAGGTTGAGCGACGCCCGTTCGGACAGGTTCTGCATGATCTTGGCGCGGACGCTGTCGTTGACGCCCTTGAGCGCGACGGCGAGGTCGGCCGGCTGCACCTGGCGCAGCACCAGCTGGATGGCGCGGTCCTCGAGCGTGACGATGTCTTCGAACATGAACATCTGGCCGCGGACCTTCTCCGCGAGCGCCGGATCCAAGGTGGCGAGGCCCTCGAGGATCATCTTCTCGGTGCCGCGGTCCGAGCGGTTGATGATGTCCACCAGCGGCTGCAGGCCACCCACCGTGGACAGCTCGGACGCGACGCCGAGCGACGACACGCGGCGTTCGAGACCCGCTTCGACCTGCCGGATCAGGTCCGGCGACGTGCGGTCCATGACCGCGATCCGGTGCGCGACATCGGCCTGGACCTCGCGCGTGAAGCTTGCCAGCAGGTGCGAACCGAGGCTCGCCGGCAGGTGGGCGATCACCAGGGCGACGGTCTGCGGGTGTTCGTCGGAGAGCACGGACACGATCTGCCGCGGGTCGAGCTGCTGCAGCGACGCGAACGGCGCAGCAACGAAGTTGGCGAGCACGCGTTCGGTGATCTGCCCGGCGAGCTCGAAGCCGAGAGCGCCGCGCAGCAGGTTGTGCGCGGTCTGCATGCCGCCGAGCGTGCCCGGCTCCTCGAACATCACTCCGTGGAACTCGTTGACGACGGCGCTGCTGACCTCGGACGGGACGGCGCCGAGCCGGGCGATCTCGGTGGACAGCTCTTCGATCTCGTGCTCGGAGAGTTCGGCCACGATCGGTGCGGATTCGTCGAGCCCGAGCGCGAGCACCAGGATGGCCGCCTTGCGGCGCGGCGACATGTCGGCGATCAGCGACGACGGCGCCATGGCCGGCGCGGCCGGAGACCCGATGTCGGCCTTGGCGATCGGCATGGTCAGCACGGTGGCTTCGGTCATCGGTCCGACTCCTTCGTGTTGATCCAGTTCGACAGGGCCCGGGCGACGTCCTGGGGGCGCTCACCCGCGGCCTCGACGATGGCGTGCCGGTGCCGGTTCGAGGAGATGCTCTTGACCGGCAGCGCGACGACCGGCGGCTCGACGGGGTCGTCGGGCTCGTCGAGGCCGAACACGTCGTCGTCCGGTTCGGCCGGCGGCGGGTTACGCCGCCGGGACCAGAGCACCGCGCCGATGAGCAGGCCGGCGATGAGCAGCACCAGAACGCCCTGCTTGATCCAGGAGATCAGCCGTTGGTGGGCAGCGGCCGACGCCGCGGCCTTGGCGGCAGCCGCGCCGGCCTTCGTGGCCGTCGCCGCGGCGGAGTGATCGAACGGCACGGTCTGCACGGAGATGGTGTCGCCGCGGGTCTGGTCGAAGCCGGCGCTGTTCTGCAGCAGGTCCTGCATCGCGGGCACGTCGAGGTTGGGCGTGTTCTTGTCGAGCATCACCGCGATCGACAACCGGCGCACGCTTCCGGGGGCGTTCTCCGTCGTCTGCGTCACGGTGCCGTCCGCGTTGTTGACCGTGTCGTTCGTCTGCGTCATCGTCCCGCCGCCGCTGTTCGTTGCGGTGCCGGTGGTGTCGGTGGTGGTGCTGCCCGCCGTGCCGCCGGACGCGGCGTTCGCGCCTTTGTAGATCTGGGATGACTTCGACTCGGACACGGGTGGAACGGTCGGGTCGTTGATGTAGCTGCGCTTCGTCGACTTGGTCTGGTCGAAGTCCAGGTCGGCGTTGACGGTGACTGCCGAGCGGTTCGGGCCTAGCGCCTTGTCGAGCATCGCCTGCATCGACTGCGCCAGGCTGCTGTCGTAGGACTGCGTGGCCTTGGCCTGGGTGTCGGCGGAGACGCCGTTGCCGGTGGCGCCGCCGGGCGCGCGCAGCACCGTGCCGTTGGAGTCGGTGATGGCGACGGCGTTCGTGCTCAGCCCGGGGACGCTCGAGCTGACCAGGTAGGCCACCGACTGGACCTGCGAGTCGTCGAGCGTCGTCCCGGGATCCACCGACAGCAGCACCGCAGCGCTCGGCTTCTGCGTGTTGTCGTTGAACACGTCCTGCTGCGGGATCGACAGGTGCACCGAGGCTGCCTTGACGCCGTCGATCGACTCGATCGTCTGCGCGAGTTCGCCTTCGACGGCGCGTTGGTAATCGATCTGCTGCTTGAACTGCGAGGTGGTCACACCCTCCTTGTCGAGCAGGGCGTAACCGGTCTGGCCGGAACCGGGCAGGTTGGCCGCGCTCATCGTGAGGCGGGTGCTGTCGACCTTGTCGGCCGGCACGGAGATGGTCGTGCCGCCGCCGGAGAGCTGGTAGGGGATCTTGTCCGCGTCGAGCTTGCTGACGATGGCACTGGCATCGCTGGTGGCCAGGTTGCTGTACAGCGGCGCGTACTTCGGCGCCGGCCGCCACGTCGCCAGCAGGTAACCGCCGATGACGAGCGCGAGCACCGCCACCACGGTGACGAGCTTCTGCCCCGGGGTGAACGCACGGAAGTCGTTCCACCGGCGCATGCCCAGCGCCTGCAACCGATCTTTCACGCCTGCATCCCCATGATGGTGTTGAACGAGGCAACGGCCTTGCTCTGGACGGTGGTCATCAGTTGTGTCATCAGCTGCGCCTGCGTCATCGCGACGGTCAGCGCGGCCGGGTCGGTCAGGCTGCCGGTCGCCGCCTGCACGGCGAGGTTGTCCGCGTTGGCCTGCGTGGAGTTGACCGAGTCCAGGCCTTTACCGAGCACGCTCGCGAAGTCGGAGCCACTGCTCGACGGCGTCGCCGTGGTGGCGGTGGGTGCGCTCGTCGCGCCGAGCGAGGACACCGGGGCGATGGCCGAGATCCCGGAGATCGGGGTCGTCATCAGATGCCCTTGCCGATGTTGATGGCCGCCTCGTAGGCGTCCTTGGCCCGGCCCACCGTGCTGGCGTTCGCCTGGAAGGCGCGCTGCGCCATGATCATGTCGCCCATCTGCTGGCTCAGGTCGATGTTGGAGCGGCGGACGAAGCCGTCGGCGTTCGCCAGCGGGTCCGTCGGGTCCTGGACGAGCTGCCCGTTCTCCGAGCTCTGGCTCAGCGAGGCGACGTGCACGCCGGTGCCGGCGCCGTCCCCGCCCATGTCGTTGTTCGCCGCTGCCTGCATGTAGTGCGTCCGGAACACCTGGCCGTTGGCGGGTGTCTCGTCGTTGACATTGGCGATGTTCTCGGAGATGACGTCGAGCCAGGTGTGCCAGGTCTGCATGCCGGTGCCGGCGGTGCCGATCGCGTCGAACACCGGCTCAGCCCTTCAGCACGGTGGACAGCTCGCCGTACTTCGACGTGAGCGCTGACGTCAGCAACTGCTCCTGCAGCGTGGTCTTCGTCGCTGTGACGAATTCGCTGTCGAGGCTGACGTTGTTACCGTTGGCGCCCGCTGCGTCGCCGGTGCCACCGGTGCTGATCGAGGCGGCCGCTGGATCGCCGTTGCGCACCGCGTCCGCGAGGCTGGACTCGAAGGACACCTTCGAGGCCGTGAAGTTCGGCGTCTCGGTGTTGGCGATGTTGTTCGCGCTGACCTGTTGCCGTTGCGCGAGGCCGCTGAGTGCGACCTGCAGCGTGACAGACGAGATGTCGTCGAGCACGGAATGTCCCTCCATCTGCGGTGGCCGATCCTTCGGCCGTTCGCGAGCGCTCCGTGCTCACTGGGAGTCATCGGCTGGCGACGGAGCGGCTTTAGCGGTTACGCAGACGGAGTGTCGAGGGGTCAGAGCGTGCGGTCGACGAAGCGGGGTGTCGGCACTGCGATCGGCCGGTGGGCGACGCCGTGGTCGGCGGGGACGAGCAGCACGCCCACGGCGTCCAGGGCCTGCTTGAGCTCGTCGCTGAGGGACGTGATGCGCGAACGCAGGGCGTCGATGCGCGCGGCGAGTTCGGCCGGCACCGGCGGCATGGTCACCGGATCGGGCAGCAGCGGACCGGCGCCGGGGAACATCATCTCCGCCGCGGCGAATTCGCGGGTGTCGCGTACCGCCGAGCCTGACGCGGTCGAGAACATGCTCTCGCTGCGGGCGACGTCGGCCTCGACCTCGGCCAGGACGTCCGCCCAGCTCGGCACCTCAGGTGCCCACGGCATCGCCGGCGCCACGCGACTCAGCCGACCCAGGCCGTGGACGTCACCGGCACACCGGTGCTGAGGGTGCGGGTCGCGGCCGTGACCGCGGACGCCGCGGCGGTCGACGCCATCCCTGCCGTGGCAGCTGCGGCGTGCGCGAACGCGTCGCGCAGGTCGCCGACGATGCCAACAACCGGCACGAGCCGGCCGAGCTCACCGCCCGCCCGAATCGCGGTGAGTTCGGTCAACAGGAAGCCGTAGATCGCGGCTAGGTCCTCCGCCGGCCCACCGGCGGCGTGATCGAGGCTGCTCAGCAGCTCGGCGACGATGAGTGCAGCGTGCCCGAGGTACGGGCCGGCCGTCAGTGCGTCGGTGCATTCACGCGAGCGCTCGATGTCGAGAGCGAGCCGGTCGTAGAGCATCACCACGCGTTGCGCGGGGGTGGCCGTCATGACCCGATCGGTGAGATAGCGGCTGCGTGCGTCCATATCGCCCTCCTTGGCTGTTGCGCTCGGTCGTGCCCGTGGATCAGGACGAGCTCGAGTCGCTGGACTTGGTGAGACTGTCGAACATCGACGTCAGGTAGGTCTGTTGGGACTGCAGCTTTGCCAGCGCCGTCTCCATGGCACCGAACTTCGCGGTCAGACCGTCCTTGATGGTCGCGAGCCGGTCGGTCCACGTGCTGATCTCGTCCGTCAGCGTGGAACTCGTCGCGGTCTGCGCCGCGATGGCCGCGGTGATCGCGCCGGTCACGGGGGCCGTCGCGCCGCCAGCCGTGCTCGCGAGACTCGCCGCGAATCCGCCGGACACGGCGGCCTGGGTAGCGCTCGGGTCGGCGTTGTACGCGGCAGTGAAGGCGTCCGAGTCGAAGGAAAACTGCCCGCTCGAGTCGAGGTCGATGCCGTAGGTCGCGAGAGACCCGCCGCCCGGGACCCCGGCGCTGACCGCCGAGGCCAGCGCGCTGTTGAGGGACAGGGCGTCGTACTGGCTCTGCAGGACGGCGCCCTTCGCGGTGTCCGTCGTGATCTCCGTCTTGGCGGCGTTCGCTGCCGTCACGAGGGCCTGCACCTTCGTCGCGATGGCCGAAGGGTCGCTGGCGACCGTCAGCGTGACGTTGTTCGCCAGCGCGTTGGCCGAGAACGTCACGCCCTTGATCAGGGTGCTGAACGTGTTGGATGAGCTGGACACGACGTAACCGCCAGCGGACGTGTCGCCGACCGTGACCTGTGCGTCCTGCGCGGTGACGACGTTGGTGGGTGCGTTGTCCGTCCCGCTGAGGCTGAATCCGTTGGCCGAGCCGGTCTTGGTCGACGTCACCTGCAGGATGACGCCGCTGTTCGTCTGGATGACCGAGGCTCGCACGCCGAGGTTCGCCGCGTTGATGGCGGTCGCGACGTCGGCGGCCGACCCGGACGCCAGCGAGAGCGTGTGGGCCTGCCCGGTCGAGTCGGTCACCGTGATGCCCGACGACGGCACGCTGATGACGGCACCGGAGCTGTCGGCGGCCACGGTGGTGACTTGCGCCTGAGCCAATTGGGTGACGCTGAACGTCGTGGTGCCGGGTGTGGCGGACGTCGAGCTGGTGGCCGCGACCGCCGTCGAGCTGCTGGTGACCGCCGTTGCCTGCCATGCGGTCGGATCGGTGAGGGCTTGCGCCGCGGTCTGCACGGCGGCGAGCTTGGCGTTGATCGTCTGGTAACTGGAGAGCTTGGACTGGACGGTGGTGAGCTGGTCCTGCAGCTGCGACTGAGGCACGGATTGTGCCGCCATCAGGTTGCTGATGAGGGTGGTGGTGTCGATCTGCCCGGCCGTGCCTCCGAGCAGACCGGACAGGCTGATGCTGCCGGTGCTTGTCGTCACGGTTCCTCCTTATTCCGGGGCTAACGCCGGACCGGGCGGGCGGAGGGGGAGCGTCCGTCCGGTCCGGCGTCCGCCGGCCTACTGCAACAGCTTCAGGATCGCCTGCGGGGCGGAGTTGGCCTGGGCGAGCACCGAGGTGGCCGCCGAGGTCAGGATCTGCTGCTGGGTCATCTTCGTCACCTGGGTGGCCAGGTCGGCGTCGGTCAGGTTCGACCGGGATGCCGTGACGTTGGTGATCGCGGTGTTCAGGTTGGTCACCGTGTACGACAGCTGGTTCTGCACCGCGCCGATGCTCGACCGCGCCGTCGAGACCTGCTTGATGGCACCGTCGATGGCGTTCAGGTCGGCCGTGGACTCGCCGACGCCGTACGCCTTGTCACTGGCAACCGTCGCGTAGGTCGAACCCGTGAGGGTCGTGCCCGAGTAACCGGCCGTCGCGTCGTACTTGGCGATGTTCAGGCCGCTGAGCTTGAGACCGCTCGCGTCGGCCGAGCCGAGCTTGGTGTTGTCGACGCCGCTGGCTGCGGTGCCGGCGAGCTGGCTGAGGTCCAGCGAGATGGTCTCGCCGCCGTTGGCGCCGACCTGGAAGGTGCCGTTGTACGCACCGCCCAGCAGGGCCGTCTTCCCGAACGCGGTCTGCGTGCCGATCTGGTTCAGCTGCGTGTTCAGGTTGCCGATCTCGGCCTTGATGGCACCGAGGGAGTTCGCGTCCTGGGTGCCGGAGTTGCCGGCCTCCACGACGAGGGTCCGCATGCGCTGCAGGATCTCCTGCACCGTGCCGAGGGCGCCGTCGGCGATCTGCGCGACGTTGGTGGCGTCCTGGGCGTTGGACACGGCCTGGGTCAGACCGTTGATCTGGCTGGTCAGGCCCTGGCTGATCGACAGCCCGGCCGCGTCGTCGGCGGCCTTGTTGATCCGCAGACCCGAGGACAGCTGCCCGAAGGCGTCCTCGAGCTTGCCCTGGTTCGTGGACAGGTTGTTGTACGCGTTGAGCGCGGCAACGTTGGTGTTGATGCGAAGACTCATGACGTTTGCCTCCCAAACTTGAGTCTCGGGTGCCCGGAGTTGGGCGCCGTGATCCGTCCGTGGATCACAGGTCTGTGGGGCAGAGGTCCGCCGGCCGCGCGCCGGATCGTCGACGCGCGGCCGGGGTGCCCTCTACTACTGCAGCAGCTTCAGGATCGCCTGCGGGGCGGAGTTGGCCTGGGCGAGCACCGAGGTGGCCGCCGAGGTCAGGATCTGCTGCTGGGTCATCTTCGTCACCTGGGTCGCCAGGTCGGCGTCGGTCAGGTTCGACCGGGACGCCGTGACGTTGGTGATCGCGGTGTTCAGGTTGGTCACCGTGTAGCCGAGCTGGTTCTGCACCGCACCGATACCCGACCTGGCGGTCGACACCTTCTTGATCGCGTTGTCGATCGCCGTGAGGGTGGTGGTGCTGTTAAAACCGGCGGCCGTGACGTCGACCTGCGCCGTCGCGACCGTCGACGTCGAGCGCGTGCCACTCGTCGTCGACGAGGTGAAGCTGGAGGTGTTCGACGCGACCCCGAGGTCACCGGCGCTGAAACCGGTGGTCGTCGTGGTGCCGCCGGTGTTGAGCGCCAGGGTGATGGTCTCCCCGCCGTTCGCGCCCACCTGGAACACGCCGCTGTAGCTGCTGTCCAGCAGGGCCTTGTTGCCGAACTTGGTGGTCGTCGAGACCGTGTCCAGCTGGCTGGACAGCGAGCTGAGCTCGGCCTGGATGGCACTGAGGGAGTTCGTGTCCTGGGTACCGGAGTTGGCAGCCTGCACGACGAGCGTGCGCATGCGCTGCAGGATGTCCTGGTCGGTGCCGAGGGCGCCGTCGGCGATCTGCGCGACGTTGGTGGCGTCCTGGGCGTTGGACACGGCCTGGGTCAGACCGTTGATCTGGCTGGTCAGGCCCTGGCTGATCGACAGCCCGGCCGCGTCGTCGGCGGCCTTGTTGATCCGCAGACCCGAGGACAGCTGCCCGAAGGCGTCCTCGAGCTTGCCCTGGTTCGTGGACAGGTTGTTGTACGCGTTGAGCGCGGCAACGTTGGTGTTGATGCGAAGACTCATGACGTTTGCCTCCCAAACTTGAGTCTCGGGTGCCCGGAGTTGGGCGCCGTGATCCGTCCGTGGATCACAGGTCTGTGGGGCAGAGGTCCGCCGGCCGCGCGCCGGATCGTCGACGCGCGGCCGGGGTGCCCTCTACTACTGCAGCAGCTTCAGGATCGCCTGCGGGGCGGAGTTGGCCTGGGCGAGCACCGAGGTGGCCGCCGAGGTCAGGATCTGCTGCTGGGTCATCTTCGTCACCTGGGTCGCCAGGTCGGCGTCGGTCAGGTTCGACCGGGATGCCGTGACATTGGTGATCGCGGTGTTCAGGTTGGTCACCGTGTAGGTGAGCTGGTTCTGCACCGCGCCGATGTTCGACCGCGCCGTGGACACCGTCTTGATCGCATTGTCGATCTTGGTGAGATCGCCCGAGGCGTCGGTGTCGGAGTACGTGGTCGGGGACGTGCTGGCCGCGATCGTCAGGGTGGACGTGGTCAGGGTGGCCGGCTTGACGTCAGCCGACGTCAGGTTCAGCGAGATGGTCTCGCCACCGTTGGCGCCCACCTGGAAGACCTTGTTGAAGCTGCCGTCCAGCAGGTTCACCGAGCCGAACTTGGTCTGCGAGGAGACGTTCGTCAGCTCGGAGTTCAGGCTCTTCATCTCGGCGTTGATGGCCGACAGCGAGTTGGCGTCCTGGGTGCCGGAGTTGCCGGCCTCCACGACGAGGGTCCGCATGCGCTGCAGGATCTCCTGCACCGTGCCGAGGGCGCCGTCGGCGATCTGCGCGACGTTGGTGGCGTCCTGGGCGTTGGACACGGCCTGGGTCAGACCGTTGATCTGGCTGGTCAGGCCCTGGCTGATCGACAGCCCGGCCGCGTCGTCGGCGGCCTTGTTGATCCGCAGACCCGAGGACAGCTGCCCGAAGGCGTCCTCGAGCTTGCCCTGGTTCGTGGACAGGTTGTTGTACGCGTTGAGCGCGGCAACGTTGGTGTTGATGCGAAGACTCATGACGTTTGCCTCCCAAACTTGAGTCTCGGGAGCCCGGGGTTGGGCGCCGCTCCGTCCGTGGAGCGGTGTTCATCCGTAACGTTCGGCCGTCCGCAGGACTTCTTGAGGAGTTCGGCAGCTTTTTGTCCGCCGCGCGCCGGTCAGCCGGCTTGCGCGGTGCGTTGTACCGGGTGCGGCTCGCACAGGACGGTCGTCGCGGCCAGCCGGCCGGCCAGTGTGGAGCGGGCGGCCACGGCGGCGCGGTACGCCTCGGCGGCAGCGGCCTTCGACCGCGCTGCAGTGGGCGCGGGTGCGGGCTCGTCGACGAGTTGCAGCACGGCGCGCAGAGCCTTGAGGCCTTCGCCGCGCATCTGCGAGACGCGTGACTCGGTCACGCCGAGCTCTTTGGCGATGTCGGCCATCCGCGCGCCCTCGAAGAAGTAGCCGGTGATGACCACGCGCAGCCGCTCCGGCAGCTCTGCCACGGCGTCGCGCACGTACCCCACCTGCTCGCGGCGCAGTAAGAGGGTCTCCGGGCCGTCGTCGCGCGCGGCGAGCACCTCGGCGCCGGCGTCGGCGGTCATGTCCTGCAGGCTCAGCACGCCCGCGCGATCGGCATCGTGTTCGACGGTGGCGATCTCGTCGGGGGAGAGGCCGGCGGCCTGCGCCAGCTCGACCCGGCTGGGCTCGCGGCCGAGGGACTGGGTGAGTGTCGTCCGAGCGACGTCCAGCTCCCGGGCGCGGCTGCGCGCGCCGCGCGATGCCCAGTCCATGCTGCGCAGCTCGTCGGTGATCCCACCCCGGATACGGATGCTGGCGAACCGGGCGAACGGCACGCCCAGCTCGGCCCGGAAGGACTGCGCACTCACCGTGAGCGCATACATACCGGCCGAGATCAGGTCGTCGCGGTTTACGTGCGACGGCACCCGGGCACACACTTCCCTAACGATGTGCCCGACCAGCGGGATGTGCGCTCGAACGAGATCGTCGACGGATTGCGCCGCAACCTGGAACTCGCCGGAGTTCGACGGGTCGACAGCACTGGTTCCGCGATCGGCTTGCCCGGTGAGTAGGGCGGTGGCAGGGGGCATGGTGAGAGCTCCTGAGCGAGGTTGCCTCGTGCTGCACGACACTTTTTGCCGTGTAGATGGGTTGAGCACGGGCCCCCACGCCCCACGAGCCGGCATCGAGCACCGGTCGCGTTTCCCAACACCGTCGGACCCCCCCGAGGCCCTCCGAACACCGTGTAAAGCTGGTGTCAAAACGGAAGCTAACAGCAATCTAACGCAGCAAGCAAGACCTGTTTCCGAAATTTATTTACGCGAAACACACGGGCGCTGTGCCGGCCGGCCGGACCGGGCCGCATGAGACGGTCCGCGCGGGCTCAGGTGCCCGCCTCCATTGCCGATGTAAGGCGTATGACCGTCGCCACCGCACCCCCGGGAACTGACCTGTCGGTGTTGTCCGCGTTGCTGTGGCGCGAGCGGGAACTGCTGGAGACGGTGCTCTACCGGCTCGTCGTCCAACAGCGCCTGCTCGCCGCCGGCGACGTGCGCTGGCTCGCGCAGGCCGACCAGGACGTGTACGACGCGCTGGAAGCAGTCCGCGAGCACGACGTGCTGCGCGCCGTCGAGGTGGAATTGGTGGCCCGCACCAACCAGCTCGCTCCGGATGTCGCGCTGCGCGAGATCGCTGCGGCCGCGCCGGAACCGTGGCCCGCACTGCTGCAGGACCACCGCGACGCCCTGCGCGAACTGACCGCGCAGATCGACACGACCACCGCCGAGAACAGGCGGCTGCTCGTCGCCGGCGAACGTGCGACTCGGGATGCGCTGGAGCGTGCCGCCGGTGCCGACCCGGCCGCGAGCGACCCGGCACCTGCGTATCCCGGCCACCCGCATGCGGTCGCCGACACCGCGCACGTTCTGGACTGGCGCGTATGAGCGCTCGTCAGCCGGCACGGACGTCCGGGGCGGCATGATGGCGAACTGGTTCGCCTCGATCGGGCAGGCGGCGTCCGGTGTCGACGCTGCGCGCTACGGGCTCACCGTCGTCTCGCAGAACATCAGCAACGCCGACACCGACGGATACACGCGCGAGACCGCCCAGCAGGTCAGCGTCGACCCGACCGTCAGCGCGGGGCTGTACACCACGCGCGGTACGAACCTGGCCGGCGGGACGAGCGTCGCCTCGGTCGACCGGATGGTGGACCCGGTACTTGATGCGCGGGTGCGCAACGAACAGGCCCGCGGGGCCGCTGCCGACACGACGTCGTCGTTCATGTCCGGACTCGAGCAACTGCTGCCCGACCCGGGTACGACAGGCGTGTCCGCCGACCTCAATTCCTTCTGGGCCGCCTGGGGATCGCTTGCCAACAACCCGAACGACAGCGGTGTGCGCGCCACGGTGCTGTCCGACGCGTCGCAGACGGCGTCTGACCTGAACGGCCTCGCCGGCTCGCTGGACGACCTGGCGACGAGCACCGCCACGAGCCTCGCCGGCGACGTCGACCAGGCGCAGACCGCCGCGACCAACCTGGGCACGCTCAACGAGCAGATCGCGCTTGCCACGGCGACCGGGCAGAACGCGAACAATCTTCTCGACCAACGCGACCAGTTGCTGACCAAGCTCAGCACGCTCGTGGGCGGCGTGGCGACCATTGCCGCCAACGGCAGCGCGTCGGTCGCCGTCGGCGGCCAGACGTTGGTCTCCGGTTCCACGGTCGGCACGCTTGCCGTCAGCGCGACGAACTCGGTCACCGTCAACGGCACCGCTGTCACGCTCACCGGCGGTAGCGCGGCGAGCCGGGTGTCCGCATTGACGTCCACCCTGCCGACCTACCGCGCACAGCTCGACGCCGTCGCGAACACCCTGGTCACCGCCGGCAACGCCGTGCAACAGGCCGGCTACGACAGCACCGGCGCCCAGGGCGCGGCGCTGTTCGGCGGCAGCGGCGCGGCCGGGATCTCCGTCGTGCTCACCGACGCCGGCAAGCTGGCCGCGTCCTCGACCTCCGGCACCCTGGACGGCGGCAACGCCGCGCTCGCCTCGCAACGGGGCACCACGACGGACGGCCCGGACGCCGCGTACCGGTCCCTCGTCGCCGGCGTCGCCTCGGCGAGTTCCCGCAGCCAGCAGGCGCAGACGACGCAGGATGCCGTGGTCAGCAACGTCAACAGTCTGCGGGCGTCGGTGTCCGGCGTCAGCTACGACGACGAGATCACCCAGCTGTTGACCTACCAGCACGCGTTCCAGGCGTCGTCCCGGGTCCTGACGACCGTCGACTCCATGCTGGACACGTTGATCAACCACACAGGCGCGGGTGCGTGAGCCATGAGCTATATGAGGGTGACCGTGGGCTCGCAGGCCTGGACGTCGCTGGACTCCATCGACAACGCGTCGAGCCGGCTCGCCCAGCTGCAGGCGCAACTCAGCTCCGGCAAGCGCATCCAGCAGCCGTCGGACGACCCGAACGGCACCGTGCAGGCCATGGCGCTGCGCTCGGCGATGTCGCGCAACGACCAGTACGGCACGAACGCCTCCGACGCGTCGGCC
Source organism: uncultured Jatrophihabitans sp. (assembly GCF_964246335.1). GTDB lineage: Bacteria > Actinomycetota > Actinomycetes > Mycobacteriales > Jatrophihabitantaceae > Jatrophihabitans. Next base: position 8,387 of record NZ_CAXTQF010000052.1, on the reverse strand, counting down.
TGGCTGTCGACGGCGGACAGTACGTACAACCAGATCGTCGCCGTCGTCCAGCAGGCGCAGACGGCGGTGGTCAAGGGCATGAACACCGGCGCCAACGACGCGGACGCCAACACCGCGCTCGCTGACGAGATCGACGGCTACCGGTCCACGTTGCTGTCCCTCTCGAACTCGCAGTACAACGGCCGTCCGTTGTTCGGCGGGACGACGGCGGGTGGCGCGGCCTACGACTCGTCGGGTTCGTACGTGGGGGACACCGGCACGGTCAGCCGCATCGTCGGCCAGGGCAACGAGGTCTCGGTCAGCGCGGCCGGACCGGACGTCTTCGGCAGCGGCAGCGGCAGCCTGTTCAGCGTGCTCTCGCAGATCTCCACGGCGCTGCGCACGGACCCGAGCACGCTGAGCGGCTCGCAGACCGCGCTGAACTCGGCCCTGTCGCGGATCAGCGCCGCCCAGTCGACCGAGGGTGCGGCGTACGCGCGGGTGCAGCAGGCCAAGACGACCCAGACCACACAGGACACCGCCATGACCACCCAGCTGACCGGCATCGAGAACGTCGACCTCGCCGACATGGCTATCCAGGTGAGCACCGCCAACACCACCTACCAGGCGGCGTTGCAAACGACGGCGAGCGTGCGACAGATGTCGCTGCTCGACTTCCTGAAGTGACATCGGGGCACCCACAATGACGACCATGACCGCACCGAACACGGAACAGGCGCTGCGTTTCGTCCAGCCGCTCCCCGGCTTCGAGGACGAGGACACCTACAGCCTGCAGGCGATCGACGAGCACGCGACGCTTTTTTCGATGCGCTCGGTCAGCCGTCCCGACATACGGTTCGTCCTCACGCCCTCGAACTACTTCTTCGACGACTACCTGCCGGATCTCGGATCGGACGTGGAGACAGCGCTCGACGTCGCCGACGGCGACGACGTGACGGTCCTGGTGGTGCTGACCATCTCCGGTGACGGCCTGAGCGATGCCACCGCCAACCTGCGGGCGCCGATCGTCGTCTCGAACAACTCCGGCCGCGCGCTGCAGGTCATCCTGGACGACGAATCGCTGCCGATGCGCCGTCCATTGGTGGGCTGACCGGCGCGGCCCGCGCGGCGCGTCCGGTAAGAGCACCTAAACTGATGGCGTGCTCATCCTCACGCGCCACGTCGGCGAGAACGTGATCGTCGGTGACGACATCGTGATCTCGGTCGTCGAGGTGCGCGGCGAGGCCGTGCGTATCGGCATCGAGGCACCTCGCTCGCTCAGCGTGCATCGCGAAGAGGTGTGGCTCGAGCTCAAGCGTGCCAACGCCCAGGCGGCCTCGTCCGAGGACGCCGCCATCGGCAGCGTGGTCGACGAGCTGCGCCGCCGCCGCGACCCCGGCGGCGGCAAACCGCGCAAGCCCTGACGTTTCCGGCTCAGCCCGCGACGACGATCGAGGTCACGTCGCCGAGGGCGATGCTGCCCGCGCTAGCCCGGATGCTCACCTCGTCGCCGTCGCGCAGCCAGGCGCGGGTCTCGGCACCGACCGCGAGCGGATCGGTGCCGTTCCAGGACAGCTCCAGCAGGCACCCGCGCTGACCGCGTTCCGGGCCGCTGACCGTACCCGACGCGAAGACGTCACCCGTTCGCACTTCGGCACCGTTCGATGTCAGGTGCGCCAGCATCTGGGCGTACGTCCAGTGCATGTCGGCGAACCGCGGCCGGCTGACCACGTGGCCGTTGATGGCGATCTCCACGTCGAGGTCCAGGCCGTGCCGGCCGTCGTCGCGCAGGTGCGGCAGCGGCTGCGGATCCTGACGCGTCGGCAACCGGACGCCGTCGAGCGCGGCCAGCGGTGTGATCCACGGCGAGATGGACGTGGCGAACGACTTGCCGAGGAACGGGCCGAGCGGCTGGGTCTCGAAGGCCTGGATGTCGCGCGCCGACCAGTCGTTGAGCAGGCTGACCCCGAACACGTGCCGGTCGGCGTCGTCGACGGCGATGCGCTGTCCCCTCGTGCCCACGACGAACGCGAGCTCGGCCTCGAAGTCGAGCCGCTGTGACGGCCCGAACTCGTCGGCGGACAACACGCCGCTGGGGCGGGGGACCGGCTCGCCGGACACGCGCAGCGACGCGGACCGGCCGTGGTAGCCGACCGGCAGGTGTTTCCAGTTCGGCGGCAACGCCGCGCCGTCCGGTCGGAAGATGCGCCCTGCGTTGGTGGCGTGGTGCTCCGAGGCGTAGAAGTCGACGTAGTCGGCCACCGTGAACGGCAGCTGGGGGTGCACGTCGGCCAGCGCGTGCGTCGCCTGCGCGTCGCGCACTGCGTCGGCGAGCTGCGCCCACGTCGACGGACCGGCGGCGAGGAAGGCGTCCAGCGTGCCGGCGGCGAACAGCTGCGTATCGAGACTGCGGAGGTCGACCACGTCGGCGTCACGGCGGAAGGCGGCGAAGTGGTCGCCGTCCCGGCCACGAACCGACCCGTAGCCGATGACGGTCACGAGTTGCGCACCCAGCTCCAGGCGTAGGCGCCGTCGTCGGAGGCCGTGCCGCCCTCGCCGAGGCGCAGCGGCCGGAAGGTGTCAACCATGACGGCGAGCTCGTCGAAGTAGTGCACGCCGATCGAGCGTTCGTACGCACCCGGCTGCGGGCCGTGCGAGTGGCCGCCCGGGTGCAGGCTGATCGAGCCCTGCCCGATGCCCGACCCCTTGCGTGCCTCGTAGTTGCCGCCGCAGTAGAACATCACCTCGTCACTGTCGACGTTGGAGTGGTAGTACGGCACCGGGATGGACAGCGGGTGATAGTCGACCTTGCGTGGCACGAAGTTACAGATCACGAAGTTGCTGCCTTCGAACACCTGGTGCACCGGCGGCGGCTGGTGCACCCGGCCGGTGATCGGTTCGAAGTCGGCGACGTTGAACGTGTAGGGGTACAGGCAACCGTCCCAGCCGACGACGTCGAACGGGTGGTGCGGGCTGACGTGCACCGAGCCCGCCAGGCCGCCTGGACCGGTGCCACGGTGCTTGACGAAGATGTCGTAACCGTCCGCGGCGTCGACCGGATCGCCGTCGACGAGCAGCGGACCGAGCGGGCCGTGCAGGTCACGCTCGCAGTACGGCGACGACTCGAGCAGCTGGCCGAACTTCGACAGGTAACGCTTTGCCGGGGTGATGTGCGAGTTGGCCTCAATGCAGTACGCGCGCAGCGGCGCATCACCTTCCGGTAGCCAGCGGTGGGTGGTGGCCCGGGGGAGCACGACGTAGTCGCCGGCGCCGGCCGCGAGCGCGCCGAAGACCGTCTCGACCTGCGCCGCGCCCGACTCGATGTACACGCACTCGTCGCCGACCGCGTTGCGATACAGCGGCGACGCGTCACGAGCCACGACATAGCTGATGCGCACGTCGTCGTTGCCCAGCACGAGCCGGCGCCCGGTAACGACGTCGACGCCGCTACCCGGGTCGTCGGCGCCGAACAGGTCGTGCAGCTTGAGGTGCCGCGGCAGCAGCGGATCGTTGGGTGCGGTCGCCTGGTCCGGCAGCTCCCAGGTGCGCGCGGCGCTCAGCGCGGAGGGAATGTTGCGGTGGTAGAGCAGCGCCGAGTCGGCGGAGAAGCCCTCCTCGCCCATCAGCTCCTCGTAGTACAGCCGGCCGTCCGCATCGCTATGCTGGGTGTGCCGCTTCGGCGGGATGTCGCCGCGCTGTTGGTAGTACGCCATGTCCGTCCGATCGCTTCGACGTCGCTGTCGTGCGCCGATGAAAGTATGACCGTGGTCGATAATCGACCACGGCCATACTTCGATCAAGGCGCTGCACGGCGCCGGTCAACTACCGCTTCTCGATGGCGACGAACTCGCGCTCGGTCGGGCCGGTGTATACCTGGCGCGGCCGGCCGATGCGGGTCTCCTCGTCGTCGATCATCTCCTGCCACTGCGCGATCCAGCCGGGCAGCCGGCCGATCGCGAACAGCACGGTGAACATCTTCGTCGGGAAGCCCATGGCCCGGTAGATGAGGCCGGTGTAGAAGTCGACGTTCGGGTAGAGCTTGCGTTCGACGAAGTAGTCGTCCTCGAGGGCGTGCGACTCGAGTTCCATGGCCAGGTCGAGCAGGTCGTCGCGCTTGCCGAGTGCCTGCAGCACCTCGTCGGCGGACTTCTTCACGATCGCGGCGCGCGGGTCGTAGTTCTTGTAGACGCGGTGTCCGAAGCCCATCAGCTTGACGCCGGCGGTCTTGTCCTTGACCTGCTTGACGAACTTGCCGACGTCGCCGCCGTCGGCGCGGATCTGCTCGAGCATCTCGAGCACCTGCTGGTTGGCGCCGCCGTGCAGCGGGCCGGACAGCGCGTGGATGCCGGCGGAGATGGACGCGAACAGGTTTGCCTGCGACGACCCGACCAGGCGCACCGTCGACGTCGAGCAGTTCTGCTCGTGGTCGGCGTGCAGGATGAACAACGTGTCCAGTGCCTTGGCGACGGCCGGGTCGACCTCGTAGGGCTCGGCCGGGAAGCCGAACGTCATCGCCAGGAAGTTCTCCACGTAGTCCTTGGAGTTGTCCGGGTACAGGTAAGGCTGACCTACCGACTTCTTGTAGGCGTACGCCGCGATGGTCGGCAGTTTGGCCAGCAACCTGACGGTTGACAGTTGTGCGTCGGCCTCAACCTGGGGATTGAGCGCGTCCTGGTAGAACGTCGACAACGCCGAGACCGCCGACGAGATCACCGGCATCGGGTGCGCGTCGCGAGGGAACGCGTCGAACAACCGCTTGAGCTCTTCGTGCAGCAGGGTGTGATGGCGGATCTGGTCGGTGAACCGGCCGAGCTCGTCGGTCGTGGGCAGCTCACCGTGGATGAGCAGGTAGCTGACCTCGAGGAAGGTCGACTGCTCGGCGAGCTGGTCGATCGGGTACCCGCGGTAGCGCAGGATGCCGGCGTCGCCGTCGATGTAGGTGATGGCCGAGGAGCACGCCGCGGTGTTGGCGTAGCCGGGGTCGTAGGTCGTCATGCCGGTCTTGCTCAGCAGCTTGGTGACGTCCGCGCCGCCGGAGCCCTCGCTCGCCTCGCGCATCGGCAGATCGAGCGTGTTCTCGTCGGGAGTGGTGAAGACGGCGTGCGCCGCGGTACTGGTCATGCGTTCCCCTTCGGCAACCTACGAATTCCGGCCGTACTGGTCCGTACCCATCCGTGTCACGGCGCCAATCCGGGCGGTGATCACGCAGACAGGTTCTGCAGCCGAACCTCGCCGCGGGCCACGGCGCGCCCGTCGTTGTCGGCGATCTCGACCAGCCACAGTTGCTGGCTGCGTCCGCGGTGGATGGGCGTGGCGGTGGCCGTCATCCGGCCTGCGCCGGCGCCGCGGAGGAAGTTCGTGTGGTTGGCGACGCCGACCACCTTGCCGCGGTCACCGAACCACAGCGCGGCACCGAAGCTCGCCGTGCTCTCGACCACGGAGCAGTACACGCCCCCGTGTACCAGCCCGAAAGGCTGCAGATGACGCTCGTCGACGGTCCAACTGGCGACGACGCGGTCCGGGCCGACCTCGTCGTAGGCGATGCCGAGGGCCGCGTCCAGGCCCACGGGCTCGGTCGGCAGCTGCATGTACCGACCGTATCGGGCGGCGTTACGCGCTCTGCGCCGCGGGCGTCCTGGTGGGCTCGTCGTCGGGCGTGGCCCGCGGCGCGTCGGTGAACTGCAGGACGCCGTCGTCGATCGCCGCGCGGCGCATCGTCGGGATGTCGCGCAGGTAGTCATTGGTGACCTTCCACGGCCCGTGCGTGCCCTGCCGCGGCAGGCGATCGTTCCCGCGTTGCACGTAACCCGCCTTGAGCGCGCTGAGTGCGGACTCGTCCGCACGGTCGGCGTCCGTGGCATGGACGACGAACTGGGTGTGGCCGTGGGCGTCCATGTGCTTGAGCAGCCGGCAGAAGTACACGGCCGCGAGGTCCGCCTTCAACGTCCACGAAGCGTTGGTGTAGCCGAAGATGATCGCCGCATTCGGCACGTCTTCGACGAGCACCGCTTTGTACGTGACCTTGAACTTCAGCTGCAGCGGCTCGCCGTCGATGATCAGCTGCGCGCCGCCGACCATCTGCACGTCCAGGCCGGTGGCAGTGATGATGATGTCGGCGTCGAGATGGGTGCCGGACTCGAGCTGGATGCCCGTCTCGTCGAAGGTGCTGATGGCGTCGGTGACGACGTCGGCGCCGCCCTCGCGGATGGTGCGGAACAGGTCGCCGTTCGGCACCACGCACAACCGCTGGTCCCACGGGTTGTAGGTGGGCGTGAAGTTCGCGATGTCGGATGCGCCGGCGAGTTGCTTCTCGGCACCGCGTAGGACGAACCTGCGCATGAGGTCGGGTTTGCGGCGGGCCAGGGCGTAAGAGGCACGTTGCACGGCGACGTTCTTGGCGCGGGCGAGCTTGTAGGCGAGCGCATCGGGCAACCGCTTCCCGAGCTGTTCGGCGATTGCGTCCACCGCCGGGAGCGACACGATGTAGGTGGGGGAGCGCTGCAGCATGGTGATGTGCGCGGCCGAGTCGGCCATCGCCGGCACGAGCGTGACGGCCGTCGCACCGCTGCCGATGATCACGATCCGCTTACCGGCGTAGTCAAGATCCTCCGGCCAGTGCTGCGGATGCACGACTTGGCCGCCGAACCGCTCCTGCCCGGGGAACTCCGGCCGGTATCCGGCGTCGTAGTTGTAGTAGCCGGTGGCGCCGAGCAGGAAGTCCGCCGTGTACGTGTGGCTCTCGCCGGCAGCCTCGTCGACGGTCTCGACCGTCCAGCGACCGGCCGCGGTGGACCAGCTCGCGCGCTCGACCTTGACGCCGAAGCGGATATGGTCATCGACGCCGTGCTCGGCGGCCGTGTCCCGGACGTACTCGCGGATCGAGGCGCCGTCGGCGAGGGTGCGGGTGTCGCGCCACGGCCGGAAGGCGAAGCCGAAGGTGTACATATCCGAGTCGGAGCGGATGCCGGGATAGCGGAACAGGTCCCAGGTGCCGCCGATCGCCTGGCGCCGCTCGAGGATCGCGAAGGACTTGTCCGGGCATTCGCGGGTCAGGTGGCACGCCGCGCCGATGCCCGAGATGCCCGCGCCGATGATCAGCACGTCGAAGTGGTCGGCTGCGGCCATGTGCGCGTCTCCTCGCTGACGGGTTGCCCGCCCGTCGGCGCGCACTGCCCCCAAGTTATCCCCTACGCCGTGTCACGCATATCGTGCGCGTCACGTTGCGGCGGATCAGCTGGGCCTGCGGCCGGCCGCCCTGGTCTCGTACTCGGTGCGCTCGCTCGAATGTGCCGCCGAGGCCAGCAGCGAGCCGGCCTTGCCGCTGCCGATCCGGTCCAGCACGGCGCGCGGGAAAAGCCGCATGACCTTGTTCGACGCCGCCAGATTGCGTGGCACGTACGCCTCCAGGTGCGGGTGCTGCAGCGCGTGCAGCACCACGTCGGCGACGTCCTGCGGCTCGACGGTCGGGGTCAGGCGAGACGTGCCGAGCCCGGACGCCAGTTCGGTGTTGGTGATCGACGGCATGACGCAGGTGACGTCGACACCGGTTCCGCGCAGTTCGAAGTAGACCGCCTCGCTGAACCCGACGACGCCGTGCTTGGTGGCGCAGTACGTGGCCGCGCCCGGGGCACCGACTTTTCCGGCGACGGACGCGATGTTGACGAGGTGGCCGCTGCCGCGCGGCTTCATCCGTCGTACGGCCTCCCGGCTGCCGTGGATGACCGCGCCCAAGTTGATCGCCAGCTGGCGTGCGGTGATCGCGTCGTCCTCGTCCTCGATGAGCGACAACGGCATGATCCCGGCGTTGTTGACCAGCACGTCGATGGGCCCGAGATCGCGTTCGACGGTGTCGAGGAACGCGGTGAACGCAGCGTGGTCGGTGACGTCGAGTGCGTAGGCGCCGACGTCGCCGATCTCCTTCGCGGTGCGTTCGGCAACGTCCAGGTCGAGGTCGCAGATGGCCACGCGCATGCCCTGCCGCGCCAGCGTGTTCGCGATCTTCGCACCGATTCCGCGGGCGCCGCCCGTGACGACCGCGACCTTGTTCGACAGCTGGCGGGGTTGCTTGGGCATGCCGGCACTCCTCGGCTGATCGTGACGGTGACAGTGTCACTGTGTCTATCAGGATCGGCGGGTGTCGGAAAGTCGGGAGTGTCTGGGTTCGCTGCGTTCGACCTTAAAAGCAAAGACGCAGCGACGAGGGAGTTGATCGACTGGTCGGTTGCCGCTTTCGGGTGGTGGTCACGCTTCGCTCACGTGGCTCTACCCCCCGTGTTTGTTGGGGCAAAGGGTTGTCATCCGGCCGTCGATCCGGTAGAATCGAATACATGAGCGATACGCTGGTGGCAGGGCAGGCCTTGGGTCTGCTCGCGGCCGCGCACACGCTGCTGGACGACCTGCTCACGGTG
>NZ_CAXTQF010000051.1:0-26518 GCF_964246335.1 uncultured Jatrophihabitans sp. | reverse complement strand
CCCTCGGACTGCGGATCGGCGGGTATGCCCGCCGCGCGCCTGCGCGCCGCCGAGTCACGACGCGCGAACAACGACGCCGCCTGCTCCGGGGTGAGGATGCCGGGCAGACCCAGGAAGTCCTCGTCCTCGTCGGACAACTCGCCGGACGCCTCGCCGCCCGGGGCGGCGACGACAGCCCGGCCGCCGTGCAGGACGTGCGCGAATGCGGCGTCGGCGTCGACGAGTTCGTTGCGCTGCACCTCGGTCGGCTCGACCTCCGGCGGCGCGACATCGAGCAGCTCCGGGTCCTGCGCGGACGGCGGCGGGATGACGTGATTGCGCTCGTCCTCCAGCTCCGCGGCCAGCGCCAGCAACGGGCGGACCGCCGGCACGAAGACGGTGGCCGACTCGCCGGTAGCCCGCGAGCGCACCACGCGTCCGACGCCCTGCGCGAAGAACAACGGGGTGCGGTACGACGTCATCCACGCCAGGCACGCCGCGCGAGGCACGTCCACGCCCTCGGACACCATCCGCACGCAGACCGCGATCCGCTGCGTGCCATGCGTGAAGTCGGCGATCTTGTCGCTGGCCCGTGGGTCATCCGAGACGATGACCACCGGCGCCTCGCCGGTGACGCGTTCGACGATCTCGGCGTAGGCGCGCGCGTCGTCCTGATCGCTCGCCAGCACCAGGCCCGCGGCGTCGGGCATCCCGGAGCGACGCAGCTGCGTGATGCGCTCGTCCATCGCGGCGATGACGTGCGGCACCCACCGACCCCCCGGGTTCAACGCAGTGCGCCACGCCGTCGCCTCGACGCTGCGCGTGCTGCGCTCGCTCAGCGACGCCGCGATCACCTCGCCCGCACTGTTGCGCCAGCGCGACGTGCCGGTGTACGCGGCGAAGACAACCGGGCGCACCACGCCGTCGCGCAGCGCGTCGCGGTAGCCGTAGCTGAAATCGGCATCGCTGCGCCAGCCGCCGTCGGACTCCTCGGTGTAGCGCACGAACGGGATGCGCTCGTCCGGTCGCGTGCGGAACGGCGTGCCGGTCAGGCACAGCCGACGCGCCGCGAGCTCGAAGGCGGTGGCGACGGCGTCGCCCCACGAGAGGCCGTCACCGGCGTGGTGCACCTCGTCGAGGATCACCAGCGATCGTTTGACGCTCGCACGGGCGGCGTGGAGTGCGGGCTTGGCAGCGACCTGCGCGTACGTGGTGACGTAGCCACGCAGGTCGGCGCGCACCGGCCCGACCGAATTGGACAGCGAGGGGTCGAGCGGCAGCCCGGCCGCGTCCGCGGCGTCCGCCCACTGGGTGCGCAGGTGATCGGTCGGGCACACCACGATGACGCGGTCCACGATGCGCTCGCCGACGAGCAGCCGCGCCAGCGCGAGCGCGAACGTGGTCTTGCCGGCGCCGGGGGTGGCCGTCACCAGGAAGTCGCGCGGGCGGCGGTCCTGGTAGGCCGCCAATGCTCGGCGCTGCCACAGACGCAACGCGGGAGTCGCCGCTGCGAGTTCGCGTGGCGCTGCCAATCCTGCCGCCTCCCGGGGTCGCGTCGTCGGCGCCGAAGAGGCGTCCGCAACGTAATGCGATGCCCGGCGGCCGACACGTGCCGGCCGGCGCAGGGCATCGCGTCGACCAACCTAATCGCCGCGCGCGGACCGCCGACCACGGCACGCCGGGCGCAACGCAGTTCGCCGTCCGGCAGCGGCGCCGTCCGCGTGCCGTGAACCGGCGGCGGGGGTGGGTAGGCAGACTGTCAGTCATGCATTGGGTCGTGCGGGCGCTGCGCGCGGTGCCGTACGTCCCGGGTCTGGTGCGTCGCGCGGTCGTCAAGGGATGGCAAGACCGCCTGCTCGGGCTGTCCGCGGAGGCCGCGTTCTGGCAGCTGCTCAGCCTGCCGTCCCTGTTCCTGGCGTTGATCGCCACGTTGGGCTACGTCTCCCGCTGGTTCGGCAGCGGCACGGTCGACCGCACCGAACGCGAGATCGAGCAGACGTTGAGCCGGGCCTTCAGCCCGCAGGTGGTCGACCAGGTGATCCGCCCGACGCTGCGGGAGGTGTTGCACGGCGACCGCGCGGACATCATCAGCATCGGCTTCGTGCTGGCCCTGTGGGCCGGCTCGTCGGCCACGGCAACGTTCGTCAACACCATCGCGATCGCCTACGACATGCGCGACCTGCGCGGACCCATCCGCAGCCGGCTGCTCGCTCTCGGCTTGTTCCTCGGCACCGTCGTGCTCGGGGTGTTCCTGCTGCCGATGTTGGTGCTCGGTCCGGACCTGCTGCGCCGCGCGTTCCCACCTGGCGCACGACATACCGTCAGCTCGCTGATCGACGCGGGCTACTACCCCGCACTGGTCCTGTTGCTGCTGCTGGGACTGACGACGTTCTACAAGCTGGCACCGCCACGCCGGCTGCCGTGGCACCGCGGTCTGCCCGGGGCGGTGCTGGCGCTGCTGGTCTTCCTCGGGGGGTCCGCCGGGCTGCGCGCCTACATCAGCTTCATCCTGAACCGCAACCACGCGTACGGCACGCTCGCGGCGCCGATCGCGGCGCTGCTGTTCTTCTTCGTGCTCGCGCTGGGTGTGCTGCTGGGCGCGGAATTCAACGCCGAGCTCGAACACCGCAAGCCCGCCAAGCGCAAAACGCCGCGCGTACTTGCTCCACGCAACTGGCAGGTGTTCCACGGCGATGGTGTCAGCGGCGACGGTGCCAGCACCGTGCCGTCGTCAGAGCAGAAGCGGCGCACCGGTCTGCGGCCGCACTTACCGGCGCTCGCCCGGCGCGCCGAGGGGGAACCGGCTCAGGAACGCAAGCTCTCGTAGATCTCCTTGCACGCCGGACAGACCGGCGAACCCGGCTTCGGCGACTTGGTCACGGGAAAGACCTCACCGCACAGCGCCTCGACCATCGTGCCCATGACGGCGCTCTCGGCGATCTTGTTCTTCCGGACGTAATGAAACATCTCGGGGCCGGTGTCGGTGTCCGACGTGGTCGGCGACTCGAGGACGTCGGTGCTCGCCACGCTTCATGCCTCCGCTCGGTGGACTGCCGGGGTACCCCGGAGATTCTGCACGACCGCGACCCCGTCACTAGGCGGCGCGCTCGTCACCCGTCGATGGTGCGCGGGTCGTGTCCGCTGGGCAGCGCCCGCTCGCCGCGCAGATCGCCCTGGTGGCCGGGCGCGGGCGATCGCTTCTTCGGCGCACGGTCGTTGGCGATGATCACGGCGCACCACGGCAGGACCATCCCGGCAAGGATGAACGCGAGCGCCAGCCACAACGAAAAGCGATAGGTGAGCGCTGCGCCGAGGATCGCGAGAGCACGCAGAGACATCATGATCGCGTACTTGCGGCGGCGGCGGTCGAACTCCTCGTCGCCACTCTCGTGCGCGGTGGTGATGAGTGCGGCCTCGTCGGAATGAGAGCGACGCAGCAGCACACTTCCCATCGTGACACCCGGCGGCCGGAAAAGCTCGTGCGCGGCGACTGACAGGATGAGCAGGTGAGTCCGCCGCAGGCGCAGGCACCGGAAGCCGAACCGGTGCTGGACCCGGCCGGGATCGCCGCGCTGCGCGAGGCGTGCGCGGGCTACACGGTCGACGCCGTCCACGACGTGCTGGGACTCGACGGCACAGCTGCGCTGGACCGCGCGGACCTGACCGGCGCCGCCTACGCATTGCGAGGCGACGACAGTCGGCTCGCCGACCTGGTCAGGCTGTTCCTGCTCGGCGCGGAGGTCGACGAGGACGCCGCGGCCCGGGCAGTCGCACCCCTGGACCTCGGCATCGCGGTCGCCGCCGGCCTGGTGGAGCGCTCGGTCGGCGGGGTACGGGCCGGGCTCGACGTCCGGCCGTACGCACAGAGCGGCGCCGACGCGCCGCTGAGCTGGTGGGTGGTGTCCGACCTGGGCTCGGACGTGCGCCGCGGTCCGCTGCCCGCCGGGCACGTGCTCGGCGTCGGGGCTGCCGCCCTGACATTGGCCCAGGCCGTCCCGCGCACCCCTGTGGAGCGCGCGCTGGACCTCGGCACCGGCTGCGGCGTACAGGCGCTGCATCTGGGCCGCCACACGCGCGACGTCACGGCCACCGACGTCAGCCCTCGCGCGCTGCGGCTCGCAGCCACCACGGCTGCGCTGTCCGGTGAGCAGTGGACGCTGCGGCACGGATCCCTGCTCGAACCGGTGTACGACGAGCGCTTCGACCTGATCGTCGCCAACCCGCCGTTCGTCGTCTCAGACGGCAGCACCGAGTTCGACTACCGCGACAGCGGCATGGCCGGGGACGCCGTGAGCGAGATCTTGATCCGCACCCTGCCCGCAGCACTGCGGGGAGGCGGCTCTGCGCACCTGCTGGCCAACTGGATCATCGACCGCGACGCCGCGTGGGACGAACGCGTCGGCGGCTGGCTGGCCGGCAGCGCGGTCGACGCGTGGGTCCGGCAACGAGAGGTCGTCGAACCCGGCGAGTACGTCACGATGTGGCTGCGCGACGCCGGCTTCGATCCGAGCATGCCGGAGTGGGCGGACCGCTACGCGGCCTGGCGCGCGTGGTTCGACGCGCACGGTGTGCTGGCGATCGGGATGGGCCAGGTCTCGCTGTGGCAGACCGACGAGCGCCCGGTGCGCGTGCTCGAGGACGTCGCGCAGGCGGTTGAGCAGCCGCTCGGCGCGCACCTGGATGCATGGCGCGCGCGCCAACGCTGGCTGGCCGGGCACGGCGACGACGCGGCGCTGCTGCAGGCCGTGCTCGCCGCCGGCCCGGGGTTGGCCCGCGAGCGCAGCGAGGTGCTCGACGACGGAGGGTGGACACCGGCCGGTGGAGTATTGCGTCAGCGCAGCGGCCTGCGCTGGTCGGTCGAGGTGGACGACGCCATCGCCGCCCTGATCGCCGGGTGCGACGGCCGACGGCCGCTGCGCCTCCCCGTGCTGGCGTTGGCGGCGGCGCTGGACCAGGATGCCGACGCCGTGGCCGCGGCCGCACTACCCGTGGTGCGCGACCTCGTGTCCCGCGGATTCCTGGTCCCGGTCACCGACGCGCGGTCGGCGCGGATGTCGACATGAGAGCCGTGCTCCAGCGGGTGACGTCCGCGTCCGTGCACGTCGGCGGCGCACGCGTCGCGCAGATCGGCACCGGACTGCTCGCGCTCGTCGGCGTGACGCACGACGACGAACCGCAGCGTGCCGCCGCGCTGGCGAACAAGATCGCGACGCTGCGGATCATGCGCGACGAGCGCAACGTCCTCGATACCGGCGCCGAGATCCTGGTAGTGAGCCAGTTCACGTTGTACGCCGACACGCGCAAGGGCCGCAGGCCCAGCTGGAACGCGGCTGCGCCCGGACCCGTCGCCGCGCCGCTCGTCGACGCGGTGGCCGAGCGGCTGCGCGAGCTGGGCGTGCGGGTCGCCACCGGGGTATTCGGCGCCGACATGCGGGTAGAGCTGATAAACGATGGGCCGGTCACCTTGATCGTCGAAGCCTGAGCCGGCCCTGAGCGACGGCCGGTGAAGCCCGTCCTCGGGAACACGTCGTCACCGTTCGCACGTTAAGTCTCACGAGCCCGGGCACGCGAAGCGCGCGATGGCCGGACGTAGGCACATTTCGCACGCAAGGTGGACTGGTAGACCGTGACAACGTCTCGCAACACAACGACGCACTCCACTCCTCGCCGTTCGGGCGGCGCCGCTCGCCCGGCTGCGGGCGAGTCGCGGGTAACAGCGCGTGGGCATCGCAGCGCCCGCAGCGCCACCAAGCCGACGGCGCCCGCCGCTGCCAGCACCGACACCGAGGCCGAGGCATCGGAGGTCGCCACGCCGACACGCTCGCGCAGCAAGAGCTCGACCAAGCGGGCGGCCGGTGCCGCCACGACCGCGAAGGCCACGACCACTGCGGCCCGCGCGGCCACGATCGACCCTGACGCTCCCACACCGGTGCCGGGAGCCACGGCGGATCTCGACGAAGCTGCGACCTCTGCCGACCTCGTCCGGGTCTACCTGAACGAGATCGGCAAGGTGGCGCTGCTGACCGCGGCCGACGAGGTCGAACTCGCCAAGCGCATCGAGGCCGGCCTGTACGCCGCCCACCTGCTCGAGTCGGCGAACTCGCTCACTCCCGCGCGCAAGCGGGACATGCGCGGCGTCGTGATCGACGGCGAGCGTGCGAAGGATCACCTGCTGCGCGCCAACCTGCGCCTCGTCGTGTCCTTGGCCAAGCGCTACACCGGCCATGGCATGCCGTTCCTGGACCTCATCCAGGAGGGCAACCTCGGGCTGATCCGCGCGGTCGAGAAGTTCGACTACACCAAGGGCTTCAAGTTCTCCACCTACGCGACGTGGTGGATCCGCCAGGCGATCAGCCGGGCGATGGCCGACCAGTCGCGCACCATCCGGCTGCCCGTCCACCTCGTGGAGCAGGTCAACAAACTGCAGCGGATCCGCCGGGAGATGAACCAGGAACTCGGCCGCGAGGCGACGCACGCCGAGCTCGGCCACGAGCTGGACATCACCGAGGAGCGGGTGCGCGAGCTCATCGACCTGTCCCGCGACCTGGTCAGCCTCGACCAGACCGTCGGCGCGGACGACGACGCCTCACTCGGTGACTTCATCGCCGACGAGCGTGCCAGCGCGGCGGCCGAGACCGTCGTCGAGGGCGGCTTGATGCGAGCGCAGCTGCAGGGCGTGCTGGATTCGCTCGACACCCGCGAGGCAGCGGTTGTGCGGATGCGGTACGGCCTGGACGGCGCGCAGCCCAAGACCCTGGACGAGATCGGTCGCGCCTTCAAGCTGTCCCGCGAGCGGATCCGCCAGATCGAACGGGAGACGATGGCCAAGCTGCGTCACCCGTCCCGCTCGCAGGTGCTTCGCGACTACCTCGAGGAGTAGCCACAAGCTGCTGCAACGCGCCGGAACTCTGGGAACGCGCTGGGTCGGGCACAATGAACGCCAATGCACCAGCGGAGTAGAGGTTCGGGGTGGCGGGGATGTCGCATCACAGTGATCTGATCGACACCACCGAGATGTATCTGCGGACGGTGTTCGAGCTCGAGGAGGAAGGCGTCATCGCGCTGCGCGCGCGTATCGCCGAGCGCCTCGGACAAAGCGGCCCCACGGTGAGCCAGACCGTCGCGCGGATGGAGCGCGATGGTCTGCTCACCGTGGCGGGCGACCGCCACCTGGTGCTCACCGAGGCGGGCCGCCGCGAGGCCGTCGGTGTCATGCGCAAGCACCGACTGGCCGAACGGCTGCTCTCCGACGTCATCGGCCTGGACTGGGAAGACGTGCACATCGAAGCGTGCCGGTGGGAGCACGTGATGAGCGAGAAGGTCGAACGACGCATCCTGGCGTTGATCGACGGCCCGCTCGTGTGCCCGCACGGCAACCCGATCCCGGGTCTTGACGCGCTCGGCCTGCCGTTCGGCGCCGACCAGCACGGCGCCCCGCTCGTCACGCTGACCGCCGCCGCGGCGACGGCCGCTGCGGAGAAGATCATCATCGACCGGATCAGCGAGCAGCTGCAGTCCGACGCCGCGCTGATGCACCGCCTAGATACCGCCGGCCTGCGCCCCGGGCTCACGGTGCGCGCCGAACCGGTGCCGCACGGCGTGCAGATCTGGCTCGACGGCGGTCCCCAGGTGTTCGGCGACGAGATCACCGACCACCTGTTCGTCCGGGCCAGCTGACCGGGCCGCCACCGTCTGCGGGTCAGGCGGTGGCCGGCCGCGCCTGACGCGCGGAGCGCCGGGTAGCGATCGGTAGGATCGCAGGTCGCGAGCCGCACGCCGTGGTGCGAGAGACAGTCCCCGCACGCCCACCTGCGTGCCCAGAGCCCGCAGCAGGGCCCGAGCCGGAGGGAACCTCCCGTGCCGTACGACCCCCAAGGCTTTCTCAAGCACTCCCGTGTGGACACCCCGAAACGGCCCGCCGCCGAGCGAGTGCGGGATTGGCAACCGATCTACCTGCGCGCCAAGGACGACGTTGTCAGCGAGCAGGCGACCCGCTGCATGGACTGCGGAGTGGCCTTCTGCCACAGCGGCTGTCCCCTGGGCAACCTGATTCCCGAGTGGAACGAATTCGTCGCCCGCGGCGATTGGCACAGCGCCAACGAGCGGCTGCACGCCACCAACAACTTCCCCGAGTTCACCGGTTGGATCTGCCCTGCGCCGTGCGAGGCCGCGTGCGTGCTGGCCGTGAACACCGACCCGGTGACCATCAAGCAGGTCGAGGTCACGATCGTCGAGAAGGCGTTCGAGCAGGACGACATCGGGCCGCAGCCGGCCGCCGACCGCACCGGCACGTCCGTCGCGGTGGTCGGCTCCGGACCAGCCGGCCTCGCCGCCGCCCAGCAACTGACCCGCGCGGGCCATGCGGTGACCGTCTTCGAACGCGACGACCGGCTCGGCGGCCTGCTGCGCTACGGCATCCCCGACTTCAAGATGCCGAAGAACCTGATCGACCGCCGCCTCGAGCAGATGCGCGCCGAGGGCACCGAGTTCCGCTGCAACGCCGATGTCGGGCCGGACGACGTCGAGGCGCTGCGCCGCGACTACGACGCCGTCGTCCTGGCTGTCGGGGCTCTTGCGCCGCGTGAACTGACCAACCCGGGCGTCGACCTCGCCGGTGTGTACCAGGCGATGACCTACCTGCCGCAGGGCAACCGCGTGCAAGCCGGGGATCTTGCCGCGCCGCCCATCGACGCCCGCGACCAGCACGTGATCATCATCGGCGGCGGGGACACCGCCGCCGATTGCCTGGGCACCGCGAACCGCCAGGGCGCGGCGTCGGTGACGGTGCTCGACCACAACCCGCGACCGGCGGCGCGGGTCGGGCTCGTCAACCCACTGTGGCCCTCGGCGCCGAGCAGCCGCGGCAGCTCGCCCGCGCACGACGAGGGCGTGCACGAGGCGTGGGCGCGTGAGGTCGTGTCCTTCGAAGGCGACACCGCGGGCCGAGTGCGCGCGGTGACGGTCGAGGAGGTCGAGATTGTGCGGGTGAACGGCGTGCGTGAGTTCCGGCCGGTGCCCGGGTCGCGCACCGAACTGCCGGCGGACCTGGTCCTGCTCGCCGCGGGGTTCGTGGGCACCGACGTGCCCGAGCTGCTCGGCGCGCTCGGCGTGGAGCACGCCCCCGGCCGACGCACCGTGGGCATCGATGACGCCTGGCGCACGAGCGCCGGCGACGTCTACGCGTGCGGAGACGCCACCCGCGGCGCCTCGCTGGTCGTGTGGGCGATCGCCGAGGGCCGCGCGTGCGCGGCGGCCGTGGACACCGCGCTGACCGGCGGCACGGAGTTGCCGCAGCCAGTGCGTCCGTACGCGCTGGCGCTCTGACCCCACCGCGCCGGCGGTGGTCATGCCGGCCGCCGGCGCAGCCGCGGGAACCGGCGCGGGTCGATGCCGTGCGAGAGCGCGGCGAGCAACATGTCGGCCGGGCTGAACTGCGGGTCGCTGTCCAGCGCGCGCTGCGCCGCGATGCCCGCTCGGGCGCCGTCGCCGGACCGCCACGACGCCCAGCCGTAGAGGAACGCCGGCGCCGCGTCGTACGGCGCCGGGGCTCGCCGCACCAGCTCGCGCCACAACGGACGGCCGTCCAGCCGACCGTCGTCGATCGCCAACCACACGGCATCACGCAGGTCGCCGCCGCTCAACGCGACGGCGAACCGCGCGACGTCGAGATCCGGGCAACCCGCCCAGCGCGGTTCGTGTGCCGCACGCGCTGCGCTGAACAACGCACGCTTGACCGACCGCGCGTGCCGCCCGCCGGCGCCGTCGAGCACAGCGCGAACCGCAGCGTTCTCCGCCTCGCCGATCGCGGCGGCAACCACCGAACGTTGCGCCGCGGGCGCCGGATCGAGCACCGCCTCGAGATCGCGGCGGTCGGGCAATGCCACCACCCCGGCGACCGTCGCGGCCGCGGCGTAGGCGCTCGGCTGCGCGGAGAGCGGCCAGCCGTCCGGCGGACAGCAATCGTCGTCGCGGCAGCCCACCGAACGCCAGCGGCGGCCGGCGACGAGCAGCACGTCCACCAACTCGCAGTCCACGGCAGCGGCCTGCTCGGCGATCATGCGTGCGAGCGGCAACCACGATGGCTCGATCGATGCGATCGCGACCGGCTCGGGGGTGTCCGGATAGACCACGGCCACGAAGGCGCTGACGCCGCCGTTGACCATCGCCGCGACGGTGTGCGCGAGCGTCGGGCCGTGCTGCGCGTCGGCGAGGTCGAGGCGGGCGGTCACGACGAGCCGGGCGTCGTGCAACCCCACCAGGACCAGGCTCTCGCGCGGGCAGAAACCGAGCAGGTACGGCACAGCCTGCAGCAGGTCCGCGGGACCGGAGATGCGTTGGCCGTGGATCGATGCGGTGGTCATCCGCCAAGCGTCGGCTGCGCGCCGGTCGCGCGGGGCGGATCGAGCGCGGCTGTGGACGCGGTACGCGGATGTGGATGCGCTCAGCGCGCATGTCGGTAGCTCGTGCTAGCGGCGGCCGCCGCGAGACGCGGGCAGCGTCAGTGCAACGTGCCGGCGCGCCACTGACGCGCCGCACCGGCAAGGGCGGCCGCCGTGCGATCGTTGCGCTCGGCGAGCGTCGCGGCGTCCGTCGCCGGGTCCGGTTCGGTGCTGCCGAGCAGATCGCGCCGCCCGGTCGCGACCACCCGGAAGAACGCTGCCGCGCGTTCCAGGGCGACGTCGAGATCGCCGCGGTAGACACCGGCCAGCACCACGTCACCGAACGCGCCCACCGCCTCGGCATCGGCGAACTCGCCCACCCCGGCGACGGCGGCCTCCGCCGGCGCCAAGGGCTCGCCGCGCCGCCACAGCCGCACGACGTCGGTGGCGCTGTCGCGACACCACTGCCGCAGCAGGTACAGCGTCCACAACACACCCGGCAGGCTCGCCGGGTCGCAGTCGCGCCACAGGGATGCGAGCGTGTCCAAGCCGACCTCGTCGGCGAGCGCGACGAACTGTTCGCGGTCACCCGGCGAGCGCCCGGCCCGCACCACGAGCTGCGCCGTCGCCGCCGCGACCTCGGCGTGATCGCTCGGCGAGAAGCCACCGCCCGCGTCGATCATCTCGGTGAGGTCGGCGAAGCGCGCGGGCCGGTGCGGTCGGGGCGCGGTCATCCGGCAAGGGTACGGCGCCGGACTGTCCGAGTACCGTTGCTGACGACGTCGGCCCGATCCATGGCCCCCGGACCCGAATATGCCGCCACGAGCGGCCCTGCGCCGTGAGGCGACCTGGCGGGCCGGCGTCACTCTCGGGTAGGCACACACCATGTCCGGCATCGGCGACCCGCACCGCGGTGACGGCAACGGCTGGGTGTGGTGCGCGCAGGGCCACCGCCACTGGGGCCGGTTCGGTGCCGCAGGGCTGCTGCTCACCGACGGTGCACGCGTGCTGCTGCAGCACCGCGCCGCGTGGACGCACGAGGGCGACACGTGGGCCGTGCCCGGCGGCGCGCGCGACAGCGACGAGACGCCGGTCGACGCCGCGTTGCGTGAGGCCACCGAGGAGACCTCGCTCGACCCGTCCGGCGTCGAACTCGACGCCGAGTGGGTCGACGACCACGGCGGCTGGGCGTACACGACGGTCCTCGCGTGCACGCGCACACCCGTCGAGGTGACGCCGGTCAACGCCGAGAGCACCGCGGTGCGGTGGTGGCCGCTGGACGAGGTCGACACCCTCCGGTTGCACAGTGGGTTCGCCCGTGCGTGGCCCGCGCTGCGTGCACTGATCGGGTGAATCGGCGGTGCCGTAGCGTCGCGCCGGTGCGTCTGCTGCTGCCGCCGAGCGAGACCAAGCGGCCCGGCGGCCGCGGCCGTTCGCTGCGCACGCGCACCGCGACGCATCCGCTCGACGCGTCGCGCGCCGGCGCGCTCGACGCGCTCGCCGAGCTGCTTGCGCACGACGACCGCGCCGCGGCGATGCAGGCGCTCCTGCTACCGCCCGCCGCGGCCGACGCAGCACTACGGGCCAACGCCGCCGTACGCGACGCGCCGACCATGCCGGCGATCCGGCGTTACGCCGGCACCGTCTACCAGGGCCTCGCGTACGACGAGCTGACTCGCGCCGAGCAGCACGTCGCGGTGCGCACGACGCTCATCTTCTCCGGCCTGTTCGGCGTGTTGCGCGGCGACGAACCGGTGCCCGACTATCGCGTGCCGGCCAAGGCCGTGCTGCCTGGCATCGGCACGGCCGCGACGTACTGGCGCCCGCGCCTCGCCGCACCGCTCGCCGGCACCGTGCGCGACGAGCTCGTCGTCGATCTGCGCTCCGGCGACTACGCGGCGATGTGGCGGCCCACCGGGCGCGCGCGCGAACACGTGGTCGCGATCCGGATCCTCTCCCCCGTCCCCCGTGGCGGCCTCGGCGTCGTCAGCTTCACCAGCAAGCTGGCCAAGGGCCGACTGGCCGCCGAACTGGTGCGCAGACAGGCCGCCGGCGAGCTGCCGCGCGATCACCACGACGTCGTTGCCGCGTGGATGTCCTGCGGCGGCGTCGACGCCGTCACGACCGCCACGGGACTCGATCTGCATACCGGCTGACCCGCCGTCCGGCACCCGGCTGCAGGCGCGGCGCGGTCGTCCGCAACCATGGCCGCATGCACCTGGACCACCTGTCCTACGTCGCCGGACCGGACGGGCTCGGCGCCTGCGCGCAGTGGCTCGGCTCCCGGCTCGGCGCGGGCTTCCACGACGGCGGCCTGCACCCCGCGTTCGGCACGCGCAACTTCGTCCTGCCGCTCGCGGGCGGCGCGTACCTCGAGGTGGTCAAGGCACTGGACCACCCGGCGGCGGACCGCGCGCCGTTCGGCCGCGCGGTGTCGGCCCGCAGCGCGGCCGGCGGGGGCTGGCTCGCCTGGGCGATCCGCGTCGACGACATCACGACGGTGGAGCGACAGCTCGACCGCGCCGCGGCACCCGGCCACCGGCGCCGTCCGGACGGCTTCGACCTGCGGTGGAAGCAGATCGGTCTGCACGACGTCGCGCAGGATCCGCAGCTGCCGTTCTTCGTCGAGTGGGAGAGCGACGCGCAACACCACCCTTCGGGGGGCGGCTCGGCCGTGACGTTGCGCAGCATCGAGATCTGCGGCGACGAGACCGTCGTCGACAGCTACCTCGGCACCTCGAGCCGACAGCCGCTCGACGGACTGGACGTCACCTGGCTACCACCGGACGACGGCGAGACCGGGGTCGTCGCCGCGACGTTCGACACGCCGCACGGTGAGGTCCGGATCGACTGATTCGTCCGCGTTCGTCGAGCACGATTCGGCGACGGTCCCGCACAGCGCAGGTTTCCACGGTTACCGTGTCGCCGTGGAAACCACCGGCGGCGCCGTGCAGGGCGAGGCGGCAAACGGCATCGGCGACCTGCCCGTGCCCATCGGCGATTACGGCTTCCTCTCCGACGGCGAGACGACGGCGTTGGTCGCACCGGACGGCTCGGTCGACTGGATGTGCCTGCCACGGATGGACTCGCCGAGCATCTTCGGCACCCTGCTCGGCCCGCACGCCGGCACCTTCCGCATCGCGCCCACCGACGCGTCGGTGCCGGTGGCGCGCCGCTACCTGCCCGGCACGCTGGTGCTCGAGACGAGCTGGGGCACCGACACCGGCTGGATCATCGTCCGCGACGTCCTGCTGATGGGTCCGTGGCGGCACGAGGACAACTACTCCACCTGGCAGCGCCGCACGCCCACCGACTACGAGGCCGAGCACGTCCTGCTGCGCACCATCCGGTGCGTCAAGGGCGAGGTGCAGACCGTCATCGAGTGCAACCCGTCGCCCGACTACGGCCGGCTCAAACCGAGCTGGGAGTACACCGACCTCGTCTATCACCAGGGCCGGATGATCTGTGACGGCTGGGAACGCCCGGTCCGGCTCACCACGGACATGCGGTTGGGCTTCGAGGGCAGCCGGGCCAACGTACGCACGCTGCTCAAGGAGGGCGACACCCGGTTCATCGCGATGTCGTGGGGTACGAAGGAACCGCCGTTGACCTACGAGGACGCCTACCGCAGGCAGGTGTGGACGGCACACCACTGGCAGCACTGGCTCGCGCGCGGCAACTTCCCCGACCACCCCTGGCGCAGTTACCTGCAGCGCAGCGCGTTGACGCTCAAGGGGCTGACCTACTCGCCCACCGGCGCGATCTGCGCGGCCGCCACGACATCGCTGCCGGAGACCGTCGGCGGCGACCGCAACTACGACTACCGCTTCACCTGGATCCGCGACGCCACCTTCGCCCTGTGGGGCATGTACTCGCTCGGCTACGACTGGGAAGCCATCGACTTCTTCTCCTTCATCGCCGACATCGCCGAACGCGACGACAACCTGCAGATCATGTACGGCATCGGCGGCGAGAGCGAGCTGACCGAGCGAACGCTGGACCACCTGCCCGGGTACGCGAACTCGCGGCCGGTGCGGATCGGCAACGAGGCCGCCAAGCAGAAGCAACACGACGTCTGGGGCGCGCTGCTCGACTCGGTGTACCTGCACGCCAAGGCGCACAAGCACGTCGACGACCGCATCTGGCCGATCCTCGCCAAGCAGGTCAACGCCGCCCTCGACAACTGGCGCGATCCGGACGCCGGCATCTGGGAGGTGCGCGGCACGCTGCAGCACTTCACCTCGTCGAAGATCATGTGCTGGGTGGCCGCGGACCGCGGCGCGCAGTTGGCGGCCGTCATCGGTCAGGACGCCGCCGCCGACAAGTGGAAGCAGGCCGCGGAGGAGATCAAGGCCGACATCCTCGAGCACGGTGTCGACGAGCGCGGCGTGCTGACCGCGCACTACGACACCACGGCGCTCGACGCGTCGCTGCTGCTCGCCCCGCTCGTGCGGTTCCTGCCGCGCGACGACGAGCGCATCGTCAACACCGTCCGCGCGATCGCCGACGAGCTCACCGAGCACGGCATGGTGCTGCGGTACCGCACCGACGAGACCGACGACGGCTTCACCGGCGAAGAGGGCTCGTTCACGATCTGCTCGTTCTGGCTGGTGTCCGCGCTCTGCGAGATCGGCGACTACACCCGGGCCCGGCGCATGTGTGCCCGGCTGCTCTCCCTCGCCGGGCCGTTGGAGCTCTACGCCGAGGAGATCGACGTGCACAGTGGCGCCCACCTGGGCAACTTCCCGCAGGCGTTCACCCACCTGGCGCTGATCAACGCGGTGCTGCACGTCATCAACACGGCCCACCTCACCGACGGCGAGCTCTACACCCCGGACCCACGCTGACCGGCCGCTCTGCTTTGCTGGACGGGTGACCCCCGCGCCGCCCGACCGTGTCGAACACTCCCCCGACGACGCACCGGGTGGCATCTACCCCTGGCTCACGGCGTCGATCATCCCGCGGGCGATCGCCTGGGTGTCCAGCGTGTCCGCGGACGGCGTCGACAACGTCGCACCGCACTCGTTCACCACCGTGGCCGGCGTCGACCCGCCAACACTGTGCTTCGTGTCCGTCGGGCACAAGGACACGCTTGCCAACGTGCGCGCCACCGGCGAGTTCGTGCTCAATATCGGCAGTGCAGCGCTGCTGGAGGCGATGAACGACTCGGCGACGAACTTCCCCGGCCACCTGAGCGAGTTCGACCAGGCGCAGCTCGAGCGCGAGCCGAGCAGGGTGGTCGCCCCGCCGCGGGTCGGCGGGGCGCCCGTCGTCTTCGAGTGCCGGGTGTCCGGCGAGCACGAGATCGGCAAGTGCGTGATGGTGTTCGGCGAGGTCGTGCACCTGGCCGCGCACGCGGGTGTGGTGGCCGACGACGGCATGCCCGACGCCGCGCGCGTCGACCCGCTCGCCCGGCTCGGCCGCTCCGAGTGGTCGCGGCTCGGCGACGTGTTCTCCCTCGACCGGATCCGTTACGACGACTGGACGGCCGGCCACCGCAGCAGCACGCTCAGGACGTAGCGCGCTTCTTCGCGTCCTTGCGTGAGGTGCGCGAGTTGCCCGACGGCGCATCCCCGGTGAGCGCCGATTGCGGCGGCGCCTTCGTCGTGTTCAGCGGCAGGCAGGTGCGCACGAACTCGGTGCCGAACGAGGTCAGCGCCACGCTGCGGTGCACGGTGCGCGGCATCCGCCCGGCGTGCTTGAGCGCCTCGGCGACCTTCGGCTGCGCCTCGACGACTTGGTAGCGCTGCGGGTTCGTCACCTGCTCCTTGGAGAACACCAGCAACCCGAGCCGGGACAGGTTCACCAGGTACGGATTGCTGCGCTGCAGATTCCGGCAGCCGGCGTGCTCGGCGATCATGTTCAGGCCCTCGGCGATGAGCACGGAGCCGATGCCGAACGGGCGGAAGGTACGCACGTCCACTGCCGGCTGCGGGCCCTCCAGGTAGAGGTAGCGCAGCATCCGCGCCTCGTCCGGGGTGATCTCGGTGAGGATGCGGGCGAATGCCGGATGGGTGTCCTCGACGACGTGCACGTCGTTCGAGCGGCGCAGCAGGTCGGTTCCGCGGCGCTGCAGATCCTGCGGCGTGGACGGCTTGGGCGCGTTGCGGTCCGGCGCCGGACGCGCCGGGGCGAGGTCGTCACGCAGGCCGAGCGCACGCCAGGCGACGTTGCGCAGGTCGTTGGCGGCGTCCTGCATGATCGCCGTCGCTGCCTCGCCCTCCACGGCACGCTGCGCGACGTAGTTGGCCCCGGCGATCGTCGCGCCCAGCGACCAGCTGACGACATGCCACGCCGACACCGCAGCCACTTTGGCAACGTTGGGCGCTGCGGTGAGCAGCGTCGGGCTGGGCCGGCGGCCCTGCGTCACCGGCTCGACGATCCTGCTCAGCCCCGGCCGCGGCCGGCGGGGCAGCACCTCGGCGCGCGTGGGCTCGACGGGATCTTCGTCGGGCAATCGGATCAGACTCCGAAGATCGCTAGGTGGACGATTCCGGCGAAGAAGCCGAGCACTCCGCCGTGCACGAACAATAGCCATTCGTCTTGTTTGATCGCCGAGCGGAGCATCTCGACGAAGTCGTCCGGACCCATCTGGCCCATCTGCTTGGAGATGAACTTGTAGATCTTGCCGGACTGCTGGCGGCTGAACGCGGCGTCGTTGAACGCGATCGGCGCGAACTCGGTGGCCTCGGCCGCCACGGACGAGCGGATCTGGTCGTACTCGCGACCGCCGATGGCCATCCGGACGGCTGCGCGCGCCGGTCCCACCGCCTTGTCCACGGCCGGGCGCATCGAGTCCTCGAGCAGCTGTCGGGTGCGGTCACTGCTCGGCCCGGTCATCAGCTGGTTGCCGATGTTGCGGATCGTGATCACCTTGTCGGCGACCATCTGCGCGTACCCCTCCGTGACCTCGGCCTGCCGTTTGAGCATCAGACCCTGCCGCCACGGGCACCACTTGGACGGGTGCACCGGCTCGAAGATCATCGTGATGCCGAGGTAGTTCACGACCCAGCCGATCACGACGCCGCCGATCGGCAGCACCCACCACTGTGGGAAGACCTGCAGGATGCCGAAGAGCGCGAAGCCCATCGGCACCCCGAAGTAGAAGCCGAAGTTCTTCATGAACCGCAGCTCCTTACGGCCCATGATCAGGAACAGCTCGTTCAGCAACTCGGGATGCGCCACGAAATAGTCGATGATCATCAGCTTGGCGTCGATGAGCTGCTCGACGTTGTCGCCGATCTCGCGAGTGATGTCGCGCACGATGCCGGGCAGCTGACCGCGCACCCGGGCGAACACCGCCTCCTTGATGACCGGTGGCAGGTCGTGCCACAGCTGCGGGTTCTCCTGCTGCATGATGTGCTCGACGACGTCGGTGATCTCGTCCTGCGCGACGCTCGCGAGGTGCTCGGCGATCCGCTCGGGCTCGAGCTCGCGGTAGAAGTCGCTGACATCGCCGAGTTTGAGCAGCCCCTTGTCGACCGCGATGCTCGCCATCTTGTCCGCGCGGGACGGCACGATGCCCTGCCAGCCGAGCCGGCCGTCGTAGCGGACCAGTGGCAGGATCTGCACCCGCCGCGGCAGCAGCGGGAACAGGATGCGCATGCCCGGCACCCGGGGGCCGTGGAACTTGATCGGCCGGAACAGCATGAGCACGCCGGTCCAGTTGGTGATGTAACCGATGACGCCGGTGAACAGCGGGATGCTGATGAGGTCGACCAGCGTCTTGTGGTCCATCCACTCCCCCTCCGGCAGCCCGCCTCCGGCAGTTACCGGCGGGTCACATTATCGCGACTCCCCCGCGCTCGGGCGAGTCGAACGCTGCGGAGGGCGCTGCACACCGCAACCTACGGATGGGTAACGTCAGCATGACGGCGCGCGAACGGCGCGCCGGACCGCAGTTTCAGGAGCGTCTATGGATCTCGCCCTCAGCAAGGAAGACCGCGCGTTCGCCGAGCGCATGCGCGACTTCTTCACCACCGAGTTCCCCGCCGACGTGCGGGAGCGGATCAGCCGCGGCGAGCACGCCACCCGCGACGACGTCGTCAACGCCCAGCGCACCATGAACGAGCACGGGTTGGCCGTACCGCACTGGCCGACCGAATGGGGCGGGCAGGACTGGACGCCGCTGCAGCGCCACATCTGGGCGGAGCAGATGGTGCTCGCGCACGTGCCCTCGCCGGTGGTGTTCAACACGGCGATGATCGGCCCGGTGATCGCGACGTTCGGCAGCCAGGAGATGAAGGAGCGGTTCCTGCCGAAGACCGCCAACTGCGACATCTGGTGGTCGCAGGGCTTCTCCGAGCCGAACGCGGGCTCGGACCTCGCCTCGCTGAAGACCACCGCGGTGCGCGACGGCGACGAATACATCGTCAACGGGCAGAAGACCTGGACGACGCTCGCCCAGTACGGCGACTGGATCTTCAACCTGGTGCGGACCGACCCCGAGGCGCCGAAGCAGCGCGGCATCTCGATGCTGCTAATCGACATGAAGTCCCCCGGCGTGACCGTCCGACCGATCCACCTCATCGACGGCGGCTACGAGGTCAATGAGGTCTTCTTCGAGGACGTGCGGGTGCCGGCCGAGAACCTGGTCGGCGAGGAGAACAAGGGCTGGACGTACGCCAAGTTCCTGCTCGGCAACGAGCGCACCAGCAACGCCGGCGTCGCGATGATCAAAAACCGCATCGCGCGGGTCAAGCGGCTGGCCGGCCCGTTGCTCGACGACCCCCTGCTGCGCGCCCGCGTGACGCGGCTCGAGATCGAGGCGACCGCCCTGGAGATGTCGGTGCTGCGCGTCCTGGCGCGTGAGGCGAGCCTGCCGCATGGCATGCCCGACCCCACGTCGTCGGTGCTCAAGCTCAAGGGCTCCGAGCTGCAGCAGGACGCTTCCGAACTGCTCGTCGACGTGCTCGGCCCCGCCGCGCTCGCCTACCGCGAGTCCGACGCGGTGGCCGACGGGTTCGCCGCGCCGCCCGAAGGCGCGGTCGACGCCATGCCGACGTACTTCAACTGGCGCAAGGCCTCGATCTACGCCGGGTCGAACGAGGTGCAGCGCGGCATCATCGCCAAGGCCATCCTGAAGTTCTGAGAGGACTTACCTTCGTGGATCTCGAAGCCACCGACGAGCAGAAGATGCTCGCCGACACCGTCGACGGCCTGCTGGACAAGCGCTACGACGCCAACATCCGCCTCAAGCTGCTCGATTCCGACGACGGCTGGAGCCGCGAGCTGTGGAAGCAGTACGCCGAGCTCGGGCTGCTCGGGCTGCCGTTCGACGAGCAGTACGGCGGCGCCGGCATGGGCATCGACGAGCTCGCCGTCGTCATGGAGTCCTTCGGCCGGGCCCTCGTGCTCGAGCCGTACTTAGCCACCGTCGTCCTCGGCGGCTCGCTGGTGGCGCGGGCCGGCTCGCCTGAGCAGAAGGCGGCCGTGCTGCCCGGCGTCGCCGACGGCTCCACGCTGCTCGCCTTCGCCTACACCGAGGCGGGTTCGCGGTGGTCGCTGACCGACATCACCACGACGGCCAGTGTCGACGGCGAGACGGTCACGGTGTCCGGCGCCAAAATCGCCGTGCTGGGCGGCGACTCGGCCGATCACTTGGTCGTCACCGCCCGCACCCCGGACGGCGAGATCGGCCTGTTCCTCGTCGACGCGTCGGACGCCGGCGTCGGCCGCTCCGGCTACCCGATGCAGGACGGCCTGCGCGGCGCGGACGTCATGTTCGTCAACGCACCGGCCCAGCAGCTGGGAGCGGCCGGCGACGCGCTGGGCCACATCGAGGCGACGCTCGACGTCGCCACCGCGGCGCTGTGCGCGGAGGCGATCGGCGCGATGGACCGCATGCTGTGGCTGACCGTCGACTACCTCAAGACCCGCGTGCAGTTCGGCCAGCCGATCTCGGTGTTCCAGGCGCTGCAGCACCGGGCGGCAAACATGTACGTGTCGCTCGACCTCGCCCGGTCGATGGCCCTCGCCGCGCGGCTCGCGCTGGCTGACGACGACGTCGAGGCACGGCGGCGGCTGGTACGCGCGGCCAAGGCGCAGATCGACGCGTCCGCGCGGCACGTCGGGCAAGAAGCCGTGCAGCTGCACGGTGGCATCGGCATGACGATGGAGTATCCGGTCGGGCACTACCTCAAGCGCACGACGGTGATCGCCAAGACGTTCGCCGACACCGACCGGCTCGTGGAGCAGGTCGGGCAGGGCGACGGCCTGATCCCCGCCGGTTGATCAGCCGGTGCGGCGCGCACCGCGGGCATTGAGCGCGGCGGCGACGGCGGCCACGGCGAGGACCAGCGCGCCGTAGCCCAGCGTGGTGGTGTGCAGGCCGATGTGCGTGATCAGCACGCCGGCGACGACGGCCGGCACGCTGAACGCCACGTAGCTGACGATGTAGACGGCGGACAGCAGCCCGGCGCGCTCGTGCGGTTCGGCGAGCTGCGTCACGGCACGTAGCGCACCGAGGAACGCCGACCCGAATCCCGCGCCGGCCACGACGGCCGCCACCACGAACAGCGCGAGCGAACTCGCGGCGACCGCGACGACGAAGACGATCGTGCCGACGACGAGCGTCAGCGTGCCGGCCGCGGCCAGCCGATCCGGTGGCAGCGAGCTCAAGGTCAGCGCCGCGGCGGCGCCGGCGAGGGCGAACACGCCGAGGACGACGCCGACACCGGCCTCGTCGTGCAGGCCGAACGTGGCGGTGAGCAGTGAGCCACCGACCGAGAGCATGAGGCCACCGAGCGCCCACGTGGCGAGCATTGTCGGCGTCGCGCGCAGGAACGCGCTGCGCGCCGGCGCCGGTACGGCCACCTCGGGCCGCAGCGCGCGTACCGCGCCGGACATCCGGTGCACCGTCTCGGGCAGTACCGAGGTCGCGGCGGCGAGTACGGCGAACAGCGCGAGCAGCACCCAGAACACCAGCTTCGTCGGGTGCGGCGCGTACTGCACGAGTGCGCCGGTGCCGATGGCGCCGAGGCCGAGCCCCGCCGTGGGCGCGACGCTGTTGGCCAGTGAGCCCAGCCGCGCCCCGTCCGGCGGCTGCAGGTCGATCAGGTACGCGCCGAGCACGCCGATCGCCGCGCCCGTGGCGAAGCCCTGCACGATGCGCGCGACGACGAGCCACCCGACGCCGTCGGCGCCGAGGAACAGCGCCATCGCGCCGATCTCGACGAGCAGCGACGCCGCGAGCACCGGGCGCCGGCCCACGTGATCGGACAGCCGGCCGACCGTCAGCAGGCTCATGAGCAGGGTCAGCACGTAGACGGCGAAGATCGCAGTCAGCGTCAGGGCGGAGAACCCGAAGCGCGCCGCGAACACCGGGTAGAGCGGGCTCGGCGCGCTGGAGGCGGCGAGCAGGCTCGCGGTGGTGGCGGCGACGACCCAGAAGGCCGCCGCGCGCGGTAGCCGGGGCAGTCGGCGCCGACCGTCCGCGCCGCTGCGCGGTGCTGCGTCGACGATCGGCTCGGAACTGCCCGGCGAGTGTGACATTGTGCGCGGTTGGCTCATGATTGACTCCGATCGGCCCACCGTTCGAGTTCTTTCAATAAGTCCGAACAGGGCTGTCCCGCCAACCGTTCCAGGAAAGTCGAACTGTGATGGCTGTCACCGGTCGTGAACTCGTCCATCCCGACCTCGCCGACGTCGCGTTGACCGACGTGCTGTTCGCGCTGAGCGACCCGGCGCGGCTGCACCTCGTGCAACTGCTCGCCGACGACGGCCCGCAGACGGTCGCCAACTGTCACCTCGTCGACCCCAGATCCCCCAAGTCGACGTTCTCGCATCATCTCAAGACGCTGCGCGAGGCCGGCGTCATCCGCAACGAGCCGCACGGCCGGCAGCGGATGGTCACGCTGCGCCGCGCCGAGATCGACGCGCGGTTCCCCGGTCTGCTCGCGTCGGTGGCGCGCGCGGAGCACGTGTCGTGACGCGCTTCGCCGGCCGGGTCTGCGTCGTCAACGGCGCCGCGAGCGAGATCGGCCGCGCCGTGGCGGCGCGCTTCGCCGCGGAGGGCGGCGTCGTCGTCGGCGTCGATGTCATCGGCCACGACGTCGGCGAGCAGTCGGTGCAGGCCGACCTCACCGACGAGGCCCAGGTGCGCGCGCTGTACGACGACGTCGTGGCCACGCACGGGCATCTCGACGTCGTCTACAACAACGTCGGGCTGATGGACCGCGGCGACCTCTCGCTGCTCGATACCGACCTCGACACGTGGCGCCGGGTGCAGGACGCGAACCTGACCAGCGTGTTCCTGTCCTGCAAACACGCGGTGCCGCACCTGCGCGGCACCGAGCCGAGCGGCGGCGCGATCGTCAACGCGGCGTCGTTCCTCGCCGACATCGGCGCGGCCACCGCGCAGATGGGCTATGCGGCGGCGAAGGCCGGCGTGGTGCAACTGACCCGCGACCTCGGCGTGCATCTCGCACGTAGCGGGGTGCGCGTCAACGCCGTGCTGTTCGGGCCCATCGACACGGCCGCACAGCGCGCCGTGTTCGAGCGCAACCCCGGCGCGCTCGACAAGCGTCTCGTGCACTGGCCGATGGGCCGCTTCGGCACGCTCGACGAGGCCGCCGCGACGGTCGCGTTCCTCGCCAGCGACGACGCGGGTTTCATCACCGCGTCGGCCATCCCGCTCGACGGGGGCATCACCGAAGCGTTCACCGTCCCGGACTAGCCGTCCGTTCGGTCCGCGCCCGGGTGTGACATCACGGCAGCCAACTGGGTGCGGTTGGTGACGCCGGCCTTGCGGTAGACCCGGGTCAGGTGGAACTCGACGGTCTTCGTCGACAGGTAGAGCGCGGCGGCGATGTCGGTGTTGCGGTGGCCTTCGGCGACCTTGGTCGCGATCTGCAGTTCCTGATGGGTGAGATTCTGTGTCACCGCCGGTGTGGACGCAGCCGCGGGCGCGCCGCCCGCAGCCGCGAGTTCACGCTCGGCGCGGGCAATCCACGGTGTGGCCTCCACGCCGCGGAACGTCCGCAACGCCTGCTCCAGACGGTCCCGGGCATCGACCCGGCGCCCGTCGCGGCGTCGGCGCTCGGCCTGGCACAGCCTGGTCCGCGCCGCGTGGAAGAGCTGGCCGCTTGCCTCGTCGGCCGCTACCGATCGGTCGAACAGGGAGTCGTAATCCTCCGCGCCGGCGAGCAGTCCGCGCACGCGCAGTGCGCGCGCCCGCGGCGGGTCCGGCGCGTCGTCACCCACCAGGTCCAGGAACTCCGGTGCAAGTGCCTCGGCCTCGTCTCGGCGCCCGACGCGCAGCAGGACTTCGATCAGGTCCGGCACGGGCGAGAAGAACGGATGCGACATCCCGGCGCGCCGGAACCGCCTCAGGGCCGACTCGAGGATGTGTCGAGCTGCGGACGGGTCGTTGCCCGGAATGTGCAACAGCGCCTCCCGCCGGTCGGCGAGGACGGCGTAACCAGGATCAGCCAGTTGCTCGGCGAGGCGTCGGACGCGGACGCACCCGGCTTGGCATGCCGCCGCTTGACCGCGCGACGCGTCGATGTCGACCAACAGCAACAGCGCATCGGCGACAACGACAGGCGCCGCGGACTCGTCCACCAGTTGCGTCGCCTCGAACGCCCGCGCGGCCGCCGAGTTCCAGTTCGTCAGCGCGTGGTCGCAGAAGGCGAGCGTGAGCGTTGCGCTGGCCATGGCACTGACGTCGCCGGACTCGCGCGCGACGTCGAGCATCGCCGTCGCGATAGAGCGGCCCTGCTCCAGCTCGCCGGACTGCAACGCGGTGTCGCGCATGATCGACAACGAGGCGACATGGCTCGTCGTCGGCCAGCAATCGATCGCGGCGCGCAGGGCGGCCGGCAAGGACGCCTGGCGCGGGCGCGAAAGGTAGTCGATGGCCGCGTCGGCAAGCGCGACGAAGTCCACGTCGGTCTCGCCGCCGTCGATACCTGTGTTCGGACCGGTGGCGGAGCGCCCGTCGTCGACGAGCATGTCGACGCCCTGTCTCGCCGTCTCGTGGTCACCGTCCTCGACCGCTGCAGCGACGGCGTCGGCGAGCAGGTCCGTGCGCGCCGACGACATGTCGGCGGCGGCAGCGAGCAGTCCCGCTGCCGCACGTGCCCGGTGCCCGAGTCGGACCTCGGTCCATGCCTCGACCACCCGGACGCGCTGTCGGTGTCCGGCGCTCAGTGCCGGCATCGCCGCCAGTTCGGCGATCAGCGCGGCCGTCTGCGCACCGCTGGTTCCGCGCAAGGAGATCTCCGCTGCACACACCAGGCGCTCGCGGCGCCGCTCGGGATCGGCCGTGAGCTCGGCCGCGCGCTGGAGCGCCTGCCGGGCAGAGTCCGGTTGTGCGCGAGCAGTCAGGCGTTGGGCGAAGTCGGCGAGTTCGGCGGCGAGATCCTCGTCGTACTCGGGCTGCGCGGCCGCTCGATGCCACAGCGCCCGGTCAGGGTCGGTAGCGCTGAGCGCAACGCACAGTCCCTCGTGCGCGCGGCGCAGACCGCTGCTGCCCGCGCGTTCCGCGGTACTCGACCTGAGCAACGGATGTCGCAGCACCGCCTGGGTGCCGTCGATCCGCACGAGATCGGCCGCCAGCAATTCGTCGAGTGCCGACATCCCGTCTTCATCGGGGTCGACCGCCCGAAACGCGCTGAGCACGATCGGCAACTCGCTGCGGCCCGCGCACGCGGCGATGACCAGCAAAAGCCGGGCCGATCGGGAAACGGCATCGATGCGCGCAAGGTGGGCCGCCCGGATGCGCTGCGGCACGTACTCGTCGCCGGGAAGCGGGGCACGCCCGGACAGCTGGGCCGGCGTCAGTTCGTCGGCGACCTCGACGAGGCACAGCGGGTTGCCCGCCGCGCGGCGGTGCAGGGTGTCGGCGATGTCGGCGGACAGTGCGGGATGGCGTTCGCGTAGCAACTGGCGGCTTTCGTTCGCGGCGAAGGCGTCCAAGCAGATCGGTTGCGCGTCCGGACCGGACTCCCGGACGTCGCGGCTCGCGACGAACATGGCCACCCGTTCCCCGCCGAGCCGCCGGCCAATGGCGGCGAATACCTGGCGCGACGGCTCGTCCAGCCATTGGGCGTCATCGATCGACACGAGAACCGGCTGATCGGCCGACACGGCGGCCAACAGGGCGAGCAGCGCGCCGGCGACAGGCAGCGGCTCCGGCATCGCGGAGCCCAGATTTCGCAGTGCGCCCGCCAAGGCACGCTGTGCGTCCGCCGGCAGCGCGGCGATGCGATCCGCGACGGGCCGGATCAACACCTCGACTCCCGCGTAGGCGATGACACTCTCCGCCGGCACACCGGTGACCCGAAGCGTCAGGAACCTCGGCTCGGACGCGGCCACCTCCGCCAGCAGCGCGGTCTTGCCGATACCCGGTTCCCCAACGACATCGAGCAGCGCGGCCCGGCCGTCGGCAGCGGACGCCAGCGCCGCCCGACAGCGCATCAGCTCCCGCTCACGGCCCACGAACACGCGAGCAGTATCGCCAGCTCTAGGGGTTTCCCGGAAGCGCCGCGGCACGGCATTACCCGATCGTGGACGCGCGATGCCCGAGGAGGCGTCACGCACCCGTGATCGAGACAAGGGAGAGAGCAAGATGAAGATCAAGACAGCGGTTGTGGCGCTGGCGTCGGCTGCGGTCGTCGCGGGCGGTGTCGGGGCCGAACAGGCCGGCGCGGCCAGTAGTCACACGACACAACACCGGTCCAAGACCATCAGCTTCACCGCGGTCCGCAAGACCATGAGCCACGTGGACGCGGCTCCGAGCGGACCGTCCGCAGGCGACTCGACCTACATCGGCGGCCACATCGCCAAGGGCAACGCCAGCGGCTACACCACGGCGCAATGCGTGGCGGTCACGTCCGAGGACGGCGGCATCGCCCAGTGCCAGGTCGATCTGGTCCTGCGGCACGGCACGCTGGTGACGCTCGGCACCTCGGTGGGGGACGAGCCGCGCATCAAGCTCGCCGTGGTCGGCGGAACGGGCCGGTACGCGCGGGCGACCGGCAGCGGCTCGTTGCTACCGACCAAGTCCGGTAGCAACGTCGTGCTGCACGTGCACTCCCGCTGACCGACGCTGCAGTCCAGGTGCCGTCGCCGCAGGAGCGCCTGCGACGACGGCACCTGGGGCTGTCAGTCGCCGTCGCCGATGGCGGGCAGATACCCGCCGGGAACCTGGTCCGGGG
>NZ_CAXTQF010000050.1:0-26529 GCF_964246335.1 uncultured Jatrophihabitans sp. | reverse complement strand
GCGCTGCCCGGACGTGATCGTCTACCCCACCGGCGGCGGGGTCGGCATCATCGCCATCTACAAGGCACTGCGCGAGCTGCAGGAACTCGGTTGGCTGCACGGCGAGCTGCCGCGTCTGGTTGCGGTGCAGGCGGCCGGGTGTGCGCCGATAGTCGATGCCTTCCAACAGGGCCTCACCGAATCCACCGCGCCCGACCGGCCGCACACCGTGGCGTTCGGCATCACGGTGCCCAAGGCGCTCGGCGACTTCTTGGTGCTGCAGGCCGTGCGCGACACCGGCGGCAGCGCCGTGTCCGTCACCGACGACGAGCTCCTCGCCGCCGAGCGGCGGATAGCGAGCACCGAGGGCACCTGGATCTGCCCCGAGGGTGCCGCGTGCTTCGCCGCGGTGGGCAGGCTGCGCGAGGCCGGTTGGCTGGCCGCGGACGACGAGGTGGTCGTGCTCAACACCGGCAGTGGGCTGATCTACCCCGACACGATGCCCGTCGACGTGCCGGTCCTGGCCACCACCGGTGCGATCCCCGCGGTGCGCGGAGCGATCAGTGGCTGAGCTGCCCGAGGCCGGCGTACCCCGCTGCAGACGTGCTCGCCCGGCTGCAGGCCAATCGACACGACGACGCGCCGTGGCGCGCAGGGCGCATCTTCAGCCTGGTGTTCCCACCGGACGACCCGGAGCTCGAGCGGCTGCTCGCCGACGTCAGCGCGCAATACCTGGCCGAGAACGCGCTGAACCCGGCGCGCTTCCCCAGTCTGGCGCGCCTCGAGACAGCGGCCGCGGACATGGTCGCCGGACTGCTGCACGGGCCGGCCGGCGCCGCGGGACTGACCAGCGGCGGCACCGAGTCGATCTTCGTGGCGGTGTCGGTTGCCCGTGACGTGGCACGCGAGCGCGGCGTGCAGCGCCCGTTCATCGTCACCGCCGAGACCGCGCATCCCGCGTTCGCCAAGGC
The DNA here is from genome assembly GCF_964246335.1 of uncultured Jatrophihabitans sp. Classification (GTDB taxonomy): domain Bacteria; phylum Actinomycetota; class Actinomycetes; order Mycobacteriales; family Jatrophihabitantaceae; genus Jatrophihabitans. The sequence continues at coordinate 25,579 of NZ_CAXTQF010000050.1, read as the reverse complement.
CTGTCACCTGCTCGACATCGACCAGGTGCGGGTGCCGGTGCGCGCGGACAAACGCCTGGACGTGGCAGCGCTGACAGCGAAAGTCGGGACCGACACTGCGCTCGTCGTGGCCAGCGCACCGTGCTATCCCTACGGGGTCGTCGACCCCGTCGAGCAGGTCGCCACGCTGGCCGCCGAGCGGGGGGTGCCGTGCCACGTCGACGCATGCCTGGGCGGGCTGATCCTGCCGTTCCTGGCCGAGCTGGGGCAGCCCGTCCCGCCGTGGGACTTCCGGGTGCCGGGCGTCACCAGCATCAGTGCCGACGTCCACAAGTACGGCTACAGCTTCAAAGGCGCCTCGGTCATTGCGTTCGCGACACCGGAGCTCGCAGCCCGTCGGGTGTGGTTCGACGACGGCGTGTGGGGCGGCGGCACATACGGCACGCCGACGCCCGCCGGCACTCGTCCCGCGCCGCCGATCGCGGGTGCCTGGGCGGCGTTGACGCACCTCGGCCACGAGGGGTACCGCGCCAAGGCCGCGGCCGTGCTCTGTGCACGCGACGCACTCGTCGACGCGGTGGCGTCGATCGACGGCCTGCGCCTGAGCGCACAACCGGACGGCCCGGTGCTGCGGATGACCAGCGATTCGCTGGACATGGCAGCGGTCGCCGACGCCATGGAGGACCGCAGGTGGTGGCTCAACCGGCAGCCCGGCGCGCTGCACGTCATGCTCTCCCCGCTGCACGCGCGAGTCGTCGACGAGCTGACCGCCGACCTGCGCACCGCCGTTGCCGAGGTGCGCGCGGGGCGCACTGCACGCGAGCGCGCCGCCGTCTACGCCGCCCCGGAGCCGACCGACTCGGCGACCTCGGTCACCACCCCGCGCTGACGCAGCAGCCGCCCGGCCCCCTCGCCGAACCAGTACGCCTCTTCAAGATGCGGCTGGCCGGACAGGATCGCGTGCTCGATGCCCAGCGCGTGGTACTCCTCGAGTCGCTCGGCGATCTCCTCGTGGCTGCCGACCAACGCGGTCCCGGCACCACCGCGCACCAAGCCGTAACCGGCCCACAGATTCGGATAGATCTCCAAGCCGTCCCGGCCGCCACCGTGCAGCGACTGCATGCGCCGCTGCCCGACCGAGTCCATCCTCGCCAGCTGCTCCTGCACCTCGGCAATCCGGGCCGGGTCCAGCTCGTCGAGCATCCGGTGCGCCTCGCCCCAGGCCTGCTGCGCGGTGTCGCGGCCGAGCACGTGCAGGCGGATGCCGAAGGTCAGCTGCCGACCGGCGGCGGCCGCTTTCTCCCGCATGCGCTCCAGCCGCTCCGTGATCTGCGGCGGCGTCTCGCCCCAGGCGAGGTACACCTCGATGTGCTGCGCAGCGACATCCTCCGCAGCAGGACTGGCGCCGCCGAAGAACAGCGGTGGCAGCCCCCAATCGCTGAGCGCGGCGGTCGCGCCCTCCACCCGTAAGTGCTCGCCGGCGAAGTCGAAGGGCGTACCGCTGCTGGCGCCGCGCAGCACCTGCAGGAACTCCGCCGTCCGCGCGTAACGCTCGTCGTGGTCGAGGAAGTCGCCGAAGCGCCGCTGCTCGGTCGGGTCGCCGCCGGTCACCACGTTGAGCAGCAGCCGGCCGCCCGTCAACCGTTGGAACGTCTGGGCCTGCTGCGCGGCCAGCGTCGGGCTGATGAATCCCGGCCGGAACGCAACGAGGAACTTGAGCCGCTTCGTCACCTGCGACAGCGCGGCGGTGGTCAGCCAGGCGTCCTCGCACCAGCTGCCCGTCGGCGTGAGAACCGCCTCGAAGCCGAGCTGCTCCACCGAGCGCGCGATCTGGCCCAGGTAGTCGATCGTGGGCGCGCGTTCGACGAGATGCTTGTCCCCGATGCCGGACGCGCCGGCCCGGCCGGATCCGACGATCCCGCGCCCGTCGCCGTTGGTGGGCAGGTACCAGTGCAGATGCAGTGACATGCGGCTACCGGCTCGTGGGATCGGTGCGTCGGTGCAGCAGCCGCAGCAGGCTGTCGAACACGATGCCGATGATGCCGATGGCGACGATGCCGCTGACCAGCAGCGACATCTGCAGGTTCTGCCCGGCCTGGTTGATCAGGTAGCCCAAGCCGCTCGTGCTGGCGATGAGCTCGGCCGCGACGATGGACGTCCATGCCCCACCCATCGCCAGCCGCATGCCGGTGATGATGGTCGGGAACGCGGCACGCAATCGCACCGTCGCCAGGGCGTAGAACGGTGACGCGCCCAGGCTGCGGCTGGCCTGCACCAGCTCATCGGGCACCGCGTCGAGCGCTGTCACCGTCGCGATGGTGAGGATCGGGACGACGCCGATGGCGATCAGGGTGATCTTGGGGGTGTCGTTGATGCCCAGCCAGACGATCAGCAGCGGCAGGAAGGCCAACGGCGGCAGCGGACGCAGGAACTCGATGATCGGGTCAATCATGAACCGCACGACGCGAATCGAGGCCATGGCGCCGCCCAGGACGATGCCGATGACCACGCCGATGGCCCACCCGGACACAATGCGGCGCGTGCTCGTCAGCGCATGTCCCAGCAGAGTCTGCCCGTTGACCGCCGGGTAATCGGTGAACAGGTAGTGCCAGAACGTGCGCGCCGTCGCCGGTACCGTCGGCAGGATCGCCGGGTCGTTCTTGATGATCGCGGCGATGTCCCAGATGGCAAGGAACACCAGCACGCCGACTGCGCCGTACCCGAGGCGGGCCCACGAGAATTTGCGGCGCGATCGGGTCTCAGCGAGCTCAACCGCGTCCTTGTCGGCCAGCAGTTCGGTGCGTACCCCCGTGTCACTCATTCTGCCGCCTCCTCGTGCTCCAGCGCCTGGCGGATCTCACGTTTGATGCGGACGAACTCGAGGGTCTCGGTGCTCTCGATGGTGCGCGGGCGAGGCAGGTCGATGTCCAGCTCGAGGCGCGTTCGGCCCGGGCTGCCGGTCATCACGCACACCCGGTCACCGAGCAGTGCGGCCTCCTCGACGTCGTGCGTGACGAACACGATCGTGATGTGTTCGCGCTGCCACAGCTCGAGCAGGAACTTCTGCATGGCCACCCGTGTGATGGCGTCCAACGCGCCGAACGGCTCGTCCATCAGCAGCAGCTTCGGTTTGTTGATCAGCACCCGGGCGAACGCGGCACGATGGCGCATGCCGCCGGACAGCTCATGCGGATACGAGTGCACCGCCCTGCCGAGCCCGACCGTCTCGAGCATCTCGATCGCCCGCTTGCGCATGTCCGGACCGCTCTCGTGACGCGCGCGCGGGCCGTACAGTACGTTGTTCAGCGCAGTCAGCCACGGGAACAGCATCGGGGTCTGGAACAACATGCCCCGGTCCGCGCCAGGCCCGGTCACCTTGGCCCCGTCCACGAGGATCTCGCCACCGTCGATCTCGGCGAATCCGGCGACGAGGTTCAGCAGCGTCGACTTGCCGCACCCGGACGGGCCGAGCAGGCACAGGAACTCACCCTCCCGCACGGTCAGCTCGAATCCGTCCAGCGCGAGGCGCCCCGGCGAGCGGCGGGAGCGCCCGGCGAACTGCTTGCGGACGTTGTCGATCCGTACCGCGACCGGCGCGCGCCCCAGCGCCTCGGTGCGATCCTGTGCCGCCGAGGTCACGAGCCGCAGCCGTCCTTGACCGCCTTCTGCACGTAGGTCGGGTCGATGTGCGCGCCGATCTGCGCGGCCGTGGGAACGCTGCTCACCCGACCCTGCTCCTTGAGGAACTCGCCGGTCTTGACGTAGGACTGCGCGAGCTTGCTGTTCGACGCGTCCTTCGACGTGCCGAAGAAGGTGAGCTGATCCTTCGCACTGACGAACGGCAGGCCCTTGGTCGCGGCGATCGCCGTCGCCGGCGTTGCACCGACGAGCTTCGAACCGTTGGCGATGTACTTGTCGGCCTGCGGGCCGGCGGCCAACACCTGCGACTTCAGCACCTGGCACACCAGGTTCTGCACGACGCTCTTGTGCGTCGCGGCGAATGTGTCGGTGACCGCCAGCACGTTGAGCGACGCAAATCCGAGCGCCGCGATCTGCTGAGCGGTGACGACCTTGTGGTTTGCCGCGTTCTTCAGCAGGTCCTGCGCCTGCGCGACCTCGACGTAACCGGCGTCGATGCGGCCGGACTTGTATGCAGCCTCCACCGCCTGCTCGCTCGGGAAGCCAACGACTTTGACCTTGCTGTCCAGGCCCTGCGTCTTGAGCCAGCCGCGGATCTCGTAGTCCTCGGACGAGCCCTGCAGGTCACCGACGGACTTGCCGGCCAAATCGCTGTTCTGCTTGATCTTGGAACCGACGATCAGCTGGGCGGCGTCGTAGTACTCGGCGAAGATGACCTTGAGCTTGGTGTCGTTGGCGATGGCGCCGGTGACCGGTGGGTTGCCGACGCCGGACACGAACGGGAACGCGCCGCCGCGCAACGAGGCCAAGCCGGCGACTCCCGAGTCGATGGGCGTCAGCTTGATCGAGGCCCCGACCTTGCTCGCGAGGTCCGTGTTGCCTTTCACCAGCACCTCGGGCCCGATCGTCGCGCTCTCGAAATAGCCGATGCCCGCGGTGGTCGAGCCGCCAGCACCGCCGCCGGCCGCGGACGAACCGGACGAGCTGCAGGCGCTCGCAGTAAGGGCCAGGCCGAACACGGCAGCTGCGGCCGCGAGCCGGGCGGGGGCAGTGTGGGACGTACGGGGCGCGAGTGTGCGCATGGGTGGGTTTCTCCTCGAGTGATGCTGCGTCGGGCACGGCGCCTGGCGATTGCCCTCGCGGCGAGTGGGATGACGTCGCGGTCAGCGGCAACAGGCAGCGCAGACGGGCGCGAACGATGTCGGACCACGGTGTCCGACCCATTGCGACGCTCGTGACATGTTGCCGATAATGTCTATAGACAATGACTGCAGTCAACAGCGAGGTGTGAGATGACCGTCACCGCGGCCGCAACCGAGACCGCCCGCCACGAGGACGACACCCGTTCTCCCTGGTCGCTCGAGCGGCTCGTGCCCTCGTTCGCCGCGCGGATACACGACGTCGACCTGCGCGAGGTCGCGCTCGACGGTCGCGCGTCGCAGCTGCGCGGCCTGCTCGCCGAACACAAGGTGCTGTTCTTCGCCGAGCAACGCCTGGACAACGATGCCCAGGTGGCGCTCGGTCGCGCCTTGGGCGAACTGACGGTCTCGCACCCCGTCGTCGCAGGTGCGACGGCAGAGCATCCAGAAATCTATGCGCTGGATAGCTTCGACGGCGGCCGCTCGGACGTCTGGCACACCGACGTGACGTTCATGCCACGTCCACCCATGGCGTCGATCCTGCGCGCGGTCAACATCCCGGATGTCGGCGGGAACACGAACTGGGTCGACCTGGAGGCGGCATACGCGTCGCTGCATCCGGGGTTGCAGCGACTGGCCGATGAGCTCACCGCCGAGCACGACGGCAGCCGTGAGTTCGCCGAGTACCTCGAGCGGCGCGGGGGCGAGGGCAACGAATGGGACGGCGAGCGGGTGCGGCAGCTCAAGCCTGTGCCGCATCCTGTGGTCCGCGTGCACCCAGAGACCGGGCGCCGGTCGCTGTTCGTCAATCCCGGATTCACTACGCGCATCCTCGGGGTGAGCGACGCCGAGAGTCGCGGGCTGCTCGACGCGTTCTTCGCTCACATCACCAGGCCCGAGCACCTCGTGCGGCACCGCTGGCGGGCGGGCGATGTCGTCATGTGGGACAACCGCAGCACCGCGCACTACGCCGACTTCAACTACGCCGACTTCCGTCGCGTCATGCATCGCATCACGTTGCGCGGCGACGTCCCGGTGGGGCCGCTGGACCCCGTGGGCTGACTCGTCGCTCGCTAACCGGGGCGTCCGGACGGGTCGAGCAGCTCCGCGAGCCGGTCGGCGGAGGCCTGCCACTGCCAGTCGCTCGTCACCCAGTCGCGTCCCGCTGCACCGAGCCGGGCGCGGAGTTCGGCGTCCGTGAGCAGTGCGGTGAGTCGCCGCGCGACCGCGGCGACGTTTGTACCGTCGACGACGTAACCGGTCTCGCCGTCGCGCACCGCGTCGGGAGCGCCGCCGGAGTCTCCGGCCAGCACCGGCAGCTCGGTCGCCGACGCCTCGAGGTAGACGATGCCGAGTCCCTCCACATCCATGCCGCGCCGGCGCGTCCGGCACGGCATCGCGAAGACGTCGCCGGCGGCATAGTGCTCGGGCAGCTGCGCGTGCGGCACGCCGCCGGTGAACACGACGTCCCGCGCGATCCCCAGCGCGTTGGCGAGTCGTTCCAGCTCCGCTCGGTACGGGCCGTCGCCGACGAGCAGCACGGCGGCGTCCGGCACGTCACGGTGTACGAGCGGCAGCGCGTGCAGCAGGGTGTCCTGCCCCTTGCGCGGCACCAGACGCGAGACGCAGACGATCACCGGGCGGTCCGTGAGGCCGATCCGGTCACGGACCTCACTGGCGCCGGGTCTGAAGGTCTCGGCGTCGACGCCCGGGGTCAGCTGCACGAGGTCCGGATGCGGGCCGAACGCGGGGGCCAGCCGGGCGCGGAAGTACTCGCCCAGATAGGTCACGACGTCGCAGCCCGCACCGATGCGCCGCAATGCCTGCCGGGCGCCGGGCAGCATCGCCCAGCCCGCCTCGTGGCCGTGTGTCGTGGCCACGATGCGGCGCGCGCCGGCCGCCCGCAGCGGACCGGCCAGCAGACCCAGCGGCGCCGCCGCGCCGAACCACACCGAGTCGCAGCGCAGGCGCTCGAACGCGGCCAGCACCCGCCGCCGCGCGCCCGGCGTCGGCACGAGCAGGCCGGTCGGGTGGCGCACCACCGGGAACGGCTGCTGCGCGTCGAAGGCCGCCGAGCCGTCGTGGTCCGAGGCGTAGACGGCCACCGAGCCGGCCGACTGGCGCACGGTGAGTTCGTGCACGAAGGCCTGGATGCCGCCCTGGCGCGGCGGGAAGTCGTTGGTGACGACGAGCGTGCGGTGCGGCGGCATCGGGTGCGCTCAACGCCCCAACTGCGCACGCAGGTAACGCTGCCACTGCGCGACGAAGGCGGCCGTGGTCTCGTGCAGCACGCTGCGCATCGCGGTGGCGACGGCGGTGTCCATGTCGGTGGGCTGTTCGCCGACCACGCGGTAGAACCGCACGAGGCCGGCCTGGCCGGCCTCGCTCGCGATCAGCCTGCAGGCCAGCCAGCCGCCCTCGTAGGCCTGCGCCTGCGCGCCGGTGGTGTCGAACTGGTCGTCGGTGGGCAGCGCAGTGGGCACCCTGCCCGCGCGCACGTCCGCGCGTAACTCGCTCGCCACCACCGTCACCGACTGCCCGCTGTGCAGGTTGCCGACGTAGTCCGCGAAACCCTCGACCAGCCAGCGCGGCGAGACTTCGGCGGTCGACCGCGCGCTGGCGATGTGCGTGATCTCGTGCCGGAACAGCACCTGCGCGCCCACCGTGCTCAGCTGACGCAGGGCCGACGGGTAGACGATCAGCCGCTGGCCGAGCACCGCGTGGCTGAGCGGGTCGACGCTGTCGGACACGGCCAACGCGGCCACCGGCCCGGCGTCGGAGTTCGCCTGCCCCACGTCTGCGCTCAGTTCGGCCGCGCTCGACGGCACCAACACTGCGACCCGCCGCGACCACTGCGTGCCCCACACCGCCGTGACCGCGGGCACCGCCGCCGCGGCGAGCCGCGCCACGGTCTGCAGCAGCGGCGCGTCCGCGGGGTGACCGATGACGAGGCCCGCGGCGTACGGCACGACGGCGACGCGGCCGAAGTCCCACGGCCCCTTCCAGCTGGTGCCGCCGCCCTTGGCGAGGTCGTCGTCACCGGCGATGACCGTCCGCCCGCCGCTGCGGACGAAGGTCCACCACAGCTCGTGCGAGGTCGGTCGTGCGTCGACGCCGCGTAGTGCGTAGCTCAGGGACAGCCGCACGATGATCGCCGTGGTGCCGTAGCGCTTCGTCGCGGTGTGCTCGAAGCCGCGGTCGTCGGTGCGGCCGGAGACGGTGTAGGACCACGACGCCAGCGGCACGTCCGCGAGGTTGCGCAACGTCGCCTGCTGCCGCGCGCGGAACGCCGCCGACGGCTTCGCGCCCGACAGCCCGGCGGCGAACGCCTTCGCATCGTGGGTTCGCACGGCGGCGCTGTGGGCGGCGAGCAACGTCCGCACCGAGGCGAGGCTCGGGGCGGGCGTCGACCCGCCACTGCATGCGGCGACGGCGCACGACATCACCATGGCCGCGATGGCCGGCAAAGCGCGCGCCGTCCGTCCGGCTGTGAGCACGCGCCGACGCTACGGGACGCCGGTGAGAATCAGCCGACGCGCGTGGCCCCGGCGTAATCGCTTTGGAAGTTGTGCAGCGGCACGACCTGCACGTTCTCGCCCTCGGTCGGCGCGGAGACCATCAGGCCGTTGCCGATGTAGATCGTGACGTGCCCGATCGGGTGATAGAAGAAGATCAGGTCACCCGGGATCAGGGCGCTCTGCGCGACGTGGTGGCCGTGACCGTACTGGCCCGCGGCCGAGTGCGGCAGGCTCACACCGCCGTGACGCCAGGACGCCATGGTGAGGCCGGAGCAGTCGTAGGAACTCGGGCCGCCGGATCCCCAGACGTAGGGCTTGCCGACCTGCGCGAGCGCGAACTTGACCGCCCGCTGCGCCGCCGCCGACTCCGACCCGGAGGTCAGCAGCGTCGTTGCCACGCTCTTGTTCTCGGTCTTGCCGTTCTTCAACGCCGCGCGCTGGGCTGCAGACAGCTTCTCCAGCGTCGCGCGGTACTTCGCCAGCTGCGCTTCGACGGCGTCGCGCTTCTTGCCGAGCGCGTCGCGGCGTGCGGTGGCGGTGGCGACGTCACCCTTCGCCTTGGCGTCGGCAGCGACGGCGGCCTTGCGGGCCCGCGTCACGCCGGAGATCACCGTCGCCTCGTGCTCGGAGACCATGTTCTGCGCGGTCAGCCGGGACAGGTAATTGGATCCGCTGTTGCTGTCGAGCAGCGCGCTCGTCGCACCGAGGTTCTGGCCCTCGTACTGCGCCTGGATCATCTGCACGAACTGCTCGTGCGCGGTGTCGGACGCGGCCTGGGCACGCAGCGCTGCGGCATGCGCGACACCGGCGGTCTTCTCCGCCTGCGCGACCGTGATGCGCGCCTGGTTGAACTGCTCGACCAGTTGTGAGTTGCGGATCGCTAGTTTGCCGAGTTCACGCTGGACCGTCGCCTTGCTCGGCTGGTGGTGCGGCGTGTGCGGCTTTTGCTGCGGCGCGGCACCGGCGACGGTCGGTGCAATTGCCAGGGCCCCGGCGATACCAATGATCGCAGCGAGGGTAGGAACTGCCTTGCTCGGACGTGCGAAACGGAACGCCACTGTTGGCGCAACTCCTTCTTCCTCGTCCGCCTACCGGGTTAGCTGTCGGGTTCGGGCCGGAAGTAGCCCTACGACGCATGCCCATATTGCGGGCGCGCACGCGTCGATTCACCCCAAGGAACGTGGTGGGTCCCCGGTTCGCCGACTCATTCCGCGCGTGGCGGGCTGAGTCGAACTCTTGCGATTCGGCGGGACCATCGGCGTCGGCCGCGGGTGGCCGGCGTGAAAACCGAAGGTCTCGGAGAGGTTACGGGCTGAACGGGTGAGCGTGCAACGTACCCACCCGAATGTGGACAACTTCGACGGCGAATCCGACGAGATACCCGTCACGCAGTGCCTTCGAAACCGCGGTAGCTGCGGCCCTCGCGCGGGCCGGTGGTGGGCCGTCGGTGACTCGAGGCAGATTTTGCCGGGCCGGGCGTGTCGCATGCCGGCACCACAGTGACCACCGGCACCAGGCGTAACGGCGGCACCATCCCGGCGTCGGCCAGCGAGTCGAACGCCGCGGTTTCGTCCGCGTCGAGATCCACCGGCGTTCCTGTGGGCGGGCGCCGCAACAGCACGGCGATCACGCACTCCGAGCAGGCTGCACCGCGGACGACGCAGGTGTCGCAGTCGATCAACATGACGGCATCTCCTCGTTCGGTTCGCCGGAGCTCCTCCGGCCGTGGCGGACGCTAGGACGAGGGTGCGACAGTTTTCGCGGTTCATGGCCGGCCCGGCGCGGCAGCGTGTTTGCGTCGTACCCCGCGCCTAGCTTCGGCCGACATGACGGTGCCCACGACGTCTGCCGCCCCCGGGCCGAGTCGCCCGCAGCGGGCTCGCCAGCTCGCGCTGGACGAACTCGGCGAGCCGCTGCGCACGACGGACTTCGTCGTCGTCGACCTCGAGACCACCGGCGGCGCAGCAGGCAACGGCGACGCCATCACCGAGATCGGCGCGGTCCGCGTCCGTGGCGGCGAGGTGCTCGGCGAGTTCCAGACACTCGTCGATCCGGGCACGTCCATCTCCGCGTTCGTCAGCGTGCTCACCGGCATCACCGATGTGATGGTCACGGGTGCGCCGCGCATCGGCGCGGCGCTGCCGCCGTTTCTCGAGTTCGCGCGTGGCAGCGTCCTGGTCGCACACAACGCGCCGTTCGACGTCGGCTTCCTGAAGGCGGCCTGCAACCAGCTCGCGCTTCCCTGGCCCGGCTTCGCCGTCGTCGACACCGCGGTTCTCGCGCGCCGGGTGCTGACACGTGACGAAGTCCCCAACTGCAAGCTGGCAACGCTTGCCCGGTTCTTCCGGGCCACCACCACGCCCAACCACCGAGCCCTGGACGACGCACGTGCCACCGTCGACGTGCTGCACGGGCTCGTCGCCCGGCTGGGCAATCTCGGCGTGCACTCGCTGCCGGAGCTGCGCGCGTTCACCGCACAGGTCACCGAGGCCCAACGACGCAAGCGGCATCTCGCGGACGGCCTGCCCACCGGCCCCGGCGTGTATGTGTTCCGCGATGCCCGCGGCACCCCGCTCTACGTCGGCACCAGCCGCAACCTGCGCAGCCGGGTCAGGCAGTACTTCGTCGCCAGCGAGACCCGCAGCCGCATGGGCGAGATGGTGGGCCTGGCCGAACGCGTCGACCCGATCGAGTGCGCGCACGCCCTCGAGGCGCAGGTACGCGAGCTGCGGCTGATCGCCGCGCACAAACCGCGCTACAACCGTCGGTCCAAGTTCCCCGAACGTGCCGTGTGGCTCAAGCTCACCGCGGAGGCGTTCCCCCGGTTGTCGATCGTGCGTGAGCGTCGCCCTGACGGTGCCGCGTACCTCGGCCCGCTGCGCACCCAGCGGCAGGCCGAGGCGGTGCGCGACGCGATCCACGACGCTGTCCCACTGCGGCAGTGCACGGACAAGCTGTCCGTGCGGCGCATCGTGCGTGCCGCGTGCGTGCTCGCCGGCATCGGCCGCTGCCCGGCCCCGTGTGAGGGCGGCATCGATCAACAGCGCTACGCCCAGCTGGCCGAGCTCGTCGCCGCCGCCTGGCGCGGCGACGTCCGCCCGCTCGTGGAACCGCTCGAACGCAAGCTCACGGCACTCTCGGCCGAGCAGCGCTATGAGGACGCCGCAAGCCTGCGCGACCGCATCTCCTCGGTGGTGCGGGCCTGCGCGCGGATGCAGCGCCTGGCCGGGCTGTACGCCGTCGACGAGCTCGTCGCCGCCCGGCCGGACGGCAACGGCGGGTGGGAGCTCACCGTCGTCAGCAGCGGCCGGCTCGTCGCCGCCGGGCACGCCGCACGCGGCGTCGCGCCGTGGCCCGTGATCGACGCGCTGCGCGCAACCGCCGACGCCGTCGACACCACCAGGCCGGTGCTCGCCGAGGAGAGCGAATGCATCCTGCGCTGGCTCGAGGAACCCGGCACCCGGCTGGTGCTCACCAGCGACCCGTGGCAGATGCCGGCCTTCGGTGCCGGCCGCCTGCGCAACTACCTCGTCTCCGGCGCGTCCGGCCACGAGCGCGCCGACCCGTTCGCCGACCGCCGGCGGCTGCCGGTCGTCAGCCGGCCCGCCCGCCCCCGACTGACCGCCTAGGCCGCGCACCTAGGATGTGGTGCGTGATCACCGCCATCGTGATGATCGGCGTCGAGGCCGATCAGATCCCCGAGGCCGCGGCGGCCATCGCCGAGATCGACGGCGTCAGCGAGGTCTACTCCGTCGCCGGCGACGTCGACCTCATCGCCGTCGTGCGGGTTCGCGAGTTCGACCTCATCGCCGACGTCATCGCCGGGCAGATCTCCAAGGTGCCGAGCGTCGTGCACACCGACACGCACATCGCGTTCCGCGCCTATTCGCGGCACGATCTCGAGTCGACCTTCGCCATCGGCACCGACTGAGCGGGCTCTACCTCCGGGCGGCGAGCTTTGCCAACCACTCGTTGTAGGCGGTGCGCGCGTCGTCGTCGGAGTCCAGGTCCCTGTCGTCCGTCGCCTGCGCGCCCGTGCCGGTGTGTTGCGTGAACGTCGCAGTGCGCGCCTGCTCCAGCCAGCCACGCTCGGGAGCGGCGGTGTCGACACTGCGCAGCCAGACGACGGCGAGCCCGACCATGATCACCGCCATGATGCCGTCGCCGCCGAACCACATGATCGCGCCGCCGGTGCGGGTGTCGGACAACGCGTTGACGTGCAACGCCGACGGCGTCAGGGCCACGGCGTGCGTGCCCTGCATCAGCACGATGCCGGTGAACGTGTCGACAGCCATGGCGATCGCCAGCAGCAGGAACCGCGGCGGTGCGGCGAGCCGCCAGCGGATCGGCTCGTTGCCGACGATCAGCGCGAAGAATTGGTAGCCGACGACGAGATAGACGAGGTGCTCGATCTGTCCGGCCCAGGTGTGTCGCATGATCGTGTCCATCAGCCCGGTCAGGTGGCTCGCGACGATCACGACGGCATAGGCGGCGAGCGCGGTGGGCGGCGCGAAGAGCACCGAGGCGACCCGTCCGGTCGCCACCCGTGCGAGCCGCGCACGCCGGCGGGGCGGCGCCGCGGCCAGCGCAAGGGTGAGCGGCCGACCGCCGGCCAGTAGCGCGGGCGCGACCATCACCAGGGCGAGGTGGCCGGCCATGTGCGCGGTGAACAGCACCTGGTCGTATACCGCGATCGCGCCATTGGTCGCGTACGCGCAGACGGCCAGGCCGAGCAGGAACATCGCGGTGCGGCGTAGCGGCCACCGGGTGCCGGGGCTGCGCGACGGTACCCGCGAGACCGCGGCGAGGTAGGCCGCCGCGACGAGCACGAGCGCGGCCACCGCCACGGCATCGAGTTGCCACGACCCGATCAACCGGGCCGGCGAGAGCGCGTCGAGCGGGCCGCGCGTCCCGCCGCGGGTGAGCGCGTCCGCGGCGCCCATGTGCATGCCGCCACCGGACAGGAAGTGCGCTACGGCGACGCACAGTGCAATGACTGCAGCCAGCGCGATCGCCCACGTCAGCACCACGATGCGCGGCATGCGGGACGAACTCATGCTTTCAGTATCCGCGGGCCGCCTGCCCGGCGGCGATCCAGCGGTCGAGCAGCGTGCTCGCCGCCCCGGAGTCGATCGTCTCGGCGGCGATGCGCAGCCCGCGCGCGAGTGCGTCGTGCAGCCGGCCGGCGTCCAGCCCGTCGAACGCGGCGATCGCCGCCGCCGCGTTCAACAGCACCACGGTGCGCACGTCCGGCGCTTTACCGCCGAGCACGTCGCGCACGACAGCAGCGTTGAAGGCCGGGTCCCCACCGCGCAGCGCAGCCGGGGTCACCGCCGCGATGCCCAACGCCTCGGGGTCGACGGTGGCGGCCGTGACGTCACCGTCGGCCACGACCCACACGCTGGACGTCGTGGTGGTGGTCAGCTCGTCCAGCCCGTCGTCGCCGCGGAAGACCAGCGCGGAGTCGCCTCGGCCGGCGAGCACCGCAGCCATCACCGGCGCCATCCGCCGGTCCGCACAGCCGATCGCCGCCGCGCTCACCCGGGCGGGATTCGTCAACGGCCCCAGGAAGTTGAACGCCGTCGGCACCGCGAGCTCACGGCGCGGGGCGCCGGCATGGCGCATCCCGGCGTGGAACACCGGCGCGAAGCAGAACCCGATGCCGACCTCGTCCACCGTGCGCGCGACGCCGGCCGGCGGCAGGTCGATGACGACGCCGAGCTCCTCGAGCACGTCCGCAGTGCCGCACGCCGAGGACGCCGCCCGGTTGCCGTGCTTGACCACTCGGCGCCCGGACGCCGCGACCACCAGCGCAGCCATCGTGGAGATGTTGACGGTGTGCGCGCGGTCCGCGCCGGTGCCGACGACGTCCACCGCCCGGCCGGTGACCGGCAGCGGCGTGGCGCGCTCGAGCATCGTGCGGACCAGCCCGCCCAGCTCGCCGGGCGTCTCGCCTTTGGCACGCAGCAGGACGGCGAACGCGGCCAGCTGCGCCGGCGTGGCGTCGCCGGCCATGATCTCGTCCATCGCCCAGGCGGTGTCGTCGGCCGGGAGCTCACGCCCGGCCATGAGATCGGTCAGCACCCGGGACCACGTGCGTGGCCCGGTCGCCGGGTTCACCGGACGACGGGGATGTCGGTGTGCCGGCGCCGCAGCTGCTCGGCCACCACCGACGCGCTCTCGACCGGGTCGATCGGCGTGTTGATGACCGCGTCGGCCAGCGACCAGCTGGCCAGCCAGCCGTCCTGCGGGCGGGCGATCAGCACGACGATCGGCGGGCAGTCGGCGAGCTCGTACTTGTACTGTCGGGCGAGGCCCATTCCGCCGGTCGGCTGCGCCTCGCCGTCGAGGATGGCGACATCGATGCCGCCTTCGTCGAGCTCGCGCTGGACGTCGGCCGTGGTGGCGCACTCGACCCAGTCGATCCGGCCGATGTCCGGTGCGGGACGGCGTCCGACCGCGGTGCGCACCTGCGCGCGAACCTCGGCGGAATTGCTGTAGACGAGCACGCTCACTCGGTCCGGGACGGCAGCCACGTGGCAATCGTATCGGCGCTCGCCGCAGGGGTTCGATCAGCCCGATCGAGGTGCCCGTCACAGGCCGCGCGACACCTGCCCCCCGCACGCCCCGGTGTCACACCGAGAGTCCATAATGACGACGTGACCTCGACCGCCACCGCGCCTGGGTTCGATTCCAGCAGGGTGCACTCGCTGACACGGCCGAACATCGTCAGCGTGGGCACGATCGTGTGGCTGTCCAGCGAGCTGATGTTCTTCGCGGGACTGTTCGCGATGTACTTCACGATCCGCTCCGTGCACCCGGGTGACTGGCCGATGACCCTGCCCGACGGCGAGAAGATCGTCCCGGACATCGTCTACGCCACGCCGTTCACGATCATCCTCGTGGCGTCCAGCTTCACCTGCCAGTGGGGCGTGTTCGCGGCGGAGAAGGGCGACGTCTTCAAGCTGCGCCGCTGGTTCACGCTGACGTTCTTCATGGGCCTGGTCTTCGTGCTCGGCCAGGGCAACGAGTTCCTGATGGAGATCCACAAGGGCAACACGATCTCCGCCACCGGCTACGGCTCGGTGTTCTACCTGACCGAGGGCTTCCACGGCCTGCACGTCATCGGCGGCCTGCTCGCGTTCATCTTCTTCCTGATCCGCACCACGCTCGGCAAGTTCACGCCCGCACAGGCCACCGCGGCGATCGTCGTGTCGTACTACTGGCACTTCGTCGACGTCGTATGGATAGGTCTGTTCGCCGTCATCTACATCATCCGTTGAGCACCACCGACCGGAAGGGAGCAGCCGTGCCGGACGACGACATCCGCAGCGTCGCGCAGCGAAACGTCGACAGTGATGTCGATACGGACATCGACGCCGGCGCGGACGCCGACCTCGACGCCGAGTACGGCTTCGAGCCGGCCGTTTCCGCGACGGGTCGCGACACGGCAGCCTCGACCGCCGAGCAGGCCGACGGCCCGCATCGCGTCGTACGCCGACGTGTGAGCCGGCTGGTGCGCCGACCGGTCCGCCCGGTCGCCAAGCCCCGCTCGGCCGTGCGTCGCCGGGTCGGTGCCGTGGCGATCATGCTCGGCTCGCTCGCGTCGATGGGCGGCATCTACGCAGCCCTGGCCGGATCGTCCGACGCGGACGCGTCCAGCGCGGCGGCGAACGCCGAGAGCATCGCCGCCGGGCGCAACATCTACCAGGTCAGCTGCATCACCTGCCACGGCGCCAACCTGCAGGGCGTCAACGGGCAGGGTCCCGCGCTGATCGGCGTCGGGTCTGCCGCCGTCTATTTCCAGGTCTCCACCGGCCGCATGCCGGCCGTGCTGCAGGGCGCCTACGAGCCCCGCAAGGAAGCCAAGTTCGACACCAAGCAGACCGACCAGCTGGGCGCCTACATCCAGTCCATCGGCGGCGGACCGGCGGTCCCGGGCGGCAAGCTGCGCGGGAACGACAAGAGCATCGCCGACGGCGGTGCCATGTTCCGGCTCAACTGCGCGTCCTGCCACGGCACAACCTTCAAGGGGGCGCCGCTGTCGGCGGGCAAGGTCGCCCCGTCTCTCAACGACGCCACCGACAAGCAGATCTACGCGGCCATGTTGTCCGGCCCGGAGAGCATGCCGGTCTTCAGCAACAACCAGATCACCCCCACCGAGAAGCGCGCGATCATCGCCTACATCCAGACCATCAAGGCGTCCAAGGATCCGGGCGGCAGCGGCATCGACCGCATCGGTCCGGTGTCCGAGGCCATCGTCATCTGGGCCGTCGGCGTCGGTGCGCTGATGATCGCCATCCTGTGGATCGGCGCGCGCGTCCGATGAGCAGCGCACACGCAGGCAGCGAGGTCAGCCGATGACGGAGTCGAAGCAGGACACGCCGCGCGACGAGCACCGCGAGCAGTACCCGGACCAGCCCAGCCCGGAAGAGCTGCGCGCGATGACGCCCGAAGACGCCATGTACGCCGGCGCCGAGGCCGACGACATCCACATCGTCCACCGCCGCAACCGCTTCCCGATCCGCGGCACGAAGGCCGAGAAGCGCGCCGAGCGCGGCGTGGCGGCGGCATTCGCCATCTCCGCCCTGGCCGGGTTCGGCTTCATCGTGGCGTTCATCGCACTGCCCTACAAATGGCACCTGCCGGGCACGCCGCAGAATTTCCGCTTCTACACCCCGGCGCTCGGCGGGCTGCTGGCCATCATGCTGCTGTTCATCGGCATCGGGATGGTGCTGTGGGCCAAGTGGCTGATGCCCGAGGAAGAAGTCGTCCAGGACCGCCACGACGTGCCGTCCTCGGACCAGGACAAGATCATGACCGAGGCGACGCTGCTGGTCGGCCTCGAGGACACCGGACTCCCGCGTCGCTCGCTCATCCTGCGCACCCTCGGCCTTGCCGGCGGCGCGCTCGCCACGGTGCCGTTGGTGGCGATTGTCGGCGCGATGCTCAAGCGCCCGGGCACCCAGCTGCTGCACACCATGTTCCGGCCGAACAAGAAGCTGTTCGGCGGCCAGGGTCTCGTCCCGATCGTCTACTCCGACTGGCGTCGCGTCAGCCCCGACGACATCGAGCCCGGCGGCCTGACCACCGTCTTCCCGGGCGTGCGCACCGAGGACGCCGACGGTTACGACGGCGTCACCAGCGCCTCGTCGCCGACGCTGATCATCCGGCTGCGTCCGGGCCAGAAGGTGAAGGCCCGCAAGGGCCAGGCCAGCTTCGGCTGGCCACCCGAGGCGCCGGAGTTCGTGGCGTTCTCGAAGATCTGCACACACGCCGGCTGCCCGGCGTCGCTGTACGAACAGCAGACCTCACGCCTGCTGTGCCCGTGCCACCAATCTCAGTTCGACGTGCTCCGCGACGCCGCGCCCATCTTCGGCCCCGCATCGCGCAGCCTGCCCAAGCTCCCCCTCGGCGTTGAAGTAGGGGAAGATGGGCGTCAGTACTTCGTTGCCAGGTCCGATTACAAGGAAGCGATCGGCCCCGGCTTTTGGGAGCGAGCATGACCGCGACGACGTCCCGCCGTTCGGATGAGCCGCGTACGCCCCAGGGCAAGGCGGGCAAGTGGGCCGACGACCGGCTCTACCTCGCCGGCCCGATGCGCAAGCAGCTGAACAAGGTCTTCCCCGACCATTGGTCGTTCATGATGGGCGAGATCGCGCTCTACTCGTTCATCATCTTGCTGCTGACCGGCACGTACCTGACCTTCTTCTTCGACCCGTCGCAGGCCGAGGTCGTCTACCACGGCCGCTACGTCCCGATGGACGGCATCACGATGTCGCGGGCGTACGCATCGACCCTCGACATCTCCTTCGACGTGCGCGGCGGCCTGGTCGTCCGGCAGATCCATCACTGGTCCGCCCTGATGTTCCTCGCCGCGATGCTCGTCCACATGTTCCGGACGTTCTTCACCGGCGCGTTCCGCAAGCCGCGTGAGCTGAACTGGCTGATCGGCCTGGGCCTGATCACCCTCGGGCTGGTGGAGGGCTTCGCGGGTTACTCGATGCCCGACGACCTGCTCTCCGGCACCGGGCTGCGGATCGCCGACGCGATCATGCTGTCCATCCCGGTGATCGGCACCTGGGTGTCGTTCCTGGTGTTCGGCGGCCCGTTCCCGGGACACGTGATCATCGATCGGCTCTACATCGCGCACGTGCTGCTGGTGCCGGCCATCCTCGCCGCGCTGATCGGCGCACACCTCGCCCTGGTGGTGCGGCAGAAGCACACCCAGTTCCCGAGTCACGGGCATACCGAGGACACCGTCACCGGTGAGCGGGTCTTCCCGCTCTACGCCGCGAAGGCCGGCGGCTTCTTCTTCATCGTGTTCGGCGTGTGCGCGGCGCTCGGCGGCCTGACGCAGATCAACCCGGTGTGGCTGTTCGGCCCGTACATGCCGTCGCAGGTGTCGTCGGGCTCGCAGCCGGACTGGTACATCATGTTCCTCGACGGTTCCACGCGTCTGTTCCCGTCGTGGGAGATACGTCTGTTCCATCACGACATACCGCCGTTGTTCTGGCCGACGGTCGTGCTGCCCGGCATCATGTTCACCCTCGCCGGGGCGTATCCATTCATCGAGGCGAAGCTGACGAAGGACCGCGCCAAGCACCATCTGCTGCAGCGCCCGCGCGATGTCCCGGTGCGCACCTCGCTGGGCTGCATGGCCATCGCGTTCTACGTCGTGTTGTTCCTGTCCGGCGGCAACGACCTCATCGCCAAGGCGTTCGACATCTCGCTGAACGCCATGACCTGGGCCGGCCGCATCGGCCTGCTGGTCGTGCCGCCACTGGCCTACCTGGTCGCATACCGCGTCTGCCTGGGGCTGCAGCGGCACGACCGTGAGGTGCTCGAACACGGCGTCGAGACCGGCATCATCAAGGTGCTGCCGACGGGTGAGTTCATCGAGGTGCATCAGCCGATCGGACCGGTCGACGAGCACGGGCATGGGCAGCTCAGCTACGCCGGCACGCCGGTGCCGAAGCGGATGAACCAGCTCGGTGGCGGCACGCCGCTCAAGCATCTGCGCGGGTTCTTCTACCCGGTCAAGGAAAAGCCGGAGATCCAGGCCGCGATCGACGAGCACGAGGCGAACGTCGGCGAGCGCGAGTCGATCGAGGCCCAGGAAAGCGACCGGCGCCAGCTCACCGACTGAGCCCGCCGCGGCCCGCACGGCGCGTGCCGGCCCCGTGGAGGCGCGCGCCCGCCGTCCCCACTGGCGGCCCCCCGTGCACGCGCCCCGGCCGTCTACTCGCGGCCGACTGTGCACCGCCTGCATGCTCGTTGCGGCGTGTCGCCCTGCTGACAGTGCACGGTCGCGGCATAGGGTCGGTGCGCCTTCGGTGTCCGGCATAACGCATGCGCGCCGCGCCGTCCGGCTCTTGGTACTGCGCTGGAGCGCCTCTCGCGACCGTCGTGCCGCGCCCGCGCAGTGCCCAGTCAGGCGATCGCATTGCTTGCCGCAACCCGAGACCCGGTGGCGCTGCGATTGCTGCGGGCAGCGCTGCGTGGCCGGGGTCGGCAACTACCTGTCGGCCGGCCACCGCCGAGAATCCGTCACGACAACACCCGCCGCCCACACCGCTCCTGCGACCGGCGCCCCCGGCCCAGACGTACGAGGCACGCCCCGTTGCCAGTCCGGCCGACACGGCCCCCGGCACCCACTGGCGGCTACGCACCACCGCGTCGACCGCGACGGCAAGCTCACCCACCGCCACGCCGGCCGGCTGCACCACATCGGCATTGGTCGCGACCACGCCGACCAACGCGTTGTCATTGACGGCTGAAAGTGGACCCCGTGACGACGGGTGAAAATGGACCCCCTGGACGCCCGACTGTGCTGGTTCGGCCGTTTTTTGGGTGGGCGTCGATGAGACGATTCGGTCGTGCAGTCCGGGCCTGAGAGTGCCGACGACCACGTCGTCGAGCTGATTGAGAAGGAGTACGAGCCGCGGAGTCCGCGGGGTGGGTCCAGCTTCCGATGGAGATGTTCATGCGGCGCTGGTTCGGGTGGGCGGTGGTATCGGTCGGGCGAGGAGGCGTTCAAGGCGGCATCGCGCCACCGCAATCGAGGATCGGGGAGTTGAGCGGTGGCGTCGGTCATCGCTGGTCGTTGGCGGGGTGCGGCCGAGGTCGCGGTCTCTGAGTCGGTAGCTGTCGCTTTTGTCGCATCATCGACGCCGACATCGGCCAACCGATCCGCGAACTCACCCTCGACACAAGCCGCGACTACCAATCCAGCGGCAGGAACCGCTACGCACGCTGGCGCACACAGACTGACGGTGTCCACCATGTCCGGAGACATCTGCCCTCGATATCTCGCGACATCATGGACGAGTACTCGGCGAATGCGGGGACGGTGCTATGCCGTCGGAACGGCTCGTTCTCGAGAGGTGCGGTCAGCTGAACGGGTGCGGGCAGCTCAGCCGTGCATGCTGCCGCGGTTACCGCCGCCGTAGTACTCGAACAGCAAACCGCCGATCGCGAAGAGCAGGAACGCGCCGGCCACAATCACCAGCCAGATCTGCACGAAGGCCAGGCCGATGCCGGTGACGGCCGCAGCCGCGGCCAGGGTCACCGGCCAGTAACTGCCCGGGCTGAAGAACCCCAGGTCACCGGCCGCCTCGGCGATCTCGGCGTCGCTACGGTCCTCCGGGCGTGGGTCGATGCGTCGCGACACGAACAGGAAGAACGAGCCCGGTATCCCGAGCAGGCCGCCCGACAGGATCAGCGCGGCCACGCCGACCGGCTCGACATGGCCGTGGGTGAAGCTGTTCGGCAAGGACGTCCACACTCCGTAGCCGATGGCGCCCAGCCACAGGAAGACGGCGACGGTCAGGAACATGCGGGCTTCGACCTTCATGTCGTTACTTCACCCTCTCCGCGGCCTTGCGGGCCGTACGCGACGTGTCGAGCGGGTACGTCGTCGTCGCGTACGGGCTGTGCCCCGGCATGGCGGCCTTGAGCGCCTTCGGCTGCCGGTCCGGGTCGGTCGGGCCGATCTGCTTCAGCGCCGCCAGGTACCTGGCGAACGTCTGCTGCGGCACCACGCGGACCTCGAAGTTCATCTGCGAGTGGTACGTGCCGCACAGCTCCGCGCACCGGCCCACATAGCTGCCGGTCTTGGTGGCCGTGAACTCGAACTTGTTGTCCCGGGTGGTCGTGTTAGACGCGTAGGGGAAGACGTCGCGCTTGAACAGGAATTCCGGCACCCAGAACGAGTGGATGACGTCCTCGGAGTGCTCGTCGACCTGCACCGTCTGCCCGACCGGTACGACCAGGATCGGGATCAGTTCGGAGTTGCCGACCGTCGACAGGTAGAACGGCTGCTTGCGGTCGTTCGGGTTCTTCATCTGCGCCCCGGACGCACTCGTGTAGACGTCGGGCTGCGACTTGTAGGTGTGGTACTCGAACTGCCAGTTCCACTTGAACGCGTCGACCTGCACGTTGACGTCGGGGTTCTTGCTCAGGTGGTTGACGTTGTCCTCGACGACGACGGTTCGGTAGAAGAGGCCGGCGATCACCAGGAACGGGATGATGACGCACACCATCTCGATGGTGAAGTTGTACTTGGTCTGGCGCGGGATCTCGTCGCCGGCCATACCCTTGCGTTTGCGATAGCGGACGCAGCACCAGAAGATCAGGGCCCACACGATGATGCCGAGGATCAACGCGGTGACACCCGCCCACGTCCACAGCACGCGCATCTCGGTGCCCTGCCGGGTGGCACCGGTCGGCCAGCCGAAGCGCAGATTGCGCTCCCACTGATTGGCCGAACAGCCCGTGAGCGCGAGGGCGAGGACTGCGAGGACGGCCGCGGCGCGACCCCCGCGAATCCAGCGTCTGCGACGCACCAGCCAACCACCTCTCGGATGCCGTTCGTTGCCGTCCGAGCGTACTGGACACCAACCGCGCGAACTGTCGGGGGGCGGGCGTTTCGAGGGCCGGGTGCGGCCGGCCGGGCAGGTTACCGTCGAGCCCGTGCCGGCCTACCTCGACGCCGCGTCCGGCGCCCCCCTGCACCCGATCGCCAGGGCCGCCCTCGACGCTGCACTAGACGACGGTTGGGCCGATCCCGCGCGGCTGTACGGCGCGGGCCGCCGGGCGCGGCTGCTGCTGGACGCGGCCCGCGAGTCCGCCGCCGCGAGCCTCGACGTCCGGCCCGACGAGCTCAGTTTCACCGCGAACGGCACGCAGGCACTGCAGGCGGCCGTCCTCGGCGCCGTGCGCGGTAATGAGCGGCGCGGAAACGTCGTCGTGCACAGCGCGGTCGAGCACTCGGCGGTGCTGCACGCGGCAGCGACGGCGCAGGCTCGCTCCGTGGGAGTAGACCCGACCGGCCGCGTGGACGACGCGGCGTTCGTTGCCGCGGCGCAGGCGCCCGGCGTGGTCGCCGCCGCGCTGCAGGCGGCCAACCACGAGGTCGGCACGACCCAACCCGTCACCCAGGTGGCCGAGCGGATCGCACCGGTGCCGCTGGTGGTCGACGCGACGCAGACCATCGGGCACGCGGACCTGCCGCCGGGCTGGGACGTCCTGGCCGGTGACGCGCGCACGTGGGGCGGCCCGACGGTCGGCCTGCTGGTGGTGCGGACCGGCACGCGGTGGCGCTCGCCGTATCCGGACGACGAGGCGGAGGCCGGCCGGATCCCCGGCGTGCCGGCGTTGCCGTCCATCGTCGCGGCGGCCGCGGCGCTGCGCGCGGTGCGCGCGGAGCAGGACGACACCGCACGGCGGCACCGCGAGCTGGTCGACCGGCTGCGGGGGGAGGTTGTGCGCCGGGTACCCGACGTGGACCTGGTGGGCGACCCGGCCGACCGGCTGCCGCACATCGTCACGTTCTCCTGCCTCTACGCCGACGGCGAGTCGCTGCTGCGTGAGCTGGACCGCCACGGCTTCGCCGTCTCGTCCGGCTCGTCGTGCACGTCGTCGGCCCTCGAGCCGTCGCACGTGCTCGTCGCGATGGGGGCGCTGACGTCGGGAAACATCCGCGTGTCACTGCACCGGGACACGACAGCGGCCGAGATCGACGAGTTCCTCGACGTGCTGCCGGACGTCGTGGCGCAGGTGCGGTCCGAGATCGACGCCGACGGCCTGTGAGCGCGCTGGTGCTCGACGCGCGTGGACGCCGGTGCCCGCTGCCGATCCTGGATCTTGCGCGGCACATCGGCGAGGTCGCCGTGGACGAGACAGTCAGCGTCGAGGCCGACGACCCGGCCGCACGCGCAGACGTGCCCGCCTGGTGCCGGATGCGCGGGCACGAGTACCTCGGCGAACACGCAGCCGAGGACGGCACCCCTGCCTACGACGTCCGACGGAAGCTCTGACGCGCCTGGGATACTTCTCCCCGTGTGTGGATTGATCGGATTCCTGTCCGCCGATGGCAAGGCGGCCGACGTCGCGTCCGCCGTCGAGGCGTCGCTGCACGACATGCGCCACCGCGGTCCGGACGAGGGCGGCGTGTGGCACGACGACGACGTCGCGATCGGGTTCCGCCGGCTGGCGTTCATCGACGTCGACCACTCGCACCAGCCGCTGTCCTGGCTCGCCGAGCGCTACCAGCTGATCTTCAACGGCGAGATCTACAACTACCTCGAACTGCGCGAGCGTCTCGCACGCGACTTCGGCGCCGTTTTCGACACCGACGGCGACGGCGAGGCGATCCTCGCCGGCTACCACTACCTCGGCCCGAAGATCGTGCGCGAGCTGCGCGGCATGTTCGCGTTCCTGATCTGGGACTCACAGGAGCAGGTGCTGTTCGGCGCCCGCGACTGGTTCGGCATCAAGCCGCTGTACACGTACGCGGACGAGCGCGGGACGTTCTTCGCCAGCGAGAAGAAGTCGCTGCTCGACGTCGCGCCGGACGCCGTCGCCCGCGAGGTCGACACCACTTCGCTGCAGCAGTACCTCACCCTGCAGTACGTCCCCGAGCCCGCGTCGCTGCACCGCGAGATCGGCCGCGTCGAATCCGGCACGTACTTCACGATGCACCCGGGCGAGACGCTGCGCACCCACCGCTACTTCCACCCGGACTTCGCCATCAAACCGGTCAGTGACGCGGACAAGCTCTACCGCACGATCGCCGAGGCGCTCGAGGACTCGGTCGCCAAGCACATGCGCGTCGACCCGGACATCACCGTCGGGGCGTTCCTGTCCGGTGGCATCGACTCCACGGCCATCGCGGCGCTGGCCAAACGGCACAAGCCGGACCTGCTGACCTTCACCACCGGTTTCGAGCGCGCGGGCTACAGCGAGATCGATGTCGCCGCCGAGTCCGCCGCCGCGATCGGCGTCGAGCACATCACCAAGGTCGTCAGCGCCGAGGAGATGATGCAGACGCTGCCGTTGATCGTCTGGTACCTCGACGACCCGGTGGCCGACCCCGCGCTGGTGCCGCTGTACTTCATCGCCCGCGAGGCCCGCAAACGCGTCAAGGCGGTGCTGTCCGGCGAGGGCGCGGACGAGCTGTTCGGTGGCTACACGATCTACCGCGAGCCGATCTCGCTGCGCGGCTTCGACCACCTGCCGAGATCCGCGCGCCGCGGGCTCGGCAGGTTGTCGCAGCGCATTCCCGAAGGCGTACGCGGCAAGGACCTGCTGCGCCGCGGTGCCATCGGCATCGAGGAGCGCTACTACGGCAATGCGCGCATCTTCCGGCCGGACGAGATGCAGGGCCTGTACCGCGCGTACGACCCGGACGTGTCGTACATGGACGTGACGGCGCCGCTGTACGACCGCACGACGCATCTCGACGACTCCACGCGGATGCAGTACGTCGACCTCTTCACCTGGCTGCGCGGCGACATCCTCGTCAAGGCCGACAAGATGACGATGGCCAACTCCCTCGAGCTGCGCGTGCCGTTCCTCGACACCGAGGTGTTCGCGGTGGCGTCGTCCATCCCGACCGACCAGAAGATCACCAAGGAGACGACGAAGTACGCGCTGCGCCGGGCGCTCGCCGAGATCGTGCCGGCGCATGTGCTGAACCGCGCCAAGCTCGGCTTCCCGGTGCCGATCCGCCATTGGCTCAAGGACGAGATGTATGACTGGGCGCGCGAGATCATCACGCAGTCACAGGCCGATGACCTCATCGATCGCGATGCTGCCCTGCGGCTGCTCGACGCGCATCGCATAGGGCCGCACGACTACTCGCGCAAGATCTGGACGATCCTCGTGCTGCTGCTCTGGCACGGCATCTTCGTCGAGCAGCGCATCGTGCCCGACGTGCCGGAACCGGCGTACCCCGTCCGCCAGTAACCCTGTCAGCCCTCGTTCACCACCGGCTCCCCCTGGGCTCCCCCTAGGCTCCCC
>NZ_CAXTQF010000049.1:0-27006 GCF_964246335.1 uncultured Jatrophihabitans sp. | reverse complement strand
CTCTCAACGAACTACTGTCGACCACCTCAACAGCGGGCTGATGCAACGACCCCTGAATCCGCCGATCCGCATCTGAGACGCGGAGATCGTCGGGTCAGCGTGTCGCCATCCCTTTGGCGCGGTGCCCAGAGGTTCGTGAGGTTCGTGTCTTGTGAACTCTGGAAGGGGCTGGTCCTGCGTCGGCTGCAGTGGCGAGGTGCGGCGGGGGTCAGGGTGAATCGGGAGCAGGCTTGTCGGCCGCGCTGCGACAGTTTGCGTGTTCCTGGGTACCGTGGAGGTGTCGTGGAGTTCGGCCATTGAGCCCAAGACGATCATCCTCCCGGCTCTCCCAACCAGGGATCTCTTTCTCTTTCCGCGTCCTCGCGACGCGCCGCATGCGCAGCAGTATCAGTGCCGCCCAGAAGAGATGGACCGTCTTTCACCGTGCAGAGATGGATATGAGCGGGAAACCCGAACCTTCCGGCGGCAGCAGCCGCATAGAACCTGAACCACCAATTGATCGAGAAGCGGAGACAACATGTTCGAGCACTTGACAACCCCAGAAGAGATCTTCAGTTTCAAGCTGGGGTCGGCCCTGTCGATGGAGCACGACACCCTGGCGATGCTCGCTGACTTGGAACAGCACGCGCAGCGCGCCGAACTGAAGACGATGTTTCGTGAGCACGCCGAGGAGACCCGCCAGCAGATCGCGAACATCGAACAGTGCTTCGCGTTGCTCGGCGAGTCTGTCGATGACTCACCTTCGCCGGTGACCAAGGGCCTGGCCAAGGAAGGCACCTCGACGATCAAGAAGACCGACGACAGCATCGTCGACGCGGTGATTCTGGCCGGTGCTCTGGAGACTGAGCACTACGAAATCGCGGTCTACGAGACTCTGGTCACCAACGCCGAGGCTCGCGGCGCCACCGAGGTGGCGACCCTGCTTCGGCAGAACCTGACGCAGGAAGAATCGGCCCGCGACAAGGTCAAGCAAGCCGCCCAACGCATTTCGCAGGAGGGCATCGCCGTTCGGACTTCCGTGGCCGGCTGACCCGACCAGACCCGGACCGAAAGCGGGGCGGGTTCAATGCGAACCCGCCGTCCCGGCGTCCCTCTGACCCGGCGAAAGCCGCGACCTGCCGCTGTCTTCCGACGCCACCGGCAAGGCATTCACGGTGCGCGGCGTACAGATCAGCAAATTCGCCGACGGCGTGCTCGCCGAACGCTGGGGCAGCACCGACGAGCTCGGCATCATGACCCAGCGCGGCCTGGGCTGACCGCGTCCTCACCCCGAGGCGCAGGCGTGTCGATGACGTCGAAACGCCTGCGCCGAACCCGGGAACCGACTACCCATCGAGGGAGGAGCACCCCATGAACGCACTAGGCTTCCTGCGCGGCGCAGCCGCCGGAGCAGCGGGCACGACCGCACTCAACGCGACTACCTACCTGGACATGGCTATCCGCGGAAGAAGCACCAGCTCGGCCCCCCAGGATCTCGTCGAGGCCGCTGCAGGCAAGGCCGGCGTGGACATCCCCGGCGAAGGCGATGCGCGCGACAACCGGCTTGCCGGCTTGGGCCCGCTGTCGGGGACTGCGGTCGGTGTCGTCGTCGGCGCCCTGGCCGGTTCGCTCCACCGCACGGTTCGCTCGCGGGGGCACTCCATCCCAGCACCGATCGCCGTTCTGCTGATCTCGGCCGCGGCGATGGCCATGTCGGACGTCCCGCTCAAGCTGTTCGGGATCAGCGACCCGGACGAGTGGAAGGTCGCGGACTGGACGGCAGACGCGGTCCCGCACCTCGTCTTCGGCGCTGTCACCTACGCGACGCTACGTGCCACCGACGACCGGTAAGCCCGCTGATTACCTCGGCCACGGCCGGTTACGCCGCTGAACAAATTCCCGGCAGCTGGCCGAGCTAGATCGCCGACGAGTCTTTTCAAGCGAGCCCGAACTAGCCAACCGGGTGCCACAGATGCGGCCACCGAGCGAGTCTTGACCGGACACGCGCGCTAGCGCTCAACGCAGCATGAGCGTTTGTTTGATCTTGCAGTTATGGCGACAGATTTCCTGAAATGCGCTCTGCCTCTAGCGACCTGGGAGCACGCATGACGACGGTTCTTTGCGCATCAGGCCGTCTCGAATCGCTCTGCGGCGCTGGCGGGAGGTAGCTGTCGAAACTTGATCATTCGCCGATCGCTAGCGAACCTGGGCGCATTTGGAGGCAGGATCGGGGTGCGCCCGTCTAATTCAGGCGTCACATTGCATGTACGTGGCTTCTAGCCCATGAGTTGTTGATGTAGCCCTTCGGGTTCCACAGGTGCCGGGGTGATTCGGGTTGACTGGCGCCGGTGCTGTCCCACGCGCGGGCGATGACTGTCTGTTTGCCCGGCGTGACGTCCACGGCCGCAGTCCAGTGCTGCCACGACCAGGGTGACGCGGCCGGGTCGAGGTCTGCCTGCACCCAGCTACGGCCCTCGTCGGTCGAAACGTCGACACGGGCAACGGTGCGGTCGTCGCCGGCGTAGGCGTAGCCGGCGACCTCGAGCCTGCCGGCGGCGACGTGCGCGTCGTCGTCGGGGCTGATGATGGCGGCATTCAACGCGACCGCGGCGAGGGGCAGCCCGTCGCCCGGTCCGGCAGTGGCGGGGTCGGCCTCGGCGGGCAGCAACCGGTATGCGGTGGCTTGGAAGTAGTTGTCGGACGGTGTGGTCTGGACGGTGATGCGCTGGACCCATTTGACGCTGCGGGCGCCGATGTAGCCGGGCACGACGACGCGGACAGGTCCGCCGTGCACCGCGGGCAGAGGATCACCATTCATCGCCCAGGCGAGCAGCACCTCGTCGCTGGTCGCCTTGCCGAGGTCGATGGACCCGCCGTAGGGCTGGGGCGGGTCGGCGATTTGTGAGACGTCCGGGGCGCCCAACGCCACGTAACGCGCATCTTGGTGGACGCCGGCGTCGGCCAGCACGTCGGCCAGACGGACGCCTGTCCATTGCGCGGTCGAGGTGGCGCCGGGTCCCCACGGGTCCTCGCCCGGGATGTCGCGTACCTCGATCAGTCCGGCGCGGCGGTTACCTGCGCACTGCATCGTCGCCGTCACCTGCCGGTGCGGCCACCGGTTCTGCAGGTCGGCCAGCGACAGCGTGAGCTCGTGGTCGACCAGCCCGTCGATGCTCAGCCGCCACGCGTCAGTGTCGATGTTGGGGACCGGGCCGTGGTTGCGTACGTAGAACGAGTCGAATGGCGTGATCGTCGTTGCGAGCCCCGGCCGGGGTGGCTCGGCGTTGTAAGGGTCCTGCTCGTGCACGATCATGTCGTCTCGTTTGGCCCACATCGGATGCGTCTCTTTCTTCGTGTGTTTCTGCTCGGCTGGTGGTTCGACCGCGGTTGACTCGATCAATCGCGGCCGATCAGCACCAGCAGCATCGCGATCGCCAGCGCCGTGATCAGCACGGTCGAGGCGAGGACGGCCACGTTGCCGCGGGTGCCGGTGGTGTAGCTATCGGCTTCCAGTTCTCATGTGACCTGCCGGTAGCGCCGGGTGCCGTACACGATCCCCGCTGCTCCGACCGCGACCAGCAGCACACCCGCCGCTGCCGAGCTCCAGGACACGGAGTCGGCGAAGCTGGCCACCGCGAGACCCAGCGCCATCACGGTGGCTGCAGTACGTAGCCACGCGAGATAGGTGCGTTCGTTGGCCATGTGGTCCCGCGCTCGCGTCGACGGGCTCGGCGCCACCTCGGGATGGTCTGAATCGGTCACGGACTTACGTTGCCCGCCCTGCACCAGCCTGACAAGCGTGCGCGGGGCGCCATCAGGAATCCCCATGAATACCAGCAGGCGCACTCGACTCGTTCGAGGCACTCGACTCGTTCGAGGATGAGCCCAAAGCTCGCCGCGGACGAGGCCTATCGATGGGTCTTCGACAATCAGTCGACGTCGATCACTGCCTGCCAGCGGCACCCAACGGTCCATGTTTGGTCGACGTGTGCGGACTTTTTGCGGACTGAATTTGAAATCCACGAGTCGAACGTGATCATGGCTTGGCTGCGCAGGGCCCGGAGTTGCTGACCTAGAAGGTGGTGGGCGATACTGGGATCGAACCAGTGACCCCTGCCGTGTGAAGGCAGTGCTCTCCCGCTGAGCTAATCGCCCGGGACATGCCGGTGCGCGACCGGCCGGACCAGGTTACACGCGCACCGGTGGCGTCATCGCGTGAGCCGCCAGGCCAGGTAGAGGCACGCGGCGACGAGCACGAAGATCGCCAGGCCGACGAGCGCGCGCACCCAGATCGGTTTGCGGCCGAGCCATTGTGTCCACTCCTGAACCTTCTGGCGGGCGAAGGTGAGCAGCCGCCTGGCCCAGTCGTACTCGGTGGCCAGCAGCCCGAGCCCGGCGAAGATGATCACCCAGCCGGGGCCTGGAAGCGGCAGCAACAGGACGCCACCGGCGATGACGACGACGCTGACGAACGTGACGCCGATGCGCCAGCCGAGCGCACCGCCGGGCCGGGCGCGGACCCGGTCGCGGAAGGCCCGCAGGCCGGCGAAGCGCTGCGACTTCGCGTCCTGGGGACGCGCCTCGGATGTCGTCGGCGCCATGCTGCGACGGTAGAGGAGCCGGCTGGGAGTTCGCTGGGCGCGCGCTGGACGGCCCGCCGGATGCGACGGCGCCCGGACGGCTCGCTAGGGTCTGCGCATGGAGCTCGACATCGACGTGGAGAACGCGCCGAACTCCGGCGAGACCGTCCTCGTGATCACCGGTTCGGTCGACGTGCAGAGCCGCGACTGGCTGCTCGACGAGGGCCGCGAGGCACTGCGCACCGAGGGCATCACCGGCCTGGTGCTCGACATGTCCGGCGTGACGTTCCTCGACTCCACCGGCATCGGCGCGCTGATCGACCTCGCGCACGATGCCGAGGACCACGCCGTGACGTTCGGTCTGCGCAACCCCGGCCCGCGCGTCGTGCGCATCCTGCAGATGACCGGCCTGGACGCCCGCTGGCCGGTGGAGTAACCGCGGAGTCAGTCCTCTCGTCAGCCCTCCTCGGCCAGCGTCGTCGCGGCGTGCATCAAGGCCAGGTGGCTGAGTGCCTGCGGCAGATTGCCGAGGAACTCCCCCGTCGCCGGGTCGATCATCTCCGCGAACAGGCCCACGTCGTTGCCCGCGTCCACCAACTGGTCCAGCACGGCACGCGCTTCGTCGCGCCGCCCGACGAGCGCCAGCGCGGACACCATCCAGAACGAGCACGCGACGAACGAGCCCTCGACCTTGCTCGCCCCGCTGTAGCGGTACAGGTGCGGCCCAGCGCCGAGCTCGGCCTGCAACGCGTCGAGCGTCGAACTCATCCGCGGGCCGCGG
This sequence comes from uncultured Jatrophihabitans sp., assembly GCF_964246335.1. Classification (GTDB taxonomy): domain Bacteria; phylum Actinomycetota; class Actinomycetes; order Mycobacteriales; family Jatrophihabitantaceae; genus Jatrophihabitans. The sequence goes on along the minus strand of NZ_CAXTQF010000049.1, from coordinate 21,666 downwards.
TCGAAGCCGCTGATGGCATGCAGCAGCACCGACGCGTCCAGCTGATCCGAACCCGGGTACCAGACGTAGGCGTTGCGCTCGCTGGACCACGCGTGGTCGTCGACCCACCGGCGGATGCGCTCCGCCTCGTTGCGCCAGCGCTCCGGACTGCCCGGGATCTGGCCCAGCTCGGCAAGCGCGACCGCGTCGGTCAGCGCTTTCCAGCAGCCCATCTTCGACGTCGTGTAATGCCGCTCGGTCGGCAGCTCCCACATGCCGGAGTCCTTGCTCTGCCACACGTCGCACGCGGTGTCGGCCACGCCGGCGAGCGTGCGGCCGGTCTCCGCGTCGAGCACGTTGCCGTTGTCCACGTAGAGCCGCACGATGCTGAACAGGTCGCCGAAGACGCCGAGTTGCAGCTGGTCGGTGGCGGCGTTGCCGGCCACCACCGGCCGGTGCGCGCGCCAGCCCGGCACGTCGTACTCGTGGACCTCGCCGTCGGGGTAGCGCCCGTCGATCCGGTAGAAGATGCGCGGGTCGGGACCGTGCCGGCGGATGGTCGCCATCAGCCAGCTGATCGCACCGTGCGTCTCCTCGCGCAGCCCGAAGCGGAACAGCGCCTGCAGCGTGTAGGCCATGTCGCGTGACCACGCGAAGCGGTAATCCCAGTTCTTCGCCTCGCTCGTGGACTCGGGCAGCGACGTCGTGGCCGCTGCGGCAACCGCGCCCGTGGGGGCGTAGATCAGCGTCTTGAGTGTCAGCGCGCTGCGGCGCACGTACTCGCTCCACGGGCCGTCCCAGCCGAAGGTGTCCATCCAGGTCGCCCAGTTGTCGATCGTGCGGTCGACGCCCTGGTCGATGTGCTCGGGCCGAGGCAGGAACAGCGGCTCGCGCTCGGTGGCGACGACGGCGAGCAGGTGCCGCGAGCCGGGCGACGTCACGTAGCGCACGCGCGTCTCGCGCTGCTCGCGCTCGTCGTGCGTCTTGTCCGCTGCACCGAGCACGCGCACGGCCATGGTGAGACCGTCCAGCCTGATGACCGGTCCGGCGGCGGTGTCCTCGAACCAGGGTGACGCGGTGTTCAGGCAGGTGCCGGGACGCACCACGCCGCACAGCTCCACCTCGCCCTCGACGCCGTCGATGCGCCGGGCGAGCTCGGCCCACGGCAGCCGCCCGGCAACGCCGGTGTTCATCGCGTCGGTGACGCGCACGCGTCCACTCGGCGTGGTGAACGTCGTGGCGAGCACGTTGGTGTCCGCGACGTACTCGCGCTCGACGGTGAAGTCCTGCGTCGGCGCCAGCGCGATGTAACCGCCGTTCTGCGCGTCGAGCAACGCACCGAATGCCGGCGTGCGGTCGAGGTCGGGCAGCGGCAGCCAGTCGACGCGCCCGTCCCTGGCCACCAGCGCGACGGTGCGGCCGTCGCCGATCGCCGCGTAGGACTTCAGGTCGGCGTAGCCGTCGTCGTCGCGCACCGGCACATCATGCCGAGTGGTCAGGACAGCTCACGCACCCGCGGCAGCACCGTGTCCCGGTAGAACTCGAAGAACCCGTCGATGTCGCACTCCTGGTGCCGCGCACCGATCTGCTGGACGTGCATCACGTCGAAGCCGGCGTCGGCGAACGGCTTGAACGCAGCGATGTGCGTGTCGAGGTCCGGCCCGCAGGCCACCGACTCGGCCGTCATTTCATCGGTCACGAGCGACCCCGCCTGCTCGAAGTGCTTCGGGCTGGACAGCGTCTGGACCATTTCACCTTCGAGGCTCTCGTTCGGCCAGGACTCCCGCGCGATCGACACGCAGGCGGACTTGTCCGGGCCCCAGCACGCCTTCAGTCCGCCGTGGACGGGTTTGCCCTCGCCACCGGCATCGCGGAACACCTTGATCGAGTCCTCATCGGGCGCAACCGTGACGAAGCCGTCGGCGACGCGGCCGGCGAGCCTGCTCGCGCGAGGCCCGAAGCCGCTGACGTACACCGGCGGCGGCGCGTCGGGCAGGGTGTAGAGCCGCGCGTTCTCGACGGTGTAATGCGGGCCGTGGTGGTCGACGAACTCGCCGGTCCACAGCTCGCGCATGACCTCGATCGACTCCTCGAGCATCTCGAGGCGGACCTTCGTGTCCGGCCAGCGCGATCCGGTGATGTGTTCATTGAGCGCCTCACCGGAGCCGAGACCGAGGATGAACTTGCCCTCGGTCAGCAAGGCGCTGGTCGCCGCGGCCTGCGCGATGATCGCGGGGTGGATGCGGATGGTCGGGCACGTCACGGCCGTCGTGATGGGCAGGGACGTCACCTGCGAGATGGCCCCGATCACCGACCACACGAACGGGCTGTTGCCCTGCGCGTCGGTCCACGGGTGGAAATGGTCGGAGATCCACAAAGACTCGAAACCCGCGGCCTCGGCGGCTTTCGCCTGGTAGATCAGTTCCGCGGGGCCGTACTCCTCGCAGGACAGGAAATAGCCGATCTTCATTCGCGATGCGCCCTTCGCCGATGGGTCCGTCAGTCAGCAACTACCCCGGCGTCGGCGCAGCTAACGACGAGCGCGCTCAGTACGTGGCACGCAGCCATTCGTCGAACGTCTGCGTTCCGCGCGGCCCCTCACCGGTCGGCAGCAGCGCGCCGTTCGCGAAGCCGCGGCCGACCGCGCCGGGCAGCCGCAACGGCACCACCGTGCGGTGCGACCCCTGCGCGGCCAGGACGCGCTTAGCGAGGTCGATGAGCTCGAGCACCTGCGGGCCGGCCAGCTCGGGTGCCCTGCCGAGCGGGACGTCGAAGGCCAGCGCGACGAGCGCCTGCGCCACCTCGCGGGCGGCGACCGGTTGCATCCGCATCCTCGGCAGGACGGCGAGCGGGCCGGGCGAGCGGCGCAGCGTCTGGGCCGCGAACTCGTGGAACTGGGTCGCGCGCAGCACGCTGGCCGGCACCGGCGCGTCGGCGAGCAGCCGCTCCTGCGCGAGCTTGCCCTGGTAGTAGCCCATCGGCACCCGGTCGATGCCGACGATCGACACGGCCACGTGATGCACCACCCCGGTGGCGCGACCGGCTTCCAGCAGGTGCCGCGTCGCCGCCTCGAACGATTCGACGGCGACCCGCTTGCGCATGCTGGCGAAGTTGCTGACGTCGATCACGACGCCGCAGCCGTCCACGGCCTCGCGAACGCCGTCCCCGCTGAGCAGGTCCGCGCCCCTCGTGCGCGCGAGCACCACCGGCTCGTGCCCCTGCTCGGTCAGCGTCTGGACGACGAAGCGCCCCAGCAAGCCTGTTCCGCCGGCGACCGCGACCTTCATGGCCGTCAGCTTGCCGTACTCGCAGCGGGCGTGAGCCCCGGCGGCAGCGATTCGTGGTGAACGACATGCAGGCGCTGCGTCGGCCGGGTCAGCGCCACATACAGGTCGTTGACCCCGCGAGGTGACTCGCGCACGATCGCGGCCGGCTCGACCACCACGACCCCGTCGAACTCCAGACCCTTCGCGTCCATGACCGTCAGCACCGACACCGGGGCGCCGAGCACGTCGGAGCCGATGGCGACCGAGCCGGCCGGCAGCGCCGCGCTCACCCGCGCCGCGACGTCGGCGTGCTCGGCGCGGGACGTGATCACGGCGAGCGTCCCCTCGCCGGCCGCGCGGCGCTCGCGCTCGACGACGTCGACCAGCGACGCGGACGTGCCGGCGGCCTCGTCCAGCTGCGTGAATTCCGGGTCGTGCCGGCCGCGGCGTGCAGACGCCGGCGCAGCGACCGACGAACCGGACGCCGCCAGCACTGCGGCCGCAAGATCCATGACCTGCTCGGGTGTGCGGTAGTTGACGGTCAGCTCGGCCAGTCGCCAGCGATTCCCCACGTACGGCGCGAGCACGTCGTCCCAGGATCGGGCGCCGGCGGCCGAGCCGGTCTGCGCGACGTCGCCGACGACGGTGAACGAGCGGGTCGGGCAGACGCGCATCAGCAATCGCCACATCATCGGCGACAGCTCCTGCGCCTCGTCCACCACGACGTGCCCGTACGCCCAGCTGCGGTCCGTGCCGGCACGCTCCGCGACGCTGCCGACCGTGCTGCTGCCCGCGTACCTTTCCGCGAGCTGTTGCGCGGTGGAGAAATCGGCGCCGCCGAACGTCTCCTGCACCTGCCGCGCGTAATCGACCTCGGCGCGCCGCTGCGCATCGGCGCGGCGTCGCTCGGTCTGCGCCGCGGAGTCGTCCTCGCCGAGCAGCTCGGCGGCTTCGTCGAGCAGCGGCACGTCGGCGGCCGACCACGACGCCGTCCGCGGGCGGTGCAGCAGCTCGCGCTCGTTGCGGGTCAGTCGCGCCGCGGCGTCCCCGAGCCGCGCCGGATCCGCGAACAGGTCACGCAGCAGCCGCTGCGGGCCGATCGGCCCCCACGCCAGGTTGAGCTCACGGCGGACGTCGGGCGACTCGTACAACTCGGCGAGCAGGCCGCTGCGGGTCTCCTCGTCGAGTTCGGTACCGCGCGCATCGGCCAGCGATTGCACGAGACGGCGCATGACCTGCCGGACGAACGTCACCCGCGCGACGTTGTGCGGCGCCCGCGTCTGCCGAGCCGCGGTCCGCGCATCCTGCACGGTGCGCGGCTGCAACCGGATGCGGGTGCCGCCGATGTCCAGCGTGCGCGCCTTGTGGATCAGCCGCTGCCGTTGCCGAACCGCATTGGCGATGACGTCGGCCATGCGCAGGTCGCCCTTGACCGCGACCACAGCGGGCTGCTCCGCGGCGGTGGCGACCACGCCCGGGTACATCTCGCCCGGCGTCGCCATGACCACGACATCGGCCTCGCCGAGCGCCGGTAACACCTGATCGATGTAGCGCAGGAACACCCGGTTCGGGCCGATGAGCAGCACGCCAGATCGCGCGATGCGCTCGCGGTTGGCGTAGATCAGGTACGCGGTGCGGTGCAGCGCGACCGCGGTCTTGCCGGTGCCCGGGCCGCCCTGCACGACCAGCACGCCGGGCAACGACGCCCGGATGGCTTCGTCCTGATCGGCCTGGATCGTCGCGACGATGTCGCGCATCCGGCCGCTGCGGACGGCATCCAGGCTGGCGAACAACGCGCCCTCGCCGATCACCACGTGGCCGCCGTCGACGCCGCTCGCGGCGAAGCCGTCGCGGTCGAGCACCTCGTCCTGCACGTCCGTGACGCGACGGTTCTCGGTGGCGATCTGGCGGCGCCGCAGCACGCCGAGCGGCGCCGCGGCGGTTGCGCGGTAGAACGGCTCGGCCGCCGGCGCGCGCCAATCGACGAGCAGCTCGTGCCGCGCGTCGTCGGACATGCCGATCCGGCCGATGTGCCGGCGCGAACGGTCGTCGAGGTCCAGGCGGCCGAAGCACAGGCGCGACTCGACGCCGGTGAGCGTGCGCAACCGCTCGCTGTACATCCGCACGAACGCGTCCCGTTCGCTGCGCGCGCCAGGTGTACCGACCGTCGGGCTGCCGATCGTGCGCGCGAGCGACTGCCGGGCTGCGACGGTCAGCTCGTCGAGCTGCGTATAGAGACGGGTGACGTGCTGCTGTTCCGCTTTGATCTCGCGCGCAGCCGGCGATTCGCCCGCGGGGTCGGACGACGACTGGTCGTCAGGTTCGGCGGTATCGGCGATGACTGCTCCTGGTCCGTTCTGGCCCGTGGGCACGGCCGGACAACATTACCCGCGGCGCAGGACGCGGACATCGCTCGGCATGCTTCACCTCCTCCCTCGGTCCTAGAGGTTTGCCCGCACACACGCGGGCAAACCTCTAGGACCGAGAAAGCAGCCTCGTCCCGGCCGGAGGACGGCCGGGGGGACGGCCGGAGTGACGGCCGCGCGACGGTCTCGGGTCAGCTCTCGCGCACGACATCACCGGCGTGCTTGTCCGTGCGAAGACCGAGGAAGCGCGGGTGGCGCAGCATGCCGTCGCGTGTCCACTCGGTGAACCCGATCTGCGCGACGAGCTCCGGCCGTACCCAGTGCGCGTGCGCCTCGCGTACCCGCTGCGCGAACGGCGACTCGGGCTGCTCGAGCGCGCGCAGCTGCGTACCGACCTGGCGGAGCAGTTGGGCACCGAAGCCGGTGCCGACCTTGCCGGCATACAGGAGCCGTTCGCCGTCGTGATAGCCGAGCAGCAGCGCACCGAACTCGGTTCGGCTGCCCTTGGGCTCGGTCCAGCCGCCGATCACCAGCTCCTGGTCGCGCACGCACTTGAACTTCAACCAGTCGGGTGAGCGTTTGCCCACGTACCGGGAGCGGGCGCGCTTCGCGACCACGCCCTCGTCGCCGCGTTCGCACGCCTGCCGAAACATCTCCTCGCCGGCTTCGCGCCGGTGTGCCGTGAAACGCAACGGGTCGTCGAAGGTCACCAGGCCGCGGAGCAGCTTTTTGCGGGTCAGCAGCGGCAGCTCGCGCACGTCGTGGCGGCCGGCGTGCAGCACGTCGAAGACGTAGTAGTAGACGCGGATGCGGCTTGCCCGCGCCGCGTCGGGATCGGTCAACCCGATGCGGCCCTGCAGCCGCTCGAAGCTCGTCCGCCGACCGTCGAACGCCACCACCTCGCCGTCGACGACGAGGTCGGTGTCGGCCTGCGCAGCAAGCGCATCGGCGATCTCGGGATACGTCCGGCTCATGTCCTGGTCGGTTCGCGACAGCAACCGCACCCGCCCGCGGCCGTCGCGCAACGCCAGGCAGCGCACACCGTCCAGCTTGCGTTCAAAGATCCAGTCCGGATCGGAGAAACGGTCCTCGGTGAGCGTCGCCAGCATGGCGGGGACACGCGTCGGCATGGCTTCGCGGTGCAGCAGGGCGCGCTCGTCCGGTTGCAACGCTGCGAGCGGCGCGTCGGTCATTCGACGCCGTCCGCCTCGATCTGTTCCAGCGTGCGGCCGGTGAGCACCGACTCGTTCTCCGTGCTCGTCGGGTTGCGCCGGGCGTCGGCCTCGGCGTCGGCCTTCTTGATCAGCAGCCATGCGTCGTCGTCGCCGCGCGTGCGGATCAGGCTGTAACCGCCGCGGACCTTCTCCCCGTGCAGCACGAAGGACAGGTGGCCGTCGGCCAGCGCCTCTGCGGCGGAGATCGCCGTGCTCTTGCGTTTGCTGACGTTGTCGAACGTGCCGCGGTCCCACACCTGCACGATCCCGCCGCCGCGGCGTTGGACCGACAGCACACCTTCGTAGTCGCGGTAGTCGAGGTCGTGGTCACCGACGCGCTTGGCGTAGCGACGGACCCGCGGGTCGGTCGACGGGCCCTTCGGCACCGCCCAGGACGCGAGCACGCCGTCGATCTCCAGCCGGAAGTCGTAGTGGTCGGCCGTCGCCAGGTGGTGCTGGATCACGAACGCCGGCGACATGCGACTGATGTACCCGACGCGACGGGTCAATCCGCGACGTCGATCAGCACCTTGCCGACGGCGCCGTCCTCGACCGCCGCGTGCGCTTCGGCCGCGCGGTCCAGCGGATAGTGGTGCAGCGGCACGCCGGCGTGTTCACCGACCCGCGCCGCGCCGTCCAACACCGCCGCGGACACGTCCTCGAGCGCGATCGCCTTCGCCGCCGAAGGCGCGGTGTAGACTAGGACGAACTGCCAGCGCGCATTCGTGGCCATCGACGGGCGTACCGGCACGGTGACCTCGTCGCCGCCGTTGTTGGCGTAGATCGCGATCGAGCCGCCGTTGCGCACCACGGCAGCGTCGAGTGCGGCGTTCTGCGCGGGCGCGACCTCGACGATCGAATGCACGCCGGCGGGTTCGAACCCGCGCACGACGTGCTCGACGTCCTCGGCGGTGTAGTCGATGACCAGGTCCGCGCCCGCCGCCGCGGCGAGCACGCCCTTGCGCGCGCCGCTCACCGTCGTAATGACCCGGGCGTCGGACCAGCGCGCCAACTGGATCGCCGCGTTGCCGACGGCACCCGCACCGCCGGCGACCAGCACCGTGCGCCCGGCCAGTGCGCCGGGCCCGAGCCGGGTCGGGCCGTCCTCGGCCACGGTCAGGCACCGGTGCGCCGTCACGAACGGCACGCCGAGGCTGGCACCGAGATCGAAGTCGGCCGAGTCGGGCAACGTGACGACGTGCGTGCGGTGCACGATCGCGTACTCCTGCGCGGTGCCGTCCGGACGCTGGTAGGCCGCCTCCCACACCCACACGCGCAGGCCCATCCACGCCTGCTCGACACCCGCGCCGACCGCGTCGACAACCCCGGCGCCGTCCTGGTTCGGCACCTGCGCCGGCTCGACAGGCGTGCCCGGCTCGGCGCCCCGGCGCGACTTCCAGTCCGTCGGGTTGACGCCCGAGCGGTGGATCCGCACGCGCACCTCGCCGGGCCCCGGCTCGCTGAGCGGCTTGTCGACCAGCGTCAGGACGTCCGGGTCGCCGGTCCGGTCATAGGTGATTGCGCGCATGACACTCCTCGCTCTCGACGGTCCGTCATGGCGTAGCTACCCGCGCAGGCACGCCCGTCAACGCCACGCCCGTAGTGTCAAGATGTTCGGCCACGACGTTCAGCGGAGGCGAATCGGTGACCAGGAGTTCGGTGGGCCGCAGGGATGCGACCGTGTTCGTGGCACTGGCCGCCGCGACGTGGGGTCTCGACGGCCTGTTGCGCAAGCCGCTCGCGAACGATCTCGATGCCGGCACGGTGGTGCTGTGGGAGCACGTCATCGCACTGCTGGTGCTGGCGCCGGTGATCCCCCGGGCGCTGCGGGCGTTCGCGCGGGCCGGGCTGCGCGCGCAGGTGGCGGTGGTACTCGTGGGCGTCGGCGCGTCGGCGGTGGCCACCGCGCTGTTCACCGAGTCGTTCAAGCTCGCCATTGCGTCCAACGACTTCGTGACGCCGCTCGTCCTGCAGAAGCTGCAACCCCTGTTCGCGATCGCGCTGGCGGTGGTCATCCTGCGCGAGCGGTTGCGGTTGCCGTACGCGATCTTCGCGCTGCCTGCGCTGGCCGGCGCCTGGCTGCTGACCTTTGCCGACCCGTTCCACGTCACGGTGGCCGCACTGCAACCCGCGTTGTACGCAGTGGGTGCCGCCGCGTTGTGGGGGGCCGGCACCGTCCTGGGCCGGTTGCTTGCCACCACGATCGAGCCGCGCGACATCACCACCCTGCGCTTCGTGTTCGGATTCCTCGGCGCGATCGTCGTCGTCCAGGTGACCGGCGCACAGGTCGCGCCGGGCTGGCACAACGCGGTCGGGCTGATTCTGCTGGCGCTGATCCCCGGCCTGTTCGCCCTCGAGCTCTACTACTGGGCGCTTGCGCGTACGGCGGCCGCCCGCGCCACGCTCGCCGAACTCGCCTTCCCGGTCACCGCGGCACTCGTCGGCGTCGTCGTCCAGCACACCCATCTGGACGGCTCGCAATGGATCGGCATGGCCGTCATCGTCGGCGCCGTCCTGGCGCTCAGCTGGTTCGAGCATCGTCCGCGGCCGTGCGTCGAGGAGAGCGAAGCGGAACTGGCGGCCGCCGGTCGTACCTGACGTCTCACTCCTGCGGCAGCAGCACGATCTTGCCGTGCGTGTGGCGTTGCTCCAGCTCGCGGTAGGCGTCCTGCACACGGTCTAGCGGGTACGTCGCGGCGATCGGCAGCTCGACCTGGCCGGAGGCGACGAGTTCGGCGACCTCGGCCAGGACCTCGGGCGTGGACGCGTCCTGGCTGCCCTCGGCCTTCATGCCGCGCCGGCCCGCCTCCTCGAACGCGATGATCGTCTCGGTGCGGTCGGGCGCGACGCCCAGATCGACGGCGAGCCGGAGATAGTCCGGACCGAAGAGATCGATGAGCGCGTCCACCCGCCCGTCCGACACCCGGCGGATCGCGTTCGCGAGGTCCCCGCCGTATGCGACCGGGATGACGCCCTTGCTGCGCAGCCACTCGTGGTTCGCCTCGGAGGCCAGGCCGATGACCTTGGCACCACGCGTCGTCAGCAGCTGCACCACCATTGATCCCACTCCGCCGGCCGCCGCGGACACCACGACGGTGTCGCCACTGGCGGCGTCGACCGCCCGCACCGCGGCGTACGCCGTGACGCCGACGACGTACAGCGCGCCCGCCACCTCCCAGGACAGCGCCGCAGGCTTCGCGACCAGCTGGTTCTGCGGCACGACCGCGTACTGCGCCTGGCTCGAGCGCGTCCAGGAGAAGCCGAGCACCTCGTCGCCCGGGCTCACGTCGGTGACCGCACTGCCGACCTCTACGACCACGCCGGCAAGATCGCTGCCCTGCCCGGACGGAAACGTCGACGGGGCAACCTCGGCCATCGCACCCTGGCGGATCGCTGCCTCGCCCGGATTCGTGCCGGCGGCGCGCACCTCGATGAGCACGCCGTCCGCATCCGGCTCGGGTCGGTCGATGTCGGCCACGTGCAGGACGTCGATGCCGCCGTACTCGGTGAACTGCACTGCACGCATGGTCAACACTCCGTCGGGTGTGCATCCGGCCGGGTCGTTCCGGCACTTCGTGGGCTGTCAAACCGTGGCGCGCCGCGAAAGATTCCGCAGGTGTCGCTTGACCCTCACGCCCCCACCACCACCCGGCTGATCAACAAGACCGAATGGTCGCCCTGGTGCGCACTGCCGACTGTTGATCAGCGGTGGGGCGGTCAGCGCAGCGCGGCGGTGACGATCTCGCCGACCGCGTCGCGCGCGCGATCGGCGTCGGCATCGACCAGGCCGATGCGGGTGCGCCGCTCGAGCACGTCCGCGACGTCGAGCGCGCCCTCGTGCGTGACGGCGTACTCGACCTCGGCGCGGGTGACGTCGATGCCGTCGGCGATCGGTGCGAGCGGATCGGCGGGCTCGGCCGCGGCGGCGCCCGCGCGGCCGCGGCCGCCGGGCCGGGCGCCCCGCGCGGCGGGGAGGCCGTCGGTCGGGCGACTGTCTGCGCGGCCCGGCGCCCCGACGAGCGCGACCTGGCGCGTCACGCACGGGCCCGCCGTCAGCCCGGCGTGCGCAACGGCCGCGTCGATGACGTCCTGCGCCATTCGGCGGTACGTCGTCAGCTTGCCGCCGATGATCGACACGATCCCGGTCGGACCGGTGCTCACCTGGTGCTTGCGCGAGACGTCCGCGGTCGAGCCGTCACCCGCGTCGACCAGCGGCCGGAGGCCGGAGTAGGTGCCGAGCACGTCGGCGCGCGTCAGCGCCCGGCCGAGCGCGTGGTTGACGGTGTCGAGCAGGAAGGTGATCTCGTGCTCGGCCGCGACCGGGACATCGGGCACTGCGCCCGGCGCTTCTTCGTCGGTCAGGCCCAGGTAGACCCGGTCGAGCTGCTCGGGCATCGCGAAGACGAACCGGCTCATCGAGCCGGGCACCGGGACGGTGATCGACGCCGTCGGGTGCCCGAGGGCTGCGGCGTCGAGCACGAGGTGCGTGCCGCGCGACGGCCGCAGCCGCACCGCCGGGTCGACATCGCCGGCCCACACACCGGCCGCGGACACCACGGCGCGAGCAGTCACGGTCAACGACGTGCCGGTCATCGTGTCGACCAGCCGCGCCGAGGTGCCGGTGACGTCCTCGGCGCGCACCCGGGTCAGCACGGTCGCTCCGTGCTCGGCAGCGGTCCGCGCAAGCGCGACCACGAGGCGGGCGTCGTCGATCAACTGACCGTCGTAGGCCACCAGGCCGCCGCGCAGCCCGTCCGCAAGCACCGCAGGCGCCAGGCGCCGCGCACCGTCGCCGTCCACGCGACGCGCGCGCGGCAGCACCCGCCCGGGCGTGCGGGCGGCGACGCGCAGGGCATCCCCGGCCAGGAAGCCGGCGTGGATCAGCGCGGCTTGCCGGCGGTCGATCGCCGGCAGCAGCGGCACGACGGTCGGCAACGCGCGGATGAGATGTGGTGCGGTGCGGGTCATCAGCACGCCGCGCTCCACCGCGCTCTCGTGCGCCACGCCGAACCGGCCGGACGCGAGGTAGCGCAGGCCGCCGTGCACCAGCTTTGAGCTCCAGCGGCTGGTGCCGAATGCCCAGTCGCGCGACTCCACGAGCACGACGCGCAGGCCGCGGGTCGCCGCGTCCAGCGCCGCTCCGGCGCCGGTGACGCCGCCGCCGATGACCAGCAGATCGACGGTGCCGGCGTCGGCGAGCGCGTCGAGGTCGCGCCGGCGCCGTTGCGCGTCGAGCACCGAGCCGGCGTCGGTCACGGGGCGAGGTACCCGTCCAGCGCGCGGGCCAGCTCGCGGCGCCACGCAGCGTCGGGGAGCTGGTCGGCGATCATCCGCCGGGACTGGATCGCCGACTGCGCGATGAGCAGCGTCATCGCGGCGAGTTCGGTCGGCTCGCTCGCGCGGATGCTGCCGCCCGCCTGCACGAGCCCGATCGCGTCCCGCAGCGATTCGAGCAGCACGCGCTGCCCGGTGCCGAGTCGGTCGAGGATGTAGCGCGCGACGAGCGCCGGCTCGGTGACGAAGGTGCGCGCGAGCGTCTCGTGCGTGCTGATGCGGTCGGCGAGGTCGACGACCTGGCGCACCAGCCCGGCGCGGTCGTCCGTGGTGCGCGGTGTCTGCGCCATCAACCGGCGGATCTCGCGCTCCCACAACGCGCGGAATACCGCGGCTTCGTCGGCGAAGTGCCGGTAGACGGTCGGCCGGGACATGCCCGCCTGCCGGGCCAGTTCGGCGATGCCCGGGCGCCGGTCGGACACCCTCAGCACCCGCGCAGCAGCGTCGAGGATGCGGGTCGGTGCGTCCACAGGCTCGGCCAGCACTGCGTTACGACTTGACATGATGTGTAAAACTGTAGCATGACGCCGTCACCGTCCGCGCTCCCCCGACCACCGATGGCCTGGGACGCGTGGGGCGACCCGACGGCCGCCGCACGGCTCACCGACGCGCAGCTGGCGCTGGTGCACGACGTGCTGCAGGTGAGCGCGGACGACGTGCACGCAGTCGAGCGGCAGGACGTTCGGCTGCGCCCGTCCACTCTCACCGACGACGATCACGCAGAGCTCGCAGCCGCCGTCGGCGCGGAGCACGTCGGCGCCGCCGACGACGACCGGTTGCTGCACGCGGGCGGCAAGTCGACGCTCGACCTGCTGCGTCGCAAGAGTTCCGCCGAGCAGGACGCGCCGGACGCCGTGGTCGCGCCGGGCACCGAGGGCGAGGTCGCAGCGGTGCTCGCCGTGTGCGCGGAACGCGGTATCGCCGTCGTGCCGTTCGGGGGCGGCACCAGCGTCGTCGGCGGCCTCGACCCGATCCGCGATCGGTTCGCTGCGGTCATCAGCCTCGACCTCGGCCGCTTCGATGCCCTCGCGGATCTCGACGAGATCGACCAGGTCGCCACGCTGGGCGCCGGCCTGTCCGGCCCCGAGGCGGAGCGCCTGCTCGCGGCCCGCGGCTACGAGCTCGGCCACTACCCGCAGAGCTTCCGGTACGCGACGATCGGCGGCTTCGCCGCGACGCGGTCGTCCGGCCAGGACTCCGCCGGCTACGGCCGCTTCGACGACATGGTGCGCGGGTTGCGCGTCGTCACACCCCGCGGAGTGCTCGACGTCGGTGCGGATGCGCCGAAGACCGCGGCCGGCCCGGACCTGCGCCAGCTGATCCTCGGGTCCGAGGGCACGTTCGGCGTGCTCACCGCCGTGCGCGTGCGAGTGCACCCGGTGCCCGAGACCAAAGCCTACGAGGCGTGGTCGTTCCCCGACTTCGCCACCGGCGCCGCGGCTGTGCGCGCCGTCGAGCAGGCGGGCACCGGACCGACCGTGCTGCGGCTGTCCGACGAGGTCGAGACCGCGCTCAACCTGGCCACCGTCAGCGACGCCGGGTCGAGCGGTGCGGACGACAAGCCGCAGGACGGTGGGTGTCTGGCGGTGACCGTCTTCGAGGGTTCGTCCGCACTCGTCGAGGCGCGGCACGCCGCGACCCGCGAGCTGCTCACCGCGTCCGGCGGTACGTCGCTCGGCGCCGCACGCGCGAAGCAGTGGGCCGAGCACCGGTTCGACGGCCCCTACCTGCGCGACCCGTTGCTGGCCAACGGCGCGCTCGTCGAGACGTTCGAGACCGCGACGTCGTGGTCGAAGCTCGCGGCGGTGAAGCAGGCGGTCACCGAGACCGTGCAACGCGGCTTCGCCGAGGCCGGCTCGGCTGCGTCGCTGGTGCTGTGCCACATCTCGCACGTGTACGACACCGGCGCCTCGCTGTACTTCACCGTCGTCGGCGCGCAGCGCGGGGACGCGATCGCGCAGTGGCGCGCGATCAAGGCCGCGGTCAACGACACGCTGATCGAGCACGATGCGACGATCACGCATCACCACGCCGTCGGCGCCGACCACCGCGACTGGCTCGCCGCGGAGATCGGTGATCTCGGCGTCGAGATCCTGCGCAGCGTCAAGGCGACGCTCGACCCCGCCGGCATCCTCAATCCCGGCAAGCTGATCCCTTGATTAAGGACGTCGCGCTCGTCGTCAATCCGGCCGCCGGCCGCGGTGGCGCCCGCGACGTGCTGCGCCGCGCAGTCGACCGACTGGCCGCGCGCGGCATCGCCGTCCGCGAACTGTGCGGAGCCAGCCCGGCCGAGTCCCGGGACCTCGCCGGCGCCGCGGTGCGCGCAGGCGTCGACGCGCTGGTGGTCGTCGGTGGCGACGGCATGATCCACCTGGCACTGCCGGCGGTGGTCGGCACCGATACGCCGCTCGGCGTCATCCCGGCGGGCACCGGCAACGACCAGGCCCGCACCTACGGTTGGCCGCGCAAATCGCCGGAATCGGCCGCCGACATCGTCGCCGACGGCTACACGCGCCGCGTCGACGTCGGCGTCGCGGTCACCGCGGACGGCACGCGGTCGTACTTCGGCTCGGTACTGGCCTCCGGCTTCGACTCGCTGGTCAGCGACCGCACGAACCGGATGAGGTGGCCCCGGGGGCGGGCCCGCTACAACCTGGCGATGCTCGCCGAATTCGCCAACCTGCGCCCGCTGCCGTGCACCGTCACCACCGCCGAGGGCGAGACGATCCGCCAGGACGTCCTGCTCGTGGCGGTCGGCAACACGCCGTCCTACGGCGGCGGCATGCGCATCTGCCCGGCGGCCGACCCCACCGACGGCGTGTTCGACGTGACGATCGCCGGCGCCGTCAGCCGCCGCCGGGCCGCAGCGCAGGTGCCCCGCGTCTACCGGGGCACGCACGTCCATCGGCCGCAGGCACGCACCTTGCGCACCACGGCCCTGCGCATCGAGGCGCCCGGCATCAACGCGTACGCCGACGGCGAATACCTCGGCCCGCTGCCCGTCGACGTCACGCTCGAGCCGCAGGCGGTCTCGCTGCTCGTGCCGCGGGCGTCGGCTGGTGGTTGACAAGGTTGTGAGTGGTCACTAACTTAATCGCCATGGCACCTCGGGGAGTACGCGGCAGCGCCGACGAGCGGCGCGAGGACGTGCTCAACGCGGCCATGATCGAGTTCGCGAACGGCGGCCTGGCCGGCACCTCCACCGACGCGATCGCCCGGCGCGCCGGGATCAGCCAGCCCTACCTGTTCCGCCTCTACCCCACCAAGCACTCGCTCTTCGTGGCGGCCGTCGAACGCACCTTCGCCGAGGTCACCACCGTGTTCCGCACCGCCGCGGACGGCCTGACCGGGGTCGAGGCCAAGCACGCGATGGGCGCGGCCTACAACACGTTGCTGGAGCAGAACCGGACGTTCCTCGGGATGCAGTTGCAGGCGTACGCGGCCTGCTTCGGCGACGCCGAGGTGCGCGCGGTCACGCGACGCGAGTTCGGCCGGCTGTGGGAGACCATCGTGACGATCAGCGGCATGACCGAGGATCTCGCGCAGGCGTTCTTCGCCCACGGCATGCTGTGCAACCTCACTGCCGCCTTCGGCGTGCAGGCCGACGATTCGGACACCCTGGCCCGCCGGATGACCGCGGAGCCCGCCCTGATGGCGGCCCTTATCGGCGCACCTCTCGGCGCCACGACCTGACACCCCGGCACGGAATTCCGCTCGGATCTCTGCCTGAAGTTGATAGTGATCAATCACAACCTAAGGAGGACGCCGTGACCCGCACCGCCTGGACGTTCGTCATCACGTCCGTCGCCGCTTTCATGGTGGCGCTGGACAACCTGGTCGTCACGATGGCGCTGCCGTCGATCCGTGCCGACCTGCACGCGAGTCTCGACCAGCTCGAGTGGACGGTGAACGCGTACACCCTCACGTTCGCCGTGCTGCTCCTCCCGGCCGCCGTCCTCGGTGATCGGCTGGGACGGCGGCGCGTGTTCGCTGCCGGCCTGACCGTGTTCACCTTCGCAAGCGCAGCCGCGGCGCTGGCACCCGACGCCGGGGCCCTCGTCGCGGCGCGCGCCGTGCAGGGCATCGGCGGTGCAGCAGTGCTGCCGTTGTCGCTGACCCTGCTGACGGGCGCGGTCGCGCCGGCGAAGCGCGGCGCCGCACTCGGCATCTGGGGCGCGATGAGCGGGTTGGCCGTCGCGCTCGGCCCGCTGCTCGGCGGCGCGGT
This sequence comes from uncultured Jatrophihabitans sp., assembly GCF_964246335.1. GTDB lineage: Bacteria > Actinomycetota > Actinomycetes > Mycobacteriales > Jatrophihabitantaceae > Jatrophihabitans. Next base: position 5,282 of record NZ_CAXTQF010000049.1, on the reverse strand, counting down.
CACGCAAAGCGGCTCGTGGCAGTACATCTTCTGGCTCAACGTGCCCATCGGCGTGCTGATGGCGCCCCTGGCGATGCGGCGGCTCGGCGAGTCGCACGGCCCGGCCAAGCGCCTCGACCCGGTCGGCCTCGGGCTCATCAGCCTGGGCCTGTTCGCGCTCGTGTTCGGCCTGGTCCGCGGCAACTCCCACGGCTGGGGGAGCACCGGCGAGTTGGTCGCGCTGATCAGCGGCGGCGTCCTGCTGATCGCTTTTGTCGCGTGGGAGTCGCGCGTCACCGCGCCGATGCTGCCGCTGACCCTGTTCCGCTCGCGCGGGTTCGCCGCGGTCAACGTCGCGTCCCTGCTGATGAGCGTCGGGATGTTCGGCTCGATCTTCCTGCTCGCCCAGTTCCTGCAGACCGTGCAGGGTTACGACCCGCTCGGCGCCGGCTTGCGCACGCTCCCGTGGACCGCGATGCCGGTGCTCGTCGCACCACTGGCCGGGCCCGTCTCGGACCGCATCGGCGGCCGCCCGCTGCTCACCGCCGGGCTGGTCCTGCAAGCAGCCGGGATCGGCTGGCTCGGGATCGCATTAAGCGCCGGCATGACCTACGGGTCGATGCTCGTCCCGTTCATCCTGGCCGGCGCGGGGATGGGCCTGTTCTTCGTGCCCGTCGCGTCGGTGGTGATGGGCAGCGTGCCGGCCCAACTGCAGGGTGTCGCCAGCGGCGCCAACAACGGCATCCGCGAGGTGGGTGGCGTGCTGGGCATCGCCGTGCTCGGGGCGGTCTTCTCCGCACGTGGCGGGTTCACCAGCGGCACCGCGTTCGTCGCGGGGCTGCACCCGGCACTGATCGTCGGCGCGATCGGCGTCGCCGTCGGCGCGGGCGCCGCGCTCGCGATCCCCGGCCGCCGCCGCGGCACGGACCAGCCGGTCGCGTCGGACGACGACGACTCGGCGCAGCCGCAGGTCCTCGTCGCCGTCTGACTCACGGCACCCCGTCCGCCCGGGCCACCGCCGGGCGGACGGGGATACCGCCGCAGTGCTCGTGCGTAAAATCGGCGCTAAGTTGGGTACATGGGCAGTGACAGCGCGAGTACAACGGCGCCCGAAGCCGGGCAACGGGTGGGCAGCACATGAAGATCGACGACGTCATTGCGCAGCACGCGGTCCGCACCGTCCTACAACCGATCGTGGACCTGGACACCGGCGCCGTGGTCGCCTACGAGGCGCTGACCCGCGGTCCGGCCGGGGAGCTCGAGCAGCCGGACCGGTTGTTCGCCGCCGCGCGGACGGCCGGGCGGCTCGCGGAACTCGACGCGCTGTGCCGCACCGCCTCCCTCGACCACGCCGTCGAGACCGGCATCGCCGCACCCCTCGCGATCTTCGTCAACGTCGAACCCGAGGTGCTCGACGACGCGGCACTCGACGGGCTCATCGAGATCGCGCAGACCGCGCCGGGCGGGCTGCCGGTCGTCCTGGAGATCACCGAGCGGGCGATCAGCGCACGGCCCGCGGAACTGCTGTCCTGCGTGCGCAAGCTGCGTCAGGCGGGCTGGCTCATCGCGCTCGACGACGTCGGCGCCGACGACATGTCGTTGGCCTTCATGCCGTTGCTGCGACCGGACGTGGTGAAGCTCGACCTGAAGCTGGTCCAGGAGCGGCCGGGACCGGCCATCGCGCGCATCGTCAATGCCGTCAACGCGTACGCGCAGGAGGCACACGCGATCGTGCTGGCCGAGGGCATCGAGGACGATGAGCACCTCGCCGCCGCGCGGGCATTGGGCGCAAGCCTGGGTCAGGGTTACCTGTTCGGCCGGCCCGAGTCGCAGCCCCGCCCGGAGTTACGGGTCGCAGGTCTCGAGCTCGGCGCTCCGGCGCAGTCGGAAACGCCGCGCTCGCCGTTCAGCTGCCTGTCCGGGGCACTCTCGGTGCGCACGTCGACCAAGCCCCTGCTGATCGAGTTCAGCAAGCACCTCGAACGTGAAGCCGCGACACAGGGATCGACCTGCGTCGTCATCTCGACCTTCCAGCACCAGCACCACTTCACGCCGACAACCGCAGGTCGGTACCGCGAGCTCGTCGAGCATGTCGGATTCGTCGCGGCCCTCGGCGACGGATTGACGTCCGAACCCGTCCCCGGTGTGCGGGGCGCGGATCTGGCCGATGACGACCCGCTGCGTCACGAGTGGGACATCGTTGTGCTGTCCCCGCACTTCGCGGCGGCCCTGCTCGCCCGGGACCTCGGCGACACCGGCCCCGATGACGAGCGGCGATTCGAGTTCGCGCTGACCTACGACCGCCAGACGGTCCGTTCGGCTGCGGAATCGCTGATGTCGCGCGTGGCCCCGCTGCCGCAAGAACACTTCCGCCGCCGTGACGACCGTCAGCCCGGTCGGGTCGCACGTCGCCAGAACGTCCTTGCGACTCAGGTGAACTCACCGGAGTCGGTGCGCACGCTGCACCGCGCACTGACTGCGTCACCGAACGGCATCTCGATCGCGGACATGACCCGAAGTGATCACCCGCTCATCTACGTCAATGCCGCATTCGAGCGACTGTCCGGCCTGCGCGCGGACGAGGTGCTCGGCGTGAACTGTCGCCTGCTGCAAGGCGAGCACACCGACCCGGCGGCGGTTGCGCGCATCGGCAACGCGATCCGGCGCGGTGTCGAATCGCGCGAGACGGTGCTGAACTACCGGCGCGGCAGCCGCGAGCCGTGGTGGAACGAGATCCGACTGACGCCGATCTTCGACGACGGCGGCCGGCTCGTGCAGTACCTCGGCATCCAGACCGACGTCACCGCGCACGTCCTGGCCCAGGCCGAGCTGGAGAAGGAGAAGGCCCGCGCCGCCGAGTACCTGGCCGAGATGGAGACGCTGGCCTTCTACGACCCGCTGACCGGCCTGCTCAATCGCCGGCGGTTGTCCGACCGCTTGACCCGCCGACTCGACGGGCGCGGCGACGACCCGTCGGTGGTGGGCCTGCTCTACCTCGACGTGGACGACTTCAAGCGGGTCAACGACTCCCAAGGACACGCTGCAGGGGACGCGGTGCTCGCGGCGATCGCCGAGCGGCTGCGCGCCGAGGTCCGGCCGCAAGACGTGGTGGCTCGCCTCGGCGGTGACGAGTTCCTCGTCGTCCTCGACGGCCTGGTGCCGACCAGTGCGCAGGCGCAACTGCGGTGGGCGGCCACCCGGTTGAAGTGGCGGCTGCACCAGGACCTCGCGCTGAGCGGCGTGACGGTGAGCATCGGTACCAGCTCGTGCCCGCACGACGGCGCCGACCTCGACTCGCTGCTGCACGCCGCGGACGTACGCATGTACCGCGACAAGGCGCGCGGCCGAGCAGTCGGGCCACGCGCGCTGGCCGCGTCCATCTCAGACGAAGAGCTGGAGAACACGGCACTGCTCGACCAGGCCGACGTGGTGTAAGTCGGCGGCGCTCAGATGAACGCTGGTGTTACGTCCGTGAGTGTTGGTCGGCCGGTGCGCGCCGAGACGACCTCTGGACGACGCCGAATTTTGTCGGCGGCACCGACAGGGGGTATGACCTGATCATGAGCGTCACCGAGCCGCCGTTCGCGCCGAGCGTCATCGCGCGCGACCTGATCGGCGCGCTGTCCGCCGCATCCCGCGGCTCGCTGCAATACGAGGCGATCAGCACCGCCGGCGGCGCGGGTGGCTCGGTGATCACCACGGTGCGGGCAACGGGCGCGGACGGGGTCGAACAGCTCATCGAGGTCGCGATCGGCCACGTCGGCGAGTAGGCGACGGTCACCATGCGCGCGAAGCTGCCCGACCTGACCGTCGCGGTCTTCTTCGTCTTCGCACTGTGTCTGTGGGTGAACGCGGTCGTCTATCGGTTCCGGTTCAACGTCGTGCTCGCCCTGATCGGCTCGGTGCCACTACTCTTCCTGCTCGCGCGTGCGATCGTCATCGAGCGCGCGGACAACGGGCGCGGAGCGGACCTCCACGGTGGCTGACGCGGCCGAGGTGATGGCCCACCGCTCGCCACGTAAGACGGCGGATTCGAATGACGGCCCATAGGCGCCATACCTCTGGACATCTCGGCTCCTACGACGGATGATCTCTCGCGCACCGACTCGGGAGGGACGTGCCGTGACGTTTCAAGACCCCTACGCGCCGGTTTCGCCACCCACCCGGGTGTGCCGAAAGTGCAGCACCCAAGCGACTGTCGCGGGCGACTTCTGCCCGAACTGCGGCACCTCGTACGTCAGACGACGCCGGAGTCGGCGCGTAGTGCTGGTGACGATCTCGGCAGTTGTCGTTCTCCTAGTCGCAGGTGCTGCGATCGCAGGGCTCGTGATCAATAACCGCCATGATGCCTCAGTTGCCAAGCACAAGAAGCAGGTCGCTGCCGCCGCAGCCTCAGCGGCGGCGGCACGCTCCGCAGCTAACGCGGCGGCCGCCAGCGCGTCGGCTGCTGCGGCTGCAAGGAGCGCCGAAGATGCAATCACTCGTAACGATCGAAAGTCGCTGATCGACGCCCTAGAGGCATCCGTAACGAAGGACGCGAAGAAAGATGTCAACGAAGGTGTTCTCGACGGCCCGATCAAGAAGACCGAGTGCGACCCGACCAACGGGTCGTCGGATCTTCTGACCGCATCAAACACCTTCGAGTGCACGGCGGTCACCAAGATCAGCAGCGACGGTACTGAGAGCGGCTATGTGTTCTCGGCAACCGTCAATTGGACCGGCGAGTCGTATAGCTGGCATCTCGGCCGCTGAAATCGAGGGGGGCGGTGCACCGAACACCCGCGACCAGAAATGGCGCTTACCCGGACACAGAGTGCACGAATCGGACCTTCGGATCGCACCTCGATAGATCGCTTCGCGATGAGCCAAGCCGACTAAGCTGATGGTCGCCGTGGCCGCCCGTCGGAGCTCGCCGCGCGAAACAACGATGGGACTCGACGATCGCACGGCGACAGCGACGCGAGCGTGGCGGCCTGGAAGAAGAAATTTTGGCGTGCTTGGCGGCCTCAAGCGAACCGATGGCGCCGAGCGAGGTCCAAGCCGCACTTGGCGACACACTGGCGTACACAACTGTGATGACCACGCTGAGCCGCATGTACGACAAGCGGGCGCTCAATCGTGAGCAGCGCGGCCGCGCGTACGCCTACTCACTCACCGACACACCGGACGTCGCACGAGCGTCGATGACGGCCTTCAATATGCGGCGTCTCCTCGATACCCAAGACGACCGAGCCGGTGTGCTCGCTCAATTCGTCGGCAATCTCGAACCGGACGACGAACAGCTGCTCAAGGAGCTTTTGCGG
>NZ_CAXTQF010000048.1:0-27590 GCF_964246335.1 uncultured Jatrophihabitans sp. | reverse complement strand
GTCGTCGGACACGGCCAGGTCGACGATCCCGGCGACGTTGAGCACGTAGGCATCGGGCGCGGACGAGCAGGACAGCTCGGCGTCGGCGTTCACGCGCGCCTCGTCGGCAGCGTCGGCGCGCACGGCCACCACCGCCCGGTCGGCGAGCAGCCGGGCGCGCAGCGCGCGGTCCGCACCGGCCAGCGCCAACGCGGCGTCCAGGCCTTCGGCGGCGCGCCCCCATTCGCCCAGGCGCGCAGCGACGTCGGACAGGTGCCGCTCGACGGTGGCGCGTTCGCTGTCCGACGTCGCAAGAGACCGGGCCCGGACAAACGTCTCGCGGGCCGGTTCGTAGCGGGCCAGCGCGACGAGCACCTCGCCGCGGGCCATCGTGACCTCGAGGTCGTCACGACCGAGCGACGCCACGACGTCGAGCTCGTGCAGCGCCTCGTCGTGGGCGTACAACTCGCGGGCGCGGACCGCGGCCCGCCACGCCCAGGTGGCTGCCTCGGCGTCGCGGCCACCGAGGTGGAAGTGCGTGGCGATCGTCCCGGCGTGCAGTTCGGCGTCGCGGCGCGCGGCGAGCGTGTCGGCGGCGCGGTGGTGCAGTAGTCGTCGGCGCAGCAGCGACAGCCGGTCGTAGGCGACGCGGCGCAGGACGTCATGGGTGAAGGCGATAGCGCTGCCCTCCTCGCGGACGAGGCCGGTGCGCAGCGCCTCCTCGACAGCCTCGACCGTCTCGACCTCGGCCCGACCGCTGGCCGCGTGCAGATCGCCCGGATCGGCCACGCCGTCGAGCACAGCGAGGGTCGCCAGCACCTGCGACGTCTCTTCCGACACCTCGGCGAGGCGGCCCGCGAGCAGGCTCTGCACGCCGGCGCCCAGGCTGCCGGACGGCGCCGCGGAACCGGAGCCGGCGATCGCCGCGGCGACGAGCAGCGGCAGGCCGGCCGTGTCACGCCAGATGGACTCGGCGTTTGCTGCATCGAGCCGGGCGATCTCGCCGCGGGTCAGTCGGGTCAGCGCGATCGTCGTCGTGGGTTCGGCGTGCCGGGCACCGCTCAGGGCGATCCGTAACGGGTGTCGCTCGGCCGGACCGGGGTCGCGCCAGGTCAGCACCAGCGGCACACCGAGACGGTCGAGGCGGTGGATCAGGTAGGCCAGCACCTCGGCCGCGGCGGTGCCGACCGCGTGGGCGTCCTCGACCACGACCGCTGCGGCGCCGGACCCGGCCAGCACGCGCACGACGGCGTCGTAGAACAGGTCGCGCGCGCCGGGCGAGGACAGCGGCTCGGCCGGCCGATGTCCCGAGGGCAGCGCCTCGGACACGAGGCGGGACACCTCGACCGCGAGGTCGGCGGGCAACGGCGCACCGAGCGCGATCGCGGCCCGGAGCAGGTCGGCGATCGGCGCGAAGGACAGAGCAGCTTCGCCGCCGTGGGCCCGGACCACGAGCACCTGCGGCGTCCGGGCCGCGAACTCGTCCACCAGCCGACTGCGTCCGATGCCCGCTTCGCCCGTGACGAGGACGAGGCGGCCGCCGCGGCCCGCGGCCGCGCACAGCGTCGCCAGGGCGGCGTCACGGCCGACCATCGGCACGGCCGAGGTGCTCGCCGTCGGAACGGGTGCATCATCCGCACGCGCGGCGCGACGTCGCGGCGGCGCGAGCGTGCCGCCCCGGATGGCGTCATAGATCTCGGTCGTGGCGCGCACCGGCGCAACGCCGAGCTCGTCGCCGAGTACGCGTACACAACGCTGGTACTGATCCAGCGCGTCCTGTCGACGTCCGGTCCAGGCGAGCAGTCGCATGACCGAGCGGTGCGCGGCCTCGTGCAGCGGGTCGAGCTCGAGCCAGCGGACGGCGTCGGCCAGCGCGGCGTGCAACTCGCCGTGCCGCAACCGGTCGAGGACGAGGCGCTCCTGGATCGCGCCGAGCTCGCGGCGCAATGTGTCGGACTCGCGCGCGAGCCAGTCGTCGAACGCCGGAGCATCGCGCAGCGCGAAGCCGGCCAGCAGCTCGCCGCGTACGAGGCCGACCGCGCGTGCGAGTTCCTCGCGGTCGCTCGACGCCGCCAGCGCGCGGAACGTCACGACGTCACTCACCACCAGCTCGGGCCGCAGCGATACGGACGTGCGGTCGGCGACCACTGCATCACCGGTCGCCGCGATCAATACGGACAGTGTGCGGCGCAGGGTCGCTCTGGCACGGCTGTCGTCGCCCTCGGGCCACAGCAGCGCGGCCAGCTCGGCGCGGGGCACGCCATCGCGGCCTGCCGATCGCGCAAGCACGAGGACGGCGAGCACCGCAATCGCCTTACGGGTGTCGACCACGAGCGGCTTGCCGTCGAGCGCGACGAGCGGTGTGCCCAGCACGTCGATGCGCAGCGCTCCCGCGGCATCCGCAGGGGGAGCAGCGGCGTCGGAGACGGCCGGCTGGTCGGGCACGGGCCAGACAGTAGACCGCCGAACGTTACGAGAAGAGCTGTTTCGTGACCGACCGAAACGCAGCCGTTCGTAACGATGCCGGAACGGGTGGACGAGCAGGGTGTGCCCATGGCTGTGCGACGCACCGACGATTCGCCCGACTTGCGGGCCGGTGTCGCAAATGTGGTCGTCGACAGCGCCGAACTGCGCGAGGAAACGGGTGCCGAAGCCGGCGTGGCGATTTACGCTTCCCCGGCCGAACGCGCACCCCGGGGGGACGACATGACCGCGTTGCAGGGCGCACCAGCCACCACTACACCCACGCCTGAGCCGGACGGCGTCGACACCGGCGCGCCGGCCGGCGGCGAGGCCGAGGTAGCCGGGCGCGCAGGCCGGCGCCGACTGCGCCGGCGCAACGCGACCGCCACGCGCACCGCCCAGCAGCCGTCGCGCCTCACCGCCACCGCGGCGGTCGATATCGCGCCGGGCGACCCGTTCCTGGTCTACCTCGCGCAGGCCGGTGCCCCGGTCGACCTCGGCGGGCTCGAGCTCGACTCACCCGCGGTCCGCGACCTGCGTGCAGCCGGCGTCGTGCTCGTCGTTCCGCTGGTGAGTTCCGGTGAGCTGATCGGCGCCCTGAACCTCGGGCCGCGACTGTCCGAGCAGGGCTACTCGTCCGACGACCGCCGACTGCTCGACACCCTGGCGGGCTACGCCGCGCCGGCGATGCGGGTGGGCCAGCTGGTCCGGGCGCGCGAGGTCGAAGCCCGCAATGTCGAGCGCATCGAGCAGGAGCTGCGGGTCGCGCAACTGATCCAGCAACAGTTCCTGCCGGCCGAGCTGCCGACCCTGCCGGGGTTCCACGTCGCGGCGTTCTACCGTCCCGCGCGGACCATCGGCGGAGACTTCTACGACTTCGCCGAGCTGCCCGACGGCCGCATCATGTTCGTCTGCGGCGACGTCACCGACAAGGGCGTCCCGGCCGCGCTGGTCATGGCGAGCACGCACGCACTGCTGCGCGAGGCGGCCACCCGCATGACGTCGCCGGGTGAGGTGCTCGCGAGCGTCAACGACATGCTCTGCGCCGACATCCCGGCGCACATGTTCGTCACCTGCCTGGCCATCGCGCTCGACCCGGCCACCGGGCACATGACGTTCGCGAACGCCGGACACAATCTGCCCTACATCCGTACCGCCGGGGGCCACGGCCACCGTGAGCTCAATGCCACCGGGATGCCGCTCGGCCTCATGCCGGGGATGGCCTACGACGAGACCGTCGACGTGCTCGCGCCCGGCGAGGGCATGCTGCTGCACAGCGACGGGCTGGCCGAGGCGCACGACAGCAACCGGCAGATGTTCGGCTTCGACCGCCTCGCCGAACTCGTCGGCGTCTCCGCGGGCGGCGAGGTCCTCATCGACCGGTGCCTGTCCGAGCTCACGGCGTTCACCGGACCGGTCGAGCAGGAGGACGACATCACGCTCGTCACCATCGAGCGTTCGGGCGCTGCCTTGATAGGCGGTGTGACATGACCACGTGGCACACGCTGGCCGAGTTCGAGTCGGCCAGTGAGCCGGGCGGTGAACGCGACGTCGTCGCCCGGGTGATCGACTCGGTGTCCGCGCTGCGGCTCACCCGCGACGCTCGCGACCGGCTGGGCACGGCCGTCTCCGAGACGGTGATGAACGCCATCGAGCACGGCAACCACAACAATCCGAAGCTCGCGGTCGAGACGACCGTGCGCACGGACGGCGACACCATCGAGGTGCTGGTCTCTGACCGCGGCGGATTGCGCGAACTGCCCGACCACCCGGAGATCCCCGACCTCGACGCCAAGCTCGAAGGGCTCCAGCGCCCGCGCGGATGGGGGCTGTTCCTCGTCCGCAGCATGGTCGACTCGATGGACGTCGTCGCCGACCCCGACGACGCGAGCCGGCACACCGCCCGACTGCGGATGACGGTCGTCGCCGAGGACGAGACCGACCCGCCCCACCACCCGCCGGCACAGGAAGGACCCCGCCATGCCGAGCACGTGTGAGACCCAGGTCCGCATTGCCGCCGAGAGCGGCGGCACCGCAGTCGTGACGCTCACCGGTGAGGTCGACGGCAGCGCCAAGACGGTGCTGCCCGCCGCCTACGCCGAGGCGGTCGCCACGAACGAGCCGGGCCGGGTGCTGCTCGACTTTCACTCCGTCGACTACATCAACTCCACCGGTATCGCCGTGCTCGTCAGCGTCTTGGCGCTCGCCCGCGCGGAGCGACGCACCATCGCGGCCGCCGGGCTGACCGAGCACTACCGGCACATCTTCACCATCACCCGGCTCGTCGACTTCATGGAAGTCGTCGACCCGGCCACCACCTGAACCGTCCACTGGGAGCAACGGGGGAAGTCATGGTCTCGGTCAACATCGAGATGGCAGTCAAGCGCCACTCCGAGAAAGTGGCCGTCATCGGCATCCGCGGTGACGTCACCGCGGCATGCCAACAAGTGCTCGGCCAGGCCTGGGACGAGGCGAGTGTCGCGCCGACCAAGGTCGTGGTGCTCGATTTCACCGACCTGTCGTATATGAACTCGTCGGGCATCGGCATGTTGGTCACGGTGCTCGTTCGGGCCAACCGCGCGAAGCAGAAGCTCATGGCCTTCGGGCTCACCGACCACTACCGCCAGATCTTCACGCTGACGCGCCTCGACGAGGCCATCGGCATCCACCCCGATGAGTCGGCCGCCCTGGCCGCGGCAGGAGCGCTGTGATCATGACCGGCATCCCGGAGCCCTCGGCTCCCGTAGCCACGTCCCCCGCTGCACCGTCCGAGCTCGAGGTCCCCGCGGTCGAGGTCCCGGTCCGCACCGATGTCGGCAACTGGGCATCCTCGGTCGACCGACTGGCCGTCGACGCGGGCCGCACCGATCTGGCCGGCAAGTCCTGGGGCGTCAGCGGGCGGCGGGTCACCGGCCCCATGCAGGGCTTCGGCCGGCTCTGGCAGCGCACCTACACCTGCCCGATCGGGCCGGTCGCCACACCGCAGCAGGCCATCGCGGAATGGCGCGCGCACTTCGGCGAGTTCTGGCCCGGCAAGAGCCGCTTCTACGGTGCGCTCGAGGGCATCAACCCCGGCGACGTCGCGCCGATCGCCGTGGCAGCAGGCGGCGGGCTCAAGCTCACGACCGGTGTGCTCGTGCTCTACGCCGACGACGAATCGTTCTCGTTCATGACGCCGGAAGGCCACATGTTCGCCGGCATGATCACGTTCTCGGCGCACGAGGACGAGTCCGGCACGATCCTGCAGACGCAGGTGCTGATCCGGCCGAACGACCCGCTGTACGAGCTCGGGATGCCGGTCATGAAACGCATGGAGGACCGGTTCTGGTCGACCACGATGTGCAACCTCGCGAACCGGCTGGGTGCGCTGGGCTGCGACGTCGACGTCACGTCGATCATCGTCGATCGCAAGCGGTTGTGGCACAACGCGCGCAACGTGCGTTACAACGCCGGCATCCGCAGCGTGCTGCACCTGCTCGGCGCGCCGTTCACCTTCGCCGCCCGCAAGCTGCGCCGCCGCGCGGCATGACCCGGGGGAGGGTTTGACGTCGTGTTGGACGCCGTGGTCGTCGGGTCGGGCCCGAACGGGCTCGCCGCTGCGATCACGCTGGCCGAGCAGGGCCACAGCGTGCAGCTCGTCGAGGCCGCGGACACCCCTGGTGGCGGCTGCCGGACAGCTGAGCTGACGCTGCCCGGCTTCCGGCACGACGTGTGTTCGGTCGTGCAGGGCCTGGCTGAGATCTCGCCGTTCTTCCGCAACCTCGATCTCGAGGCGCACGGGGTTCGGCTGCGCCGGCCGGAGATTGCCTACGCACATCCGCTGGACGGGGGGCGGGCGGGCGCCGCGTATGCGGACCTTGCCCGCACAGGGGATGCGCTCGGTGTCGACGGACGGGCCTGGACGTCGCTGTTCGGCCCGTTCGTCCGGCATACCGACGAGCTCATGGCCGAGGTCCTCGGCGACCTCCGGCATCTGCCGCGGCACCCGCTGCTCATGGCCCGGTTCGGACTGACCGGCCTGCGGCCGGTGCACGCGCTGGCGCGGGCGCGCTTCGACACCGATCTCGGGCGCGCATTGTTCGCCGGCGTCGGCGCGCACAGCATGCGGAAGTTGACGGCGCCGCTCACCTCTGCCTTCGGCATCGCGCTCGGTGTCACCGCGCACGCCGGGGGCTGGCCCGTCGTCGAGGGCGGCAGCGGCCGGCTGGTCGACGCACTCGTCGGTCGTGCCATCGAGCTCGGCGTCGAGATCGCCTGCGGCGAACCGGTGCGGTCGTTGCGCGCGTTGCCGCCGGCCCGGGTGAAGCTGCTCGCAGTGACGCCGCGCCAGCTCGCCCAGATCGGCGCCGATGACCTGCCCGGCCCGTATCTGCGCCGGCTCACCAGGTTCCGCTACGGGCCGGGTGTGTTCAAGGTCGATTACGCGCTGTCCGGCCCGGTGCCGTGGGCCGCGGCGCAGTGCCGGGCGGCCGGCACCGTGCATGTCGGCGGCACGCTCGACGAGGTGGCGGCCAGCGAGGCCGACGTCGAGGCCGGCCGGCACAGCGACCGCCCGTTCGTGCTCGCCGTCCAGCCCGGTGTCGCCGACCCGACGCGCGCGCCGGAAGGTCAGCACACGCTGTGGACCTACTGCCACGTCCCGCACGGCTCGACCCTCGACCGCACTGCGGCCATCGAGGCGCAACTCGAGCGGTTCGCTCCCGGCTTCCGGGATCTCGTCCTCGCCCGCGCCACGCGCACCGCGGCGCAGTACGAGGCGTACGACGCCAACTATGTCGGCGGCGACATCAACGGCGGCCGCGCCGGGCTCTACCAGGCCGTTCTCGGGCCGGTGCCCGCGTGGTCGCGCTACCGCACGCCGTTGCCCGGCGTGTATCTGTGCTCGTCGTCCACGCCGCCCGGTGGCGGCGTCCACGGCATGTGCGGCGTGCACGCCGCGCGCGAGGCCATGCATCGCGAGCTCCGCGCAACATCGGCGATGGTGGCCGCGTGAGGCGCTCGCTGACGATCACCTTCGCCGTGCTCGTCCTCGGCATCGCAGTGCTCGGGCTGGTCGTTCAGATGTTCGCCCCCACGACCGATCACCAGACCCGCGTCGCGCAGGTGCTCTACCTGCTGTCACCGGTCGTCGCGGCGATGCTGGGCGGCTATCTGACCGTCGTCCGGCCGCAGCACGCCGTCGGCTGGTTCGTCATGGTCGTTGCGAGCGCGGGCGCTGTCGACTCGGTGGCCCGTGGCGCCATCGTCCTCGACGTCGGATCGCGGGACGGGTTGCGCAGCTGGGCGGCATGGCTCGACAACTGGACGTGGGTGTTCCTCTTCGGCGGCGTCGCGTTCCTCATCCTCTACTTCCCGACCGGGCGGCTGCCGTCCGCGCGCTGGCGCGGGGTTGCCGTAGCGATGACCGTGGTGGTGGTGGGCGAGGCCGTGGCCTGCGCACTGGTGCACAAGACGGTCAATTACCCGAAGCTGCACACGATCGCGCCGGCCGGGCTCATGACGGAGTACGCCGCCGGGTTGGGCTTCGCAGGCCTGCTGATCGCCATCACCATCGCGCTCGCGTCGCTCTGGCTGCGTCGGCGCGTGTTGCGGCGCGAAGGCGACCTCGTCGGGTTGGCGCAGATTCGCTGGCTGCTCTGGGCCGCCGCGAACGTGGTTCTGGTGTTGCTGGTCGGAACCGGCGTCGACCGCCTCACGAAGCCGACCGACCTGCTCGAACAGGTGTGGGACGTCTTGAGCCAGCTCGTGTTCTTCGGCATTCCGTTCGCGATCGGTATCGCCATCAGTCGGCACGGCCTGTTCGAGATCGACCGGGTGGTGAGCCGGACGGTGTCCTACCTGGTGGTCACCGGTGTGTTGCTCGGGATGTACGTCGGGATCATCGCGGCGTTCTCCTCGTTCCTACCGAACAACCCTCTTGTGGTTGCCGGGGCCACATTGACGGTGGCCGCGCTGTTCGTACCAGTGCGACGCAGCGTCCAGACGCGTGTAGATCGCCGCTTCAATCGCAGCAAGTACAACCGGGCACTGCTGGTCGAGCGGTTCGCCGAACAGTTGCGCGGCGACGTGACGCACGGCAGCGACGGCGACAACCTGTTGACCGTCGTCGGCACGGCCCTGCAACCTACGCACGCCGGACTCTGGCTGGCGCAGTCATGAGCCGCACCGCCCGCACTGCCGTCATCGCTCTCACCGCCTCGCTGTTCGCGGCCGGCGTGTTCGGTCTGGTCGCGCAGCTGGTCGAGCCCCCCGACGCCAATCAGACCCGGGCGGCCCAATTCCTCTATCTGCTCAACCCGATCATCACTGCCGTGCTGAGCTGTTACCTCGTCGTGGTGCGGCCACGGCACCCGGCCGGCTGGCTGACCATGCTGATCTCGTTCGCGGCCACCATCGACTCGTTGGCCAAGGCTGCGATCGACGCGCGGCCGGGTGCCGTCGGCGTGCTCGCCCGCGAGTGGGCCGTGTGGCTCGACAACTGGGTCTGGGTGCTGCTGTTCGCCGGCATCTGCTTCCTGATCCTGACCTACCCGACCGGTCGGCTCGTCGGGCGCCGTTGGCGAGGCGTGGCGATCTACACCGTAGTGGCGGTGGTGGCCGAGGTGTTCCTGTGCGCCGTGAGCAAGGCCAACTCCGACTACAAGGGCGTGCTCCCCGTCGTGCAGGGGTTCGTGCCCGAGTCGGTGGCCAACGTCGGCTTCGTCGCCGTCTTTGCCGCACTGGTCGCCGCCCTCGCGTCGCTGATCGTGCGACGGCGTGCGTATCGCCGAACCGGTGACGTCACGGGTATCGCGCAGTTGCGCTGGCTGGTGTGGGCCGCCGGCATCGTGGTCGTCTCGTTGGTGGTCAGTGCCGCTGTCGACGGTCTCGTCGGCTCGAAGTCGTCGGCCGCGGCGATCGTGGACTTCGTCAACCAGGTGGGCTTCTACGGCTTCCCGCTTGCCATCGTCGTGGCGATCACCCGGCACGGGTTGTTCGAGATCGACAAGGTGATCAGTCGGACGGTGTCCTACCTGGTCATCACCGGGTTGTTGCTCGGCACGTACATCGGGATCATCGCCGCGTTCTCCTCGTTCCTGCCGAACAACCCTCTTGTGGTGGCCGGGGCCACGCTGACGGTGGCCGCACTGTTCGTGCCGGTGCGACGCAATGTGCAGACGCGCGTCGATCGCCGCTTCAATCGCAGCAAGTACAACCGGGCGCTGCTGGTGGAGCGGTTCGCCGAGGGATTGCGCCGCGACGTGACGCACGGCAGCGACGGCGACGACCTGCTCACCGCGGTGGGATCGGCGTTGCAACCGACCCATGCCGGGCTGTGGCTGGCGCCGTCATGAGAGCACGGCGGATCGGTGCCTCGCTGACGGTACTGGCCATGCTGGCCTGCGTCGTCCCGGCGATCGTGATCCCGATCGTCCACGCACGGTTGATGGGCCTGTTCGGACCCGACCTCGGGGCGGCCATCACGTTCTCCTTCGTCGGCGCGTTCCTCCTGCTGCGCGGCGCGGTGACGAACATCGCGGTGATCATCTGCATCCAGGGAGTGGGCGCGGCCACCACCTCGCTGCTCGGCGTGCTGGCCCATCTCGGACCGGCGCACGGTCGGATTTCCGGCCTGCCGCTCTGGGCGGGCTTCCTCAACAACTACGCATGGCTGCCCGGCGTGGTGCTGCTGACGCCCCTCGTGCTGCTCTTCCCGAACGGGACGCTCGCCGGGCCGCGCTGGCGCTGGCCGATCCGCATCGTCGTGACCCTGGCGGCCACGTACGTGATCCTGGCGACGATCGCAAAGGCCAGCATCGTCGACGGCCGGTCCTACGCCGATGCGCCCAGCCCGTCGGGTTTCGTGCGGGTGCCGCTCGCCGTGCAGAACGCGGCGGGGACGTTGATCTTCGCCGGCTTCATCGGGTGCCTTTTCCTGTCCATCGGTTCGCTCGTCGCGCGGCGGCGGCGTGCCGCCGGCGTGGAGCGGGCGCAGCTGACGTCGCTGCTCTACGGCGCCACGCTGACCGTCGTCCTGCTCTTCGCGCTGGACTTCGGCAACGGCACCAGCTGGATCTCGTTCGCGCTCGGGCTGGTGACGGTGGCGCCGGTCTCGGTGGGCATCGCGGTGGCCGTCCTGCGTTACCGGCTCTACGAGATCGACAAGGTCGTCAGCCGCACGGTGACCTACGTGCTCGTCTTGGCAGTGCTCGCGGGCGTCTACGTGGGAGTGCTCGCGGCGGCGGCCAACCTCGTGAGTTCCGGTCAGAGTCAGCTCGGCGTCGCGCTGGCGACGCTGCTGGTGAGCATCCTGGCGGTGCCCCTGACCCGGCGTGTCCGCCGGGTGGTCGACCGGCGCTTCAACCGTGCCCGCTTCGACGCCGAACGCGTCGTCACGTCCTTCGCGCAGCGGCTACGGGCGCGCCCGGAACGCGGGGACGTGCCCACGGACCTGCTCGCGGTCGTCGAGCGCACGGTCGCCCCGTCGCACGCCGGGATCTGGGTGGCGCGGTCATGAGTTCCGTCCGGGCGCTGCGGCGCGGCGCGCTCGTCCTGGCGATCGCGGCGCTCGCACTGCTGGTGGTCTCGGCGGTGTTCGCGGTCCTCAACGATGACTTCTCGCGCGTGTTGAGCAATGTGTTCGGCGCGGCGTTCCCGGCCGTCGGTCTCATCATCACCCGGGCGCGACCGCGCAACGCCGTCGCGTGGACCTACCTCGTCGCGTCCGTGCTCAGCGGCCTCGAGGACGTCGGCTCCGAGGTCGGCCCGTACGGGTTGAAGCGCGGCTGGCCGGACGCCGTCGTGCACACCGTGGCATGGGCGCAGGCTTGGGCCTGGTTCCCGGCGTTCTTCCTGGTGGTCACCATCGGCCTGCTGCGGTTCCCGGACGGGCTGCTGCTCAACCGGCGGTGGCGTTGGGTGGAGCGCGCCGCATACGCCGCGATGGCGGTGTGGAGCGTCGCGCTCGGGATCGTGGCCGCAACGGTCTCTGCCCGCGAGTTGTTGTCGGCCGATGCGCCGCAGCCGCGCGGGTGGCGGGCCCTGCTGTACGTCCCCGCGGAGGCAATGTTCTTCCTGATCCTGCCCGTTGTTCTCGCGTGCGTCGGCTCGCTGATCGCGCGGTACCGCCGCGGCCGCGCGGTCGAACGCGAGCAGCTGCGCTGGGTGCTGTCGGCGGCCGTGCTCGCGATCGTCCTTGCGCTTGGCCAGGATGCCGGCACCAGCTGGTTCGGCCCGTGGCCGGGGTGGGCGCAGACCTTGTGCGAGGGTGTCGGCCTTGCGCTGATCGCGGTTGCGACCGGGGTGGCGATCACGCGGTACAAGCTGTACGAGATCGAGCGGATCGTCAGCCGCACGGTGTCCTACGCGGTGGTGCTGGTCGTGCTGGCCGGCCTGTACGTGGGGGTGCTCCTGTGTGCGGTGCAGTTCTCGCATCTGAACAACGTCGGCGTGGCCGCGGCGACCCTGCTGGTCAGCATCGTTGCGGTGCCGCTGACCCGGCGGGTGCGGCGCGTGGTCGATCGCCGGTTCAACCGCTCCCGATTCGACGCCGAACGCGTTGTCACCGCGTTCGCCGGCCGGCTGCGGGCGCGTCCCGAGCAGGGCGATGTGCCGACCGATCTCCTGACGGTCGTCGATCGCACCGTTGCCCCGGCGCACGCCGCGGTGTGGGTGGTGCCGCAGTGACGGACCGCGCGGCGAGACGACTTGCCGCAGGAATGGCGCTCGCCTCGGTGATCCTGCTCGTCGTCGGCCTCGTCTTCTCCGCACTGAACGATCACCATGCGCGCATCGTGGGGCTGGTGCTGTTCATCGCCTACCCCGCGATCGGCTACACGATCGTCCGGGTCCTGCCGCGCAACGCCGTCGGCTGGTGCTTCTTGGCGTCCTCGCTGCTGCTCAACGCCGAGAGCGACGGCACGGAGGTCGCCGGCTACGGACTGGCGCACGGATGGCCCGATGCCGTCGTGCATCTCGCGGCCTGGTTCCAGTCGTGGGCATGGTTCCCGGGCATCTTCCTGCTGGTGACGGTGGGCCTGCTGCGATTCCCCGACAGTGCGTTGATCGGCAGCAGGTGGCGTTGGGTCGAGCGCGTGTCGTACGCCGCGTTGATCTTCTGGACGGGCGCGATCGGCACCGCCACTGCATTCGTGCCGGCCAGGCGGCTCCTGTCCGATGCCGCACCCGAACCGTCCGGTGGTCTGGGCATGGTGTTCAAAGCCGGCGAGTGGATGTTCGTCATCATCTTCGCCTGCGTGCTCGCATCCCTGGTGTCGCTCGTCGTGCGGTACCGGCGCGGCAACCTCGTCGAGCGCGAGCAGACCAAGTGGGTGCTCTCCGCCGCCGCGCTGGCCATCCTCATCGAACTCGTCCTCGACCTCGGCGGCAGCACCGCGGGCCACTGGCCGGACTGGGTGCAGACCCTCGGCGAGGGTGTCGGGTTCGCACTCATCGCCATCGCGACCGGCGTCGCGATCACGCGGTACAAGCTGTACGAGATCGAGCGGATCGTCAGCCGCACGGTGTCCTACGCGGTCGTGCTGATCGTGCTGGCCGGCCTGTACGTCGGGGCACTGCTGGCGGCGGTGCAGATCACGCACTTCAACAATGTCGGCGTGGCCGGCGCGACATTGTTGGTCAGCATCGTGGCCGTGCCGCTGACGCGGCGGGTGCGGCGCGTGGTCGATCGCCGGTTCAACCGCTCGCGGTTCGACGCCGAGCGGGTCGTGACCGCGTTCGCCGGCCGGCTGCGGGCGCGACCCGAGCTGGGTGATGTGCCGATCGATCTGATCGACGTGCTCGATCGCACGGTGCAGCCGGCGCACGCCGCCGTGTGGCTCGTGCCTTCTTCTCGCTGACCGCGTCCGTGCGGCGCCACGAACCTTGGGTATCGGTTCGGTAACACCCCTTCCCAGTTTCTAACGCAAACTTTACCTTCAACGGGTCGGGCGTGGCCGGAAACCCCGTCCTGCGACGTAAGACATGGCAAACAGCGCCAGGACCGCTCGTTCATGGGATACGCCGGACATGTCGCTAGCTGCCGTGCTGGGCCCGCGGGCCGAGGACGTCATCCGTGGTGGTGGCGTCCGGGCGCTGTACCAACCAATTGTCGATCTCGACAGTGGCGTGAACGTCGCCTTCGAAGCACTCGCCCGAGGACCGATCGACCATCCACTGCGGCGCCCGGAAAGGCTGTTCGACGCCGCGCGAGCAGCAGGCTGTGTCCGCGAACTGGACGAGGCCTGTCGGTCTGCCGCGCTGGACGGAGCCGTTTCGGCTGGTCTGCAGGCGCCGTGGGCACTGTTCGTCAATGTCGAACCCAACGGCTTGGACTGGGCCAGGACGCCCGGCGATCTGTCGGTGCGCCAACAGTCCGGTGCCCGGCCGTTTCCCGTCGTGGTCGAGATAACCGAGCGCGACCTTGCCGACGACCCGGCGTCGCTGATGCGATTCGTCGAACGCGTGCGGGCGCAGGGGTTGCGCATCGCACTGGACGATGTGGGTGCCCGGCCCGAATCGTTGGCCTTGCTGCCACTGCTGCGGCCGGACGTCATCAAACTCGACCTGCGGTTGGTGCAACAACGGCCGACCGGCGAGGTGGCCGAGATCGTCACGGCGGTGAACGCGGAGGCCGAACGCTCCGGCGCGGTGCTGCTGGCCGAGGGGATCGAGACGAAGAAACACCTCGATTTCGCGCGTGGTCTGGGCGCTCGGTTGGGTCAGGGTTGGTTGTTCGGCAGGCCCGGCCCGATGCCCGACCTCACCGGTCGGCCACGACCCGCCGCTGACGCCGTCCCCGGATCTGTTCGCAGCCAACTGCTGCTCGACTGCACGCCGTACGAGGCCGCGGCGGCTCGCATCAGCGCACGGACGTCACGCAAGCCGCTGCTCATCGAGATCAGCAAGCATCTGGAACACCAGGCAATGCGCCTGGGGGCGAACGTCGTGCTGCTCGCCACCGTGCAACACGCGCAGTTCTTCACTCCGGCAACCGCCCGTCGGTACCGCGCGCTCGCCGATTCGGCGGTGTTCGCCGCCGTGCTCGGGGAAGACGTGCCCGCCGAGCCGCTGCCCGGCCTGCGCGGCGGTCGGCTGGCTCCCACGGATCCCCTCGTGGGGGAGTGGGACCTCACCGTCGTCGGCCCGCATTTCGCGGCGGCGCTGCTCGCTCGTGACCTCGGTGACACCGGGCCGGACGACGAGCGCCGCTTCGACTACGTGCTGACCCACGACCGCGATGTCGTCGTCGCCGCCGCCGCTGCCCTGATGTCTCGTGTCACCCCTGTCCAACCACCCGCCGACCGCACGTGAGGTGCAGCGTGAGACGAATCGTGTACTGCAGCCAGTCGACGCACGACTTCACCCCCGACGAGCTGGTCGACCTCCTGGGCACGTCCCGCGACAACAACGAGCGGGACGGGCTGAGCGGCATGCTCCTGTACTCCAGCCAGAGCTTCCTGCAGCTGCTGGAGGGAGGGGACGCGGCCATCAGGAGCACGTATGAGCGCATCGCCGCCGACCCGCGGCACATGAACCTGCGCAAGCTGGCCGACATCGATGTGCCCGCGCCGACGTTCCCCGACTGGACGATGGGGTTCGAGCATGTCGATGACGAGGAACTGGCCGACGATCTCGACGGATTCACGCCGGCCACCCTGTACCCGTTGGTCAATCCCGACCTGATCACGAACGCCGGAGTGGCCACGACCTTGCTGGGCCTTTACGCCAAGAACAGGGTCCGATGAACTCACCTGTCGCTTCGCCGCGCCGGCGCGCCGCTACCGCCGAGGAGATCTCGGCCCTGCGCGTGACCGAGGTCGAACTGTTCTCGGTGGCCGGCCACGACGGCTACCTACGGGAGGTCAACAGCGCCTTCGCGCAGCTGCTGGGCCGACAACCCGACGTGGTCCACGGCAGCTCGCTGCTCGAACTGGTGCACCCGGAGGATCTGCCGGCCGTCGTCGCCGCCGTCTCGGCCCTGGAGGGTGGCGCGGCCGAAGTACAGGTCGAGAACCGTTTCGCCCGCGCCGACGGCAGCTGGTTCCACCTGCACTGGGTTGCGCGGCCGATCGAGGGCACCGAGCTGTGGTGGGCTGCGGGACGGGACACGTCTGAGGTCCACCGCCTGCTGCTCGAGCGGTCGCACCTGCAGACCCGGTTGGAATTGTCGATCGGGCAGGCGACCGCGGCCATGTGGGAGTTGAGCATCGGGACCGGCCAGTTGACGTGGGAACCGCACGCGGCGGAGCTGTTCGCCGCTGCAGATGAACCGCCGGCCGACGTGACGGCATTCGGCGCACTCGTCGATCCGCGCGACCGCGACGCCGTCGCCAGCGGATTCGCGAATCTGGCCACCTGCGGCAGCGTCGAGGTCGCGGCGCGTATCGGTGCCGACCTGACCACCCGCCACCTCTCGTTGCGCGGCAAGGTGCTCGACCGGGATCGACGTGGCAGGGCGGTGCGTGCGGTGGGTCTCGTGCTCGATGTCACCACCGAGAAGGCCATGGAGGAGCAGATGCTCCGCATGATCATGAGCGACGGGCTGACCGGCGTGCCGAATCGTCGCGCGTTTGATCAGGCACTGCGTACCCAGTGGCGACGCTGCATCCGGGAAGCGGTACCCGTCTCCGTTGCCATGGTCGACATCGACAACTTCAAATTGTTCAACGACACCTTCGGTCACCTCGTGGGCGACGAGGTGCTGTGCTCGGTAGCGCGGACACTGGCGAATGCGCTGCGCGAAGAACACGACCTGCTCGCTCGCTTCGGTGGCGAGGAATTCGCGATCGTTCTTGCCGGCGCGGATCGGGATGCGGCGCACAGCACGGCCACCCGCCTGGTGGAGGCGGTGCGGTGCGTGACGCTTCGCCAGGCGCCCGATTGGAGGCTGAGCGTCTCCATCGGCACGTGCAGTTGGCAGCCGGGCGAGGCCGTCATGAAGTCCGGCGATGCGCTGGGCCGAGCCGACCGGGCGCTTTATGCGGCCAAGCAGGCGGGGAAGGACCGGGCGGCGACGGCCGGGTGACGGGAGCTCGTCCCGGGCGTGGCGGGCCGCTGGTTAGCGGCCGGTTGTTGCGGTAAGACTCGACCCGACACAGCGCGGACTCAGGCAGGATGCGGTCCGGCTAGGTGTCTCGTTCGCGACGAAAAGGGGTGCCGGTGCAACCACCGCCAGCGTGGGCCTGTCCGGGTCGAGCCCATGTCGCGTGAGCTGGTGACACTGAGCTGGGTCGGGGACGTCGACCTGGGGCGCGTCGAGGAGCTGCGCGCGCAGCTGACGCAGGCGCTGGCCGGCAACCCCGCCCAGCTGATCATCGATCTCAGCGAGGTCGCTTTCATCGATTCGATGGGAGTGGGTCTGTTGTTGGAGGCGCGGGTCGCAGCCATCCGCGCCGACACCCGGCTCGTCCTGCGTGACATGACCACCAGGACCCGCAGCATCCTGCTCGCCACCGGAACGTTGAAGCTCTTCAATCGGGAAGTCACGGACGCGCCGACGCAACCGGCGTGATGCCCGTTGCAAACTCCATCCGGACGGCCGTTCCGTGTTGTACCCCCGGCAGGATTCGAACCTGCGCTCCCGCCTCCGTAGCCGTTTTCGCGATTTTGATGATTGTTGGTAAATGCTTGGAGAGCCTGGATTTGCTGGTCTACATGCGTTTGTTGTAGTTGATCAACATGGACTGCTTTCAGTGCTGGTGGGTACCCGTTGCGTACCCGCGAAGATCAACTCTTTCGAGACGGCCGTCCGAATCAGCTGGGTCCAGCGTTCACGTCGAGTGTGTTCATGCCCAACGCTCGCCATGCGGCAAGCAGTTGCCGGTCGCCGCTCGCCGCCACGACGTCGGAATCGTTGATCGACTCGGCGCCTGCGCAGTGCGTCGCGTCGTAGCCGCGCAAGCTGTGCAGATCCGCGAGTGTTCCCGCTCGGTGGACGAGCGGCTCATCGACATCGACGACCTGGAACTGATCCCATGTCCCGTCAAGGAGCCCGAGCGCATCATGCTGCTGGGAACGAGTCAGCCGTTCGAGCCGGCGCGCCTGCGCGATCGCTGCGGCGGCCTCGACGTAGGCAATGCGGACCGACACGACATCCTCAGCGTCATCCCATAGCCGCTCGCAGATTGATGACGCGGGTTCGTCGATCAGTAATGGGACGAGCGCCGAGGTGTCGAAGTAGGCGATCACCGTCGCTGCTCGGCCACCAAGTCGCTCACCGTGCCGGCTGTCTTGAGGCGGCGTCCTGACGGCCTTTTCGGCTGCTTCGCAGGCGTCACCCGACCATCAGCGATGAGTCGCTCAAGGGCACTGGGCACGTCGACCGGGACGATGCGCGCGACCGGCACGCCATGATCGGTCACGGTGACAGTGTGGCCGGCCCGCACGTGTGCCAGGTGCCGGCTCAACCCGTCTCTGAGTTCTCGGACTCCGATGCTCATGCTTCCTCCTGTGGCTACATTTAGTGTAGCAATTATGGCCACCGACAGTAAGATCGAATTCTCGTCGATCGGCGTCCACGCGTCGCAGTAGCGTCAGCGGAAAGCGCACGGGAGGCATCGTGTCTTACGACCTGCAGGTCTATGCGCCGAGAGCGGTGTCCGCGGCCGAGCTTCGTGCGCTGGTGTCCGACGCAGGCCTCGGGATTGATGACGGCGAACCCGGCCAGGCGTTAACGGTCGTCCGCGGCGCCCGGCGCGCTGCACGATAATCAGACCGACCGGGTGTGGACGCGCGGCAAGCTTCGCACTCCACCTCGCGCCGAAGCGGGCACCGCGAGCGTCGTTGAGGTGCGTTGGTACGTGCGGTCGGACTTCGATGCTGCCGAGACGGCCGCGACCTGGATACAACTCGCCCACAGGCACATGCCCGAGGCGCTTCCTCGGCGCTACGGCACCTACGAGCCGTTGTCGCACAAGCTCGAGACCGGGGGCGACAACGCGTTCGTAGACTTCGTGCGCGGCGCGGACGGGATGGTGCCCCCGGCAGGATTCGAACCTGCGCTCCCGCCTCCGGAGGGCGGTGCTCTATCCCCTGAGCTACGGGGGCTCAGCCGAGCAAGACTAGCAGCGGCGCCGAATCGTGATCAGTACGTCGGTGCGGGCAGCGGCTGTCCGCCGAGCTTGCGCAGCAGCTGTTCCATCTGCACGATCTCGGTGCCCTGGTTGGCCAGCATGTTGCCGGCGAGCGTGCGCACGTAGGCCTCGCTGGCGTGCTGCTCGGCCACCCGCTCCATCGGTAGCCCGCCCTGGTGATGACGGATCATCAGCTGCAGGAACATGATGTCGAGTGCTTTGCCGTGCAGAGTCATGAGCTGGTTTAGCTGCGCCGGCGTCGCCATCCCCGGCATCGATCCGCTGCCGGACATCAGCCCCTCACCGGCCATGTGCATCTGCGTCATCTGCACGCCGGCGGAACCCATGTAGGCGTCCATCCAGGTCATCTGCTTGCCCGACGTGCGGGAGATGCCCCACGTGTCCAGCCACCCCTCCATCTCGCCCATCTGGATCGTCTGCGACGTGTCGATGTCATAGGCGAGCAGCCGGACGGCCGGGTTGGTGGAGTTGTCGCGGGTGTAGCCGGCCATGGTGACGGCCTGCTGGTGGTGCGTCGTCATGTCCCGGGCGAAGCCGGCGTCGACCGAGCTCGCGGCCGGCATCGACGCGGCGGTACTGGTGTCCGAGCCGCGCGATGCCCAGAAATACCCGCCTGCGACGGCAATCGCGAGCACCGCGACCGCGATGACGGCTACGAGGACGCGAGCGAGCCGTGGCGACCGCGACGCGGCTGCGGTGTCCGCCGCAGCCGTGTCCGTCGGTGGGGTGTCGTTGAGGATGCTGGTCATGTCACTGGATGGTCTGCGGGTGGCCCGGGGTGCTGTCGGCAGCCTTGAAGTACGGGTTCGAGCAGTCCGCGTTCTCCGGCGTGGTCTGCGGGTTGAACTTCAGCACCTTGATGAACTGGGCGATGCGCGGGTCCGCCGGACTGGACACGAACAACTGGTAACCCCACGCCTGCAACGAGATCGGCGTCTTGAGCCCGGCGTACGGCGACATCGCGGTGCGGTCCTGGCCCTTCACGTACGTCGCCAGCTTCGCGACGCCCGACTTCGACAGCGTCTTCGGGTTGTACGTCACCCAGACCGCGCCGTGCTCGAGCATGTGCACGGCGTTCTCGTTGGCGATCTGCGTGGTGTAGACGTTGCCGTTGCAGTTGGCCCACAGCGCGTTGTGATCGCCGCCGATGGGCGGGGAGTGGTCGTACTTGATCGTGCCGTCGACGTGGTTGTGCTCGGCCTCGACGGTGTACGTCACGCCCGGGATGGCCTTCGCCGCGGCCAGTTCGGGGTGTCGGTACGGGTCGTTGGCGTTGACCGACTGGCCGCCGTTGGTGGTGGTGGACGGCTTGCTCGCGCTTGACTTGCTCTTGCCGCCGCTCGTGGCGACCACAACGGCGACGATGCCCGCCGCGAACAGCACGATCACGGCCGTGACGATGATCAAGCCCCAGGGCGTCTGCTTCTGGTTGACGATCGACTTCCCGGCCTTGCGGTTCGGCGGCCGCCCACCGGCTCCGCGCGGCGGTGGAGCGGCGTTCTTGCGCGGGCGGGCGCCGGCGCCGTTCGCCGACGTCGTCGTGCCCGACGCGCGACCCGTGGCGCCGCGACCACTGCTCGCGCCGGCCGGCCTGCCGGTACCGCCGGGCTTGCGCGGCGTCCCCGACGTCGGCCTGCCTGCGGAAGGAGACTTGCGCTCGGGCATGAGCCTGCTCTCTAGCGTCGGGTGCGGTGTCCGGCTGATCAGTCTAGGTCGCAGGCCTATGAGTAAGGCCTGTGCGCGCAAATCCGCGGTCCGGCGGCCACTACGATTGCCCGGTGACTCGCGACGAACTGGAGAGCCGGCTCGCGCGCGCTGTCGCGCAGGTCGCGCAGGACGCCGGCGCGCAGGTGCCGCTCCCGATCTCCGCGCCCGTCGAACGCCCCCGCCCGGGCCACAGCGGCGATTACGCCTCCAACGTCGCGATGCGTTACGCGAAGGCGCTGGGCAGGCCGTCGCGCGACATCGGCGCGGCGATCGCCGACGACCTGCTGACCGACCCCGGCATCGCAGCCGTCGAGGTCGCCGGGCCGGGCTTCCTCAACATCACACTGGCCGCGGGCTCGCTGGGCGCGCTGGCCCGCACCATCGTCGAGCAAGATGCGCAGTACGGCCGCTCGGACACACTGGCCGGGCGGCGGATAGACCTCGAGTTCGTCTCGGCCAACCCCACCGGCCCGGTACACCTGGGCGGCGCCCGGTGGGCGGCTGTGGGCGACGCGCTCGCGCGCTTGCTCGAGGCCTGCGGCGCAGCCGTGACGCGCGAGTACTACTTCAACGACCACGGCGTGCAGATCGACCGGTTCGCCCAGTCACTGCTCGCCAGCGCGAAGGGTGACGCACCGCCCGCCGACGGCTACGGCGGGGCGTATCTCGACGAGATCGTCCACCAGGTCGAGGCGAAAGAACCCGACGTCCTGTCGCTGCCCGACGATCAGGCGCAGGAGGTGTTCCGCCGCGAGGGCGTCGAGTTGATGTTCGCCGAGGTCAAGCAGTCGCTGCACGATTTCGGCGTGGACTTCGCCGTCTGGTTCCACGAGGACTCCCTGCACGAGTCCGGCGCGGTCGACAAGGCGGTGCAACAGCTCAAGGAGTCCGGCCAGCTGTACTTCGCCGACGGAGCGTGGTGGCTGCGCTCGACCGACTTCGGCGACGACAAGGACCGGCCGGTCATCAAGAGCGACGGCAATCCCGCCTACATCGCCGGCGACCTCGCCTACCTGCGGGACAAGCGCGGCCGCGGATTCGACCTGTGCATCTACCTGCTCGGTGCCGACCACCACGGCTACATCGCTCGGCTCAAGGCGGCGGCCGAGGCGTTCGGCGACGACCCGGACACCGTCGAGGTCCTCATCGGGCAGATGGTCAACCTGGTCAAGGACGGCAAGCCGGTACGGATGAGTAAGCGGGCCGGCACCGTGATCACCATGGAGGACCTCGTCGACGCCGTCGGGGTCGACGCGGCGCGGTACTCGTTGGAGCGCTCGGCGATCGAGTCGCAGCTCGACATCGACCTCGACCTGCTGGTCAAGAAGTCGAATGACAACCCGGTCTACTACGTGCAGTACGCGCACGCGCGCACCTGCAACGCCAAGCGCAATGCTGCCGAGTTCGGCATCGGGCTCGACGTGTTCGCGCCCGAGCTGCTGACCAGCCCGTACGAAGCGGCGCTGCTGACCGCGCTGAGCGACTACCCGAACGTCGTCGAGAGCTCGGCCGCCTTGCGCGCACCGCACCGCGTCGCGCGCTACCTCGAGGACCTCGCCGGCACTTACCACCGTTGGTACGACAACTGCCGGATCACCCCGCGTGGCGACGACGAGATCACCGACACCAACCGCACCCGCGCCTGGCTGAACGACGCCACCCGCATCGTGCTCGCGAACGGGCTCGGGCTGCTCGGCGTCAGCGCTCCGGAGCGGATGTAGGCGATGAGCCGCAATGCGCACCCGGCGGGTCCGCGGCACGGTGACGTGCTGCCCGACGCCGCGCCGACCCGGGCACCGGCCGACCCCAACGCCCTCGACGCCGCCGTGTGGCCCGGGTCCGCGCAGCGCCTCGACGGCGTCGTGCACGTCGGCGGCGCGCCGCTGACCGCACTGGTCGACGAGCATGGCACGCCGGCGCTGTTCCTCGACGAGGACGACGTGCGCGCCCGCGCGCGTGGGTGGACCGCCGCCGCGAACGGCGTCGACGTCTACTACGCAGCCAAGGCCTTCCTGTGCAGCACCCTCGCGCGCTGGATCGCCGAGGAGGGCCTGGGCCTGGACGTCTGCACCGGCGGCGAGCTCGCCGTGGCGCTGGCCGCCGACTTCCCGCCGGATCGCATCGCCCTGCACGGCAACAACAAGTCGCGTGCCGAGCTGCAGCGTGCCGTGACCGCCGGCGTCGGGCGCGTCATCGTCGACTCGTTCGACGAGATCGACCGGCTGGCCGAGATCGCCAAGACCGCGGGTGTGCGCCAGCGCGTCCTGGTCCGCGTCACGGTCGGCGTCGAAGCCCACACGCACGAATTCATCGCGACCGCCCACGAGGACCAGAAGTTCGGCTTCTCGCTGCGCGACGGATCGGCCGAGCGCGCCGTGGCGCAGGTGCTCGACCACGCGTCGCTGCACCTCGCCGGACTGCACTCGCACATCGGCTCGCAGATTTTCGACACCACGGGTTTCGAGGTCGCCGCCCACCGCGTCGTATCGCTCGCCGCCACCGTCCGCGACGTGCACGGCGTGCAGGTCGAGGAGATCAACCTCGGCGGCGGTCTCGGCATCGCCTACGTCAGCGGGGACGACCCGGAGTCGCCGAAGCAGACGCTCGAACGGCTCAGCGGCATCGTCGAGCTCGAATGTGCGTCGGTCGGCCTGGCCCGCCCGCGGCTGTCGGTCGAACCGGGCCGCGCGATCGTCGGGCCCAGCGCCGTCACCGTGTACGAGATCGGCACGGTCAAGGACGTCACGCTCGACGGCGGGCAGGTGCGCCGCTACGTGTCCGTCGACGGCGGGATGAGCGACAACGTGCGCACCGCGCTCTACGACGCCGAGTACACCTGCGTGCTGGCCAACCGGGAGTCTGCCGCCGCGCCGCTGCTGTCGCGCGTCGTGGGCAAGCACTGCGAGAGCGGCGACGTCGTGGTGCGCGACACCTGGCTGCCGGGCGATGTGCGCCCCGGCGACCTGCTCGTCGTCGCGGCCACCGGTGCCTACTGCCGGAGCATGGCCAGCAACTACAACCACGTGCCGCGCCCGCCCGTCGTCGCGGTGCGCGACGGCATCTCGCGTGTCCTCGTGCGCCGCGAGACCGAGGACGACCTCCTTGCTCTCGACATGGGCCTGGCCCGATGACCGACGCGTTGAAGATCGCGCTGCTCGGGCACGGCGTTGTCGGCTCGCAGGTCGTGCGGCTGCTCGACGAACAGGCCGACGACCTCGCCGCCCGCATCGGCGCGCCGCTCGAACTGGCCGGGGTCGCAGTGCGCCGGCCCGCGCGGCACGCGGACGTGCCGGCGCACCTGCTCACCACGGACGCCGCAGAGCTCGTCGCCCGCGACGACGTGGACATCGTCGTCGAACTCGTCGGCGGCATCGAACCGGTCCGCGGCCTGCTGCTCAGCGCGCTCGAATCCGGCAAGAGCGTGGTCAGCGCCAACAAGGCGTTGCTGGCCGACGACGGCGCCACGCTGCACGACGCCGCCGCGCGGGCCCGGGTGGATCTGTACTACGAGGCCGCTGTCGCCGGCGCGATCCCGCTGCTGCGCCCGCTGCGCGAGTCGCTGGCCGGTGACCGCATCAACCGCGTCATGGGCATCGTCAACGGCACGACGAACCTCATCCTGTCCCGCATGGACGCCACCGGCGCGGGCTTCGACGAGGCATTGGCCGAGGCCACCGCACTCGGTTACGCCGAGGCGGATCCCAGCGCGGACGTCGACGGCTACGACGCCGCGGCCAAGGCGGCCATCCTCGCCGGGCTGGCCTTCCACACCCGGGTCGGCATGTCCGACGTCTTCCGCGAGGGCATCGGCGACGTCACCGCCGCCGACATGGCCAGCGCGCGGGCGATGGGCTGCACGGTCAAGCTGCTGGCGATCTGCGAGCGCCGGGTCGACGACAACGGCGTCGAACGCGTCGCGGTGCGCGCGCACCCGGCGATGATCCCGCGCAGCCATCCGCTCGCGAGCGTCGGCGACGCGTTCAACGCCGTCTTCGTCGAAGCCGAGGCCGCCGGTTCGCTGATGTTCTACGGCCGCGGGGCCGGCGGTGCACCGACAGCAAGTGCGGTGCTCGGCGACCTCGTGGCGGTGGCGCGCAACCGGGTCAGCGGCAGCCGCGGCGCGGGGGAGAGTGCCTACGCGCAACTGCCGATCCAGGGGATGGGCGAGGTCACGACGCGCTACCACGTCGCGCTCGACGTCAACGACGAACCGGGCGTGCTCGCCGGTGCGGCGCAGGCGTTCGCCGAGCAGGGCGTCAGCATCCAGACGGTGCGCCAGGAGGGACGCGGTGATGCCGCGACGCTTGTGCTCGTCACGCACGGGGCGAGCGACGCGTCGCTCGACGTCACGGTCCAGAAGCTGGCGCAGATGCCGTTCGTGCGCCGCGCCGCGAGCGTCATGCGAGTGGAAGGCATGGGCGGTGACTGACGTACGGGCGGTGCAGTCGCCACCGCGTCCGTGGCCCGGTCTGATCGACGCGTATCGCGACCGTCTGCCCGTCAGCGATCGCACCCCCAACGTCACGCTCTACGAGGGCGGCACACCGCTGGTACCGGCGCGAACGTTGTCCGAGCGCACCGGCTGCGAGGTCTACCTGAAGGTCGAGGGCGCGAACCCGACCGGCTCGTTCAAGGACCGCGGCATGACCATGGCCATCTCCAAGGCCGCGGAGGAGGGTGCGCAGGCGGTCATCTGCGCCTCCACCGGCAACACCTCGGCGAGTGCGGCCGCCTACGCCGCCCGGGCCGGCATGACCTGCGCCGTGCTGGTGCCGCAGGGCAAGATCGCGCTCGGCAAGATGGCGCAGGCGTTGGTGCACGGCGCCAAGCTGTTGCAGGTCGACGGCAACTTCGACGACTGCCTGGAGTTGGCGCAGAAGCTGTCCGTCGACTACCCGGTGGCGTTGGTCAACTCCGTCAACCCGGACCGGCTGCAGGGACAGAAGACGGCGGCGTTCGAGATCTGCGACGTGCTGGGCGGCGCGCCGGACGTGCACTGCATCCCGGTCGGTAACGCCGGCAACATCAGCGCGTACTGGATGGGCTACCGCGAGTACGCCGCCGACGACTCCGTCACCCATGTGCCGCGCGCGCCGCGCATGTTCGGCTTCCAGGCCGCCGGCGCTGCGCCGATCGTCATGGGTGCGCCCGTCGCGCGTCCGACGACGATCGCCACGGCCATCCGCATCGGCAACCCGGCGTCGTGGTCGCTGGCCGAGGCCGCCCGCGACGAGTCGGACGGACTCATCGATGCCGTGACCGACCGGCAGATCCTCGAGGCGTATCGCGTCCTGCCGCGCCACGAGGCGGTGTTCGTCGAGCCCGCCTCCGCGGCGAGTGTCGCCGGGCTGATGATGACCGCCGCAGACGGCCGGCTGCCGCGCGGTTCGCGTGTCGTATGCACCGTCACCGGCAACGGGCTCAAGGACCCGGACTGGGCGATTTCCGGTGCGCCCAAGCCGATCACCGTGCCGGTCGACGCGCACGCCGCGGCAAACGCGCTCGGACTGGCCTGAGCGGTGCTCCTCGACGCGTCGGTGCGCGTGCGGGTGCCGGCCACCAGCGCAAACCTCGGTCCGGGCTTCGACGCGCTCGGTCTCGCACTGTCCCTGCACGACGTCGTCACGGCGCGCGTCATCGAGCGCGGCGTGCAGGTCGAGGTACGTGGTGAAGCCTCGGCCGAGGTGGCCCGCGACGAGTCCCATCTCGTGGTCGCGACCATGCGGCGGACGTTCGACGAGCTCGCGGTGCCGCAGCCGGGCCTTGCCTTGGACTGCGCGAACTCGATCCCGCACGCCCGTGGTCTCGGGTCGTCGGCCGCGGCGATCGTGGCCGGCGTCCTGCTCGCCCGCGCGCTGGTCGCCGACGGCCGGCAGCGGTTGCCGGACGCGGACGCGCTCTCGCTCGCCGCGTCGATCGAAGGGCACCCGGACAACGTCGCGCCGTGCCTGCTCGGCGGGCTGACGATCGCGTGGGGTGACGCGGCCGGCGGCTTCCGTGCGATCCGTCGCGAGGTCGACCCGGCCGTGGTTCCGGTGGCGCTGATCGCGCCGTTCGCCGCCTCGACCGTAGTCGCCCGTGAGCTGCTGCCGGCCACCGTGCCGCACGCCGACGCGGCCTTCACCGCCGGGCGCGCTGCGCTGCTCGTCGCCGCGCTCACCGCGACGCCGCAGGCCCTCGTCGACGCCACGCAGGACCGGCTGCACCAGACCTACCGCGAGCCTGCGATGCCGCAGGCGATCGCACTCGTCGAGGCCCTGCGTGCCCGCGATCACGCCGCTGTGGTGTCCGGCGCCGGACCCACCGTGCTGGTGCTGGCTCGAGGTCAGGTCGAAGCCGAGTCGGTGGTCGCCACTGCGCCCACCGGGTGGCGCGCACAGCTGCTGTCGGTGGATGCCCGCGGGGCAGTCGTGGAGTCGGCTGCGGCAGGCGTGACCCAACCGTGACATCGGCCGTCGGGAACATCCGCCACACATCCGATGTTGCTGGCTAATATCACAGCGTCTAGGCTCGTCGGTGTCAGCACCGGTGCGGTGAACCCCCGCCGGTTTCCTTGACAGAGTCGACCCGCTCGGGCCCTTCCGGCGCGAAGCACGGCAGACGCTGACCCATCTCAGACTTCTCGGTTCGCCGGGAGAAATCGGATCGGTCGACATCCGGCCTGATCCGCCGCGTGACGTCACGGCGCAGCATCCTGTGCCCTCCACGCGGACCATTGAGTCGAAAGGTTCCGATTAAGTGACGGACACCCAGGAGCAGACCCTGCCCATCGGCGCCGAGGGCGCCGGTGCGCAAGCTGCCGGCCAGAAGGCCACCCGGCCCGCGGCCAAGCGGGGCTCGCTGTCGTCGATGCTGCTGCCCGAACTGCAGCAGACGGCCAAGGGCCTCGGCATCAACACCACCAAGATGAAGAAGAGCGACCTCGTCGCCGCGATCTCGGCCGCCCGCGCCGGCGGCAACGGCGCCTCGGCGCCCAAAGCCGGTAACGGTTCCGCGCCGACGCAAACGCCTGCGCAGACCGACGCGGCGCAGACCACGTCGACACCGGACGCGGCAGCCGCAGCGCCGGCCGAGACGACCCCGAACGGCCGGTCGCGGCGCCGCCGCCCCGAGGCCGATGCGGCGACCGACGCCGCGCCGCAGGGCGACGGCGACTCCCGAGCCACACAGACCGACGGGGGCGCCGACGGCGGCCGGGCCAACGGCAACGGCAACCAGAACCGGCGCAACCACCAGGACCGCCAGCGCAACCAGAACCCGCAGGGCGGCCAGAACCCGCAGGGCGGCCAGAACCCGCAGGGCGGCCAGAACCAGCAGGGCGGCCAGAACCAGCAGGGCGGCCAGAACCAGCAGGGCGGCCAGAACCAG
>NZ_CAXTQF010000047.1:2605-27867 GCF_964246335.1 uncultured Jatrophihabitans sp. | reverse complement strand
GCACTGGACCGTCTGAACCGTCTGACCTTTATCGCACCGTTGGCGAACTACGAAGATGAGGAGGCCCTTGCCATGCAGCACTGGACCGTCTGAATCCACTCCACCTGATCTCGCTGAACGTCGCGCGCTCGCGTGACTGATGCGGCACATGGATGCCTATTACTAGGCCCCCCGCCCCGCGGCTCCTGCCAACAGCCGGTTGAGCAGAGCTGCCAATTGTTTCAGGCCCGTGTCGCTCACGTCCCGCCGTCGACGATCAACGCAGATGAGCCGCCGACGGCGCCGGTCCCGCTGGGATCGGCGCCGTCTTCATTCCGCCGAAACGCCACTCCCGTCGCAACCGCCGCGAGACTGCCGACACCGGCAGCACAGGCGATGCTGACGCCGGGCGCAGTCCATTCCGCAACAAGACCGAACACCAGGACGCCTATGCCTTGGGCGCCGGTGAGCAGCGCGCTGAATACGCCGACCCCGTGAGCACGCAGCGAGGCCGGGAATTGTTGCACCACGATGGAGTTGATCTCCACCTGATAGGCGGCGAGCGCGCCGGACAGGAACCAGAACGCCGCGGCGACGGGCCAGGGTGGCGCAAACGCGCTGATGATCAACGGCAAGCCGCAACACGCAGCCATGAGCAAAGATGCGTTCATCCGCTGTGCTGGTCGGAGAACACGTACCAGCACAAGCGCTCCCAGCGCTCCGCCCAGTGGAATGGCAGCCAGCAACACGCCGGCCTCCACAGTCGAGGCCTCGATGTCTCGGGCAAACGGGACAGCCAAACCCTCCGGCACCACGAAGAAGCCGGCCAACGCACTCAGTGGTAGGAGATAGCGAACCCGATGAGTCGACCAAAGGCGCGCCAGCCGCCGCGTCGGCGCGTTGCCGGTCGAACGCTTACGGGTAGCCGGTCGAGACAGCTGCGGCAGCAGGATGCGAATCATCAGCCCGGAGCAGATGAAGGTCAGTGCATCGACGAACAGCGCGCCGCGCGGGTTCAACGTGGCGACGAGCACGCCACCGAGCGCAAATCCGAATACCTGAGCACCCTGGATCGTCACCATGCGCACGCCGGTGGCCGCGCGATACTGCTCAGGAGTCAGGGCCTCGGCCAGGTAGCTCACCTCGGATGCGGCGAATGCGGGCTGCAAGAGCACGGTGACGACCAGCAGTGCCAGGAGCGCCCAAATAGGCAGTTCAGCAAAAGCCATGACGGCGATCAGCGCGGCACGGACGACGTCGCAAGACACCATGACGGCACGACGCGACACACGGTCTCCGATGCCAGCGAGTAAGAACCCACCGACGATCGCCGGGACAAACGTGCTTGCGTAGGTCAGGGCGGTAGCCGCCGCACTACTGGTGCGGTCGAACACGAGCACGGCCAGCGCCACGCGTGCCAGTTGGTCGCCGACGATGGAGATCGTCTCCGCGGTGAAGAGCACAGCGAACGAGCGGGTGCGCAGGACGGCGGCGAAAGTTGTCGGGGCAGCCTCCGTGGCGGGGTCGGGGGTGCCCATAGCCGCCGACCCTATGTCACAAATGACTACGCCCCGTGCCCGTACGACCGACCCGATACCTGCCTTGACACGCCGGCCGGGATAGGCTGCGTCGTCGCGGCCAACACGCGGTCGCATGAGAACCGAAACGATGCAAAGACAACGACACGACCGGCTTCCGGGGAGGGCGCGGGCCGTGCAGGGAAAAACCGTGAACCACGCCCTCAGTCCCGCCGCGACCGAGCTGACGCCGCACATCCTGGAGTTTCTGCAGGGCCTGGCTGCGCGCCTGGGGCTGACTGCACTTGTGTACGTCCCCGCCGCGCGGGACCGCGTTGTGCAGCTGAGCGGAACTGCGGACCGGTTACCCGACCTGCGCCGCGTCGGCGAACGCCGGCTGGCCGAGCCGCAAGCAGCGTCTGCGGACGCGGACCACCTGTCATTCGTGCCCGTTCACGACACCGGCGGCGAGGTGACCGGCGTCGTCGTGGCCGAGCATTCCCCGCGAGGGAACTGGTCCGAGCGCGACGAGGCCGTGCTCGCCTTCTGCGTCGGGTCGGTCGCCGGGCAGTTCGACGACCCGGCGCTCACGCTGACCGAGGAGCTGCGCACCGCGATCGGCAACGAGGAACTCTCGCTGCTTTACCAACCGGAGTACGACCTGCTCACCGGGCAGGTGATCGCCGCCGAAGCACTCGTCCGCTGGCAACATCCGACCCGGGGCGAGCTTCAGCCGGCCGACTTCATCGAACTCGCCGAGCAGTCGGGGCTGATCAAGCCCATCGGCGACTGGGTGATCGACTCTGCGGTACGCACCCTCGGCCAATGGCGTCTTGTCGTCCCGCAGCTGCGCTTCCGGATGCGCGTCAACGTTTCGCCCGTGCAGATGACCGACACCGACATGCTCGAGCGTGTGGCGCGCGCCCTGGACGAGTTCGACGTACCGGGCTCGCTCGTCAGCATCGAGCTCACCGAACGGGAGACGCCACGCGATCTTCGCGAGGTGGCGCGGGTGGTGCGTGGGCTGAAGGAGCTCGGCGTCACGTCCGCGATCGACGACCTCGCCACCGGGTACAGCACCCTGAGCCAGCTGCGGGCACTACCGGTGGACATGATCAAGATCGATCGCAGCCTGGTCACCGGCATCGACGAGGACCCCCGGGCGCAGTCCATCGTCACGGCGATGATCGGCCTCGCCCTCAACTTCGGCCTTGAGGTGGTAGCCGAAGGTGTGCAGAACGAGCGGGAGGTCGCGACGCTGCTCGCGCTCGGCTGCACCCGCGCCCAGGGTCACTTCCTGAGCCGCCCGCTCACCGCCGACGCCCTGTTCGAGCTGGTACATACCGAACGTCCCGTTTCCCTGGAATAAATCGTAGGAAGCGGATTGGCAGGACTGGCTACGGAGAGTTACAATAGTTGTGCTCCAGCCAGTAGCTCCCCCCGTGCTCCTGGCTGGGGCACTTTCATGTGCAGCCCCGACGGGCCGGACCGGACGTCAGGGATTGCGCGCTTGCGCTTCGGTGGCGAGCACGCCGTCGCGGTAGCCGCGCGCCGCGATCCGCAGAGCCGTCTCCGGATCGACGCCGGTGCGCACCGCGTCCTCGACCACCCGGAGCAGTCGCTGCCCGATCTGCGCCTGGTCGTCGTCCGCGGCCGGTTCGGCACGCGGTGGCACCACGCCGGACCGGCCCGCGCGCGACACGAGTTTCGCCGCCAGGGCGAGCGCCGGCTGGGCGAGCGGCACCCCGTCGACCGCCGAGCCGCGGCCCTTCTCCTGCGCCTTCTGCCGTTCCCAGACGTCATCGAGCTCCGCTGCGCTCGTCGCGGCGGCATCGGCGAAGACGTGCGGGTGGCGGCGGATCAGCTTGTCGACGAGGTCGCTCGCGACGTCGTCGATGCCGAAGGCCGCATCCGCGGCGTCCTCCTGCGCGATACGCGCGTGGAAGAGCACCTGCAGCAGCAGATCGCCCAGCTCCTCGCGCAGCAGCACCGGGTCACCGGTCTCGATCGCCTCGAGGACCTCGTAGGTCTCCTCGAGCAGGTAGCGGGTGAGTGACTCATGCGTCTGCGCGGCGTCCCACGGACATCCGCCCGGCGAGCGCAACCGGTCCATCACCTCGACGGCGCGCTGCAGCGGCGCGCCGTGGTCGACGGTCAGCTCCCGCCGCCGGTCGACGGCTGACTGCTCGCACTGGCCCCGGGCGTGGGCTGCAGCTTCAGGTACGACGGCACCGCGGCCGCGCGATTCACCTGCAGGGTCGCCGCGTCCCACTTGCCGTACCGCCCGCTGATCGAGACGCGCGCACCCGTCTGCTTGACCAGCTTGGCGAGATCACTGAACTGGGAGAGATTCTCCCGCTTGATGATCGTGTACTCGAGTGACTGCACCGTCAGATATTCCTGGGCGAACGACGCGCGGATGCCGGTGCGGACCAGACCCGTGACCAATGCCGCCGTCAGGGCCTTCCCGGTGAGTTGCGTCTGGAACAGCAGGGCGGCCGCCGCGTCGCGCGAGGCCGCGAGCTCACCGGCGCTCGGCACGCCGCCGTTCTTGGCGAGCACCCGCCGGAACAGCTTGTCCTGGACGAGCGCCTGGAGCACCTCGGATTTCGGTGCGACGTCCTGGCCCTGCTTGCGCGCCTGCGACACCAGCGACGCGTTCGGGCCCTGTCGATTGATGTAGCGGTTCACGTCCGACTCGCTGATCCGCGACTTGCCGACGCTGGCCGCGGTGCCGACGTTCGTGCGGCAGCCTGCGAGACCGGCGACCGCCAGCATCGCGGCGAGCGCCACGAGGCCGAGCTTGCGAAATCTCATGAGGGCGCGCTTCCTGCTCACACGTGCGGACACGGGCCCCAGAATCTCATGCCGTCCGGACCGGCGGGCCACCGGCAGCACTGCACGGACCGTCACGCCGCGGCCTCGCGACCCGTCACCGCGGCAAGCACGTCGGCGCACCACGTGAGCAGGGCGATATCGCGCAGCGGCTCGCCCCCGAACTTGGTCTCGCTGAACGAGCCGTCCGGTTTCCGCACACCCTTGGGGCGAGGCACGGCCACCGTCGACACGGTGTGCTTGTAGTTCGACCGGTCGTAGAGGCGCTGCAGACGCAGCTGCGCCGACTCCGCCAGCTCGAGCGGCGAGAAGCGCACATTGTTGCCTTGCAACGACACCTCGGTGACGCCGTAGCTGCGCAGCAATACCTTGAACCGGGCCACCGCGAGCAGGTTCTCGACCGACGGTGGGATCGGCCCGTAGCGGTCGACGAGTTCGGCGCGCACCGCGTCGACCGCGGCGTCGGACGTGGCCGACGCCAGAGAGCGGTACGCCTCCAGCCGCAGCCGCTCGCCCGGCAGGTAGTCGACCGGCAGGTTCGCATCGACCGGGAGATCCACCTTGACCTCGACCTGTTCGTCCTGCGCCTCGCCACGGAAGTCGGCGACGGCTTCGCCGACGAGTCGCACGTAGAGGTCGAAGCCCACACCGGCGATGTGCCCGGACTGCTCGCCGCCGAGCAGATTGCCCGAGCCGCGGATCTCGAGGTCCTTCATCGCGACGGCCATGCCGGCGCCCATCTCGGTGTGCTGCGCGATGGTCGCGAGCCGGTCGTAGGCGGTCTCGGTCAGCGGCCGCTCGGGCGGGTACGTGAAGTAGGCGTACCCGCGTTCTCGACTACGGCCCACCCGGCCACGCAGCTGATGCAGCTGCGACAACCCGAACATGTCGGCGCGGTCGACGATCAACGTGTTGGCGTTCGGGATGTCCAGGCCCGACTCGACGATCGTCGTGGCCACGAGCACGTCGTAGCGCTTCTCCCAGAACCCGATCATGATCTGCTCGAGCGCGCCCTCGGCCATCTGCCCGTGCGCCACGGCGATGCGTGCCTCGGGCACGATCTCGGCCAGCCGAGCGGCCGCCCGGTTGATCGACTCGACGCGGTTGTGGATGTAGAAGACCTGGCCGTCGCGCAGCAGCTCGCGCCGGACGGCCGCGCCGATCTGGCGTGCGTCGTAGGCGCCGACGAACGTCAGGATCGGGTGGCGGTCCTCCGGCGGGGTCAGGATCGTCGTCATCTCCCGGATGCCGGTCAACGACATCTCGAGGGTGCGCGGGATCGGCGTGGCCGACATGGTGAGCACATCGACCGCAGTTCGCAGGCTCTTCAGGTACTCCTTGTGCTCGACGCCGAAGCGCTGCTCCTCGTCGACGACCACCAGGCCGAGGTCCTTGAACCGCACGGTCTGCTGCAGCAGCCGGTGCGTACCGACCACGATGTCGATCGAACCGTCGACGATGCCGGCGGAGATCGCATCCACGTCGGCCGCCGGGGTGAAGCGTGACAGCTCCCGGATCGTCACGGGGAACTGCGCCATCCGTTCGGTGAACGTCTGCAGGTGCTGGTGGGCGAGCAGGGTCGTGGGCACGAGCACGGCTACCTGCTTGCCGTCCTGCACGGCCTTGAACGCCGCCCGGACGGCGACCTCGGTCTTGCCGTAGCCGACGTCGCCGCAGATGATGCGGTCCATCGGCAGGGACTTCTCCATGTCGGCCTTGACCTCGTCGATCGCCTCGAGCTGGTCGGGCGTCTCGACGTAGGCGAAGGCGTCCTCGAGCTCGCGCTGCCACGGCGTGTCGGGCCCGAACGCGTGACCCTGGGTCGCCATCCGCGCGCTGTAGAGCCGGATGAGCTCGGCGGCGATCTCCTTGACTGCCTTCCGCGCCCGGCCCTTCGTCTTCGCCCAGTCGGCGCCCCCGAGCCGGGACAGCGAGGGCGCCTCGCCACCGACGTATTTGGTGACCTGGTCGAGGGCGTCGGTGGGTACGAACAGCCGGTCGCCGGGCTGGCCCTTCTTCGACGGCGCGTACTCGATGATCAGGTACTCGCGCTCGCCGCCGTTGACGGTGCGGCGCACCATCTCGACGTACTTGCCGACGCCGTGCTGCTCGTGCACCACGAAGTCGCCACTCTTGAGCTGGATCGGATCGATCGCGTTGCGCCGGCGCGACGGCAACCGGCTGGTGTCCTTGGTCAGCGTCCCACGTTGACCGGTGAGGTCGGCCTCGGTCAGGTAGGCGAGCTTGAGCTCGGGCGAGATGATCCCGCCGAGCAGCCTGCCGGTGGTCACGTCGACGACGCCGGTGTCGAGCGAAGGTTGCGCCGCGAGCCGCGCCGGGATCTCTGCAGCGCCCAGGCGTTCGACGGCGCGGGTCGCCGAGCCGTGGCCGTCGAACACGAGCGCGACGCGCCACCCGTCACGGGTCCACTGCCGCAGGTCGTTCATCGCGGCCTCGGTGTCGCCGCGATAGGTGGGGGCCTGCGCGAATGCGGACGGCGTGGCGTCCGGTTCGGTGAGGGCGGTGAGCGACCACCACGGCAGGTGTTTGAGCCGGGCGTCGACCTCGACGTCGGCGAGGTCGCGCAGCGAGGCGGCACCGAGGTCGACCGGCGCTGTACCGCCACCTGCGGCCACCGCCCACGACGCGTCGAGGAACTCCTCCGAGGTCCGCACCAGGTCGGCCGCTCGGGTACGCACGCGTTCGGGGTCGCAGACCACGACGTGCGCGTCGGCCGGCAGCTCGTCCAGCACCAGGGTGAGTTCGTCGACGAGTACGGGCGCGAGCGCCTCCATGCCCTCGACCGCCTCGCCCCGGCTGATCGGGTCGAGCAATTCACCCAGCTGCGGATGCTCGGCGAGCAGTGTGGCCGCGCGCTTGCGCACGGCGTCGGTGAGCAGCAGCTCGCGGCACGGCGGCGCCCACAGTCCGTGCTCGGCGATCTCCAACGAGCGTTGGTCGGCGACCTTGAAGTAGCGGATCTCCTCGACCTCGTCGCCCCAGAACTCGACGCGCAGCGGATGCTGCTCGGTCGGCGGGAAGACGTCCAGGATGCCGCCGCGGACCGCGAAGTCGCCGCGCTTCTCGACGAGTTCGGCACGCGCATAGCCCGCCGCCACGAGGTCGGTGACGATCTCGGTGAGCTCCAGCCCGGCGTCGCCGGCGTGCAGCTCGACCGGCACCAGCTCGCCGAGGTGCGGCACCTGCGGCTGAAGTACCGCGCGCACCGGCGCGACGACCACGGACAGCGGCCCCGCCGACGGGTCGGCGTCGTCGCCGGTGATCGGGTGCGCGAGGCGGCGCAGGACCGCGAGCCGACGACCCACGGTGTCCGCGCGGGGCGAGAGCCGTTCGTGCGGCAGGGTCTCCCATCCCGGGTAGAGCGCGACGCGGTCCGGCGGCAGCAGGCAGCCCAGCGCGTCGACGAGTTCGTCGGCCTCGCGCTCGCTGCTCGTCACCGCGAGCGTCGTGCGGCCGGCGTCGGCGAGCGCCGCGATGGCGAACGGCTGGATCGCCGCCGGCCCGCTGATCGTCAGGCTGGGCGCGTCCAGGCTGCCCGTGATCGCGCTCAGCGCGGCGTCGGCGGGCGGGTCCAGCGCAGCACGAAGCAGAGCCGACAAAGCCACAGCGATTGCCCTTCCACGCAGCACGAACGTCCCCCGACCGCGCGCGGTCGGGGGTTGCATTCACCATACGACCGCGATGCGACGCCCTTGTCCCGGCCGTTCCGGTTGTCCGAGGACGCTGGGTGACATACGATTCTCGTGAACTGTCGGGGGCGGTTCGTATACCCGGGGGGTATTTCATGTCTGCGTTGCTTCGGCGCGCTCGCGTCCTTTTCGCCACTGCCATCGGCACGGCACTGTGTGTGCTCGCACTGGCCGGCCCGGCGGCTGCGTCGTCGGCCGGATCAACCGGGTACCCGCCGGATCCCGCGTCGTCGTCAGCCGGTGCAGGCGCAAGCAGTAGCAGCGGTGGCGCCGGAGTCGCCGGGGTGTCCAGCCACCAGGATCACGTCGGGACGAGTTCCTCGTCCTCCTCGGGCCTGGCCTCGACCGGCGTGCAGATCGCGACGGCCAGTCTGATCGTGGTCGTGCTGCTCGGCGCGGGCACCGTCTTTCTCGTCGCCGGTCGCCGACGCCGCCACACCTGATCGACCTGAGTCGGATCCACCTTGCCGGTCGATCATCCTGACCGGCCCGCAGACGAGGTCGCGCCGGGCGACGCACGCCCGGATCGGATCAGGCAGCTCTACCTGCTCGTCGGCGCCTCGTGCCTCGCGGTGCTGCTCCTCGGCGTCGTCTGGCTGCTCGTCACCGGACTGCTCGCCCGCTCGCGACTCAACGACGCGCAGTCGGAGGTCCGCGCGCTGCGCAGGGCGCTGGCTGCCGGCGACACCGTGCGCGCCGGACAGCTGGCCGACCACGTGCGCGCCACGACGGCGAGCGCGCACGCGCTGACGTCCGGTCCGGCCTGGTGGGTGGCCGCGAGCATCCCGGTCGCGGGCACGCCGGTGCGCGCCACCCGGGTGATCGCGACGCAGACCAAGGTCCTCGGTAATGACGTCGTCCCCCGTGTCGTCGACCTCGCCGACAACGTCGCGCACGCCGCCCGGCCGGGCGGCGGGGTCGGCCTCGCGCCGCTCGAACGGACCCAGCCGGTACTGCGCGCCGCTACGCAAGCCGTCGACCGCGCGTCGGCCTCGGTTGCCGCGACGCCGGGGTCCTGGTTCGGCCCCGTCGGTTCTGCGCGCACCAGCCTGTTGGCTCAACTCGCGCAGACCGACGACCAGTTACGCGGCGCGCAGCGGGCCGTGCGACTCGCGTTGCCCATGCTCGGTGAGCAGGCGCCGCGTCGCTATTTCATCGGCTTCCTGAACGAGGCCGAGGCCCGTGGGGTCGGTGGCATCCCCGGCGCATTCGCCGTCGCGACGGTCGACCGCGGCCACCTCACCTTCGAGCACTTCGGGTCGGACACCGAACTGGCGCACGTCCGGGCGCGGGTGGACCTCGGCACGGAGTTCGAGGCCCGCTACGGCCAGGACGATCCGGCCGGCATCTTCGCGAACTCGGACATCAGCCCCGACTTCTCCGACGCCGCTCGCATCTGGGCCGCGTTGTGGCAGGCCAAGACCGGTCAGCACGTCGACGGCGCGCTCGCGATCGACCCCACGGCCTTGCGCTATCTGTTGCGCGCCGAAGGCGACCGGATCTCGTCTGCCACTGATCCGGTGGCAGCCGACAACGTCGTGGCGCTGACGCAGCAGACGCAGTACGCCCGCTTCCCCGGCTTGTCCCCGCA
This sequence comes from uncultured Jatrophihabitans sp., assembly GCF_964246335.1. Classification (GTDB taxonomy): domain Bacteria; phylum Actinomycetota; class Actinomycetes; order Mycobacteriales; family Jatrophihabitantaceae; genus Jatrophihabitans. Next base: position 18,235 of record NZ_CAXTQF010000047.1, on the reverse strand, counting down.
GGCCAATGCACAACGCAAGCAGTTCCTGATCTCCGTTGCGCGGGCCGTGGCCGCCCGATTGACGCACGGGTCGAACCTGCGCGGGTTGGCACAAGCCGCTTCGCTCGCAGCCCACGAGCGCCGGTTGACGGTGTGGTCGGCGAATCCGGGTGAGGAACGCGAACTGCGCGAGTCCGGTTACGCGGGCAGCCTGGCAGCAGGGCCGGGCCCGTTCACCGGCTGGAGCATCGTCAACGCCGCGGGCAGCAAGCTCGATTACTACGACCGCACGACCATGACCTACGTCCGGGGTCACTGCACTGCCGGCAGCTCCGCCACCGCGAGCATCCGGGTGACCAACTCCGCGCCGCGCACCGGGCTGCCGCGCTATGTGACGTTGCGGGCGGACGAGCCGAGATACCCCACCCACCCGGGCGACAACCTCGTGCTGCTCACGTACTACGGGACACCCGGGTCCCGAGTGCGTTCGGTGACCCTGGACGGACGCACGATGCCGGTGTCGCCGGGCACCGAGAACGGCCTGACCGCAGTCACGGTCGCCGTGGAACTACCCGCACAACGCACGCGAACGCTGCGCGTCGAACTGACCGAACCGGCGGTGCACGGCCCGGTGCGGGTGCTCCGCCAGCCCGCGGTCCGTCCCGTCGCCGTCGCGACGCACACCGGGAATTGTCGATGACCCGGCCGCGCCCGCGCAGAGCCGGCTCGCCCCTCGTGACCGGTCGGCTCGCACCGATCGCCGCCCTGATCCTCGCGCTCGGCTTCGTCTCGTTCTGGTTGGCCAGCGCGGCGACCGGTGCCACGACCCCGCCGTATCCACCCACCGCGCCCTGCCCGGCACACGCCACGTGCGTCGGAGTCGGGGGCGCGCCCGCGCCCACCTACGCGATTATGCCCGGTGCGCCCGCGCCCGCGCCCGCGCCCACGCCGGGCCCGGGCGCGGCGACACGCGCGGGGCACGGGCACGGCCGGACGCCGGGCCACTCGACGAGCGGACCCCGCCGCACGGCAGCGTCGAGCAACGCGCCGACCTCGGCGGCACCCGGCACGCCACGCAACGCCGCGCAGCAGCCCATGCTCGAGTTCGGCGGCGTCCACTTCCCGCTGTGGTGGATCGCGGTCATCGCCGGAGTCATCGTGGTCGCCGGAACCTTGCTGATCTTCGCCGTCGTCACGCGGCGACGATGACTACGCGAGCTCGCTCGTAATGAACCTGATCTTGCCACCATCGTGGCCTATCTGCTCGACGATCTCCAACCGGACCGGGACCTGGTGCCCGACAGCCGATCGCAACTCCTCGATGGCGGCATCGACGTCCGCTCGCGCCCGTGCGCCCGGATTCGGGACGCAGCGCACCACGATCGAGTAATCGGCGTGCTGATGGAGCTGGTACTTGCGCGCGGGATGCGGAACCCTGCTGAAAACCGGCCCCAGCGGGTCACCGACGATGATCTGACCGTTCGGCAGGCGCAGGGTCTCGGTCACTCGTCCTGCAACCTGCCTGATCCGCGGGAGGGTCACACCGCAGGCGCATCGCTGCGCGATCGCCGACGTCCGGTCACCCATGCGGTACCGGATCAGCGGGAACACCCGGTTCGTGAGGTCGGTGGCAACCACCTCGCCGACCTCGTCGGCTCCGGCGGCTCGTCCGTCGGCGGCCAGCACTTCGACCCGTCGCAGGTCGGCAAACGTGTGCAGGCCGTTCTGTTCGCGGCATTCGCCGGCCAACCACGGAACCTCGGCAGACCGGTAGTGGTCGTAGACAGGTGCACCGAACGCCTCCTCGATCGCCTGTCGCTGCGCGGGCATCAGCGGAGCTGCAGTCACCGCAATGGCCTTCGGCGGCGACAGGCTGATCGCATGCGTCACGCAGAAGTCCGCGAGTTCAGCTATGGCACCGACGTAACCCATCAAGATCCTGGGTCCGACGCGCTCCCACGCCGCGAAGAACTCACGAATGCTGTCGTCGGTCATCCGGAACGCGTCGAGACGGATGCGCTTCGACGGCCACCAGACGGCGTTGTGTCGACGCGTCTCCTGCCCCGTCTTGGTCTTCCGCTGCACGATCGCGATGTTGTCGGACGGGTGCACGCCCCACCAGCGGAACAAGCGCCACTCGAGCGTGCGGGTCGGCGTCCGAAGGTCCCGTAGCAGGTGCAGCGGCTCGCCGGTGCTTCCGCCGGTCGCGGACATAACCGCATTCGAGTCCGTGGCCTCACTCGAGCGGAATCTGTCGGGTTGCTCCCTGACGTCCGACTTGGTCACGAGTGGCAGGGCGGTGAACGCCGCGGGGTCCTTGAGGTCGTCGACGGTGAAACCTGCGGCCGTGTACAGCTCGCGGTAGAACGGGGTGGTCTGCATCGCGAAGCGCGCGTGCGCGGCGGACCGCTCGGCCTGCAGGTTCTGCAGGACCTCCGGGTCGAGAACCTCGGTCGTACGCAGCTGATCATCCACCCGGCGGTCTGGCCGCAGGGCGAGGGCGGCCTTGGCGTCGAAGACTGCGCGCTTGACCTCCACGGGTGGTGCTCCTGTCGTCGGGCCGGCGTCTGCTTACGAAGCGCTGGGCAGCTCGTCGCTGCGGACGTCCTCGACCAAGCTGTTGATGTCGGGGAGGGTCGACGTGCGGGCGACGAGAGCGAATCGGCCGTGCGTTCTCCGGTAGAGGCCCGCTCGCGGCTCCAGGCCGGTGTACCGCCCGTTGTCGACAAGCAGCAGGTGGCCGCCTTCAGCCAGCCCGTCGAGCAGCGCCTGCAGCGCGCGAGAGATGGCTTCGTCGCTGAAGTAGGGCCCGAGGACGTTCGCCACTTTGATCACGTCGGGCGCCGGCTTCGGCCACGGTGTGAACACATCGTGCACGGCGTGGGTGACTCGCGGGTCCGTCGCCATGAGCGAGCGCACCGTCGGGTTCAGGAGCAGGACCTCGCGCCGGTCTCCCGCGCGTCGCGCAGCAGCTGCGACGAGCGGGGCATACAGCAGTCGCACCAGCGCCGACCGGGTGGGCCACGCGACGCAACGCGGCCCGCAGACCAGCACGCAGGTGCCTTCGGTGTCGTAGAAGAAGTCGCGACCGCGCGCGGTCAGCACCTCGATCGTCAGGAAGAGGTCTGCAATGACGTAGGAGCGAAAGGCCGGCAGCCGCCGGATCAGGTCGATCGACGTCGAGCCGTCCGACGCGCCGATGTCGACGACGACCGCGTCGGTCAGGTCGAGGTTGTCCAGCAGCAATGCGTCTGCGTCGGGATGGCGATCGGCGCGTGTGACCTTGACGGTGCCGCCGACCTGGATCGCGTTCATCGCGGTGCGAAACGCGCTCGGCGGTGCCGAGTCGTCGAGGATGACGCGCGGGTCGTCCCAGAAGAAGCGCGCCAGTCTGCGCTCCAGCCCGGCAGGCCAACGTCCACGCAGAAATCTGACCGGCAGCCGCATCCGCGTGGCATCTGGCAGCCGCATCCGCGAATCATAGTGGTGCAGGGCCGTCCGGCCCGTAGGCTGCCGCTGCGATGACGACTCAACCCACGGACAGGCCGGCGCCCGCGCTATCACCGCGGCCGTCTCGTCGCGAGGTCGTCGCGCGACTGGCTGCCGCGCAGAAGAGCAACCGTGGCGCCGGCGGTTACTCGCGCTGGGTCAACCGACCAATCGGGCGCCAGCTCGCGTCCGTCGCGTACCTCGGCGGGTTCACTCCGGACGCAGTGAGCATGATCAGCGCTGCGTGCACCTACACGGCGATCGTGCTGATCGCTGCCCTCTCTCCGACCTGGCCTGTTGCTGTCGTGATCGCCGCGCTGCTCGTCCTCGGTTACGCGCTGGACTCCGCGGACGGTCAGGTGGCGCGGCTGCGCGGCGGCGGTTCACCCGCTGGGGAATGGCTGGACCACGTGTTGGACGCGGTCAAGCTCGCCACCTTCCACCTCGCGATTGCAATCTGCTGGTTCCGGCATTACCACCTGCCGAGCGGTGACTGGCTGCTCGTTCCGCTCGCGTTCAGTGCTGTGGCGAGCGTCTTCTTCTTCGCCATCGTGCTCACCGACATGCTGCGACGCATCGACCGGGGGCGCCGGGGCGCCTCGGACGTCACGACGTCGCGGGCGAACCCGAATGAGGCCGCCCCGGTACTGAGGTCCCTGATCGTGCTGCCCAACGACTACGGCGTGCTGTGCCTGGCCGCGGGACTGCTGGCTGCCCACGACGCGTTCCGGTACGTCTACACGGTGCTGCTGGTGCTCAACATCGGCTATCTGTCGGTCGCGTGCGCGCGGTGGTACCGCGAGGTCCGCGCGTTGTCCGATGCCCGTTCGTGAGCTGTTGACGAAGCGCAGCTGACGCGCTCAGCCGTCCACGATGACGTCGCGTAAGCGAACGTCGAGCGCTTGACGCAGCCGCGTGCTGGACGTGTGCACCGTGTAGGGCAGGTAGACGACCTCGACACCGACCGAGGCGAAGTCGCGCTCGAGCTTGTCGCCTTTGGGCGTGCCCCGCCAGTCGTCGCCCTTGACAATGACGTCGAAACGCAACCGCTCCCACATGATCAGCTTCTCGTTGACGTCCTCGAGCACCGCTTCATCCACGTACCGGATCGCGCCGACGATCTGCAGCCGTTCCTGTTCGTTGATGATCGGCCGGGCGCCTTTGACGACCTCGGCCCGTGCGTCGCTGACAACGCCGGCGACCAATCGGTCCGCCGTGGCGTGTGCGTTGCGCAGGATGTTGAGGTGCCCCACGTGGAACATGTCGAATATCCCGGGCACGTAGCAAGTGCGTGTCATTGACGAAACCCCCGATCGTCGCCTCCAGCATAGCGGCGGAGGGGCCGGTTTTCCGGCCCCTCCGTCCGACGAATCCTGTCGTTCAGAATGCTCCGAGGTGCGCCGTGCTGCTGGGCACGCCCAGCAACGTCGCGACATCGTTCGGCAGCGCGACGAGCACGCCGGCCAACTGGGTCGCCATGGCCGACAGGTTCGTCGTGCCACGCGGTGCGGTGAGGTTCTGCACCGGCAGGTTGTGGGCCGATTCCCACGCCCGGGCCGTCGTGTAGTTCGTCGGCGACCAGAGATCACCGTTGCCCCAGCCGATCGCCGTGTGCGACCCGTCGCCCGCGGCGAACATGTTGCCGTTCAGGCTGATGTTCATCTGGTCCGCCGGCTTGTGCGTCGCCTTGTCGAGCGCGTAGAACTCCCATCCGGCGGTCGACCGGCTGAAGTCGTTGTCGGCCACCACGATGTTCTGCACGACCCAAGGGCAGACTCCCGGGATCGGATTGACCGCCGCGGTCGGGTTCAGGTTGCGGTCGTCCTGACTGAGCCCGATGTCCCAGGTGGAGTTGCCGAAGAACGTGTTGTCGTAGATCCGCACGTTGCCGGTGTCGAAGGCGGTGTAGCCCGACCACCCGCCGCTGATCACGTTGCCGGCGACGACACCGGTGTCCGACAGTTCGGTGAGGACGGCGGTCACGTCGCTCGGCACGTTCGGCGACGTAGACACGTCGACGACATTGTTGGCGATGTCGAAGTTCGTGACGTTCTCGTCGGTCCAGATGCCGGTGATACCCACGTTGCCGTACACGTGGTTGTTCGTGGCCGTGAACCCGGTCATGCGCCCGACCTTGATGCCTCCTGCCGCCGGCGCCGCGTTGAAGTGCTGCGTGTTATTGCCCGTGACGTCGCAGGCGTTCACGATCAAACCATTGGACGCTGTGGCGTGGATGCCGGTCATGCCGTTGAACCAGCTGTCGACGTGGTCGATCCGCACGTTGGGTGAGTAGACGCTGATGCCCTGCGTCGCGTTGTTCTCCACGACGAGGTCCTGCAGCAGGTCGTGCCCGACCGGGCCGCCCAGGTAGATCGTGCCCATCTGCGGCAGCGGCGTGGCGTAGTTACGTACTCCGAAGCCGCGCAGCGTCACGTTGCCCGCGCCGACGATGAACGCGTGGTCGACGTTGCTTGCCCGCATAGCCACGTCGGTCGGGTCGCTGCCGACGGTGATCGTGTGGTTCGTGTAGTTCACCGCGAACTGCCCGGCGGCCGGCGTCCCGGACACCTGGGTGAGCTGGCGACCGTTCGCGAAGACCTGATCGGGATATGCGGCCATCGGATAGGCGGAATTGACGTATCCGCCGGCATTCGAGCCCTGCTCGGTCGAGGCGCTGTGGTCGAACTGGTAGGTCCAGCCGCTGTGCACCCAGGTGTTGCCCGAGCGGGTCCAGCCGTCGACCGGGATCGAGCCGTCCATCCAGACGACCTCGCCCGGGTAGGCCTCCATCGTCACCGTCTTGCCGAGGTAGACGCTCTCGTTGTAGGTGCCGGCGCGCAGCACGATCGTGGCGCCGGTGGTGGCCGCGGACACGGCCCGGTTGATCGTCGCGAAGGGCGACGAGACCGATCCGGTGCCCGCAGAGTCGTTGCCGCTCGGCGAGACGTAGATGCCGTTCGCGGGCAGCGTGTAGCGCGCCTGGCCGAGCGGCAGCGCGCCCGCGTTGGCGGCGGTGGTCGACGCCCCGACGCTGGACGATGTCGGCGCAGGCGCAGAGGACGTCGGCGCGGGCGAGGACGTCGGCGCGGGCGAGGACGTCGGCGCGGGCGAGGACGTCGGCGACGGCGCAGAGGACGTCGGCGCGGGCGAGGACGTCGGCGACGGCTTGGGTGCGGGCGCGGGGGCCGGCGTCGGCTGCCGCAGACCGCGCAGCGTGCGCAGCGTGACGGTGACCGGGCTGCCGCCCGTGGACCGGTATGCGTAGAGCCCGACCGTTCCTGTGCCGTCGAGTACGCCCGGCGACGCGTCGTGGGCCTGCAGCTGCCAGGTCGTCGGTACCCGCTGACCGGTCTTCCATGCCTTGACGCCGAGCCACGGGACGGTCTGCCCGGTGACGATGCCCTCGACGTTCAGTTCCTGACCGGGACTGACCGTGCCCGGCACAACCGTCTCACCGGTCAGGGTCTGGAACGCTCCGCCGGGCAGGAACTTGCCGATGCTCAGCCGGATGATGCCGCTGACGCCGACGCGAACCCGCGTCGCGTACCCGGCGCCGGTGGACTGGCGCCGCAGCAATGGGGAAACGAACGTCCCGTAACCGCTTCGCGTCCCGGTCGACAGGGTGAAGCCGACTTGCAACGACTGATTCGACGTCCTGGTCGAGAGCAGGTGGACATAGCCCGAGTGGCCGGCGGGAAGCGGGCCGATCGTGCCGCGCCCCGGAGTGACCTTGCTGCGGATCAGTTGCGTGACGTAGGAGCCGCCCGACTGTGCCCTACCCAGCCCGCTGCGCACGGTGCGGTGATAGGTGTCGTAGACGTTGGTCGACCACGGCGCCGCCGCCGCACCGGCGGGGCGCGCCGCCACCAGGGTCAGCACACTGCACACCAGCGCGGCGACGACGCACACGATGAGCGCACTGCGGTGCGCGAGGAACGACAGCGAGCGGGCGAGCGCGGGGTATGCGGACAACGGTGCCTCCGGGCAGACGAAACGATCTGTGCGTTTCCCCGCCTTTGACACGAACGCGTTTGCCGCTCCAGCTGCCGACCCGCCCGGCATTGGCACCCTCGTTCTTGCTCACCGAGAGTGCCCACCGTCAAGCCGTCTCTAACATGGACGTTACATCCGTATTCTGCCGGTTCACCACGTCTGGCCCACAGATCCCACGTGCGAGCGCACCCGCTGCGGACAGCCGATCGCGTCCGCACCCGACACGGGAGCGGTCACAGATGGTCAGCGCCCGCGTCCCCGGGCGTTTTGCGGTTTCTGCTGCCGGCCGCGCCGGGCCTCCTGGTTCGCCGCAGCACGCTGTTCGGCCACGCTGCGCGTGCTCCTTTTACGCGCGGCGCTGCCGTCAGCTCGGGTCGACTTCGTGGCCGCCGAGCCGCGTGGGCGGGCCGGGACGGCGTTCGATGCAGCGTCGGGCTTCGCCCCGTTCTTGGACAGCTGCGCCATGAGGCCGGTCGCGCGACGACGCCCCTGTCGCAAGCGCGCCAACCCTTGCGCGAACGGCGTCCCGCCACCTGTGTCCGGCTGCACAGCGTAGTAGCTGCCGTAGACGGTGTCGCCCTCACCGTCGGCGCCGCGGCGGGGCAACATGTTCAGCCCCACGCCGAGGATGCGCGCGTCGACCGCGCGCAGCGAATGCAGGCAGGCGTCGAGATGTGCGCGCCGCGTCTTGCCGTAGCGGTAGAGCACGAAGACCCCGTCCACCAGGGTGGCGCACACCGCCGCGTCGGTGACCGCCAGCACCGGCGGGGTATCGAAGATGATCAGCTCGTACTTCTCGCGCATTTCTCGCAGGAGTTCGCGCATGGCGTCGCTGTTGAGCAACTCGGACGGGTTCGGCGGTGTCTGACCGCTGGCGAGCACTGCCAACCCGTGCTCGCCCCACGACTGCACTGCGGTCGACAGCTTGACGTTGCCGGTGAGCACCGTCGTGAGACCGACGGTCGAATCGAAGCCCAACAGCCGCCCGAGTTCGGGCCGGCGCAGGTCCGCGTCGACGAGCAGCACGCGGCCGCCCCGCTCGGCTGCGGCCACGGCCAGGTTCAGCGCGGTCGACGACTTGCCCTCGCCGGCGATCGACGACGTCACCGCGATCGCCTGGGCGCGCTCGGCGGTATGGACGAATTCCAGGTTGGTGCGCAACTGCCGGAATTGTTCCGCGCGCCGCGACGGCGCAGCCTCGCCGATTGCGACCGGCGCGCGCGACGCAGTCGGGTCGGCGACGATGCTGCCGAGCAGCGGCACGCCCGCGATTTCTTCCAGGTCGAAGCCGCTGCGGATCGAGGTGTCGAGCAGCTGGCGCAGCGCGGCGATCAGCAGGCCGAGCGCGAGACCGACCGCGAACCCCACGATGACGTCGATCGACTTGCGTGGCGCGACCGGCGCGGCGCTGACCGGCGGGGTCGAGACGACCTCGAGCTTCACGGCGGCGCTCGACTCGATGGCGCTGACCAGCAGCGGGAACTGGGTCGCGACGGTGCGCTGCAGCGTGGTCAGCCGGGACAGGGACGTGTCCTGGATGCGCGCATCGACCAGCACCGTCCCGACCTGCGAGGACCCCGAGATCTCGCCCGAGATCTCCTCTGCAGACATCGAAAGGCGCGACGCGGTGCGCACCGATTCGGCGAATCGCTGGCTGGACAACAGCCGCGCGTAGGTGTTCGCCCGGTCCTGGGCGAACTGGTCGGATCCGAACGCGGTGTCGGCCTGAAGCCGCGGGGTGGCCACGTAGAACGACACCGATGCGGCGTAGACCTTCGGACTGCGGGCGGCATGCCAATATCCCGCCGCTGCGCCGATGATCGCGACAAGTGCGACGATCCACAGGCTGCGACGCACGGCGCGCAGGTAGTGGTGCAGGTCCACGTACCGCTTCCTCCTCTACGCGGAGGCAGCACGGACCCGCTGCTCACGCTCGGTCAGACCATCGACGAGTGTATCGGCGAGATGAGGTGTTGGCACTTTCGACACAGCGGTTGGTTAGTATGCCGCGTGCCGATCCGGGTCCTGCAGTCGTTCCCGGAACCGACCGACCACACGAACCCGTACCTCGTGCTCCTGCGCCGCTCGCTGGAGGACACCCAGCTGGTCGAGGTCCTGCCGTTCACCTGGCGCACAGCCTTGATCGGCCGCTACGACGTGGTCCATCTGCACTGGCCGGAGGCGCTGCTGTCCGCCAGTAGCCCGCTGCGGCGCGTGCGGCGCGAGTTGCTGATGGCGGCCTGGACGGTTCGCCTCGTGGTAACTCGCACACCCGTGGTTCGCACCGTCCACAATGTCGGTCTGCCCCAGGGACTTCCCCGGCGCGACACGGCGCTCATCCGCTTCTTGTACCGGTTGACGCGCGCAGCAATCACGCTGAACGCACGTACCGATCCCGGCGCGAACATCCCGAGCGCCGTCATCCCGCACGGTGACTACCGGCCATGGCTCGAAGGCCTCGCACGTACCGCGCCGGTGGCCGGGCGCCTCGTCTACTTCGGCCAGGTCCGTCGGTACAAAGGCCTCGACTCACTGCTTCCGGCGTACGCCGATGCCCGCCGGTCGGCACCGGACGTCAGTTTGACCATCGGCGGCCGTCCGACGTCGATCGAGATCGAGCGCGATGTCCGTGCAGCGGCAGCCGATCTACCGGATGTCCGGCTGGAGCTGCGGCACCTGTCCGATGCGGAGATGACGCAGTTGGTCGGCGAGGCCGAGCTCGTGGTGCTGCCCTACCGGTTCATGCACAACTCGGGGTCGGTGCTCTACGCGTTGTCGCTGGAGCGACCGGTGCTCGTGCCGGACAACGACGTGAATCGTGACCTGGCCGACGAGGCGGGACCCGGCTGGCTGTACCTGTTCGCCGGCGATTTGAATGGGCAGGTGATCATCGATGCGCTCAGCGCGCTTCGCACGTCACCTCCCGCAGCCCCACCCGACCTCTCCCGGCGCGCTTGGGGGGCGGCCGGCGCCGCGCACGCCCGGCTCTACCGCGACGTCACCGGGCAGACATCATGATCCAACGCCCGTCGCTGACGGTCGTCGTCCCCACCTATCGGCGCCCTACCGCTCTGCACCGATGTCTGAACGGAGTTCTCGAGCACACCCGAGCCGCCCAGACCGACGGCCTTGCTGACGTCGCGCCCGTGCTGGTGATCGACAACGACCCGGATGGGGGCGCCCGATCGGCCGTCGAGATCTACGGCGCAGAGGTCCGGTACGTGCACGAGCCGGTACCGGGTATCGCCGCCGTCCGAGCCCGGGCCCTGCGCGAGGTCACCACTCGGCTGCTCTCCTTCATCGACGACGATGAGGTCCCGTGCGCGGGATGGCTGCCCGAGCTGCTCGCGACATGGGAGCAGAGCCGGCCGGCAGCTGTTGTCGGACGGGTCATCTCGGTCTACGACGGCGACGTGCACCCGTGGCTCACCACCGCCGACCTGTTCGGTCGCGTGCGGAAGCCGACCGGCACGCTGGTGCCGCAGGCCGCTGCCGGCAACCTGCTGCTCGACGCCGACTGGGTGCATGGGCACCAGCTCACCTTCGACCTCCGGCTCGGCCTGGGCGGCGGTGAGGACAACCTGTTCAGCCGAGCGCTGGTCGCTGCCGGCGGCGACATCGTGTGGTGCGACGAGTCGGTGGCCGAGGACCATGTGCCGGCCGACCGCGCGACCCTGCGGTGGCTCATGAAGCGGGTTTTCAGTCAAGGTCATGCATCCGTCGCGGTCGACCTGCTCGCGGCCCATGGCGACGCGGCCGCGGCGGGCCGGATACGGCTGCGCGCGGTCGTCGCGGGTGTCGGCCGGATACTGGTCGGCGCGCCACGACTCGTCGCCGGCGTGCTGGCCCGCTCGGACCACCGGAGCGGGTTGGCGGTTCGGCTCGTTGTCCGTGGCGCCGGAATGGTGTGGGCGGGGTTCGGGGTGACCCACCACGAGTACGCGCGCGTCGCCCGGGTCGGCGTCCGGTGACACGCGCCGGACTGCGTGCCCAGGTGGCCCGGGCGCACAGGTGGGGCCGGCGCGCTGCCTGGCCGCTCGGTTCGATCGACGCGGTCCGCTCCGGCGCGCGCGTCGTGTTGACCTATGACGACGGTCCGGAGCCGGGCGGTACCGACGCGGTGCTCACCGCGCTTGCCGACGCCGGCGTGACCGCCACGTTCTTCGTGTTGCTGTCGCGCGTTCGCGCGTATCCGTCGCTGTTCGCCGACATTCTCGCGGGGGGCCACGAGGTCGGCCTGCACGGGACCGACCACCGCGCCCTGCCGAGCCTGACTGCCCCCGAGGTCCGGGCTCGGTGCCGCGATGGTCGGGCCGAGCTCGAGGACCGCACCGGAGCTGCCGTGCGGTGGCTGCGCCCGCCCTACGGCCGCCTGCGTCTGGGCGACTGGCGCGCCGCACGCGCGGCCGGGTTGATGCCGGTGCTGTGGGGACCGAGTACGCACGACACGACGTCGGGCAGCGTGCCGGACAAACTGGCCAGCGCACGCAAGGGCATCGTCGCCGGCGCGGTCCTGCTGTCGCACGACGGGTTCGCCGCGGCGATGGACGGCGTCGACGACGGGCCGGCACCTGACGTCGACCGCGGTCGCCTGTCCCATGAGGTGATCGCGCTGTGCCTTGAGCGCGGGCTGACACCGTGTTCGCTCGGCAGCGCGCTCGCCGCCGGCCGGGCGCGCCGGTCCGCGGTGTTCACGGGGTGACGGCGTCGTCCTCGGCTGACGGCTTGGCCGCGGGAACGGCGAAACGCGGCGGCAGCACCAGCGCAAGCCCCAGCGTCATCGCTGTCATGGAGGACAGGAACGGGCTGAAGCCCACGTTCCACATCGTCCACACACCCGCCAGGAGCGCGAGCGGCGTACCGGTGCGGCGACTCACGAAGACCGCGATCCCCCGCAACGTCAGCACGGCAATCAGCAGCGCGAACAGCAGACCGGGCAGTCCGAACGCCGCCCACAGGTCACCCACCACGGAATGCAGTTCGATCCGCCCGCCGAACAGGTAGGTCGTCACGTAGTCGTTGTCGATGTTCGGAGACGCCTTGCGAAGCTCCCCGAGCGCGACGAGGACGTCCTTGCCCTGCGGGATGACGCCCACGCCGTACCCGACCGGACGGTGCCGCATCAGCGCGAAGGTCGCCGCCATTTCCGGGCGACCGCCGAGTAGCAGCGAGCCACTGGCCCGGATCTGGTCGATGGTGCGTAATTGCGCGTGCTTGCCGAGGAAGCCGGCCACGAGCAGGGTCTGCCCGAGCCAGAAGATCGCGCCGGCCACCGCGACGATGAACGCCGCCACGAGCCCGGTCGGGATCTCCGCGGTGGAGCGGGCGCGTCGGCTGCAGGCGAGATACAGCAGCAACGTCAGCAACAGCGCAGCTGAATAGGAACGGTCACTGAAACCGACGGCGACGATCGCGAGCACGACCACGACGACACAGACGACCCATCGACGCTTGGCGAACATCGCCAGCGAGATCGCCAGGACGCTGAGCGGCAGTCCCCAGGTGTACTTGCGCAGGTCGGCGCTGTGCTCGCCGAACAGTTGTGCGTTGATGACCAGGCCGAGACCGAACGCGGTGCCCAGCACCGGCATCGACACCACGGTGCGCACCCACAGCAGCAACCCGACGCCGACCAGGACCGAACCGAACTCGGCGGCTGTCTGTACCCGGTCCGAGGAGGACAGGAAGTAGCCGTCGGCCACCGCGACATCGCCGAGGAACCACCCCCACACGATGGCGATCACGCCGGTCACGATCAGCAGCCATGCGCCGCTGAACCGCGCGAGGTTCTTCAGCCATATTGCGGCCAGCACCACGGCGAGCCCGGCGCTGAGGTCCACGCCGCCGTGCACGACGAAGTGCAGGCCGACGAGGAAGGACGCGAGTACGGCAACGGCCCACTGCGCATTGGCGAAGCCGATCTCCTGCGGGGTCGGCACGGCGTCGGACGGCAGGCGCACCACAGGCTCCGCTGCCGTGCGGCGGACCGCGGTCATGCGTCTCCTCGACGGGCGTCGGACGGAATCGGCGCCACCCGACGGGTGACGACGACAGGTGTGCCCGACCAGGATGACATTCCGCGCCGGTCCGCGCCGTCAGGCACCATCGACGAGCGCCGCGATCCGGGCGGCCATCCGGCTGGACGTGAAGCGTTCGAGCACATCGGCACGCGCCGCCCGGCCGAGCGCGTCAGCGGCGTCGCGGTCGGCAGCCAGCTCCAGGACCGCGTCGGCCATCGCACGGTCGTCACCGGGCGGCACCAGGATCCCGGTGCTGCCGTCCCGCACGTAGTCCGTCATCCCGGGTGTCGCGGAGACGACCACCGGCCGTGCGCACGCCATGGCTTCGAGCAGCGCAGTGACTCCGCTGCAGTGCAGATTGGGCCGCAACGCCAGCGCCACCACACCGGCTGCGCGGTAGCGGTGCAGCAGCGCCGCATGCGGCAGCTCGGCGACCCGCTCGCCCACCCCGGGCGCGACGTCGATCGGCAAGCGGGTGACGAGTTCGAGCCGTAGCCCGGGGCGAGATCGCTGGGCGAGGACGACCGCACGGACTGCCGTCGCGTGATCGCGGTCGCGGTCGTTGCCGACCACCAGCACGGTGTCCGACCCGGCACGCTCCCCTTCGGGCGCGGGCGTCCAGAACTGCTCGTCGATGCCCATCAACACGTGATGGATTCGTTCGGCGGGGACCGCCCACGCACGCGCGAGCTCGTCGCGCTGGGCGGCGGACAGGACCCACAGCGCGTCGCAGCGCTGCAGGGCGCGCCGGGTGAGCCGATCGGCCGTACCCCGCGGCCGCCGATCGGTCAGCCAGATGACGCCGGACGCCGTGAAGGCACTGCGCCGGGTGAGGGCGACAGGCACTCCGGTGCGTTCGTCCCAACACAGTGCGGGCGCGTCACGCGGTGCCCGCACGCGCCAGTCGTACCGGCCGTCCAGCTTGCGGAGCACGCGTTCGTGCAATTGCCATTCGTGCTCTCGACGAGGCGGCGCAACGGTCGAGCCGGCTAGGTGGTCGAGACCGTACGGCCAACGGTCGGGGACCTCGCCGCCGGCGTGCCGGGACGACCAGTCGTCGACATCGAGGTCGGCGCTGTAGAAGATCACCGGACCGGCTGGCACGGCCGGACGGTATCGCGTGACGTCCGGCTGCACCTGCCCGCGTGCACCGGAAACCGCCCGCCGCCCGAGTTCGCGTACAGCCAGCGCCGCACCAGCGAGCGATCCGTACAGGGCGGCCGACATCGGACGCGGCGAGTGCACCAGCTGGCGCCGACCGCCGCGCAACAGGATCTGCCAGCTCTGCGCCGGCGTGTGAACGAGCCAGCCCAGCAAGGCCTGCGTCGGCATATTGCGAGCGGCGAAGAGCAACCGGTTCCGGGTGTTCCACCGGTAGTAGAGCGTCGATTTCGCCGGGCCGCGCACCTGCGCCCGGACGGCGTGGGTGCCCCCCTCGTCGTGCCGGACGACGAGGTCGTCACGCACCACGAGTCGAGCGCCGCCGGCCGCCGCGCGGTAGGAGAACTCGACGTCCTCCCAGTACAGGAAGTAGTCCTCGGCGAACCCGCCGACGCGTTCGAACTGCTGCATCGAAACCGCCAGGCAGGCACCGGTCAGCCATGGGCGGACGGGTCCGTCCGTGCCGACCCGCGCCTGCTTCGATGCCCGGGCTGCGCGCAGCGCCCCGGTCCGTAGAACGATCTCGCTGCCCCGGAACACGACCGTGCCGTCGGAGTCGACGATGCGCGGGCACACGAGGTCATCCGGATTCGCGCGCACGTGCTCGACCAGTGCGGCGGTCACGTCGAGCCCGACCCGCGCGTCGGGGTTCACGAGCAGCAGCGTCCGGCAGCCCAGCGCCTTGGCCCGAGCGGCGCCGGCGTTGACCGCTGCACCGAAGCCCGGATTGCCCGGCGACGCGACGAATTCCCAGCCGTGCTCGTCGGCGAGCCCGGCCGCGGCAGCGCGTTCGGCCGCACTGAACCAGTTGTCGACGACCACGACCCGGACATCGGGTCCGAGCGGAACGATGTTGTTCTGCAGCAGCCGGTGCGCGCCGTAGTTGACGACGATCACGGCCGTGGACGGATCGGCGGGCGCCGACTGCCCGCTCGTCACGAGCGCGACCCGCAGCCGGGAAATGCGTGGTCGGCCGTCTCACGACGGC
>NZ_CAXTQF010000047.1:0-2595 GCF_964246335.1 uncultured Jatrophihabitans sp. | reverse complement strand
CCCGCCCCCCCCCCCCGCGGGCTCTTCGGGGGGGGGCGCCCCACCCCCCCCCCCCCCCCACGTCGGAGGTGTTCGTCAGCTCTTGATCGCCTGCAGGTTGTCGAACAGGACCGACACCGGAGCGTTGGTGGCATTGCCCGCGAGGTACACGAGCACTCCGATGCCGCCCGCCGACTGCAGCGTGGCCTCGTTGTCGGTGACGCTGATCTGGCTGGCTGCCGGCTCCGTGGATCCGCTCCATACCTTGCCCGCAATGGTCGTCGTGCCGCTGCCACTGATCTGCAGCCTCGCGTGCAGCAACGTACCCGCCGTGTAGGTCAGGCCGGGGACGACCACCTCCTGGATGACCGTCTCACCCTCGGCAGTCGTGTCCTTGGCCACCACGAGGTGTACCGAGCCGTCGGCCAGGAAGTGCACCTTGAACCGGTACTCACCGTTGCTGGTCTGCCGCGTGCTGAGGGTTGCGAGCAGGCCGTTGCCGGTCGGCGCCTTCGACATCCCGAGATCGAAGGTGACGTTCAGATTCGCCGCCGACACGTTCGACAGTGACGCGGCCGCACCCGCTCCGGGTCCGGTCAGCGCGATCTGCCCGGTGCCATTGGCGACCGAGTACAACTCCGGTTGATCGACCGACCATGCACCGCCGGTGTCCGCCGTACCCCATCCGTTGGTGACCGAGCGTCCGAACGCGTCGGCCGCCACCGGCGCGACAGCCGCAGCGACGGTCACCGCCTTGGTCGCCGTACCGGTGCGATTCGCGCTGTCGGTGACGGTCAGGATGACGGTGTAGGTGCCGGCGGCCGCGTAGGTGTGCGACAGTTTCGCGCCCGTCCCGGTGGCCTTGTCGCCGAGGTTCCATGCGTACGACTTGATCGTGGCACCGCTGACGGCCTTCGATGCCGACCCGTCGAACGAGCACGCCAGCTGCGTGCACGAACTTGTGAACGACGCCGTCGGCGCGGAGGTCGGCGCGGTGACGGTGACCGTGTGGCTGACCGTGCTCTTCTGGTTGTTGCTGTCGAGAACGGTCAGCGCCACGGTGTAGGTGTTGGCCTTCGTGTAGCTGTGCGACGGTTTCGCACCGGTGCCCGACGAGCTGTCACCGAACGTCCAGGCGTAGCTGGTGATCGTCGCGCCGCCGGCCGCACTGGAGCCGGTGGCGTCGAAAGTGCAGGCCAGGTTGGTGCACGACGACGTGAACGCCGCTGTCGGTGCCGGGGGCGCGGTGACCGTGACGGTCTTCGTCGCCGTGCTCGTCTGGTTGTTGCTGTCGGTGACGGTCAGCGTCACCGTGTACGAACCCGCACTCGTATAGGCGTGCGCCGGCTTTGCACCGGTCCCGGTCGCCGTGTCGCCGAACTTCCAGGCGTACCCCGTGACGGTCGCGCCGTTGGCCGCACTGGACGCCGACGCGTCGAAGGAGCAGCTGAGGTTCGTGCACGAGTAGGCGAATGACGCCGTCGGCGGTGTCGCAGCGGCCGGCGACACCGTGTGCGTGACGGTGTCCGTGCCGCCCTTGCTGTCGCTCACCGTCATGGTCACCGTCTTCGTGCCTGCCGCGGTGTAGGTGTGCGACGTCGTGGCGCCGGTACCGGTCGTGCTGTCACCGAACGCCCACGAGTAACCGGTGATCGTCGCGCCACTTGCCGCACTCGACCCGGACGCGTCGAACGAGCACGTCAGGTTCGTGCACGACGACGTGAACGCGGCGGTCGGTGTCGTCGACGCGGCGGGGGTGCGGCCGCTCTTCGTGACGTGTGCCTGGATCGTCGACGCCGAGAGCACCGTCGGGTAGATCGCGGTCTCGTCGAGCGTGCCGGCGAAGTAGGAGCTGGTCGGCGCCGACGGCCAGCCGCTCAGCGATTCACCACCGAGCCGCCAGTAGCCGTCGTAGCGTTGTGGGCTCGTCTCCAGGGCGTTGCGCGACACCAGCGCGCCGTCGACGTACAGCGACGCCCCGGCCAGCGACTGCGTGACGACGGCCTGGTGCCAGGCGCCGTCGTTGTACGTCGCCGGGCTGGCCACCGTCTGGTACTGGCCGCTGTTGATGCCGTAGAGCAGGTGGCCGGCGTTGTCCATGTAGAGCCGCCGGTCGTCAGCGCCGTTCGTGCCGGTCTGCGACGTGGCGAGCCCCAGCAACTGCCCCCCCGTCTTGGTGGTCGTCTTGAACCACGTCTCCTCGGAGAAGTTGGTCGTGGTCGTGGCCGAATTCGCTGCGTACGCGGTGCCGGCCGACGTGCCGGAGAACGTCGCAGCCGTGTCGCTGTCGCCGATCACGGCACCGGCGGCACCGTTGACCACCCCCCACTGCCCTCGGTGAGCGGTGCGGAATTCGCGGTGTCCGCGCCGGTCTTCGAGGTGACCGGGTCGCCCAGGCGCCAGTAGTCGGTGGCGCCGTCGTTGAGGATCTGCTGCGCGTAGGCGCTCGGGCTCGTCGTCGGCATGGTGACCGTCGTGTAGTCGCCGCGGACGCTGTTGCCGCTCGGATCGGTCACCCGCACGTAGTAGTTGTGTGACGACCCGGGCTGGACGGTCGTGTCGGTGTAGGACAGCGTCTTCCGGTCCCAGAACTGCGACGTGGAGGTGGTCGTGTAG
>NZ_CAXTQF010000046.1:0-28374 GCF_964246335.1 uncultured Jatrophihabitans sp. | reverse complement strand
GGTGGGGGCGCGGCCGGCCAGTCGGTCGGGACGGCCGAGGTTCCAGTACCCCTTGACGAAGATCGACTCATGCGGCACGCCGTGGTTTTCGAGCAGGGCGCGCAGCGCGACCATCGCCCGCGTCTCGCCCATCAGGTAGCCGCGGGCAGCCGCCGGGTCGGCCTCGGACGACGCGAGCACGTCGCGCGCCGCGTCGAGCAGCAGGTCCGCGCCGCCGGCCGCAGCCTCGCCGCGATGCACCCATCGAACGGCGGCGGCCACCGGCAGCTCGTCGGACGCGTCGGTGATCTCGATGAGCGCCGTCGCGGGCTCGCCGGGCGGCAGGGCCGCGCAGATCGCGGCGATGGCCGGCAGGGCCGACTCGTCACCGACGAGCATATGTGCCGCCGCGCTGCGCAGCTCCAGCTTGCCGCGCGGGCCCTGGAACTCGACGTCGTCACCGATCTGCGCTGCGGCGGCCCACCGCGCACCCGGGCCGTCGCCGTGCAGGACGACGTCCAGGTCGAGCTCGCCGGTGTCGGGGCGTACGTGCCGGATCGTGTAGCGGCGCTTGACCCGCCGCCCGGAGGGCTCACGCAGCAGCAGCTCGACGTCCTGCGCCGGCTTGATCTGCACACCGAGCATCGCGTCGGCGCGGATCGTCACCCGTCGCATGCGCGGGGTCAGGTCGCGGACGCCGACGACGCGGGCCTCGTGCGCGGGGGAGCGCCGCACGAGAGTCGATGCCGCAGTGCTCACAATCCGTCGACCCTAGCGACCGGGCATGCCCGAGCGGTGCCTAGCGTTGCTTGACGTAAAGCCTGCACCGTCCCGAATCCCGAGGAGAGCCATGACCGACGTCCTGAAGAAGGTTGCGTACACCACCGAGGCCACCGCGAAGGGCGGCCGCACCGGGCACGTGACCAGCGCCGACGGCGTGCTCGATCTCGATCTCGACCGGCCGAACCCGCAGAACCCGACGCCGAACCCGGAAACGCTGTTCGCCGCCGGGTACGCCGCATGCTTCCAGGGCGCGCTGGAGAACCGGGCGAAGACGAAGGACGTGGACACCTCCGAGTCGACGGTGACGGCCAAGGTATCGCTCGGTGACACCGACGACGGCGGCGTCGGGCTGGCGGTCGAGCTGGCCGTGCACATCCCCGGCATCGAGCTCGACCAGGCCCGCGAGCTCGTCGAGCTGGCGCATCAGTTCTGCCCCTACTCCAAGGCGACCCGCAACAACATCGAGGTCACGCTTACCGTCGAGTAACCCGCCGACCGACCACGGGTCCGGCGCGGCGGCGCATCATGGACCGGTGGCGGTCAGCGTGTTCGATCTGTTCTCGATCGGGATCGGGCCGTCGTCGTCACACACCGTGGGCCCGATGCGTGCCGCGCGCACCTTCGCCGACGGCCTGGAGCACGACGGCCTGCTCGCCGATGTGACGCACGTGCGGGTCGAGCTGTACGGCTCGCTCGGCGCCACCGGCCGCGGGCACGGCAGCGACCGCGCCGTCGTGCTCGGCCTGCAGGGCGAGGCGCCGGAGACCGTCGACACCGCCACCGCGCTCGGGCGCGCGGCGGCGGTGCGCGAGTGCGGCGAGATCGAACTGCTGGGCAAGCACCGCGTCGCCTTCACCCGCGACGACCTCGTCATGCACCGGCGCACCAGCCTGCCGTTCCACCCGAACGGCATGCGCTACTACGCCTACGGCCGCGACGACGCCCTGCTGCGCGAACGCACCTACTACTCGGTGGGCGGCGGGTTTGTCGTCGACGAGACGGCCGCCGGGGCCGACCGCATCGCCCCGGACGACACCGTCGTCGCCTACCCGTTCCTCAGCGGCGATCAGTTGCTCGCCCACTGCACAGCCAACGGCATGTCGGTCAGCGACGTGATGCTCGCTAACGAACTGGCGTGGCGCTCTGCCGACGACGTACGCGCCGGGCTGCTGCAGATCTGGTCGGTCATGCAGGAGTGCGTCAACAACGGCGTCACCAACACGGGGTTGTTGCCCGGTGGGCTGCAAGTGCAGCGGCGGGCGCCGGCGCTGTTCGACCGGCTCAACCGGGAGACGATCCCGGACAACCCGATGTACGCGATGGACTGGGTCGACCTGTTCGCGCTCGCGGTCAACGAGGAGAACGCGGCCGGCGGGCGGGTGGTCACCGCGCCGACCAACGGCGCGGCCGGGGTGCTGCCCGCCGTGCTGCACTACTACGCGCGCTTCTGCCGCGACGCCGACGACGACGGCGTCGTGCGGTTCCTGCTGTGCGGCGGCGCGATCGGCGTGCTCTACAAGGAGAACGCGTCGATCTCGGGTGCCGAGGTCGGTTGCCAGGGCGAGGTCGGCTCGGCCTGCTCGATGGCCGCCGGTGCGCTGTGCGAGGTGCTCGGCGGGTCGCCGCAGCAGGTGGAGAACGCCGCGGAGATCGGCATGGAGCACAACCTCGGGCTGACCTGCGACCCGATCGGCGGCCTGGTTCAGGTGCCGTGCATCGAGCGCAACGCGATGGCCGCGGTCAAGGCGATCAACGCGGCGCGCATCGCGCTGCGCGGCGACGGCCGGCACATCGTCAGCCTGGACAAGGTGATCAAGACCATGCGCGACACCGGCGCCGACATGAAGTCCAAATACAAGGAGACCTCGCGCGGCGGCCTGGCCGTCAACGTCATCGAGTGTTGAGCGCGCAGCCGTTCACGCGGCCGCTGTCACCTCGCTGGGCTCGGTAGGGACGTCGGTCTTGCGGACGTTGATGAGGATCAACGCGACGACGATGGCCGCGATACCCAGGAACCCGGCGACCAGAAAGCCCATGCCCGACGAGTGCGCCTGGATCTGCGCCACCGCCTGCACCGCCGCCGAATCGTGCAGCGCCGCCGCGGAGGGCGTGTGCCCCTGCTGCGCGGCCGTCAGTTCCTGCAGGTGTTTGAACACGTCCGGCCGCAGGTGACCAGCCTTGACCTGCTGTGCGAGATCGGCGGCCTTGGACTTGCCCGCGCTGCGCCCGGCGGTGGCCGCGACGGTGGCGAGAATCGACAGGCCGAGTGAGCCGCCGACCTGCTGCCCGACGTTGAGCATCGCGGACGCGACGCCGGCGTCGGTATTGCGCACGCGCGCCACCGCGACCGTGGTCAGCGGCACGAAGATGCAGCCCATGCCGGCGGCCATGACCACCAGGCCCGGGAAGAACAGGTTCCAGTAGCCCGAGCCGGCGTCGACGTGTGCGTACCAGAACATCGCAACGGTCAGTAGCCCCGCGCCGAGCACGATCAACGGCTTGGGGCCGAACCGCGGCAGTGCTTTGGTCATGATCTGCGACGTGACGCCGATGATGAACGCCACCGGCAGGAACGCGAAGCCCGCGCGCAGCGCGCTGAAGTGCATGACCTGCTGGATGAAGAAGGTCACGAAGTAGAACATGCCGAACATCGCGGCTCCGACGATCAGCATGACCAGGTAGGCGCCGCCGCGGTTGCGGTCGGCGATGACCCGGACCGGCAGCATCGGGTCGGCGGCGCGCGTCTCCCAGAGGAAGAAGGCGATCAGCAGCACGCCGGCGGCCACCAGCACGCCGACGGTGATGCTGTTCGACCAGCCGTCGTTCGCCGCGTGGATGAAGCCGTAGACGACGCCGACCATGCCGGCGATGGACAGCAACCCACCGAGGGCGTCGAAACGCCCCGCCTGCCGACGCTCCGATTCGTGCAGATAGAGGTACGCGCCGGCGATCAGCACAACGCCGATCGGCACGTTGACGAACAGCACCCATCGCCAGGTGAAGTACTCGGTGAGCACGCCGCCGAGCAGCAGGCCGAGCGCGGCGCCGGCGCCGGACACCGCGGCGTACACGGCGAATGCGCGGGTCCGCGCCTCGCCCTCCTCGAACTCGGTGGTGACGAGCGAGAGCGCGGTCGGCGAGGAGATGGCGCCGCCGATGCCCTGCACGACCCGGCCGAACAGCAGCAGCCCGTAGCTGGGGGCGAGGCCGCCGAGCAGGCTGCCGATGGAGAACAGCGACAGCCCGACGATGAACATCCGCCGCCGACCCAGCAGGTCACCGGACCGGCCGCCGAGCAGCAGCAGGCCGCCGAACGCCAACGTGTAGGCGTTGAGCGCCCAGGTCATGGACGTCTGCGTCTTGTGGAAGTAGTCGCCCATCGAGGGCAGCGCGATGTTCACGATGGTGGCGTCGAGCACCACCATCAGCTGGGCGCCGGCGATGACCAGCAGCACGAGCCCGGGACGCGCGGTGCGACGCGGGCCGTCGGTGCGCCGCGCCGTGGGCGCTGCTGCGCTCTTCGTGTCCGTCACGATGAACTCCGTTCCAGGATCGTCCCGGCGGTTGTCCGCTTTAGGGGACGCAAGCGTTCACTAACTTGGTACCGTAGACGTGCCACGCTTGGGAACGCAAGCGTGCACTATCTGCCTTATCGAGTTGTCCATCATCGCCGAGGGGTCTGACAAGACGGTGGCCACTTCCGAAACTGCTCGGCGCGTCAAGGCGAATTCACCCGCGCCAGGCGCGGTCGCCGTCGCGCAGCGTCGCCGCGGCGCGGCCTTGGAGCGGGCGATCCTGGCTGCCGCCTTCGCCGAGGTCTCGCACGTCGGGTACGCCGCGTTCTCGGTCGAAAGCGTTGCGGCGCGGGCCCGGACCGGCAAGGCCAGCATCTACCGGCGGTGGCCGACCAAGGCGGAGCTCGTGCTCGACGCGCTCGACGCCGAACTCCCGTCGCCGCGCGACATCGGCCTGGGCCCGGACTGTCACATCGACGAGTCGGTGACCACCGAGCAGGCCCTGCACCGCATCGGCGAGACGATCGTGCGTGTCCTGAGCAGCCCGGCAGGGGCAGCGATGCGCGCCGTCAAGCTCGAGGCGGTCGATGATCTGAAACTGGCCGACCTCATCGACCAGCGCTTCCACGAGCCGCGGCGCGCTGCGTTGCTCGGCATCCTCGAACGCGGCATCGCGCGCGGCGAGGTACGGCCCGACGCGGCCACACCCGTGGTGGCCGACGTGCTGCCGGCCATGCTCGTGCACCGCATGCTGCTCACCAATGAACCGATCTCGGCGGACGAGGTGCACAACGCGATCTCGCTCGTCATGATCCCGCTGGTGCAGGCGCACGGCTGACCCGGCTCGGTGCCCGTGACGGACCCGCCGCCGACGATCCGCCTTTCCTGCGCAGTGGTCGTTGGGCGGCGGCCGCAACGACCATGAGCGAGGAAAGGCTGATCGCAACCGGCTCGATCTGGCGCTGTGCGGGCGACCGCGGACGGCATCAACCCGGCGACGGCGCACCTGTAGGCTCATGCGCTGGTGGCTTCGAGCGTGCTCGGCCGCTTGGAGGCTTCGCCTAGTCTGGTCTATGGCGCCGCACTGCTAATGCGGTTTGGGTTAACGCCCATCCCGGGTTCGAATCCCGGAGCCTCCGCCACGGTCGATTCGAAAGCCGTGAACACTGCCAGCTAGACTCGACAGCCGGCACGCAAGCGCCCGTAGCTCAACGGATAGAGCACTTGACTACGGATCAAGAGGTTAGGGGTTCGAATCCCTTCGGGCGCGCTTTTGACGAGACGGACGGGCTGCGGCCGAGAAGGCCCAGGTCTACCGCGGGGGGCGGCTGTCAGCGTCCGAACACGCGCCGGTACCAGGGCTTTCGGCCCACGCGCCTGGGCGTGACCGGCTTGCGCCGACCGACGGTGTCCACCAAGGTCTGATTGACCGGCCACGGGTCCGGCACCGGGTTGTGGTGCCGGCTGTGGTGCGCCGACCCCACATGGCTCGGCGGCAGTGAATGGTTCGGTACCGGAACCTGCTGCGACGCATCATGGGCGGACGCGTGGTGGAAATGAGACGAGTGGTCGCCCGTGCTGTGACCTGAGTGCCCGCGTCGTGCATCGTCAGCCCGTTCTTCTCGCGGCGGCTACCTTCCGGATTATTCCCTACGTGTACACGATCGCTCTGCCGCGGGACGTAGTCGCAGATCTCGCGAGAACGTGCTCATGGTGCGCTCCCTTCCGGGCGCGCGACGCCGGCGCAGCGCCTCCTGATGCGCGGGCCGGGCGGTCCGGAGAACTTCGGCTGGCGTTTCGGCCGGGAGTGCGTATGGTCATGATCCAACTCGAGGGGGGACCATGTCAGAACCTACGTCGTACCCGCAGCAGCCGGAGCCCGGTTACCGGCCACAACCGGGCTATCAGCAACAGCCGCCGGCTCAGTACGGCAGCCCGCCGCCTGGTTACTACCAGGGTCAGCCGACCGAAACGCGCAAGCATGCCGGTCTCGCGACAGCGGCGCTGGTCGTCGGCATCATCGGCTTCGTTTTCGCCTGTGTGCCGTTCCTGAACTACGTCGCGTACCCGCTTGTGCTGTTGGCCATCGTGTTCGGTCTGATCGCGTTCAAGTGGGGCAAGGCCAAGGCCGGTGCCATCCTGGGTGTGCTGGGCCTGGTTGCGACGATCCTCTGGTCGGTGGCAATCGCCGGTGCCTTCGACGACGCCACGAACGATGTGCATGCGTACAACGCGTGCGTGGCCAAAGCCCATTCTTCGGCCGAGATCGACAAGTGCTCGGACAAGTACCTGCACAGTAAGTAGCGCTGCCTCCCTGCACGCAGGCGTGCACCCGCGTATCGCCGAGGTGCGTTGATTAGCCTGCTGTGGTGCTCGCCGTCCGGTACTCGGCATTCGGCCAGACGCCTGAACTGGTCGACGTCCCTGCTCCGCACTGCCCGCCGGACGCCGTGCTCGTGGCTGTTGCAGCTACCGGGCTGTGTCGCAGTGATTGGCACGGCTGGCAGGGCCATGACCGCGACATCGTCGTGCCGCACGTGCCGGGTCACGAGTTCGCAGGCGTTATCAGCGCCGTCGGTGCTGAGGTCACGGGCTGGTCCGTCGGCGAGCGGGTGACCGCGCCGTTCGTGTCGGCATGTGGCCGCTGTCCGACCTGCCGACGCGGCGATGGGCAGGTGTGTGAGGCGCAGACCCAGCCCGGCTTCACCCACTGGGGCTCGTTCGCCGAACAGGTCGTCGTGCGCAACGCCGACGTCAACCTGGTCGCCCTGCCGGACGACATGGACTTCGACACCGCGGCGGCGCTCGGCTGCCGATTCGCCACCGCGTACCGGGCGGTCGTCGACCGAGCCCGGGCAGCGCCCGGCGACTGGGTCGCGGTGCACGGCTGCGGCGGGGTGGGTCTGTCGGCGGTCATGATCGCCGTGGCGCAGGGTAATCGCGTCGTTGCGGTGGACACCTCAGCCGCGGCTCGGGCACTGGCCGTCGAGCTCGGCGCGGAACAGGTGCTCGACCCCGCCCAGGTCGAGGTGGCGTCGGCGATCCGCGACATCACCGGCGGCGGGGCCGCCGCTTCGTTAGATGCGCTCGGCAGCCTGCCCACGCTGGTCGGCTCCGTGCACTGCCTTCGCCCGCGCGGCACCCATGTGCAGATCGGATTGGCTGCCGGCGTCGGGCCGCTGCCCGAGACGGTGCTCGCTGCCGCCATCGCCGGTGAGTTGCAGCTGCTCGGCAGCCACGGCATGCCGGCCCGTGCGTACCCCGCCATGCTGGCGCGGATCGCGGGCGGGGAGCTCGTGCCCGGTCGTCTGGTGCAACGCAGGATCAGCTTGAGCGAGGCACCCGGTGCACTCGCCGCGATGGGCACTACGCAAGTGGGCGCGGGCATGACGCTGATCGAGGTGTCAGCGCCCGGACCGACAGTTCGCGACGCCCCCGCCAGCTAGCGTGTGCACATGATCGGTGCGGTGATCAGCGCGTCGGTCGCGGTCATCGTCGCGATCGTCACGCAGATCTTTGCGTCGGTGCGTGCGCGTACCGATCGGCTGTACCTCGCGCGGCGTGCCGCGCTGATCGACGCGCAGGACGCCGGACTCGAGCTGCGCCAGGCGTTGCTGCTCTACGGCCAGGCAGTGCCGCATTCGGTCAGCAGGACGTCGCTCGGCACGACGGCCGAGCTGCCTGCCGAGGTCGACGCCGGACGCGTGCGCGCGCAGGGTCGCTTCGCCGTCGCGGTGTCACGAGTGCACGACCAGCACGTCGCCCGGGCGCTACGGCTCTGGACGCAGATCGCCGAGGTGCGCTACATCGACGTCAACGACGTCAGTGCCGCGATCGAGGACTCGTGGTTCCGGCACGTGAACGCGCTGGCCGCGGCGGCGATGTCGACGAAGACCTGCGACACCACCGAACGCCAGCGTGCGACGCTGTGCGAGCCCGATCTGCCGGCCGGTATCGGTGACGCGCCCGTCGCGGTGCCGGCGCGGTCGCGACTCGCGGGCCCGCCGACGCCCGTGTCGCCGTCCACCGCCGACGGTGAGCCGCTGCGCACCGACGACGTCGGGCCGCCGACGCCGCGGGTGTGAGAAGCCTTCAGACCGCCTCGGCGAGCGAGTCGAGCACGTCCAGGCGCTCGGCGACGTGCAGCTTGCGCGCGGCGTCGCGCGCATAGCCAGCGAACACATCCGGTGCGCCGAGTAGCACCAGCCGCTGCGCGTGGGCGTCGACGAGGATGCGGCGCACCAGCTGCGCGGCGAACGACGCGGTGCCGCTGGTCAACTCTCGTGCGTCGACGGTCACGCGGTCGCCGTCGATGCCGGTCAGCGGGTCGACGAACGCGTCGGCAAGGTCGCGTCCGGCCACGAGCGCGGGCAGTGTCACCGTCAACATCGCAACCTCCAGACCCCGAATGTGGCTGACTCGTCGACTTCATTATGACCTGGCCCGCACGTGCTGCCCAGCAGTACGCCCACGCGCCTAGGGTGACAGGCCAGGGACGACGCACGAGGGGGACGGATGCGATCGACGGCAACGCGGACCGTGAGTGTTCCGGTCGAGACGGTGTGGTCGGTGCTCGCCGATCACGAGGGCATGCGCAACTGGGCACCGGGTGTCGGCGCGCGCGTCACGAAGGCCGGGTCCGACGAGCGGAACGGGCTTGGCGCGGTGCGCGAGATCTCGGCGCCGTTGCCGGTGCCGGCGATCGTCGAGGAGATCACCGAGTTCGCACCGCCGCACCGCCTCGCCTACCGCGCGCTCGCCGGCATACCGCTGCGCAACTACCGCGGCGACGTCGAGCTCAGCGCGTCCGGCGAGGGGACCGTCGTGCGGTACAGCATCAGCGCCGACAGCAGGTTGCCGCTCGTCGGCAAGGCCGTGACGCGGGCGATCGCGGTCGCGCTGCTGGCGGCGCTCGTGCGCCAGGCTCGCAAAGCCGCGTAGTGCGCCGACGGCGAGATTGCCCCGAGTGCGGCATGATCGCGGCATGATCGCTTATCTCGCGTCGCACCAGGTCGAGGCCGGTTTCATCCTCAGCGGTATCAAGGGGATCTTCGTCGCGATCGGCAGCGTGATCGCCGCGATCATCTGCGCGATCATCGCCGCCGCGAAGGGGCGCAGCGCCATCCTGTTCGGCATCGCGGGCCTGATCTTCAGCATCCTGACGCTGATCGTCGTCATCGTGATCCCGAGCAAACGCGCAAGGTACTGACGCTAGGCGTCGTCGCGACGGCGACGGCGCCAGCGACGCCGGGCCGGTGTTCGAACGGCCGCGGGAGCTGCCGGCGTGCGCGGCTCCGCCGCCGCAACAGCTTCGAGGGTCTCGAGCGCCTCGAGGTCGGCACGCCGCTGCGCCAGCACGGCCTCCACGTCGACCGGCCGGGCACGCAGCGGCGGCCCGATCTGGGGCGCGGCGAGCGCACGCAGGATCCGGGTGTTCAGGTCCTCGACGACCGCTCGGGCTCGCGGCTCGGACCGCTCGCGCAGCAGGCGCACCGGCAGGTTCTCGACCTCCTTGGCCAGCGCGAGCGCCGGCGGTAGCAGGGCGTCGACCTCGACGTTCTCGCGTTTGAGGTAGGCGGCCATCCAGGCAAGGTCGTCGTGGCTGCGACCGAGGTTCTGCAGTGGCTTGCCGCTGCCCTCGAGGTTGTCGAACGCGCCGTTGGCGTTGGCATCGCGGATCTGCCGTTCCACCCAGGTCGGGATGGACACGTTCGGCGGCCTGCGGCGAGTCATGTGCGCGGCGTGGTTCGGCGGCTCATCGCCTCGACGGTACGACGCGCACGGCAACGGGGCCGGACCCGCTGCTGCGGATCCGGCCCCGTCGGGCGTTGCGTGTCGGTCAGCCGGCCTGGTCGGCGAGCGCCGGCACGAACGTCTTGGTGTTCACGGTGCCGAGGCCCGACGCGAGGTCGTAGCCCTTCTTCGCCGAGAACCCGGTGACGCCGTCGAAGCTGTTGTTGCCGCTCGTGACATCGACGATGCCGTTGCGCGTCTGCGTCGACAACTTGTACAGCGGGCCGTTGAGGTCGCCCAGCTTCTTGTGCGCGTACTGGTCGGCCAGCGCGACGACACCCCCGAACAGCGGCGACGCCTCACTGGTACCGCCGACGATCCCGTAGCCGACGTCCGACGGGTCGTAGCTGGTGTACACGATCACGCCACCGTCGACGGCCGCCGAGAGCGAGATGTCCGGCACCCCGCGGGCATCCCCGACGATCTTGCGTTCCCGGTCCTGGAATGCCGGCCGCGGGAAGAAGATGCTCTTGCCGCCACCGCCCGCGCCGTACCCGTCGTTCCACACGACATCCGGCGTGATGCGGTTGCCCTTGGCGTCCAGGTTCAGCTGCGTGCCGCCCACGCCGGTCACCAGCGGGTCCGAGTCGGGCCAGGAGGTGACGCGGTAGGGGTAGTCGGTCGTGCCGTCGAGTTCGGCGTCGGTGGCACCGGCGTCACCGGACGAGCCGAGCACCGTGACGTGGTGCGACTTGGCGTTCTTGAACGCCGACCGCAGGTCGAGCAGCGACTTCTTGCTCGGGAAGGTGTTCTCCGTGGCGCCGAAACTCTGGCTGATGACGTCGGCGAGCTTGTGGTTGATCACGTAGTTCTCGGCCTTGACGATCTCCGGGAAGCCCTGCACGCCCTCGGTCTCGGACACCGGTGTGGCGACGACCAGGATGTTGGCCTCCGGCGCCATGGCGTGCGCGTACTCCGCGTCCAGCGTCGTCTCGAACGCCCAACCGTTCATGTCGCTGTTCTTCGGGTCGAACGGCGGCAGCTTGCCGGCCGGGGTGATGGTCTTGATCGACGGCGGGTCCGGCAGACCGAACGCTCGGTCGAAGGTGTGCAGGTCCTTGGCCACGGTCGGCGAGCCGAACGAGTCGACCACGGCGATCGTGCGGCCGCGGCCGGTGATGCCCTTGTTGTAGAGGCTGGGCGTGTTGTACGCCTTCTCGATCTGGTTCGGCGAGTAGCAGTTGATCTGGAACTGCGCCTGGCAGTCGGCGGTCGTCGGCGGCGCGGCCCGCAGCCCGAGCCGGTAGATGTGGTGATGCGCCACGGCGGGCGTGGCGACGACGGCGGCGGTGGCCACCGCGGGCGCGGCACCGATCGTGCTCGCGCCGACCAGTGCGGCGACGCCGATGAGGCGTGCCACACGTGGGTTGGAGAACTGCATGAAACCTCCACGGATAGCGGACAGAAGTCCACGCCGGGATCAGGGATGACGACCCGGCGCGGCAGTGACTTCATCCAATCGCCACAGCCGTGAAAGAGGCATCAAAAAATGCCGGATTCGTCCGCTTTCTGCCATCTGGTGGCAACTTCCCGGCGCAGGGTGGCGTCGCTGCGCCGGATGGACGCGGTCACGATCGGTTCGAGCACCTTCGCCAGGGCACGGCCGGCCAGGCCGCCGGGCAGGTCGTAGCCGAACAGCACATCGACGTGGGTCCGGAACGGGCCGGCCGCGATGAAACGCCACCTGGAGCGGTTGGCGAAGCCGCTGATCGACTCGAACGTGATCACCGATTCCTTCTCCCACTCGGTGAAGCGCACGATCGAGGACAGCTTCACCGGCTTGACCTCGAACGTTCCTTCGAAGGTCGCGCCGACACCGTCCACCTGCTCGCTCAGCGGCTCGAAGCTGGTCAGGCCGAACATCCACGTCGTCGCGTTGCGGTAGTCGTTCAGGTAGGCGAACGTGAACTCGAGCGGCGCGTCGCAGGTGCCGCTGTGCCGGATCTGCGGCATGAGTGCCGTCAGACGAGTTCGCGGTCGTCGCGCGGGAGCACCGGCGGCGTCTCGTCCACCTCTTCGCCGCCGCCTCCGTCGCTGCACCAGGGGCACCACGGCTGGAGCCGACGGTGCGCGGTCTGCGACATCACGAGGTACGCCAGCGACAGCGTCGCGAGTGCCCAGAGCCCGCGGCCGACCGGGCCGGTGAGGAAGTTCGTGCCGATGAGTACGGCGAAGTAGGGCACGACGAAACGCGGCTGGGCCCCGACGTGGGCGAGGTGCAGGCGGAATTTCTGGCGTTGGGCCAGCTGCGCGGGGTTGAGCACCATGTGGCTGGCGCACTGTTCGCACAGGCGGCGATCGTGTTGGCGCATGAGCAGCCAGCTGACGATCACGAAGGTGAAGACGGCGAGCGGCACCGCGAACATCAGCACGCCCTGCGGTGGGAACAGGCCGATGTACACGACCGCCACGATCGAGGTGATCAGCATCGTGCCGGCGTGATGGCCGAACCGACGTGCTGCATCGCCGCCGTCGCCGGCCCACGGCATGCTCAAAGTGCCTGACATATTGGTCCCCCAACCCTATGTCGGATGCGTCCATGTATACCGCAGTTCGCTGCCGTGCAGCACCTCACTCGGCGCACAGTTGCCACAGACGGCACCGGCCCGTCGTCCGCGGTGGACGACGGGCCGGAACGAACCGCTATCGCGATCTTGATGCGCCGACCGGGCTATCGGCCCTTGAGCGCATCAAGATCGATTGTGTCAGCGGTGGACGCCTGCCCGTCTGCGGTAGGCCAGCGTGCCACCGCCGGCGAGCAGCAGGGCGAGCGTCGCGAGCACGGCCAGGAGCACGGACGGCGTGCTGGGCCCGCCGTGCAGTGCCTGGCCGGCCGGCACGCCCGTCGGCAGCGCGGTGGCGGTGTTCTCCGGCGATGCGCTGTTGCTGGCCGCGGTGACGACGTCTGTGCTCACCGCACCGTTGGCCAGGGCCAGCGAGGCGGCAGGCGTCTTGCCCGAGCCGGAGACGGCGCCCGTGTTGAGCAGGTCGATCTCGAGCGCGCGGACGATGGCCTGGTTGTCGACCTCAGGGGTCGCCTGGTCCGGGGTGGCCTCCAGGCCGCTGGTGTACTTGTACTTCGGCTTCGACTCGGACGACAGCGGGTACGCGCCCTGCTGCACGTTCACGCCGATGTCCGCCACGTTCGCCAGCTGGTCGGTGAGTGCGCTCAGGCCGCTGCTGCCGGTACCGAGCATGTCGGCGATGGAGTTCACGGCCGTCTCGATGGCCGACTCGCCACTGGTCCCCGTCAGTGCGCTTAGCGCGGTTGCAAGCGCGCCGGCCGCAGGCGAGGGCAGACCGGCCACCAGCGTTGCCAACGCACCGCTCGTCCCGAGGCATTTGGATCCGATTGCTTGGATCGGGTTGACGATGCCGTTGACGACACTCTCCAGACCCTTGCTGAGCACCGTCGGCAACTCGTTTAGCACCAGAGCGAGCAGGTCGGTGTTCGGTGCGAGATCGTTGAGGTCAAGCCCCGCCTGCTGCAGCAGCTTGGACACGGAAACCGTGATTGCGCCGCTCGACGCGTCGACGGTGACGGCGCCGCTGTCCAGCGTCAGTTTGCTGGAGGGAAGCTGACCCGGGGTCAGTACGCATTGTGCGGGTAGCGAGCTGCCGACCGGGAGGTTCGTCGATACGGTGTTGAGCAATGCCTCGAGCTGCTTGCCGCCGGCAGCCAGCTGCTTGAGCAACGCAGCCAGGGCGGGCGACGACAGATCCAGGTCCAGATCGGCGATCTGGTAGTCGGGCTTGGCCAACGCACCGCCGGTGTTGGTCTTGGCAATCGCCGACACGGCACCGATGCCGGCAGTCACGGCACCAAGATCTGCGACGCTGCCCGGGTTCGCACCAGATGGCAGGCTGGCGCCTGCCGGCAGGCCAGGGATTGTCGTCGAGCCGACGTCGGCGCTGCTCAGCTCGATGTTTGCATTGGCGGGGTAGCTGCTGTCGTCGCCGCCGGACGAGACGGCGCCGGAGTTGGCCACCGCGCCCGAGGCGCCGTAGGCGTAGCCCGTCGTCCTGGCGACGGCGACCTGGTTGGCCGCGCCGAGGTGGAAGGCGCTGTTCGGCCCCGGGAGCTTCAGCGCGTTGCCGACGGGCACGTCGGCCTGTCCGAGAAGCTTGGCGTCCAGCGGGTTCTGCTGGGTCTGCGTGCCCGGAGCCTTCGCGCGAGCGTCGGTGAGATCAACGAGGCTCTGGATCGGCATGCCGCCGGCCGCGCCGTCCAGGAAACGTCCGACCGATTCAACCGACAGCGAGGTCGAGCTCGTCAGTTCCCACTGCGGGTGGGTCTGGCTGCCGGTGCAGGTGTAGCTGCGACCGTCCGCATCCTGACCGGTCTGGCCGTAGGAATGCTGCGGGCAGAACTCGCCCCCGCGAATGCACGAGCCCGATGACGTCTTGGTGCACGAACTCGACGGTGCTGCAGCTCGAACTCCAACCGCGCCGGCTGCGCCGCCGCCGGATGCGATCACTACGCCTGCGGTGAGCGCTGCCGCGAGGCCAGCCGCGACGAGCGGCACGATCTGGATACGTGAAGTCGAGTGCTCGGCCAATTCCCACCCCTGTGCTGCCGCCGCGAGCCGTGCTCTCGGGCGCTGTAAGTGACAGGCGTGATTGCCGTCACCGTTTGTTACTCGTAAGTGAACTTAGCCGACATCCACGGCGCGGCCAATAGCGGGAGGCGGCGTTCCGATCAAGATGCGCATCGGCCTTTCCTCGTAAATGGTCGCGCAGCTGCGCTCGCAGCGACCACCAGCCAGGAATGGCAGATCGGGATCGCGGGCGAGAGGGCGCCCGGCGGAACCGGCCTCGCGGCGTTATGCGGTACGCGTGCCCGGCATGCCGAGCGGGATCGGCGCGATGCGCAGAGCAGCCGGCGCCGTGTCGGGGACGATCGGCGAGTGCGGCGCGATCGGCTCGATGCGCTGATAGTTGGCGCCGAGCGCCGGCCGCTGATCCTGCTCGCCGTGGTTCGGCCACAGCGACATCGCGCGCTCGGCCTGCGCCGTGATCGACAACGACGGGTTGACGCCGAGGTTCGCGGTCAGTGTCGAGCCGTCGACGACGTGCAGACCCTCGTACCCGTACAAGCGCTGGTACGCGTCGATGACGCCGGTCTTCGGGCTCTCGCCGATGACGCAACCGCCGATGAAGTGTGCCGTCATCGGGATGTTCATCAGGTCGCCCCACGTGCCGCCCGCGACGCCGTCGACGTTCTCGGCGAGTTGGTCGGCGGCGCGGTTCGCCACCGGGATCCAGGTCGGGTTCGGCTCGCCGTCGCCCTGCACGGAGGTGAGCCGGGCGCCGAAGCGGCCCTTCTTGCGCCGCACCGTGATCGAGTTGTTCAGCGTCTGCATGACCAGCAAGATGATCACCCGCTCGGACCACTTGCGCGGGACGAGTAGCCGCAGGTTCGACGGCTTGCGGATCAGCGCCAGCAGCATCTGCGCCCAGCGGTGCCGGCGGGTGCCGCCGTCGGTCATGATCGTGTTGAGCAGCCCCATCGCGTTGCTGCCCTTGCCATAGCGGCACGGCTCGATGTGCGTGTTCTCGTCCGGGTGCCACGACGACGTGATGGCCACGCCCTCGGTGTAGTCGCGCTTCGGCTTGTTGATCCGCACGCCCAGCAGCGACTCGGAGTTCGTGCGCGTCAGGTAGCCGATCCGACCGGAGATCCTCGGCAGCGACGTCTCCCGCAGCTTGTGCAGCAGCTTCTGCGTGTTGTACGTCCCCGCGGAGAAGACCACCTGCTCGGCGGTGAACGTGCGGGTCTTCTTCGCCCGCCACGAGCCGGTGGCGACGGTGACGACCTCGTACCCGCCGCCGCCAGCGGGCCGCACATCGGTGACCGTGGTCATCGGGTGGATGTCCGCTCCGGCCTTCTCGGCGAGGTACAGGTAGTTGGTCAGCAGCGTGTTCTTGGCGCCGTGCCGACAACCGGTCATGCACTCACCGCACTGGATGCAGCCGGTGCGCTCCGGCCCGACGCCGCCGAAGAACGGGTCTGCGACCTTCGCACCCGGCCGCTGCTCACCGTCCGGGCCGAAGAAGACGCCCACCGGTGTAGGGCCGAATGTCTCGCCGCGGCCGAACTGCTCGGCCAGCCGCTTCATCTCGATGTCGCTGGGCGTCATGGTCGGGTTGGTCGTCACGCCGAGCATCTGCTTGGCCTGCGCGTAGTGCGGGGCGAGCTCGTCGCGCCAGTCGGTGATGTGCGACCACTGCGGGTCGTCGTAGAACGGCTGCAGCGGCTCGTAGAGGGTGTTCGCGTAGTTCAGCGAACCGCCGCCGACCCCCGCGCCGGCCAGGACGAGGCAGTCCTTGATCATGTGGATGCGCTGGATGCCGGTGCAGCCGAGCTTGGGCGCCCATACGAAGTTGCGGGTGTCCCACGAGTTCTTCGGCAGCGTCTCGTCGGTGAATCGGCGGCCGGCCTCGAGCACGCCGACCCGGTAGCCCTTCTCGGACAGCCGCAGCGCGGTGACACTGCCGCCGAATCCGGATCCGATCACCAGCACGTCGTAGTCGGCCATGCGCACGCTTCCGCCGGGCGGCTCGTGGGGCCGCTGCTCCATTTGGTGTGACTGTACTTAACAGTAACTGCGGCCTCAATCGGACGATGCGCCAGCTCGCCCCGGTGATCAACAGCACGGATTGCGCGCCAGGGCAACCATAAGCTCCTGTTGATCACCGGGAGTTGGGATCGGAGTTGCGGAGGCGGCCGGCGAGCTCGTCGTTGCCGAAGAAGCGCGCGGTCTCGAGCGCCGACGGCTGGCCGCGCGACGGGTCCGCGCCGGCTCCGAGCAGCATGTCGACGACGTCGCTTGCGCTCTTGAACACCGCGCCGGCCAGCGGCGACTGCCCGCGGTCGTTGAGCCGGTCGATGTCGGCGCCCCGGGCCGCGAGGGCGGCCACCAGCGGCGCGTGCTCGTGGTAGGCCGCCAGCATCAGCAGCGTGTTGCCCTTCGCATCGGTCAGGTCGACCGGCACGCCGGCGTCCACGTAGCCCAGCAGCCGTTCGTCGCCGGCGCGGGCGAGGTCGAACATCCGGTGCGCGAACTCGATCGCCTCCGCGTCCGGACCGGTGTCATCCACGCGCGAAGGGTAGGCCGATCAGCCGAAGCGGCCGGAGATGTAATCCTCAGTACGCCGGTCGGACGGATTCGCGAAGATCTTCTCGGTGTCGTCCATCTCCACCAGCTGGCCGGGCTTGCCGACGCCGGCGAGGTTGAAGAACGCGGTCCGCTCGGCGACGCGGGCGGCCTGCTGCATGTTGTGCGTGACGATGACGATCGTGTACTTCTCCTTGAGCTGCTGGATCAGGTCTTCGATCGCCAGCGTCGAGATCGGGTCCAGCGCGGAGCACGGCTCGTCCATCAGCAGTACCTGCGGCTCGACAGCGATGGCCCGGGCGATGCACAGCCGCTGCTGCTGGCCGCCGGAGAGCCCGGCACCCGGCTTGGCGAGGCGGTCCTTGACCTCTTCCCACAGATTCGCACCGCGCAACGAACGCTCGACGATGGAGTCGGTCTCGGACTTCTTCAGTCGTCCGCTGTTGAGCTTCATGCCGGCCACGACGTTGTCGTAGATGGACATGGTCGGGAACGGGTTGGGCCGCTGGAACACCATGCCGATCGTGCGCCGGACGTCGACCGGGTCGATCGTCTTGCCGTAGATGTCGTCGCCGTCGAGCAGCACCTTGCCCTCGACACGGGCGCCGGCGATCACCTCGTGCATGCGGTTCAGCGTGCGGAGCACGGTGGACTTGCCGCAGCCGGACGGACCGATGAAGGCGGTCACGCTGCGCGGCGCGACGGTCAGCGTGACGTCGCTGACCGCCAGGAACTTGCCGTAGTAGATGTCGACGTTCTTGGTCTCGATGCGCTTGGCCATCGCTATTTCTCCTGCGTATCCGGGGTCAGCTGGCGACTTTGTTGCGTCGGCCGATGAGCCGCGCGACGAGGTTGAGAGCCATCACGATGATGATGAGTGTGAGAGCCGCGCCCCAGAGTCGATCAGGCGCGAAGTTGGCGGTTGCGCCCGCGACCCGGTTGCCGTTGGCGTCCAGGTGGTATGCGGTCGCGCCCGACGAAGTGTTGATGTTGATGTACTGGTTGTTGATCAGCGTCGGCAGCGCGGCCTGAAAACCGCTGAACAGGTTCTTGTTGGTGTTGGACGCGTAACCCGTGAGGATCAGCAGCGGCGCCGTCTCACCGGCGACGCGGGCGATACCGAGCACCACCCCCGTCACCAGCCCGCTGAAGGCCGTCGGGATGACGACCTTGAGGATCGTCTTCCACTTGGGGATGCCGAGCGCGTAGGACGCTTCGCGCAGCTCGTTGGGCACCAGCCGCAGCATCTCCTCGGTGGCTCGCACGATGACCGGGACCATGAGGATCACCAGGGCCAAGGAGACGAGCGCGCCCGAGCCGTTGGCGCCGAATGTCGTGATGAACAGCGCGAAGATGAACAGCGCGGCCACGATGGACGGGATGCCGGTGAGGATGTCCACCATGAACGTGGTGATGCGCGCGAGCCGCCCGGTGCCGTATTCCACCAGGTAGACGCCCACCAGGAGCGCGATCGGCACCGAGATCACGCTGCACAGCGCGACCTGCTCGGCGGTGCCGATGATGGCCGCGGACGCGCCGCCGCCCTGCACGCCGGCGCTGATGCCGGCCTGGTCGCTGGACCACCAACCGGAACTGACGATGACGTGGTAGCCCTTGCCGATCACCGTGAAGAGCAGCCAGACGAGCGGGATGAGTGCGATCCCGAAGGCGAGCCACACGAAAACCGCAGCGACGTTGTTCTTGACCCGGCGTACGCCGCGGCCCTTGGCGAAGGTGGGCGCCGCCGGCGCCGTCATCGTGCTCATACGAAGTCCTTCTTCCGGTTCACGATGTACCGCGCCGCGGAGTTCACGGCGAAGGTCAGGATGAACAGCACGAGTCCGGCCGCGATGTACGCACCGGTCGATTTGCCGCCGGTGAACTCCGCGGAACCGTTGGCGATCTTCGACGCGATCGTCTCGCCGCCATTGAAGATCGAGAAGTGGAAGGGCGGGCTGACCGACGAGACGATGATGTAGATGGCGACGGTCTCGCCCAGGGCCCGGCCGAGGCCGAGCATCGCGCCGCTGACGACGCCGGCGCGGCCGTAGGGCAGCACGGCCATCCGGATCATCTCCCACTTCGTGGCACCGAGCGCCAGCGCCGCTTCGATGTTGGCGCGCGGGGTGCGCTCGAACACGTCGCGGCTGATGGCGGTGACGATCGGCAGGATCATGATCGCCAGGACGACACCGCCGTCGAAGATGGTCTTGTTCTGCTGGACGAGGGAGAACAGCGGGCCCGGGATGTGCGACAGCAGGCGCTGCACGCCGTCCAGGTGCGGAGCGAACGTGAGGACGCCCCAGATGCCGTAGATGATCGACGGGATCGCGGCCAGCAGGTCGATCACGTAGGCGACCGGTTTCGCAATCCGACGCGGTGCGTACTGCGTCATGAACAACGCGATGCCCACGGCGATCGGCACCGCAATGATCATCGCGATGATCGAGATCATGACCGTGGAGTAGAGCAGCGGCGCGACGCCGAAGTGCAGGTTGTTCGCGTCGGTCTGCCAGCTCGTCGACGTCAGGAAGTTGTCCTTGTCGGCAGAGATCGCCGGCACCGACTGGATGATCAGGAACGTCGCAATGAGCACGACGAGCAGGATGACGGCGAGTGCGGCGCCGGAGGCAAGGCCGCCGAAGATGCGGTCGCCGATGCGTCTGCGGGCACCACCCGTAGCTGCGCCCGCTCCGGGCACCGGCGTGGCCGACCCACCGAAGCCCGCGGTGAGCGGCTCGCTGGACGTGAGCGCTTCGACGTGCTCCGGCGCTGTCGCCGTCTCGGACAGCGACGGCGGGTTCGAGTCGGTCACGCTTTCGCCCCCGATGCTCGGCGGCGGCAACGCGTCACCGGTCTGCCGCCGCTGCGCACGATCGGTCATGGTTTCTCGATCCGGCATGTGTTGTACCTGTCGTGAAGAGGGGATGCCCCGCCGGTCACCCTAGAGGCGACCGGCGGGGCATGGGGTGGCCAGCGTCAGCTGATCTTCGCGATCGACGCCTTGACCTTGGCCTGCAGCTCGGTCGGCAGCGGGGCGTAGCCCTCCTGCGCGAGTCCGGCCTGGCCGTCACCCACGGTGTAGTTCAGGAAGTTCTTGACGAACGTCCCCGTCGTGGAGTCGGCGTACTTGGTGCAGGCAATCTCATAGGTGACCAGGATGAGCGGGTACGCGCTCTTCGAGGTCGGTTTGTAGTTCAGCTTCAGGCTCAGGTCGTCACCGGTGCCGACGACGGTCGCCTGGCCGGCAGCCGCGCTCGCGCTGTCCTTCGAGACCTGCACCGGGCCCGAGCCGCTGTCGATGGCAGCGGTGTTCAGGCTGCTGCTCACCGCGAACGAATACTCGTCGTACCCGATCGAGTTGGGCGTGCTCTTGATCGCCGAAGAGACGCCCTGCGACTTGGCCTCGCCCTGGCCCTTGAAGACCTGCGCGGCGTTGTCCTTCGCCGGCATGGCCTTGAAGTCGGTCGGGTCGGTGGCGGCCATGTAGTTCTCCACGTTCTGCGTGGTGCCCGACGCGTCGGATCGGTAGATGACGCCGATCTTCGAACTCGGCAGCTTCGCGCTGGAGTTCTTCGCCTTGATGGCCGGATCGTTCCAGGTGGTGATCTTGCCGGTGAAGATCTTCACCAACAGTTGCGGCGTCAGTGTCAGGTTCGACACGCCCTTGACGTTGTATACGACCGCGATCGGGCCGACCACCATCGGCAGATCCAGCGGAGCACTCGCACACGCCTTCTGGGCTCCTGCGACCTCCCCCTTCGGCGCACTCAGCGGCGAGTCCGAGCCGGCGAAGTTGACCTGCTTGGCGTTGAAGCTGGTGATGCCCGCACCGGATCCGGTGGGGTTGTAGTTGATCTTCGCGCCCGAGCACTGCTTGGTGTAGCCGTTGACCCAGCCGGTCATGGCGTTGGTCTGGGCGGTCGAGCCGGCGGCGTTCAGGGTGCCGGTCGAGCAGGAACCGCTCGCCGCAGCGCTGCTGCTCGAGCCGCCGCTGCTGGACGAGCTGGACGAGCCGGACGAGCCTGCCTTGGTACCACCGCTGCTGCTACAGGCCGCCAGCGCCACGGCGGCGACGAACGCGCCGGCGCCGAGGGCGACACGGTTCAGCTTCACGATCTATTCCCCTTCGTCTGTTGACCTATCAAGCGGGACGGTAGGAGCAGCACATGGCGCGCTGGGGTGCCGTCGGTTAACGCGAAATGAATGCGTTTGCCGCTTCAGGTATCGCTCAGGCCTGGCCGGGATGGCGCGTAGGTGAACGCGGCGCGCGGAGTGTTCCCGGCCACGAGCGGATGGTGCATACTGCGCCGCCGCTACGCCCAGAATGCGCAACATGTCCGGTCCGTCCAGTCACGCAGCGTGCTGGGCTGTTCACGGGCCGGGGTCCATGGGCAAGCTGACCGGCAAGCTTGCGGCAGCCCTTGTGCAGCTCGCCGGTTGCCACGATCGTTGATCCACCAGCGCGAACCGAAGGATTGCCATGACCGACGTGCCGAACCCCAAGCTGACCTGGCTGCGCGAGCTGCTGGCGAGCGCGCAGGCGGCAGCCAATGCGACGCCGACCCTCGAATCACCCACCAAGGCGATCGGTCCGGGCACCGCATGGACGGGAACCCGCGCCGACCAGGTACACGACAACCTGCTCGCACCGAACGCAGGCCCGTTCCAGCACGCCCTGAACGAGCTGGTCAACGACATCCTCAAGGTCATCGGCAACACGCCCAAGACCGTGCCGGCGTCGCAGGTTCACATGATGGAACTCGTGCACGCCGGCCGTATCTGACCCCCAATCCACGGAGGCATGAACATGGGCACGGACAACGGCGGCGGCAACTACGCCTCGATCGACCCCGGCGCACTCAAAGCTGCCAGCAGCGCGTTGCACAAGTCCGTGGACGGCGTGAACAACCAGATCGTGCCGCTGCTCAGCGATTTCGAGGAGAACGGCGTTCCGACGACGGCTATCGACACGCTGAAACGGATCGCCGCCAAGATCGCCCCGGTCATCCCCGAGCTGAACCGGCGGGTGAGCATGGCCCAGCAATTGGTCGCCGAGAACCCGGGCGGCGGCAAGGTCGCGTACTTCCAGGGCGACCTGCTCGGCTCGTTCAAGACCGTAGCCGCGGCGAAGGCGCGTGCGCACATCGACGCCGGCAAGGTCGACGATGCCCGCAAGCACGGCCACAGCGTCCCGCAGGACGTGTACGACGACCTCACGAAATACGGCGACGACCCCGACTACGCGACGGCGTTCGTCAAGGATCTCGGGCCGACGAATACCGCGTTCATCCTGTTCCAGGTCGAGCACTACACCGGTGACCGAAAGCCGCACGTCAGCGAGCTGTCCGCCCTCGGCGAAACGTTCTCGACCGCCAGTTACCACACCAATTTCGATGCGCACTACATGGCGCAGCTCAGCGACGGTGCCGGCAATCTGGGCGCCGGCATCGACCCGCTCGACATCTTCACGCCGATGATGAAGTACGGGACGTGGAGCAAGACTTCGCTGGAGGACATCGCCGACAATGCTTTGCAGGGTCCATCGTTCGGCGACGGCCCGGGGCGGATGGACTCGCAGTCGATGGACAACATCTTCCTTGCCCTGGCGAACAACCCGGTGGCTGCGGCGGACTACTACCACAAGAACCAGCAGGGCCTGTACGACCTCGGCAACAGCAAGCTGCCCACACAGCCGACCCTGCACTTCATCAACTTCCTGCACTCGGCGACCATCGACGCCCGCAGCACGTACGCGCAGATGGCGCTCAACGACCCCAGGGTGAAGAACCTGGCCGAGATGAACGCGAACTTCCTGGTCAACAAGGTCGGACAGGACGGCGACCAGAGTCACGGCCTGCTGGAGAAAACGTACGCCGACATCGGCGTCGAGTACTTCGATGACTACCAGGCCCAGCTGCAATCACCGATCGACCTGAGCACGTTCCACAACGTGAACTGGTTGCCGGTGAACGCCAGCGAGGACAGCTGGAAGAAGTTTTTCGGCGCCGGCGTCACGAACGACCAGGGGCTGCTCGAACTGGCGGCGAAATTCAAGTCATCGCTGACCGGCCAGGAAGGCGCCCTCAATGCCGACATGCAGAAGGCGTTCGACACCGGCAAAAACCCGGCACAGGCGCAGAAGTACGCGACGTCGTGGCAGCGGTATGCGCACGACGAGATGCAGAAGAACTTCACCGACATCATGAAGACGTTGAAGCAGAACGACGCGAAGAGCTTCGACGACCGCAAGAACGCCGTGAAGGGTCTCGTTTCCCAGGGTCTGGACTGGCTGGAGGACCCCAGCAGCATCCCGGGTGACATCGCGGCCAAGGGCGCCGGAGCGGTCAACGACTGGCTCAGCGACTTCATCACCGACAAGACGGTCGGCGAGCCGCCCAAGCGGCCTTCGGTCCCGATCACCCGCACCAGCCTGGACCAGGGCAGCAATTACGCGACTTCTGCGGTCCAGCAGTGGAACCAAGGGCAGTCCGACGTGGCCAACGGCAAGACGAAGCACCCGTTCGGTTTCTACAACGACGGCGACGTCGACTGGAACGGCAAACCAAACTTCTACGACCCGCATCACCTGTTCACGAACAGCGACGGCACCATCAAGACCGATTCCAACGGCGAGCCCGATTGGGATGCAATCACCAAGTCCCCGCAGTCCCTGCACGACTTCCAGCAGTGGTTGCTGGACCCCGCTGTCCAGGCCCATGTATCCGCAGACCCGTCCGGGCCCAACAATTGAGGAATGTCCGTCCGCGGGTGGGTGCCCTGGTCGCGGCGGCCGCCCTCCTCGGTGGCGCGCTCGCCGGTTGCAGCGGCAGCTCGTCGCCCGCTCCGTCGCGAACCTCGGTTCCGGACCGCAATCAGTTCAGCGCGCCGTCGAGCTACATGGGCGTCGCGGTGGCCCACTACAACGCCGAACGCTCGCGCGGGGCGCACCCGCCGTATTTCGCTCCTGTCAGTGAGGAACACCGGTCATGGACCGGCGATCCGGCCTACTACGAGAAGTTGTGCGGCGCGAAGATCACTGGCGCCGACGGCGCGGTCGTGTCGGTGACGGACAGCGGCGCCTACCAGGACCTGATGAAGAATTCGCGGCAGTGGGCGACGTTCAACGCCTGGCTGCAGGATCCTGCGGTGTACGCCTATGTGGGCAATGTCGACTCCGACGACCTGACCGAATTCGCCCAGGGACGCGCGGTGGGGTCGACCAAAGCGTGTCCGGCATTCCACGCCGTGCCGGCCCCGGCCACGTCGTCACCCTCCTGACGGGCCGCTGGGACACCGCGCGCTATCGCGCCCGCGCCGACGATCACTGCACGGGTAGCCGCACGATGGTGCCTTGATTGCTCGTCTCGGTAGCGGCGCTCACGTACACGTCGTGCGCGGTACAGGCGACGGTGGAGGCGATGCCGCTGGCCAACTGTGCCCTCGTTCCGTCCACCCGGAGGAGAACCTGGGACAGGCCGTGGCCAGGCCTGATGTCGATCAGTTTGCCGTGCTCGGGACGCCAGTCATAGGTCGCCGGGAACCGGACGGACGCCTGCGAACCGAATGGTGACTTCGTCGTGCGCGGGTTGACTGCGAACCAGGTGGAAGCCGACGTGGCGCACAGTTGACTGATCGGCGTGTCCGGCTCGCCCATGTACAACGTGCCCATCGCGGCGGTCCGGGCCGAGGGCCGGTCGGCAATGGCCGGAGTGGTCGGCGAGTTGTCGCTCACCGAGCTCAACGAGCTCGTGCGACCGGTGCGCAGGTCCACGATGAAGGTCGCCTGCTCGGAGCGGATGATCGCGCGGTCGAGTCCGAGCATCGCGAAGTCGTCAGAGAAGGCGAGGCAGATGTGCCGCGCATCCGTTCCATTCGCCGGCGCGGAATTCGGTTCGGCGTCGGCGCGGTCGGTGTAGTCGCGACCAGCCAGCGTCGTGATCCGCCCGTTTGCTGCGATGCGACGCAGTGTGACGCAGCGGAAGTCGTTGACGCCGGACCCCGGGCTCAGGAACACCAGGCGTCCGGCTCCGTCGAAGGCGAACTGGGTCATGTCTGGTTGCGGACTGCGCGTCGTGACGAGCGAACCGTCCGGCGGGTCCGAATACTTCGCGGCGAACGGCGCGAAGGCAGGCTCGAGCGTTCCGTGCACAAAGCGATACGCGGTGTCGCCGCCGTTGCCCGAAAGGATCCACAGGATGCCGTCGGGCGCGACCGCCATCGACTGGATGGGATCGTTGTCGGTCGGGTGAACCGCCGTCCGGGTCGCCCGTCCGTCGCGGTCGATGCGGATAATCTGCGGCACGTCCGTCGCGCCGGCGGCCCAGACCGTGCCGTCCTTGGCG
This sequence comes from uncultured Jatrophihabitans sp., assembly GCF_964246335.1. Lineage (GTDB taxonomy): Bacteria > Actinomycetota > Actinomycetes > Mycobacteriales > Jatrophihabitantaceae > Jatrophihabitans. The sequence continues at coordinate 2,841 of NZ_CAXTQF010000046.1, read as the reverse complement.
ACCGCCATAGCGTTGATGCCGGGCAATCGCAGCGAGCGGGCCGGTCCCGAAGCGGCCGTCGACGTTCCGCCGCCGGCCACCACGTCGACCCGTTGCCCGTCCGGCCCGCTCCACGGCGCGATGACGACCAAGGTGATCGCGGCGGTCACCACCAGCACAGCGAGAAGCCCGGCGATGACCCACCTGCGACTGCGAAAACGATCACGCACGGCCATGGCGGGAGCGTACCGAGAAGTCGATCAGCTCAGCTGCCACTGCACATCGGTGTCGTACGAGGCGAAGCCGGCCTTCTCGTAGAGCCGGATTGCGCCGGTGTTGTCGCCGTCGACGTAGAGCAGCACGGTCGGGCAGCCACGCCGCTCGAGATGGTGCAGGCCCCGCACGAGCAGGCCGTTGCCGAGGCCGAGGCCCTGTGCACCCGGCGCGACGCCGAGCACGTACACCTCGCCGTTGCCGTCGGCGTGCACCTTGGTCCAGTGGAAGCCGAGCAGCTCGTCGCCGCGCTCGGCGAGCAGGAACCCGTCGGCGTCGAACCACGATTCGGCCATCCGGGCCCGCAGGTCGGTCAGCGTCATGTCGCCCTGTTCTGGATGGTGCGCGAAGGCGGCGGCGTTGACGGCGAGCCACTCCTGCTCGTCGCGGCCCGGCTCGAAGGCGCGCACCACGATGTCGTCGGCGAGCGGTGGGTCCGCGGGCAGCGGATGGGTGGCGTCGAGCGGGCGGCGCAACTGGTGCAGCTGTCGGATCTCCACGTAGCCGCGCGCCTCGAACGCGGATACCAGGCGGCTGCGCCGGCCGTGCGTCCAGGCGAGCGTGCCGGTGCTCGTCGCGGCGTCGAGTACGAGGTCGACGGCGGTCGGCTCGGTGGCGAGCTCCAGCGTTGCGCCGTCGCGCTGTGCGTACCCGATCAATCGGCCGTCGTCGGACGCCACCAGATGCGCGACGTCGGCCGAACCGAGGTGGCTCAGTGCCTGATCCGACAAGGGCGGCGCGCCGTCGGACTGCTCGATGTCGTCTGCCAGCCGTCGGATCGCCGCACGGGTCGGCTCGTCGGGCACTCCGGTGGCGACGGCCTGCGGCACGGTTACCGAGTATGCCTCGGCAAGTCGGCTGCGCGGTCGCTGACGCCGTCGGGGTCGTCAACGACGTCGTCGACGACCGCATCGGCTGCTCGGTCGGTGTCGCGGCGGGCGCCGGCGTCGGTCGGCCGCACGAACTTGTAGCCGACGTTGCGGACGGTGCCGATCATCGCCTCGTACTCGGCGCCGAGCTTGGCGCGCAGCCGTCGCACATGGACGTCCACGGTGCGGGTGCCGCCGAAGTAGTCATAGCCCCACACCTCCTGCACCAGGTGCGAGCGGGTGAACACCCGTCCGGGGTGTTGTGCCAGGAACTTGAGCAGCTCGAATTCCTTGTACGTCAGGTCGAGCGCGACGCCGGACAGCCGGGCGGTGTAGGTCTGCTCGTCGATGACCAGCTCGCCGACCTCGAGACTCGGGCCGCTCTCGTTGCTACGGGTGGCGCTGCGCTCGGCGGCGATGCGCAGCCGAGCGTCGAGTTCGGCCGGCCCGGCGGTGTCGAGGACGAAGTCGTCGATCGGCCATTCGCTCGAGACCGCGACCAACCCGCCCTCGGTGACGACCGCGAACACCGGCACGGCCGTGCCCATCGCCAGCAACAGGCGCAGGAACTGCCGCGCGCCCATCAGGTCGCGGCGCGCGTCGACCAGCACGGCGTCGCCGAGGCTGCGGTCGACCAGCATGCCGGCGTCCTGCGGCAGCACGGTGACGTGATGCGGCAGCAGGCCCAGCGCGGGCAGCACCTCGGCCGTGGGTTGCTTCGCGGCGGTGAGCAGGATCAGCTCCACGCTCGCCTCCTTCGCGGAGGTGACGGAGAACCATCCCCCGTCGGCACGTACATGGGCTGGTGGAGCACCGCAGTGACACATGATCGGTACCCCACCGGTCGGGCCACTCTGCCCTAAAAGCGTTTCAGGCTAGTAAACCAGTGCGGACCACAATGGCAGAGTGAACGCCCCTCGGACAGTTGTCCTGCACACATCCGACGGGATTCGACTCGTGGCCGAACACTGGCCGCGCCCCGATGATGCCGGCACCGACGACCAGCTCGCGCGCGGCATCGGCTGCGTCGTCGCCCACGGATTCACCGGCTCGGCGCGCAACCCGCACGTGCAACGCATCGTCCGCGGGGTCAACGCGGCGGGTATCGGCGTGCTTGCCCCCGACTTCCGCGGGCACGGCCGGTCCGGCGGCCACGGCACCGCGGGCGCCGAGGAGATCCACGACATCGCGGCCGCCGTCGACTGGATGCGCGGGGCCGGTTACCGATTCGTCGCCGTCCTCGGCTGGTCGATGGGCGGGACGGCCGTACTTCGGCACGCGGGCCTGGGCGGCGACGCCGACGCCGTGGTCAGCGTCAGCGCCCCGGGCGTGTGGTTCGAACGCGGCACCCGCCCGATGCGCATCGTCCACTGGATGTTCGAGAAGCGCACCGGACGAGCGGCCACCCGGCTGCTGCGGCGCACCCGTGTCTCGGCGCAGGGCTGGCAGACGCTGCCCGAGGCGCCGGCCGACGTCGTCGGCGCCATCGCCCCGCGGCCGCTGCTGCTCGTCCACGGCGACGCCGACCGCTACTTCCCGATGCGGCACGTCGAGGCACTGGCCGAGGCGGCGCCCAACGCCGAGGTGTGGATCGAGCCGGACATGGGGCACGCCGAGGTCGCGACCACCGAGGCGCTGGTCGGACGCATTGCGCGGGGGGTCCTCGCCGCCGCCGGTGCCGCCGCCGGTGCCGCCGCCGGTGCCGCCGCCGGTGCCGCCG
>NZ_CAXTQF010000045.1:9285-28724 GCF_964246335.1 uncultured Jatrophihabitans sp. | reverse complement strand
ACCACACCATCACCACCACCACACCCACCGGACACACCTACGCCAACGCGCCGCCGGCTGTGCCTGGATGCGATCCGCCGATCAGCAGTGGACCAGCGCCGCACACCAACCGGACGATCGAAATCGACCTGTGGTGGTTCGCGCGTGCTCGATCGCCGGGAGCTCAGCGCGCGGCGTGATGGCGGGCAGCGTGCGCCGATTTCCCGCCGGCCGACCGAGTTGATGATGGAATGAGCACATGACATCGGTCGATCAGCAGGCGCGCGGCCGCGTGGTCGTCGACGACCTGACCAAGGTCTTCGGCGGCCAGGTGCGCGCCGTCGACCGGCTCAGCTTCACCGTCGAGCCCGGCTCGGTGACGGGCTTCCTCGGGCCGAACGGCGCCGGCAAAACGACCACGTTGCGGATGGTGCTCGGGCTCGTCGCGCCGACCAGCGGGCGGGCGACGATCGACGGCCAGGTCTACAAGCACCTGCCCACTCCGACGAACGCGGTCGGCGCAGCGCTGGAATCGTCGAGCTTCCATCCGGCACGAACAGCGCGCAACCACCTGCGGATCATGTGCACCGTCGCGGGTTTACCCGACCAGCGCGCCGACCAGGTGCTCGAACTCGTCGGGCTCGGCGATGCCGCGCGGCGCAAGGTGCGCGGCTACTCGCTCGGCATGCGGCAGCGGCTCGGGCTGGCGCAGGCGCTGCTCGGCGACCCGCGGGTGCTCATCCTCGACGAGCCCGCGAACGGCCTGGACCCGGACGGCATCCGCTGGCTGCGCGGGCTGCTGCGGCATCTCGCCGGTGAGGGCCGCACCGTGCTCGTGTCCAGCCATCAGCTCAACGAGGTGCAGGAGATCGCCGACCGCGTGGTGATCCTCAACCGCGGGCAGCTGGTCCGCTCCGGATCCATCACCGAGCTGATGGCCGGCACCGACAGCGTGCAGGTCCGCTCCCCCAACCTGCCCGCGCTGCAGGCCGCGATCGCCGCGGCCCCGGACGCGCAGGTCGAGCAGCTGGACGCCGACACGCTTCGCGTCCGCGGCATCGAGGCCGCCGACGTCGGCCACCGCGCCTTCACGGCGGGCGTCGAGCTGCACGAGCTCGCCACGGAGCGCTTCGACCTCGAAGACCTGTTCTTCGCGCTCACCGCCGACCATGGGCAGGATCAACCGCCGCCCGGGACAGCCGCAGGCGCCCGATGATCCGCCTCGTCCGCGCGGAATTCCGCAAGCTGGGCACGACGCAGGTCTGGTTCTGGCTGCTGCTCGCGACGGTCGCTGTCAGCGCGCTGCTCGTCGTCGCCCAGATCGCGCCGCACGACGGCGTGCGCACCGCCGCGGACGTGCCCGACCTGTTCACCTCGTCGGTGCAGGCCGACATCCTCGTATTCGTGCTCGGCGTCCTCGGCGTCACGACCGAGTTCCGCTACCAGACCATCACGCCCACCGTCTTGCAGACGCCGTCGCGCTGGGCGATCGTCACCGCCAAGATGATCACGTACGCGCTGCTCGGCGTCGGCTACGCGCTGGTGTCGGTCGCGGTGCAGCTGGCTGTTGCCGTGCCGTGGCTGTCGGCGAAGAACATCGACGTCGACTTCGGCAACTCCGACGTGATCCACGCCATCGTCGGCGTGTTCGGCGTCGTCGCGTTGTACGGCATCGTCGGGCTGGGCGTGGGTGCCCTGCTGCGCAACCAGATCGTCGCCGTGGTCGTCGGCATCGTGTTCCTGCTGGTGATCGAGAACGTGCTGCTCGCCATCCCCGGTGTGCGCAAGGCATGGCCGTTCACCCCCGGCGGCGCCAGCGCCGGCATCCTGCACACCACCGGTTCCACCGAGGTCACCGACGGCGTGCACGTGCTGTCGACCGGTGCGGGCGTCGTCGTGCTGCTGCTCTGGGCGTTCGTGCCGGCGATCATCGGTGCCGCGTTCACGCTCAACCGCGACATCACCTGACCGCGTAGGCTCGATCCTCGGCAACGCACCCGAACCAGCTGAGGACGGCCAGGCAACAGTGGCGACGACGGAACAGTCAGCGCAGCCCGCAAGCACCGAAGCCCGAGCCGCGAACCCCGTCTCTGCCGGGGATTTTGGCGCGAACGAGTGGCTCGTCGAGGACATGTACGAGCGTTACGTCGCCGATCCGGACAGCGTCGACGCCGCCTGGCACGACTTCTTCGCCGACTACCGCCCGGGTCAGCCGGGCAGCAGCCAGGGCAGTGACCAGCAGAACGGCGGCCAGCCGACCGATGCGCAGGCGCCACCGACCACCAACGGCGCCCGCCCGCGGCCGAGCGCCGGACAGACCCCCAGCACCAACGGCGCCGCCGCCGTCGCCCCGAAACCCGTCGACGCGCAGCCGGTCGACGGCACGGCCGACGCCAAACCGTCCGACGCCAAGCCGGCCACCCCGTCCGACGCGCCCGCGGCCAAGCCCGCGCAGCCGAAGACGCAACCCGCGCAGGCCAAGCCGACGCCGGGCACCGCACCCGCCGTCAAGCAGGCCGACCCCAAGGGCACCGGTGCCAGCAACAGCAGCACACCGGCCGACCCCACCGCCGCGAGTACCGAGAAGCTGCGCGGCGCCGCGGCCCGCGTCGTGGCCAACATGGAGCAGTCGCTGCACGTCCCGACCGCCACCAGCGTGCGGGCCGTGCCGGCGAAGCTGCTGTTCGACAACCGCGTCGTCATCAACAACCACCTGCGGCGTGCGCGCGGCGGGAAGATCAGCTTCACGCACCTGATCGGCTACGCCGTCGTGAAGGCGCTCGACGTGCACCCGGAGATGAACAGCGCCTTCGGCGACGTCGACGGCAAGCCCGCGGTCACCGTCCCGGAGCACGTCAACCTCGGTATCGCCATCGACCTGGTGGGCAAGAACGACTCGCGCTCGCTGGTGGTCGCGTCCATCAAGGGCGCCGACGCGATGGACTTCGCGACGTTCTGGAACACCTACGAGGACATCATCCGGCGTGCCCGCAACGGCAAGCTGACCGCCGAGGACTTCGCCGCCACCACGATCAGCATCACCAACCCCGGAACCATCGGCACCAACCACTCCGTGCCGCGCCTGATGGCCGGGCAGGGCACGATCGTCGGCGTCGGCTCGATGGACTACCCGGCCGAGTTCAGCGGGATGAACCCCGACCAACTGGTCGACCGCGCGATCAGCAAGATCATGACGCTGACCTCGACCTACGACCACCGCATCATCCAGGGCGCGCAGTCCGGCGAGTTCCTGCGCAAGATCCACGAGCTGCTGCTGGCCGACGAGTTCTATGACGAGATCTTCGCCGCGCTGAAGATCCCCTACGAGCCGGTGCGCTGGCGCGTCGACCGCGACACCTCGCACGAGGGGCAGATCGGCAAGAACGCGCGGGTCATCGAGCTGATCAACTCTTACCGCAGCCGCGGCCACCTGATGGCCGACACCGACCCGCTCGAGTACAAGGTGCGCAAGCACCCCGACCTCGACATCACCGAGCACGGCCTGACGTTGTGGGACCTCGACCGCGAGTTCCCGGTGGGCGGCTTCGCCGGCGAGAAGCTGATGAAGCTGCGTGACGTGCTCGGCGTCCTGCGTGACGCGTACTGCCGCCGGGTCGGCGTCGAGTACATGCACATCACCGATCCCGAGCAGCGCAAGTGGCTGCAGCAGCGCATCGAGGTCGCGCACGCCGCGCCCGGCCACGACGAGCAGTTGCACATCCTCAAGCGGCTGAACGCGGCCGAGGCCTTCGAGACGTTCCTGCAGACCAAGTACGTCGGGCAGAAGCGCTTCTCGCTCGAGGGCGCCGAGACCGTCATCGCGCTGCTCGACGCCGTGCTGGCCGAGGCCGCCGCGCAGGAGCTCGACGAAGTCGTCATCGGCATGCCGCACCGCGGCCGGCTCAACGTGCTCGCCAACATCGTCGGCAAGCCGTACTCGAAGATCTTCAACGAGTTCGAGGGCAACATCGACCCGGGCACCGCGCAGGGCTCGGGCGACGTCAAGTACCACCTCGGCGCCGACGGCACGTTCACCTCCGGTTCCGGCAACGAGATCGCGGTCTCGCTGACGGCCAACCCGTCGCACCTCGAGGCCGTCGACCCGGTGCTCGAGGGCATCGTGCGGGCCAAGCAGGACCTGCTCGACAAGGGCGACGACGGCTACACCGTGCTGCCGCTGATGATGCACGGCGACGCCGCGTTCGCCGGCCAGGGCGTGGTGGCCGAGACGCTCAACCTCTCGCAACTGCGCGGCTACCGCACCGGCGGCACCGTGCACGTGATCGTCAACAACCAGGTGGGGTTCACGACCTCGCCGTCGTCGTCACGCTCGTCGCTCTACAGCACCGACATCGCGCGGATGATCGCGGCGCCGATCTTCCACGTGAACGGTGACGACCCGGAGGCGTGCGTGCGCGTCGCCGAGCTCGCGGTGCGCTACCGCCGCGAGTTCCGCAAGGACGTCGTGATCGACATGGTGTGTTACCGGCGCCGCGGGCACAACGAGGCGGACAACCCCTCGTTCACGCAACCGCTGATGTACGACATCATCGACAACAAGCGCAGCGTGCGGAAGCTCTACACCGAGGCGCTGGTGGGCCGTGGGGACATCACCCTCACCGACGCCGAGGCAGCGCTCAAGGACTTCCAGTCGCAGCTGGAGAAGGTGTTCGTCGAGACCCGCAACACCAGCGACAAGCCGGCGCCCGAGCCCGAAACGCAACGCGACGCGCCGGCGCAGCAGATCACCACGGCCATCCCGCTCGACTCGATCAAACGCATCGCGGACGCCTACGCCAATCCGCCGCAGGGCTTCACGGTGCACCCGCGGCTCAAGCCGCAGATCGACCGCCGGGTGGCGATGGGCAGCGAGGGCAACGTCGACTGGGCGACGGCCGAGCTGTTCGCCTTCGGCTCGCTGACGATGGACGGCCGCGCGGTACGCCTCACCGGTCAGGATTCGCGGCGCGGCACGTTCACCCAGCGGCACGCCGTGCTGATCGACCGCAACACCGGCGACGAATACACGCCGCTGCGCGACCTCGGCGACGACCAGCACCCCAGTGCGTCGTTCTTCACCTACGACTCGCTGCTCAGCGAGTTCGCGGCGATGGGCTTCGAGTACGGCTACTCGGTGGTCCGCGACGACGCGCTCGTCTGCTGGGAGGCGCAGTTCGGCGACTTCACCGACGGTGCCCAGACGATCATCGACGAGTTCATCTCCTCCGGCGAGGTCAAGTGGGGCCAGCGTTCGGCGATCAGCCTGCTGCTGCCGCACGGCTACGAGGGACAGGGCCCGGACCATTCCTCCGGCCGCCCCGAGCGGTTCCTGCAGCTGGCCGCGGAGAACAACCTGACGGTGGCCATGTGCTCGTCGCCGGCCAACTACTTCCACCTGCTGCGCCGCCAGGGCCTGTCGTCGGTACGCCGACCGCTGATCGCGTTCACGCCGAAATCGTTGTTGCGCCTCAAGCGCGCCGTCAGCCAGCTCGACGAGTTCACCGACGGGCGGTTCCACCCGGTCCTCGGCGACTCGACGACCGGCGACAGCGCGGTCGACCCGGGATCGGTGCGGCGGGTGCTCCTGTGTGCCGGCAAGATCTATTACGACCTCGTCGCCGCTCGCGAGGCACAGCAGCGCACCGACGTCGCCATCGTCCGCGTCGAGCAGCTCTACCCGCTGCCGGCCGACGAACTGCGCTCCGAACTCGACCGCTTCCCCGCCGACGCCGAGCTGGTGTGGGTCCAGGAGGAGCCGGCCAACCAGGGGGCGTGGCCGTTCATGGCACTGCACCTGCCCGACGAGCTCGGCGGCCGCGGCCTGCGCAGAGCGTCGCGCAGGGCGTCCGCATCGCCGGCCGTCGGTTCGGCGTCGGTGCACGAGGCGCAGCAGAAGGACGTCGTGGCCCAGGCCTTCGCTTGATCCGCTGGGGCATTCTGGGCGCGGGCGGCATCGCCGGAACCGTCGCACCGGACATCGCGGCAACTCCCGGGCATGCCGTGCACGCCGTCGCCGCCCGCGATGCCGACCGCGCTGCCGCGTTCGCCGCCGCGCACGGCGCCGCGCGCTCCTACGGCAGCTACGCCGAACTGGTCGCCGACCCGGACGTCGACGTCGTGTACGTCGCCACCACGCACGGCCAGCACCACGAGCACGCACGGCTCGCGCTGCACGCCGACAAGCCCGTCCTGGTGGAGAAGGCGTTCGCGCTCAACGCGGGGCAGGCGCGCGACATCGTGGCGCTGGCGCGCGAGCGGCAGCTGTTCTGCATGGAGGCCATGTGGACGCGGCTCAACCCGCTGATCCGCACCGCCCTCGACCTCGTCGCGGGCGGGCGCATCGGCGACGTGCTCGGCGCGCGTACCGACCTCTCGCGGTACTTCCCCTACGACCCGGCGAGCCGGCTGTTCGACCTCGCCGCCGGCGGCGGGGCGCTGCTGGACATGGGCATCTACCCGGTGACCGTGGCGTGGCTGTTCCTCGGCCGCCCGGACACCGTCGCGGCCACCGGATCGCTCTCGCCGACCGGCTCGGACCTGACCACCGCGCTGCAGTGGGGATACGCGGACGGGCGCATCGCGCAGATCTACACGAGCGCCGCCGGCACGAGCCCGTTGGCCGCGGTGATCACCGGTACGGAGGGCTGGCTCGCCATCGAGCCGCGCATCCACCGCCCACAACGGCTGCTCGTGCACGAGCGCGCGCACGGGACGAACGAGGGACACACCGAGGAGGTTTCAGGGCCGCCGGCCGAAGGCAACGGCTACCGGCTGGAGGTCGCCGAGGTGGGCCGCTGCCTCGAGGCGGGCCTGCTCGAGAGCCCGTTCGTTCCGCTGGACGAGACGGTCGCGATCCTGGAGGTCCTGGACGAGGCGCGCCGCCAGGTGGACGTGCGTTACCCGAGCGAGGTCTGACCCGTGTACTTCACCGACCGCGGCATCGAGGAGCTGGTGGACCGGCGCGGCGAGGAGCAGGTGTCGGTCGAATGGCTGGGCGCTCGGCTGCAGCAGTTCGTCGACACGCATCCGGAGTTCGAGACCGCCGTGGACCGGTTGGCCACCTGGCTCGCCCGCGATGACGACGCCGACGACGTGGAAGGCTGATGCGCGGCGCCGCCGGTGCCGCGCACGTGCAGGACGGGTGAAAGTGGGGATAAGAAGCACATGGGTTCGCACAACAGCGCGCGAATAACTCGCCGGGCTACACCGTTGGCGCTGCTCATCGGGGGCCTCATCCTGGCCGGCGGCCTCGCACTCGTGATCGCGCTGACCACCGGCGGGAGTACGGGTACGACGCACCGGACCTCGCGGGCAGCCGCTGACCTGACCGTGCCCAGCAGTTCCACGTCGGGTGCGAGCAGTTCCACGTCCGGTGCGAGCAGTTCCGCGTCGTCGACTCCAACCACGCCGGCGGCGTTGCCGACCGCACCTGCCGCGCACACCGCACCGCGCAGCTCGGCGAAGCCGCAGGCGAAAACGAAGACGATGACCTACACCGTCAAACGCGGTGACAACCTGACGGCCATCGCCCGCTGGTTCCACCTGCACGGGTACCAGCCGCTGTACGCGTGGAACAAGACCGTCATCGGCAAGAACCCTGACCTCATCTTCGCCGGACAGAAGATCACGGTCTCCACGAGCGGCGGGGTCAAGGTCAGCGGCTGACCGGGACCCGCGCCGGGCTCACCGATCGCCGGCGAGCGCGAGGTCGGCGACGCCGTCGCGGATTGCCTGTGCCGCAACTGCGGCGGCGACGCCCGGCGCCACCCGCTCGTCGAACGCCGACGGCACGATGTGTGTCGGCGACAACTCGTCGCCGACCACCTCGCTGATCGCCGCTGCTGCGGCGAGCTTCATGTTCTCGGTGATCATCCGAGCGCCGGCGTCGAACGCGCCCGCGAACACGCCCGGGAAGGCCAGCACGTTGTTGATCTGGTTCGGGTAGTCGCTGCGCCCGGTGGCCACGACGCTCGCGTAGCGATGCGCGACCGTCGGCTCGACCTCGGGGGTCGGGTTGGCCAGCGCGAAGATCATGGCGTTCGGGGCCATGGCGCTGACCGCGGCCTCGCCCACCGCGCCGGCGCTCAGGCCCAGGAACACGTCGGCACCCGCCAAGGCGTCGTCGAGCGAACCGGTCAGGCCCGACCGGTTGGTCACCGCGGCGAGGTCGGCCTTGACCGGCGTGAGCTCCGTACGGCCCTGGTGCAGCACACCGCGCGAATCGGCCACCGCGATGTCGCCGATGCCGGCCGCGAGCAGGATCTTGGTGCACGCGACGCCCGCCGCACCCGCGCCGGACACGACCACGCGCAGGTCCTCGAGCCGCCGGCCGGTGACCGCCGCCGCGTTGCGCAGCGCCGCGAGCACGACGATCGCGGTGCCGTGCTGGTCGTCGTGGAACACCGGCACGTCCAGCCGCGCCCGCAGCCGCTGCTCGATGTCGAAGCAGCGCGGTGCGGAGATGTCCTCCAGGTTGATGCCGCCGAACGACGGCGCGATCCGCGCGACGGTCTCGACGATCTCGTCGACGTCGGTGGTGTCGAGCACGATCGGCACGGCATTCAGCCCGGCGAACTCGCTGAACAGTGCCGCCTTGCCCTCCATGACCGGCAGCGACGCCGCGGCGCCGATGTTGCCGAGCCCGAGCACGGCCGTGCCGTCGGTGACGATCGCGACGAGCCGCGAGCGCCACGTGTAGGTGCGCGCCATCGACTCGTCCGCGGCGATCGCGGTGCACACCTCGGCGACGCCGGGCGTGTACGCGAGCGACAGCGATTCGCGGTCGGTCAGCGGCATCGTGCTGCGCACGGTCAGCTTGCCGCCCGCGTGCACCCGGAAGACAGGACTGTCCGGATCGAACCCCACCACTGCTCCAGCCTGCGATTGTCGGTTGCCTGGCCAGGTTACGGCGCAGGAGCGTCGGCTATTCGGGGTTCGCCCGCACCGTGGAGTCTGCCACGTCGGCCGGTGGCGGCAAGGTGCGCACCCTGCGTACCGACACCCGCCACGGGGCAGCGCCGCGGCGGATCCGCAGTGTCACAAGCGCCAGTACGTCGGCCACGCCGTGGCTCGCGCTGTCGCCGCCTGCGAGGGCGTTGTCCGACGCCAGCCACCAGCCGTCGCCGTCCCGGCGCACCGCGCGCTTGATCACCAGCCGATCGGGCATCGTCGCGAACCGCGCGAGCACGACGTCGCCGGCGCGGATCGCCGCGCCGTGCCGCACCACGACGGCGTCGCCGTCGCGCAGGCCCGGGACCATCGACGGCCCGCGCACGGTGACGTACTGCCACGGCAGCAGCGCGGTGATGTGCACCTCCGAGCGGGCCGGACGCCGGTAGTAGGGTCGGAAACACGTGATGGGTCGCAAACAGCGCGACCGACATCCACCGACTCGTTGGGGGTCAACGATATGCGTTTGTTCCGCGAATCCACCGTCGCCTACGCGCACTGTGACCTGCCGTGCGGCGTCTACGACCCGGCCCAGGCCCGCATCGAGGCCGAGTCGGTCAAGGCGATCATGGAGAAGTACCAGGGCAACGAAGATCCGGTCTTCCGTACCCGCGCGATCATCATCAAGGAGCAGCGCGCCGAGCTCGTCAAGCATCACCTCTGGGTGTTGTGGACCGACTACTTCAAGCCGCCGCACTTCGAGAAGTACCCGCAGCTGCACGAGCTGTTCAATAAGGCGACGAAGCAGGCCGGCGCGGCCGGCGGCAAGGGTGAGATCAACCCGGAAGAGGGCCAGAAGCTGCTCGACCAGATCGCCGAGATCGACAAGATCTTCTGGGAGACGAAGAACGCGTCCTGACGGGAAATCCGCATGACGGACCAGGAGGCCGGCCCCGCTGAGGGGCCGGCCTTCGCTGCACCCGACCTGCCCGACTCGGCGCAGCTGTGGCTGCTGCGCCACGGCGAGACGGAATGGAGCATCTCCGGCCAGCACACCGGGCGCACCGACGTGCCGCTGACCGAGCACGGCATCGAGCAGGCCAAGGCGATGAACGGCATGCTGGGCGATGTCCGGCCTGCGCTGGTGCTGTGCAGCCCACGCTCGCGTGCCCAGGACACCGCGCGGTACGCAGGGTTCACCGACGTCGTGATCGACGACGACCTGGTCGAGTGGGACTACGGCGACTACGAGGGCCGTACCACCGACGAGATCCGCGAACACGACCCGGACTGGGACCTGTTCACCCACGGCGTGCCGAACGGCGAGACGGTCGAGCACATCACCGCGCGCGCCGACCGCGTGCTGACCCGAGCCGGCGAGGCCATGCACGAGGGACCGGTCGTCCTGGTCGGCCACGGGCATTTCAGCCGCGTGCTCGGCGCGCGTTGGGTGGGCATGTCCGCACGCGGAGGCGGTAACTTGCTCCTCGGCACGGCCGCACCCTCCCAGCTCGGGATGTACCACGGCCAGCCGGTGATCGTGCACTGGAACATGACCAACCCCGCGGCCCGAAAGGACTGACTACCGACATGACCAGCTCCGAGGCCGGTGACGCCACACTCACGAACGACGCCGACGACAGCGAGGACGTCGTCGAGGTGCGGGTTCCGGCGCGTGTGCTCTTCGTCTCGACGCTGCGCCGCACCGCTGCGAGCCTCGCGGCGAGCTGCGACCTCACCGTCGACGACATCGAGGACCTCAGCCTCGCCGTCGACGAGGCGTGCGCCCTGCTGCTGCCGCACAGCGACGCCGCGGCGGGGCTCGAGTGCCAGTTCCGGCTCGGCAGCGGCTCGATCGCGGTGAGCACGTCCGTGCGCCCGGCGGACGCCGACGGCGCCCAGCCCGACCGCGGCGGTTTCGCGTGGACGGTGCTCGACGCGCTGGCGTCGAGCGTCGACGTGGCGCAGGCCGACGGCCGCCTGGCGATCACGGTCACGAAGCGTAGTGAGGCAGCACCGCAGTGACCGAGGCCCAACGGCCGGGCCGCGACGAGCGCGCCCACGCCGGCGATTTGCTCGCGCAGCTGCACGAGCTGCCCGCGGACAGCGCGCGACGCCGCACGCTGCGCGACCAGCTCGTCGAGCTGCACATGCCGCTGGTCGTGTACCTGGCCCGACGCTTCTCCGGGCGCAACGAGCCGATGAACGACCTCGTGCAGGTCGGCGCAATCGGCTTGATCAAGGCGATCGACCGGTTCGACCCGGAGCGCCAGCTCGAGTTCTCGACGTACGCGACGCCCACCATCCTCGGCGAGATCAAGCGGCACTTCCGCGACACCGGCTGGCTCATCCACGTGCCGCGGCGCGCGCAGGAGCTGCAGACGACGCTGAACGCGGCGCGTGCCGACCTGAGCCAGGAACTCGGCCGCGCGCCGACCGTGCCCGAGCTCGCCGAGCGCATCGGCGCGGACCACGACACCGTGCTCGAGGCGTTGGACGCGGCACGGGCCTACTCCGGCGTCCCGCTCGACGTTCTCGCCGCGCCCGGCGAGACGGTGCCCGAACACCCGATGCTCGGCATCACCGACGAGGGCTTCGATCAGGTCGAGCAGCGCGCGATGCTGCGCGAGGTCATCGCCAAGCTGCCCGAGGCCGAGCGGGAGATCCTGCTGCTGCGGTTCATCGCCAACAAGACGCAGACCGAGATCGCAGCGATCGTCGGGGTCTCGCAGATGCAGGTGTCGCGTCTGGTGGCCCGCGGGCTCAAGCGGCTGCGGGAGAGCCTCGGCGCGCCGGAGCCACAGGTCGAACAGCGCCGCCGCCGCAGCTGAGCTACCGCGGGTCGGGTCGGTCGAGCGCTGCCCGCGACGGCGGGGTGAACAGCAGATACAGCACGGCCACCGCGACGACGAGGATCGGCCCGCCGTAGCCGACCCGGCCCGCCTGGAACGCCAGGGTCCAGGACACCGGAACCGCCAGCAGCTGGAGCACGACGACCGGCGTGCGGGCCGACGGACGCAGCCGGAGCAGCCCACGCGCGGCGAACACCAGCACCACCGCGGCGAGCACCGCCAGCAGCGCGCCGGACAGCGCCCGTCCGACGCTCGCCGGGTTGCCGCCGACGGTCTTGATGACCAGCACCACGGCGGCACCGACCAGCGCCAGCGCCTCGAGCCCGATCAGGACCGCGGCGAGGCGCAGCGGCTTCGGCACGCTGTCGTCCGGCGTCGGCTGCTCGACGCGCGGCGCAGGGTCCTCGCTCACCTGGCCACGATATCGGCGGCCCCCCGGAACGCGTGTCCGCGCGTGGCGGTAAACCCGTAGGCTGCGCTGATGCGGATTCTCGTCGTCGTGAATCCGCGCGCCACGGCGATGAGCGCCCGCGAGCGTGACGTTCTCGCCCATGCACTCGCCGGCGAAGGCACGATCGAGGTCGTCGAGACCGCGAACCGCGGGCACGCCTCCGCGCTCGCCTGCCGGGCGATGCGGGCCGGCACCGATGTCGTCGTCGCCCTCGGCGGGGACGGCACCGTCAACGAGGTCATCAACGGACTGCTCACCGACGGGCTGCACGCGCGGGTGCCCGCGTTGGGCATCGTGCCGGCCGGCTCCACCAACGTGTTCGTGCGGGCGCTCGGCCTCGCCAACGACCCGATCGAGGCGACCGGCCAGCTGCTCGAGGGCCTGCGCAGCGGCGCACGGCGCCCGGTCAGCCTCGGCCAGGCCGACGACCGCTACTTCTGCTTCGCCGCCGGCCTCGGCTTCGACGCCGCGATCGTGCACGGCGTCGAGCGCGCCCGGCGCAAGGGCAAGCGCTCGACGCACGTGCTCTACTCGAAGGTCGGCGTGCGCGAGTTCCTGCGGGCCGACCGCCGCCATCCACAGCTGCACGTCGACCTGCCCGACGGCCGCACGCTCGACGACGTCTATTTCGCGATCGTCACGAACACCGACCCGTGGACCTACGTCGGCAACCGTCCGCTGCATCCCACGCCGCAGGTGAGCTTCGACACGGACCTCGCGCTGTACGCGCGGCGCCGGATGAGCACGCCCGGGATGCTGTTCAGCATGGCGCGGATGTCGGGCGGCCGGCCCCGCGTCGGTGCGCGCGGCGCCTTCGTCGTCCACGACCTCGACCAGTTCACCGTGCGCAGCGACGCCGGACTGCCGTTCCAGGTCGACGGCGACGCGCTCGACGAGCGTGAGAAGATCACCTTCCGGTCGGTGCGCGATGCCGTCCGAGTCGTCGTCCCGGCGCCTGATCCGGCGTGAAAACGAACGATCCCGTTCGCCTGGGGTCGACCGATGCCAACGACTCGCGTAGCGTTCTGCGCGAGCACTGAATCCCCGGTTATCAGCTCGCCGAGCCCGGAAACGCGCTGATTCGACCGCCGCGAGCGCCGTGATGTGGCACGCAGTCGGCCGAATTCCTTGAACGGCGGGCGAGCTCGTGAAAGGATTCACAAGCGAGGGCACGCCCCCGGAGGGTGTCTTCGAATCGAGTCGAGAGTGAGACGTTGTAATGGATTGGCGGCACCGCGCGATCTGCCGCGACGAGGACCCGGAACTGTTCTTCCCCATCGGGAACACCGGCCCCGCGCTGCTGCAGATCGAACAGGCCAAGGCAGTGTGCCGACGCTGCCCCGTCATTCAGGAGTGCTTGACGTGGGCCCTGGAGTCGGGCCAGGACGCCGGCGTGTGGGGTGGTCTGTCCGAGGACGAACGACGCGCCCTGAAACGGCGCAACGCCCGCACCCGCACCGCCCGGCTCGCCTGACCCGCCAGTTCAGCCGGCCCGTCGAGCGGTCGGCATCGTCACGGTGACGGTCGTCCCGCCCTCGGGCGTGGCGCGGCGGAACTGAACCCCGCCCTCGAGCTCGGCCGAAATCAGGGTGTTGACGATCTGCAGCCCGAGCCGGTCTGTCTTCGACGCATCGAAGTCGACGGGGATGCCGACGCCGTCGTCACGGATCACCACTCGCAGCTCACCGCGATCGCGCTCGGCGCCCACCGAGACCGCGCCGGCCTGATCGTCGGGGAAGGCGTGCTCGATCGCGTTCTGCACCAGCTCGGTCAGCACGAGCACCAGCGCGGTGGCGAACTCGGCGGGAATGACTCCGAACGTCCCGGCACGCTGCACCGACACCCGGTCGGCCGAGCCCATGACGTCGCTGAGCATCACCAGCAACCGGTCGACGACGTCGTCGAAGTCGACGGTCTCGTCGATCGACACGGACAGCGTCTCGTGCACCAACGCGATGGACTGCACGCGGCGCATCGACTCCTCCAGCGCGGTGCGCGCGCCGGGTACGGACACCCGCCGGGCCTGCAGGCGCAGCAACGCGGCCACGGTCTGCAAATTGTTCTTCACGCGGTGGTGGATCTCGCGGATCGTCGCGTCCTTGCTCATGATCTGCCGGTCGCGATGGCGCAGCTCGGTGACGTCCTGCATCAGCAGCAACGCCCCCAGGGTTTCGCCGCGCGGGCGCAGCGGCAGCGCGCGGAACAAGATGATCGCGCCGCCGCCCTCGATCTCGGTGCTCGCCGGGTGCCCGCCGTCGATCGCCTCGGCAACAGCGACCGCGAGGTCGCTCGCGTCGAACGGGTCGTCGGCGACGGTCCCGGTCAGCGCGTCCACGGGCTCGGAAAGCACCGGACCGGTGACGCCCAGCCGGATGAACGCCGAGAGCGCGTTCGGGCTGGCGTAGATGATCGTGCCGTCCGGTTGCAGCCGCACCAGGCCGTCGCCGGCGCGCGGGCCGGTGCCCTCCTCGGCCGACGGACCCGGCGACGGGAAGGTGCCATCGGCGATCATGCTGGCGAGATCGGCGGCGCTTTGCAGGTAGGCGAGTTCGAGCTCGCTGGGGGTGCGCACGCTCGCCAGGTTCGCGTCGCGGCCGAGCACCGCGATCACCTCCTCGCCGAAGCGCACCGGGATGGCCTCGCGGCGGATCGGCAGGTCGCCGTCCCAGTCCGGATCGACCTCACGGAAGATGCGGCCCTCGACGAACGCGGTGCGCATCGCCGCGATCCGGTCGCCGGCGAGCACCACCCCCACCTGATCGTGCTGGTAGGCGGTCGGGCCGGTCGTCGGACGGCACTGCGCGACGCACAAAAACGCCGGCACGTCCGCGGCCTCCGCCGCGGGCAGCGCGACCGGCACCCAGAGCAGGAGGTCCGAGAACGCCAGGTCGGACAGCAGCTGCCACTCCCCCACGAGCCGCGCGACGTGCTCGACCTGCGCCTCGCTGAACGGCGTGCGCGCGGCGAGCGTGTCGGTGAGGGCGGACATCCCTGCAAGCGTGCCATCCACGGCCCGGTCGCTCGCGCCGGCCCGCGCGACCGGCCGCGCAAACCGGGCAATCTGGACTAGGGTCCGATGCGCCGCGCGGCGTGCCCGCGTCGCGGGTGAGCGAGGAGGCGACACCGATGTCGAGCGCGCCCGAGGACGAGATGGTGCCCGTGCAACCGCCAGCCCGGCCACCACGGCTGCCGATCGGGGTCGGGATCGCCGTGGCGGTGTTGCTCGCGATCCCGTGCATCGCACTCGCGGCCGTACCGACCTACTCGAGCGAGACACCGAAGCTGTTCGGCTGGCCGTTCTTCTACTGGTACCAGGTGATGTGGGTGCTCATCACGCCCGTCCTCACGATCGCCGCCTACCTGTTGATCAAGAAAGCGGGCCGGCGGTGAGCGCCGTGGCGTCCGGGCACCCGGTCAACGGTGTCGAGCTCGGTGTGGTCCTGTTCTTCTTCGTACTGGTGACGGTCGTCGGCTTCATCGCCGCGCGCTGGCGCCGCGGGCAGTCGATGGCGAGCCTGGACGAATGGGGCCTGGGCGGCCGCGGTTTCGGCACCGCCGTCAGTTGGTTCCTGCTCGGCGGCGACCTCTACACCGCCTACACGTTCGTCGCGGTGCCGGCGGCGATGTTCGCCACCGGCGCGGTGGCCGGGTTCTTCGCGGTGCCGTACACGATCGTCGCCTACCCGATCGTGTTCGTGTTCCTACCGCGACTGTGGAGCGTGGCGCACCGCCGCGGCTACGTGACGCCGGCCGACTTCGTGCGCGGCCGGTTCGGCAGCCGCACGCTGGCGCTCGCCGTCGCCCTCACCGGCATCGTCGCGACGATGCCGTACATCGCGCTGCAACTCGTCGGCATCCAGGCGGTGTTCGACACGATGGGCCTCGGCGGCAGCGGCAACACGATCGCGAAGGACCTGCCGTTGATCATCGCCTTTGCGGTGCTGGCGGCCTACACGTACTCGTCCGGCCTGCGCGCGCCGGCGCTGATCGCGTTCGTCAAGGACACGCTGATCTACATCGTCATCGTGGTGGCTGTCGTCTACATCGGCGTCAAGATCGGCTTCGGCGGCATGTTCGACGCGGCGAAGCAACAGCTCACGACGCCGGACCCGAAGACGCACATACCACCGGGCCTGTTCACCACCGGGCCGGGTTCGTACTGGGCCTACGGCACCCTGGCGTTCGGCTCCGCGCTTGCGCTGTTCCTCTACCCGCACTCGATGACGGCGGTGCTCTCCAGTCGCACGCGCGGCGTCATCCGCCGTAACACCGCCATCCTGCCGGCGTATTCGCTGCTGCTCGCGCTGCTGGCGTTGCTCGGCTTCGCCGCCATCTACGAGGTGAAGCAGGGCAACATGACCGTCTACGGGCAGGACGGCGTCAGCAACGGCCAGCTCGCGGTGCCGCACTTCTTCGCGTTCGCGTTCCCGTCGTGGTTCGCCGGCGTCGCGTTCGCGGCCATCGCCATCGGCGCGCTCGTGCCGGCCGCGATCATGTCGATCGCCGCGGCGAACCTGTTCACCCGCAACGTCTACCGCGAGTACTTCCGGCGCTCGGCGACGCCGAAGCACGAGACGCAGGTGGCGAAGATCGTGTCGCTGGTGGTCAAATTCGGCGCCCTGCTGTTCGTGCTCGGACTCGACAAGCAGAACGCGATCAACTTGCAGCTGCTCGGTGGCGTGTGGATCCTGCAGACCCTCACCACGATCGTGCCGGGCCTCTACACCCGCTGGTTCCACCGCTGGGGGCTGCTGGCCGGCTGGGCGACCGGCATGATCTACGGCACGGTGCAGGCGTACCGGCAGCAGATCCCCAACGTCGTCGTGACGCAGGGCGCCGACGGCAAGCCGGTCAAGGCACTGCACGGTATGCGGCACTTCGGCTCGTCCACCGCGCCGTTCCCGTTCACCGACGAGAAGCTCTACATCGGCGTCACGGCCTTGGTGCTGAACGTGCTCGTCGCGGTGCTGGTCACGCTGGTGCTGCGGGCAGTCCGGGCGCCGGCCGGCACCGACGAGACCGAGCCGACCGACTTCTACTCCGACGCTGCACCGGTGACGCGACGCGATCGGGACCGGGCAACGGTGGCCGCGGAGGGAGTCGCTGGTAGGACCTAGCCGTGCTGCACATCGTCTTCGTCGAACCCAAGATCCCGCCCAATACTGGCAATGCGATCCGGCTGGCGGCGGTCACCGGCGCCCATCTGCACCTGGTCGAGCCGCTCGCGTTCGAGATGGACGACGCCCGGCTGCGGCGTGCCGGGCTGGACTACCACGACCTCGCGGTCGTCACCGTGCATCCGGACCTCGACGCCCTGTGGCAGGCGGTCCGGCCGGCCCGGGTGTTCGCCTTCACCGCCCGCGGCGACGTCGGGTACGCCGACATCGACTACCGCGACGGCGACGTCCTGATGTTCGGCCCGGAGCCGGACGGCCTGCGCGACGAGATCCTCACGCACCCGGACGTGACGAGCCGGGTGCGCATTCCGATGCTGCCCGGGCGCCGGTCGCTCAACGTCGCCAACGCAGCCTCGGTCGCGGTGTACGAGGCGTGGCGCCAGCTCGGCTTCGCCGGCAGCTGACCCAACCCTTGCCTGACCTTGCGGTCGCGGTTCGCTGCGCCGTCAGCCCGCCGTCCGCGGCCCGGGCGTTATTCGGCGCGGTACTCGAGGTGGGCGGTCTCGATCGAGACCTCGGTGATGCGCACCCGGATGCGTTCGTGCAGGCTGGCCGGCGCCTGGTCACCGCCGCAGCAGCGGGCCACCAGCGCCCGCACATCCTGCTCGAGGCCGTAGTGCTTCAGGCAGGGCGGGCACGCGGCCAGGTGCTGGCGCACCCGGTTGCGTAGATCGTCGTTCTGCTCGTCGTCGAGGTAGAGGTAGACGTCGCGCAGTACCTCGTCGCAGTCGATGCCGCCCGGCCCGAAACCCATGCGGCTCATGACTCACTCCCGGCTGCGGCGCGGGTGACCCCGCGATCACGGGCGTAATCGGCCAGCAGCTCCTGCAGCTGACGCCGGCCGCGGTGCAAGCGGGACATCACGGTGCCGATCGGCGTGCCCATGATCTCCGCGATCTCCTTGTAGGCGAAGCCCTCGACGTCGGCAAGGTAGACGGCGAGGCGGAAGTCCTCCGGCAGGGCCTGCAGCGCGTCCTTGACGTCGGAGTCGGGCAGGTGGTCGAGCGCCTCCATCTCGGCCGAGCGCAACCCGGTGGACGAGTGCGACTCGGCGCGCGCGAGCTGCCAGTCCTCGACGTCCTCGTTGCCCGATTCCTGGGGCTGCCGCTGCTTCTTGCGGTAGGTGTTGATGAAGGTGTTCGTGAGGATGCGGTACAGCCACGCCTTGAGGTTCGTGCCCTCGGTGAACTGGTGGAACGCGGCGAACGCCTTGACGTAGGTCTCCTGGACCAGATCCTCGGCGTCGGACGGGTTGCGGGTCATCCGCATCGCCGCTGCGTAGAGCTGGTCGATGAACGGCAGCGCGTCACGCTCGAACCGTGCGCGCCGTGCCTCGACCGTCTCTTCTGCCACGCTGCTCCCTTCGGTGTCCCGCGTGGAGAATATCGCGCGGGTGGTCGGCGTACCGAGGGGCCGGATCGCATCAACGACACCGTGGGGTCTGATGGGTGCAGACACCGTCATGACAGCTCTTTCCTGGTCGGGGCGTTCGTCAGTGCAACGAGGCGCCCGGCCGTGGCATTCCGGCCTCCTCCTCGCCGCTACATTCCCGCAATGGCCACCGGCACCCCCGCGACGGTCGCATTGACCCGGCTCGGCATCGCCTTCACGCTGCATCCGTACGACCACGACCCGCGCGCGGCCGCGTTCGGCGACGAGGCCGCGGCGGCGCTCGGCGTCGATCCAACGCAGCTGTTCAAGACACTGATCGCCACGGTGGACGGCACGCTCACCTGCGCCGTCGTGCCGGTGTCCGCCCGGCTGGACCCCAAGGCGCTGGCGGCCGCAGTCGGCGGCAAGCGGGCCGAGCTGGCCGAGCCCGCCGCGGCGGCGCGTGCAACCGGTTACGTGATCGGCGGCATCTCGCCGATCGGGCAGAGATCCCGGCTGCGGGTCGTCGTCGACCATTCCGCGCAGCAGCTCGCCACGATGTACGTCTCGGCGGGGCGGCGCGGGCTGCAGCTGCAGCTCGCCCCGGCCGACCTCGCGCGCGCGACCGGGGCGATGTTCGCCCCCATCGCGGCAGCCGGTTAGCCGTTCGCGCGAGCCAGCATCCACTCCACCGCCGCCTTGGCGACGGTCGGCAGCTCC
>NZ_CAXTQF010000045.1:0-9275 GCF_964246335.1 uncultured Jatrophihabitans sp. | reverse complement strand
CCGTTTCAGGCCGTGGTCCGCGCCGTCGATCACGACGATCTCCCGCCGCTCGCCGGGCGGCGGCATCCCGAACGGGTCTCGGTCGCCCTGGATCACCAGGGTCGGCACTCCGGCGCCGTCGAGTTCCGGCAGCCGGCTGCGGTCCGGCCTGCCCGGCGGGTGCAGCGGGAAGGCCAGGGCGAGCACGCCGGCGGCATCGGACCTCAGCGCAGTACGGCAGGCCACGCGCGCGCCGTTCGACCGGCCGCCCACGACGAGCGGCACGCGCCGCAGCCCACGCCGCGCGGTGATCACCTGCACCGCGGCGAGCCACGCTTCGTCCTGCCGGTCCGGCGAGGCGGGGGTGCGCCCGCCCGCCGCACGGTAGGGCTGCAGCAGCCGCGCGACCGCGATGCCGCTGTGCAACGCAGCGGTGCGGATCGCCAGCAGATCTGCGGTGTCGATGCCGCCGCCGGCGCCGTGGGTCAGCACCGCCAGCGCACGCAGGCCGCCACGCGGGCGATCCAGCTCGGCGACGGCCGCACCGCCGGGCGTCGGGATCTCCAGCCGCATCAGATGTCGAGCATCTGCTGGGCGGGCGCGGGTTCGTCCACGGCGTCCGTGGTGTCGTCGACGGCCGGCTCGACGAGCTCCGGCCCGTTGTTGCGGACGTTGCCCACGGCCTTCGACACCTGACGGGGCTCGAGATGCGGTTCGGGAATCTGTTCGAGCAGTCGCTGCGCGACGGCGGCGTCGTCGGCGCTGCAGTCGAGCCACTGCTCGTGCAGTTGCGGCGGCACCAGCACCGGGCAGCGGTCGTGGATGGCGCCGAGGGTGTCGGTGGCGGGCCGGGTGATGATCGTGCAGGTCCATACCCAGGCGTTCGGGTCGTCGTCGGGCAGCGACTTGTCGTGCCAGATCTCGTAGAGCCCGGCCATCGCCAGGGTCGCCTCGCCCGGGGCGTGCAGGAAGAACGGCGTCTTGCTGCCGCCGTCGTTGCGCCACTCGTAGTAGCCGGCGGACGGCGTGAGGCAGCGCCGGCGCGCTGCGGCGGACTTGAACGCCGGCTTGCTCGCCACGGTCTCACTGCGCGCGTTGATCATCTTTGCGCCGCCCGTCCGGGACTTCGACCAGTTCGGCAGCAGGCCCCACTCGACGGTGCGCAGTTGCCGGATCGGCTCGGCCTCGCGCTCGCCGGTGGGGTGCCGGCGCAAGACGATGCGCACCGGATCGGTCGGGGCCACATTCCAGGACGGCGCCAGCGATTCGCCGACCACCCGCTCGACGTCGAACTCGCTGGTGAGGTCCGCGTCCGACTGCACCGACACGTAGCGACCGCACATGGGTCCAGTATCAGCCTTCGGTGCGACGGCCCACGAGGTGGAAGACGCGGCTCAGCTGGCGGTAGGGGTCACGGGCGGCGGCTTCGAATTCCGCCGCGGCCGTGGCTGCCACCTGCCCTTCGTCGGTCGGGTCGAGCTCGACACCGGTGAACTCCAGCCAGTCGACGAACAGCCACACGCCGTACCAGCGCTCCGGTGGCACGCCACCTGCGAGCAGCAGCTCGCTGAGCTCGTCGACGGTGTCCGCCCGCGCCGGCACGCCGAGCACGCCGACCTCGCGGGTCGCATCGAACGCGGCCAACGCGTCGGCCCAGCGCTGCTCCATCGCCGGGCGCACCGCCATCGTGTCGGCGTTGCCGGTCATGATCGACACGATGCCGCCCGGAGCCACGCATCGGCACAGCTGGTCGACGAGCGGCCCGGACTCGTCGAGGTAACCGAGGACGCCGTGGCACAGCACGCCGGCGAAGCGGCGTCCGTCGACCGCGTCGGCGGCGTCCAGACCGTCGGCGTGCAGCAGCGTGACCCGGCCACGCGCCGCGTCGGAGAGCCGTGGCAGTCGTCCACGTGCCTTGTCCAGCATCTCCGCCGACGGGTCGAGCAACGTCACGTCGTAGCCGGCCTCGGCGAGCGGGAACGACTGGTGGCCGGCACCGCCGCCGACGTCCAGCACCGGCGCAGGCGCCGGCGGCAGGTGCTGCAGCAACTGCTGATGCATCACGTACGTGCGCACGTAGCCCTTGACCGTCGCATAGGCGTCGTCGGCGAACAGGCCGGCCAGCCGCGCGCCGGCCCAACCGTCGTCGCTGGAGCCCATGGCGCCGAGTCTCGCGCATCGCGCATACGTCCAGGCCCGTGTGTGGTGCGGCAGACTGTGCGTCATGTCCAGCTGGCCGGCCCCACGCGCCACCCGTGCGGTGCACGCGTCGGTCACGCTGCCCGGCTCGAAGTCGCTGACGAACCGGCTGCTGCTGCTGGCCGCGCTGGCCGACGGCCCGACCCGCCTCGTGGCGCCGCTGCGCGCGCGGGACACGCTGCTGATGGCCGACGCGATCCGGGCGCTCGGCGCCACGGTCGTGGACGACGGCGCCGACCTGCTGGTCACACCCGGCGTTCTGCACAGCGGCAGCATCGATGTCGGGCTGTCCGGGACCGTCATGCGTTTCGTGCCGCCGGTTGCGGCGCTCGCCGACGGTGCGGTGTCCTTCGACGGCGACGAGTACGCGCGCGAGCGGCCGATGACGCACCTGCTCGACGGGCTGCGTCAGCTCGGCGTGCAGGTGGACGACGCCGGCACCGGTCGGCTGCCGTTCACCGTCCTGGGCGCCGGCGCGGTGACCGGCGGCCGAGTGCAGATCGACGCGTCGGCGACGTCGCAGTTCGTGTCGGGCCTGCTGCTCGCCGGCGCGCGCTACGACAAGGGCGTGGAGGTCGTGCACACCGGCGACCGCGCGGTGCCCTCCCGGCCGCACGTGGACATGACACTCGACGTGCTGCGTCGCGTCGGTGTCGAGGCCGCGCCGGCGGGGCCGGCCGGCTGGTCGGTGGCGCCGGGGCCGATCCGCGGCGGCACGCACGAGATCGAGCCCGATCTGTCCAACGCCGCGCCCTTCGCCGCGGCGGCGCTCGTCACTGCCGGCGAGGTGCGCATCCCCCACTGGCCGCACGAGACCACCCAGGCCGGCGACGCGCTGCGCGAGCTGCTGGTCGCGATCGGCGCGGACGTCCGGCTCGACGCCGACGGCCTGCGGGTGCGCGGCACCGGGACGATCACCGGCATCGACGCAGACCTGCGAGACGTCACCGAGCTCGCCACGGTGCTGGCGGCATTGGCCGCGCTGGCCGACTCGCCGTCGCACCTCACCGGCCTCGGGCACATGCGCGGGCACGAGACCGACCGGCTCGCGGCCATGTACGCGGAGCTGACCGCGCTGGGCTGCGACGTCACCGAGCATGCCGACGGCCTGGCGATCCGGCCGGCTCCGCTGCACGGCGGCACGTGGCACGCCTACGCCGACCACCGGATGGCGACCGCGGGCGCAGTGCTCGGCCTTGCCGTCGACGGCGTGGAGATCGACGACATCGCGACCACCGGCAAGACGCTGCCGGACTTCACCGGCCTGTGGTCCGCGATGCTGGCCGGCTGAATGGCGTCGTCGAGGCCGCCGCGCTCGGGCCGCGCGCTGGACGAGGACGACGTCCGCAGCCGCGCCAACCCGCGCGGCACCCGGCCGCGCTCGAAGCAGCGTCCGGCGCACGAGGACGCCGAGGCCGGCACCGTGTTCAGCGTCGACCGCGGCCGCTTCGGCGTACTCGTCGACGACATCGAGGTCAACGCGATGCGCGCCCGCGAGTTGGGCCGCACTCCGCTGGTGGTCGGTGATCACGTCGGCGTCGTCGGTGACCTGTCCGGCGCCACGGACACGCTCGCGCGCATCGTGCGCCTCGATGAGCGCGAGACGGTGTTGCGCCGCACCGCCGACGACAGCGACCCGCACGAGCGGGTCATCGTCGCGAACGCCGAGCAGTTGGTGATCGTGTCGGCGCTGGCCGACCCGGAGCCATCATTCGGGCTGATCGACCGCTGCCTCGTGGCCGCGCTGGCCGCCGGCATCGAGCCGCTGCTGTGCCTGACCAAATCCGACCTTGCGTCGCCGGACCCGGTGCTGACCCAGTACGCGCCGTTGTCGGTGCCCGCGCTCGTCACCCGTCGCGGCGACTCGCTCGACGAACTGCGCACCCACCTCGCCGGGAAGGTGTCGGTGTTCGTCGGTCATTCCGGTGTCGGCAAGTCGACGCTAATCAACGCGCTGGTGCCCACCGCGTACCGCGCGACGGGCACGGTGAGTGCGGTCGGCAAGGGCCGGCACACGTCGTCGTCGGTGGTGGCGCTGCGCCTGCCCGGCGGCGGTTGGGTGATCGACACCCCCGGCGTGCGCTCGTTCGGGCTGGCGCACGTCGGTGCCGACGACCTGCTGTGGGCGTTCCCGGACCTCGAGGACGGCGCGACGCAGTGCCTGTCCGGTTGCGAGCACCTGGCCGAGCAGGCCGGCTGCCACCTGGACGCGTGGGTGCGGGAGGGGCACGCGACCCCCGCGCGGCTTGCCGCGTTCCGGCAGCTGCTCGTCAGCCGCTGACGCCTACGCTGACGCGGTGAGCGCGACCCTGCAGGCGATCAACCGCTTCCCGGTGAAGTCCTGCCGCGGCCAGGCGATGACGAGCGCGATCGTCGAGCGGCAGGGCCTCGCCGGCGACCGCCGTTGGATGATCGTCGACGAGGACGCGATGCTGATCACCGCTCGCGAGTACGGGCACCTCCTGCTCGTCGTCCCCACGCTGCACGACGACGGCAGCCTCGACTTCGTGGCGCCGGACATGCCGCCGCTGCACGTGCCCGTGCCGGATCCGGCGAACAGGCTGCCGGTGTACGTGTGGAAGACCGAGGTGCTCGCGTCGGTGGCCGACGACGCGGCACACGCCTGGTTCAGCAAGGTGCTCGGCAAGCCCGCGCGGCTCGTTCATCTCGACGACACCGACGGGCGCCGGCCGAGCCAGGACCGGTCCCGACCGGACGACCGCGTCAGCTTCGCCGACGGTTACCCGTTGCTCGCCGTGACGACCGGTTCCATGGACGCGCTCAACGACCTCATCGCCGCCGGCCCACGCGCCGACGAGGGCCCGCTGCCGGTGATCCGCTTCCGGCCGAACGTCGTGATCGACAGCACCGACGCATGGGCCGAGGACGGCTGGCGACGGTTGCGCATCGGCGAGGCCTACTTCCGCGCGGTGAAGGGCTGCGACCGGTGCGTGATGACGCTCGTCGACCCGGTCACCGCCGCGCGCGGCAAGGAACCGATCGCCACGCTCGCGCGGCACCGACGATGGGACGGCGCAACGTGGTTCGGGATGGACCTCATCCCGGACAACCCGGGAGCCGCCGTTCACGTCGGCGACGACGTGGAGATTCTCGAGTCGGTGCCGGCTCCGGACGGCCCGCCGCGCTGACCGCTCGCCGGCGCTCACCCGTACGCCGAGCCGTGCGACCGATTGCGCACCACCTGAGCAGTGACCCGGCCGAGGTGCCCGTACCGGTGGCCGGTGCGCACATGCAGGGCGGGCCACGTCGACGAATCCGTCGGCAGGGCGAGCCACACGACGCCCTGGTAGGTGTGCGGCCGCGGGTAGGCGGACTGATGCACGCCCGCCGCGGGCACCCAGGCCGAGCGCAGGATCGGAACATGACCGCCCGTGCGCCGCGTCTCCTGCTCGGTCCACGCGATCAGTGCCCACCATTCGCCGCCGTCGGTGCGGCCCCAGGCGTACAGGTCGGCGAGCGTGCCGGGCAGGTCGGCGAGCACCCGCGGCGGCATCCGTCGATTAGAACATGTGTACGAAGGTCGTCATGCGCAGAGGGCCGCCAGGATCTCGGCGACCCGGGGCGCGTCGAGACGGCAGGTCGCCCGGCCGACGGACAACTCGCAGCGCACCACACCGGGATCGTCGGTCGGCATGGGCTCGGGCCACACCCAGATGCCCTCGTCCTCGGCCAGGCGGCGCGCGTTGGCCGTGAACCGGTCTTCGGACACGGCGAACAGCAGATGCATCATCGGCGTCTGTGGCGGGTCGGGCAGGACCCGGACGCCGTCGACGGCGCCCAGCGCGTCGGCGATGGCGCGTGCGTGCGCGAGGCGCGCCGGCATCTCGGCCAGCCGCTCGGGCAGCGCGTTCAGTGCCGACGCCGCGGCGGGCCACATGGCGAACAACGTGCCGCCGAGGCGGCGGCGCCACTCGCGCACCTGCGCGACGACGTCGGCCGGGCCGACCACACAGCACCCCGACAGCGCGCCGATGCCCTTGTAGAACGAGACGTACGCCGTGTCGAACAGCCCGGCGATCTCGTCCAGCGGTCGCTCGTACCCGGCGCTCGCCTCCCACAGCCGAGCGCCGTCGAGATGGACCGCCGCGCCGCGCTCTCGCGCGTAGCCGACCTGGTCGACGAGGTCGTCCCAGGCCGGTAGTTCGCCACCGAGGTCGCGTTGGGGCAGTTCCCACAGAACCGCCCCCGGCGGCTCGGCCACTGCCTCGAGATCGGCGCGCGTAAGCAACCGCTGGCGCTCGCCGATCGCCCGGCCGGTCAGGCCGTGGACGCGCGCATACGCCTCACCCTCGTGGGTGGCGAGGTGGCACATCGGATGCCACAGCACGGTCCGCGACGGGCGTTGGTCGACGTGCACCCGCAAGGTGGCGGCCTGTGCCATCGTCCCGCTGGGCAGGAACACGGCGGCCGGGAAGCCGAGCAGCTGCGCCACCGTCGACTCGAGATCGGCGACGACACCGCCGTCGCCGTAGACGTCCGGCACCGGGTCGTGACCGATCCCGGCCAGCAGATCAGCGGGCCGGACCAGGCCGTCACCGTGAACGAAGGTGTGGCACCGTTCGCGCCGGGCTCGGGTCTCGTCGTCCACGGTCTTCACTGTGCCAGCCGCCGGGCAACGTGTGCGAAGGTTGCGCCCGACCTGAGACACCAGGAGGCGCGATGCGAGCAGCCCGGTTCAGCAGCTTCGGCGGCCCGGAGGTCCTGGAGATCGTCGAGCTGCCCGAGCCGCATCCTGGTCCCGGGCAGGTGCGCGTCGCGGTGCGCGCGGCCGGCATCGGCGCCAGCGACTGGCACAAGCGCGCGGGCCAGATGGACCAGGACCTGCCGCAGACGCTCGGCTACGAGGCCGCAGGCGTGGTCGACGAGCTCGGCGCGGACGTCGCCGACGTGGCGATCGGCGACCGGGTGTTCGGCTTCTGCACCGACGGCGCGGCTCAGGCCGAGTCTGCGGTGTTGTCCTACTACGCGCCGATGCCGGCTACCCTCGACTTCACCGAGGCCGCTTCGCTGCCGGCCGCCGCTGAGACGGCGGCGCGCGCCCTGGACCAGCTCGGCGTGCAGCGCGGCAACACGGTGTTGATCAACGGCGCGTCCGGCAACATCGGGAGCGCAGCTGTGCAGTTCGCGGTGGCGCGCGGCGCGCGGGTGATCGGCACGGCAAGCGCCGCCAATCACGACCACCTGCGCTCGCTCGGCGCCGAGCCCGTCACCTACGGTCCGGGCCTCGTGGAGCGGGTGCGAGAGCTCGCGCCCGACGGAGTCGACCTCGCACTTGACGTCGCCGGCAGCGGGGTCCTGCCGGAGTTGATCGAGCTCGCGGGCGGGGCGGACCACGTCCTGACGGTCGCCGACTTCGCGGGAGCGCAGAAGTACGGGGTGCGGTTCAGCAAGGGCGACACCGGCCGTGCGCTGTACGTCCTCGACGAGATCGGTGGCTTGATCGAGTCCGGGCAGTTCACCGTGCCGGCAGTGCGCACGTTTCCGCTCGACGAAATCGCCGAGGCGCATCGCGTCGGCGAAGCGGGTGGTGTGCACGCGAAGATCGTGCTGGTGCCCTGACCGGCAAGCGCGATTACCGCACCGGTTTGTCGGCCAGCCACTCGCCCATCAGCGTCGCGGCCCGGACGATGTCGTCGCCGTCGCCGGCGAAGCACATGCGGACGAATTTGCCACCGTCGACGGGGTCGAAGTCCAGGCCCGGCACGACCGCGACACCGGTGTCGTCGAGCAGCCTGCCCGCCCAGCCCATCGAGTCGGCCGTCCACCGCGAGACGTCGGCGTAGACGTAGAACGCGCCGTCCGGTGGCGCGATGCGATCGATGCCGACCTCGGCCAGCGCGTCGAGCAGGCGTCGCCGGTTGTCGGCGTAGCGCGCGACGTTGGCGTCGAGCTCGTCGTAGGCGTCGAACGCCGCCACCGCAGCGTGCTGGGACAGCGCCGGCGGGCAGATCGTGAAATTGCCGGTGAGCCGGTCGACCGCGTCGAGCAGCGCGTCCGGCACGAGCAGCCAGCCGATCCGCCAGCCGGTCATCGAAAAGTACTTCGAGAACGAATTGACGACGACGGCTTCGCGACCCGACGACCACGCGGTCGTCGCGGGCGAGCCGTAGGTGATGCCGTGATAGATCTCGTCGCTGATCAACCGCGTGCCGTGCGCATCGCACCAGGCGGCGAGTGCGGCGAACTCGGCGCGCGCGACGACGGTGCCGGTCGGGTTGGCCGGGCTGGCCAGGACGAGGCCGGCAGGCGGGCGTGGCAGCGACTCGAGGTGCGCGACGGTCGGTTGGAAACGTGACGAGGCATCGCACGGCAGCTCGACCACGTCAGCGCCCAGTGCGCGCAGCATGTTGCGGTAGGCGGGGTAGCCCGGTCGAGCGACCACGACGGTGTCGCCGACGTCGAAGGCCGCGAGGAAGGACAACAGGAAACCACCGGACGAGCCGGTGGTGACGACGACGTTGTCCGCCGCGACGTCCAGGCCCTCGCGCTCGCGGTAGTGCTGTGCGATCGCGCTGCGCAGCGCCGGGATGCCGAGGGCGTTCGTGTAGCCAAGACGGTCGGTGTCCAGCGCGGCGTGAGCAGCCGCCCGCACGGCGGCGGGGGCCGGCGTCGACGGTTGTCCGGCGGACAGGTCGAGCACCGGCAGGCCGGCCCGGCGCCGCGCGCCGACCGCATCGAGCACCCGCATGACGTGGAACGGCGCGACGTCGCTGCGCGCGGCGGCGAGCCGGGCGTCGTCGTTCGTCGTCGCCCTCATCCGCCTGACGCTAGCGCCCGGCCGGTCACGCGGCGTCGGGCCCGGCGATCGGAATCCGGGCCCGGGGAACGGCAGTTGTCCGCGCACCTTCGCGCTATCGATCAGTTTCGATCGTTTCGTTGACATTTCCGGACGTTCAGGTGCACGTTTCTGACCACTCACTACACAATGCCGACATTCCGGGCCCAGTTATCCCCCCGCCGAACAGGACATGCCATGACCGACGCCGCCCCGTCCCGCCGCTCGTTCCTCGCCTGGACCGGTGTCGCCGGCGCCGACGGCGGCCGCAACCCGTTCCCGACGATGCGCCCGACGTCGG
>NZ_CAXTQF010000044.1:0-29015 GCF_964246335.1 uncultured Jatrophihabitans sp. | reverse complement strand
GCGTCGACGAAGGAGACGACGTCGACGGAGCAGCACTCTTGGGTGCTGAGGTGGTAGCTGGCTGAGGCACATGGCGCTTGTTCGGTGCTCGCGGAGTGCTGCTCGTACAGGCGCCGACAAGAAACAGCGCGGCGACTACGCTGACGACCGCCCCTGGAGCAAGGCTGGGCCGGATGTGTCTCGCGCTGAGCATCACCGCGACCCTAGACCGCCGAATGCTCGACGACGTAGCGATACCAACTAGCTGTGAGCTACTCCGCGTCCGGGCGGCGGCCCGGCGGCGTGCGGGGGCGACCGATTTGACGATCCCGCAAAATTGACCACGTGACCGAGCAGGAGGACGTCGAGGCGCAGCCCGACCTTTACCTGGAACAGCTGCAGGAGAAGGTCGGCCCCCGTCGCTGGGCAGGCGTCGGGCCGGTGGTCAGCGCGTTCCGGATGCTCGGTCAGGTCGGTCGGTTCCGGCTGTTCGCGCTGGCCGGGGCGCAGGTTTTGGTAGCCGGACTGGGCGCTGTGCAGGTTTTGCTGGTCAAGCAGGTTCTGCAGACCATCGTCGGCGCCGGCCAGCACGACGTCGTCGGCCGGGTGCTGCCGTATCTGCTCGTGCTGATCGCGATCAGCACGGTCACCGGCGCGGTCGGCGTGGTGCAGAACCAGACGCAGGTGGTGCTCAGCGAGCTGGTCGTACGCGCGACCTGGCACCGGGTGCTCGCCGTGGCCGCCGGTGTCCCGCTGCTCGCCTACGAACGTCCGGCGTTCTACGACCGGCTGCATCGCATCATCGGCAACACGTTGAGCAAGCCGCTGCTCGTCGTCCAAGGAGCTATCTCACTCGCATCCGGCCTGTTCGGCATGGCAGGACTCATGATCGTCATTCTCGTGGTCTCGCCGCTGCTGTTGCCGATCCTGTTCCTCGCGGTCGTACCGCTGTACCTCATCGCACGCGTCGGCGGGCGGATCGATTACGAATTCGCTGTCGCGCAGACGCCGAACCTGCGCCTTCGGTACGCGCTGACCGATCTGCTCACCAGGCGCGAATCGGCGGGCGAGGTCCGCGCCTTCCGCCTCGCCGGCCTGGTGCGGCGCCGTTACGCAGCGCTCTACGTCGAGTACCTCGACGCGTTGCGCGCCAAGAGTCGTCGTCGAGTTCGATTGGCGCTCGCGTCCGGTGCGGCGACGTTCGTGGTCAGTGCCGGCGCGGCGTCCCTGTTGCTCTACCTGGTGCACCGCGGGTCCGTGTCGATCGCGGCGGCCGGCGCCGTTGCGGTCGCGGTGGTCCTGCTCGCCGGCCGGATCGAGCAGACCTTCGCCGGTGTCAGCCGGATCATGGATTCGGCGCTGTTCATCGCCGAGCTGGACGACTTCTCGGCGGCCGCCGGGCAGCCGCCGAGCGATGTCGACACCCCGGGCCCAGCCAGCACGCCGATCGACTTTCGGCACATCGAGCTGGACAACGTCTCGTTCCGTTACCCCGGAGCACAAGTTGCTGCAGTGTCCGGAGTCAGCGCCACCATCCCGCGGGGCAAGGTCATCGCCCTGGTCGGCGAGAACGGGTCGGGCAAGACCACGCTCAGCAAGATTCTCGCCGGCCTGTACCCGCCCACGGACGGGGCGATCCGGTGGGACGGTCTCGACATGTCGACACTGGATGAAGATCGCATCGCGCGATCGGTCGCCATCGTATTCCAGGACTTCGTCCGCTACGAGATGTCCCTCGCCGACAACGTCGGCGTCGGCAGCCCGGATCGCATCGAGGACAAAGACGCAGTGCGTAGGGCCGCCGACGCGGCGGGCCTGACCACCATCTCGACGAAGCTGCCGCGTGGCCTCGACACGTTCATGTCGGCACGATTCCCCAACGGCGCGGACCTGTCCGTCGGTCAGTGGCAACGAGTCGCACTTGCCCGCGCGCTGTTCCGGGACGCGCCGCTTGTGATCATGGACGAGCCGACCGCCGCCCTCGACGCCCGCAGCGAGGCCGCGCTGTTCGAGGTCATCGCCGAGTTGCGTCGCGACCGCACGGTCATTCTCGTGACGCACCGCTTCGCAACGACGAAGTCGGCCGACCACATCCTGGTCATGGACGGCGGCCGGGTCATCGAAGGCGGTGACCACAACGAATTGATGCGCCTGGACGGCGTCTACGCGGAGATGTTCACCCTGCAGTCCGCACCGTTCACCGAACAGCGCCGGCCGAAACCGATGCCGCGGGCAGCGGGCTGATCAGGAAGCGGAGTGCGTCCGGGCGCCCGCGACGAGCGCCACATAGTCGCGCGCCAGTGGGTCCACGGCGACCCCGTCGAATTCGAGCCAGGCATGAGCCTGCATGCTTCTGGCGGCCGAGCGAACCCCGAGACGCAGGGCGGGCGACCGGTAGCGCAATAGCCGGCCGGACACGAGGCACTCACGCAGACAAGGCCGTTCTCCGAACGAACGCCGGTAGAGCCGGTGCACTGCTCGGAGTACGAACACGTCGCGCGCGCTGAGGGACGGTTGCCGACACGTTCCCGGTCGCGGCGATGTGGCGTCGAGCCGGATCCCGGCGAGTTCGACGAGCTGATCGACCCGGCGCGTGCGGATCACGGCCTCGAAGCGGGCAGCCCAGTACACGATCGACAGACAAGCGCGGGCCCGCCACAAGACGGACCGCAAAAGTGCCGGCCAGGCCGATGCCTGGCCGGCCTTCGAACGGGCTACTACTGCCGGACCGGCCCGAAGCTGCCGACGACCGGCACGATGTTGGAGTAGACGTCCGGGGTGCTGCCCAGCTTGTTCCCAGGGCTGGGAGCTGGAGTGGCGGTGAGCTCCTCGACCGAGCCCAGGTCCGTGACCATTGGTGCCTCGTACATGCGTATCCCCCCTCAGTGCGCCGCGATCTGCGTCTGGCCCGCAGGCTACCACCTCACCCGGTGAGTCGGCAGGCCCGCCGCCGACGTCGATACCCCGGGGTGCTCGCGGGCGGGCGGTTACAGTTCGACCCGTGCGGGCCAGGGACGAGTGATGTTCGGCGCTTACGGCACCGCGCTGACAGGTCTGGGCAGCGAGCACCCCAGCCTGCCGGTCGCTCCTGCAACCTGGCCGACTTGGCAGATGGACTGGACTGATGCTCGCCCGAGCATCACCGAGGGTCTGACCATGCCCCTGCCTGACGGCGGGCGCCTCGCCTTGCACCCGGACGTGAGGCGTTGCGTCATCACGAACGCACAGCCCCCGTCCATCGACGCGATGGCGCATCCGTGGCTCGCCACGATCGGCGCGTCCATCGCCAACCTCCGCGGTAGCGAGTCATTCCACGCGGGCGGCGTCGTCATCGCCGGTCGAGCGTGGGTGATCCTGGGTGAGAAGCACGCGGGTAAGAGCACCACGCTGGCGATCCTGGGCGAACTCGGACACGTCATCACCTCGGACGACCTCGTGGTGGTGCACGGCGCCACCGTGCAGTCCGGACCCGCCTGCGTGGACCTGCGTGAGGAAGCTGCGACGGCTTTGTCGCTTGGTGAACAAGTCACGGTGATGCCCGGACGGGTCAGGTGGCGGGTGACGATGGCGCGACCGCCGGCCGAGGTTCCGCTGGCGGGTTTCGTCCGCCCCGCGTGGAGCGCGGATGAACGCTCGTCGGTCCGCAGCGTGCCCGCGGCCGACCGGCTGCAACTGCTGTTCCGCAGCCGGTCGGCATTGTGGCGCGACAACCGAGGGCTGCGGATGTTGCGGCTGGCGAGCCTGCCCATCTACGAATGGCGTCGCCCGCGCTCCCTCGCCGCTATCGCGGACGAAGCGCAGCAGCTCGCCGCCCGCCTGTCGGACGGTTAGCCGGACAGGGCCAGCTGGGCGACTTGCGCGAGCAGCGCGGTGTGCGCATGCGGCACGGGCTCGCGCCACTGGGAGCGAAGCTGCGTCAGGTCCAGGAGCGACGCCATGTGCGGGTCGGCCGCTATCACGTCGACCAGCTCGCCTGAGCGCACTCGGCGAAGACTCGACTCGGTCCACATCGCGTCCTCGAAGGACGCCTTGGTCTGGCGCAGCGGCACGTCGTCCGGAAGCAACTCACCGGCGAGCAGGCGGGTCGCGGCGACCCGGCCACCCAGCCCCCGCATGCCCCCATGGGCCATCGCCGCGCCTATCGCGCGCGGGTCGAGGAAGGGGTTGCGCATCGTCGTTGCGCGCGCCCGACCGATGAGCTCCTGCCCGCGCTGCAGGCCCACCATCGCCCGCATCCGTGGCAACGAGCGCACACCGCGCGCCCACCCGGTGACCGGAGCGGCGAATCCGTCCATGAGTTGCAGACCGAAGCGGCGCTGCGTTCGTTTGAGCAGCCACGGCAGGCGCGGCACCTGGCGCGCGCCCGCCCGCGCATAGACCGGCCTGGCCAGAAGTGAGACGGCGATGGCCGACGCGGTACGCGGTGTCAGCCGCTGCTCGCCGAGTCGGACGAAGGCGTGGTGCTGGGCGTAACTTCGGTCCAGCAGCTCGTCGCCACCGGCGCCGGTCAGCAGCACGCCACCCTCGGTGTGCTCGGCGATCAGGTCGTGGAAGTAGGCATTGGCCGGATAGAGCAGCCCATGGGCGGACAGTGTCCGCATCGCCACCGGCCCGAGGACGTCCAACTCCTCGCGGACCGGGATCCGGATCCAGTCCCGCAGACCGAGATGACGGACGACCAGCTCCTGCCACCAGGTCTCGTCCGCGGCGGCGGACCCCTCGACGCGCAGCGTGACCGGTACCGGATCGGGCTGGCCGAGACGCCGCGCCTCGTCGGTGGCCACAGCGAGGATCGCCGAGCTGTCCCGCCCTCCCGAGAAGCTGACGAAGGCCGGTCGGCCGGCGATGGCATCGCTGATCACGCCACGGAAGCCGGACGCGAAGTCAGCTACCGCTGATGCTTCGACATCGGGTCGGCTGTCGTCGAGTCCAGCCAGGTAGCCCGTCGCCAGGTCCATCGGGGTCAGCGGGTACGGGGCTCTCGCGGCCAGCGCCGACGGCAGTGTCATCCGGTCTCGAGCAACTTCCTCGTCTGCAGGCCGCTCACGAATGCGTCGACGTCGGCCACCGCCTTGTCCGGTGCGATGTCGTAGACGTCCACGAGCCGCTGGGCGAGGGCTTCGAGGGTGGAACCCTCGAGCAGCAGCGGCCAGAGGGTGACCCCGGTCGCGTTGATGTTCAGGTAACGCGACGACGCAACGTCGAGGCAGAGGATGGCGCCGTCGACCTCGTGCCACGCCAGGTCGTCAGCGCGCAGCCGGATCTTCGTCACCGCCGCATTCTAAGCGGCGACTTCACTCCGCGCGCGGCGGAGCTGACGGTTCAGTCGGTGCACCAGGATCAACGCACCTGGGAAGTGCGTGATGGCGGCTAGGACGGTGCGCAGCGGCGGTCGTTCAGTGGCCTCAGTGGTGAATAGCGAACGAACGCTGTGCCGACCGGATGGATGGGCTGTCATCCGTCCCGCGATCACCTTCGCTTCTTGCGGCGCTTCTCGTTCGAGAAGCAGCGACTCGAGTGAGGGGGTTTTCGGGAAGTCGAGGAATTCGGCAAGTGCGCGGCCGCGCACAGATCGACGTAGACCCAACGAGAAGCAGGCGCCGGCGTCGAGCTCCAGAGCAAGACCGGCGGCCGCGCGCCAGAGCGCTTCCGGAAGGGTCGTCAGCCCGACGTCGAGGTCGTCCTGCGCACGGCTGTCCGCACGACTTCGGGCCGCATGCAGGGCGAGCAGCATGGTCCGTGCCGTCTCGTTCAGGGTGGCGACGACCTGCCCGTGCAACGCGAAGTCGACGGCGTCGGCGCGCAGCCGCCGCCACGCATCGTCGGCCCGCGCGGCCGGGATACCCGCGATGCGGGTGTGCAGGTCGATGCTGCCCACGCCTGACGTCGGCGACCACGACGCCTCGTAGTCGGGGCGGTGAATGCCGAGCACACGTGCGTGATCATTACGAAAGTGCAGGCCGGTGAGCACTGCCCCGGCCGCCGCGTGCGAAGCGGGCGGTACCAGGATGTCGATGTCGCCGAAGCGCCGCGTCAACGCCCCGCCGTACAGCCAGCGGTTGGTGACGGGGCCCTTCATGACCAGTGCGTCGACGTCGTGGTCGCGAAACGCCGAAACCACGTTCAGCGCGAGCGCCTCGAGCCCGAGCAGATACGCGACATCGCCGGTGCCCATCGGCACATCGGTCGCGGCGTTCGCAACATCCCGAGCCACGGCGACATCATAGGAAGGTCGCTGCCAGCACGCCCGCGGCGTCGCGAGCGTCCGCGTAATGCAAGGTCCACGCCGATACCCCCCGCGCCACACCTGCCACTGTCCGGATCGAATCGACGGGCGAGCGGTAGTGGTTGAAGCTGTGTTCCAGCAGCTGGCCGGCAACGTGCTCGGGCGTCGTCGGCGTCAATCCCGCCGGGTGCGTGCCTTCCCGCACTGCCACGACCACCGCGGCAAGCTCACTCCGCGGCGGCCCGACGTGCCCCACCGAGTCGGGTGCGACGATCACTTCCCGGTCTGTGTCAGCCGCGCCCGCGCTCTCGCCCTCGACGACCGTCAGCCCCAAGCGGGCCAAGGTCCGACTGTCGACGCCGACCGCACGCGGGAAGAAGTCGACGGCACCGTCTGCGGGATCAACGGCCAACACCTCGTCGGAGAGATAACCGAAGCCGGCCTGCGTGAGCGCCAGAGCGAGATTGGACTTCCCGAGACCGCTGCGGCCCGGGAAGGCGATTGCGCCGGTCGGGCAATGCACCACCGCAGCGTGCACGCAGTACAGCGAGGTCTGATCGATCGCAGCGCCGGTGAAAGCCTGGAGCGTGGCGGCCCGATCGAGGGTGCCCAGCTCGGTGCCGCTCGAGCGCGGACTCGCTGCGAAGTGTGCGTAGTCCGCTGCCCAGCGGCTGTCCACGGTGATCGAAACACCGAGCGCGGACACCGTCGTCGACGTCACGGAGGTGGCCCGGCAGGCGCTTCCTCGAGGAACCCACGCTCGGCAAGGTCGTGCAGCACCCGCGCGACGTCCGGCCGGATCTGCGCGGCGTCGATCCCGTACGCGTCGGCGAGCACTCCCACCACGAGGTCCTCGTCGGCCGGCTCGGCGAGCACGCGCCAGACGGCGTGCGCAGTCTCGTTCAGCACGACGACGTCGTTCGTCTGCGGGCGCAGGACGCACACCCCGTCGCCGATCTCCTCCTCGACCAACGACTGCGCCCTCGCCCACGCCGGTGACATGGTGTGAGCGTAAACAAGAAGCAGCGTCACGATCTGCGACGGGCGTGACGCGTGTGTAGTATCCCCGCAGACGCAACGAGCGTCGCGCACGTAGTGAATCGGGGGGACTGTCGATGTCTTCGTCGACAGAAAAAGGTATAGATCGGCGCGCCTTCGTACGCCGAGCAACCATTGCCGGCGCGGCCGGTATCTGGATTCCGCCGGTGGTCGAGGCATTCGTCCTCACCCCAGCGCATGCGGCGACGCCCAGCGACGGAACGGGCGGCACGGGCGGCGGCTCCGGTACGGGTGGCGTGTCAACGCACAAGCCGACGGGCGGGGGTTCGGGCGTCGACGGCACCTCGTCCCATACGTCGTCCAGCGGCGTCGATGCTGCATCCGCCGGGCCGTCCGGATCAGGCACTGAATCGCTCGCCGCGACCGGACCCGACGTCCCCGTTGCGGGCGGCGTCATCGCCGGAACCGCAGCCGTGGTCCTCGGTGCGGCCGCAGTGGCTGCTGGGCGCAAGCGGGCGCCGAAGCCCACAGCGGAGTAGGCCTTACCCGGTCCGAGCGTGCTCGCGGATCCACGCGTGCATGGCGATTCCGGCAGCGACTCCGGCGTTGATCGAGCGCGTCGAGCCGAACTGCGCGATCGAGCAGGTCACGGTCGCGCTCGCGCGCGCCTCGTCGGAAAGTCCGCTGCCTTCCTGCCCGAACAGCAGCAACGCATTCTTCGGCAGGGTGAACGCCTCCAAGGGCTGCGCGCCGGGCAGATTGTCGATTGCCACGATGACGTAACCGTGCTCGTCGCCGTAGCTGCGCAGATCGGCTGCGGACGACACGTGACGCACATGCTGGTACCGGTCGGTGACCATCGCACCGCGCCGGTTCCAACGCCGGTTGCCGACGATGATCACCTCGTTGGCCAGGAACGCGTTCGCGGTGCGCACCACCGTGCCGATGTTCAGGTCGTGGCGCCAGTTCTCGATGGCGACGGCGAACGGATGCCGACGGGTGTCCAGGTCGGCGACGATCGCGTCGACGCGCCAATAACGGTAGGCGTCCACGACGTTGCGGCGGTCGCCGTCCCGCAGCAGGTCGGGGTCGAGCCGCGGGTCGTCCGGCCACGGCAACGGGTGCGGCCCTACGCCGACCGAATCCAGCGGCGGTTCGGTCACGTCCGGCCCGTTCGGTGTACGCGCTCAGACGCCGTACTCGGCGCGATAGGCGAGCATGGCGTCGAGATGCTCGCCGTGCTCGCCGGTTGAACGCACGAAGGCGATGATGTCGGCAAAGGTGATGATTGCGTGCACGCGCACGCCGTGGTCGCGCTCGATCTCCTGGATCGCCGACAATTCACCGCGGCCGCGCTCCTCGCGGTCGAGCGCCACGGCGATTCCGGCGAGCTCCGCACCCGCGTCGTCGATCAACGGCAGGACCTCGCGGATCGCGGTGCCGGCCGTGATCACATCGTCGATCAGCAGCACCCGGCCGGCGAGCGGCGAGCCGACGATGCTGCCGCCCTCGCCGTGGTCCTTCGCCTCCTTGCGGTTGAACGCCCACGGCACGTCATGGCCGAAGCGCTCGGCCAACTGCACGCTGGTCGCGGCAGCGATCGGGATGCCTTTGTACGCCGGCCCGAAGAGCACGTCGAAGTCCGCGCCGCTGCCGTTGATGGCCACCGCGTAGTACCGGCCGAGGGCGGCCAGCCGCGCGCCCGTGTTGAACAGCCCGGCGTTGAAGAAGTAGGGCGATACGCGGCCGGACTTGAGGGTGAACTCGCCGAAGCGCAGCACGCCGTGGCCGACGGCGAACTCCAAGAATTCGCGCTGGTACCCCTGCAGCTCACTCACAGCGCGCGGCGGGCCATGATTGCGCGCAGCAGCGGGCGCGGCATCGTGCGCGCGACGCCGGACAGCGTCTTGTACCGCCGCGACGGCACCGAGATCGGCTTGCCGGCGAAGGTGTCGTCGAGTCCCTCGCGCACCACGTCGACGGCGTCCAGCCACATGCGTTCTGGCACGTCGGACATGTCGGCGGCTGCGCGGTCGTGGAACTCGGTGTGCGTGAAACCCGGACACACCGCGGTGATCGTCACGCCGGTGCCCCGCAGCATCACCGACACCGCCTCGCTGAACGCCGTCACCCATGCCTTGCTCGCCGCGTACGTGGCGTTGCGGCCGCGCGGGATGAACCCGGCCACCGACGAGACGTTGAGGATGCGTCCCGAACCACGCGACTGCATCGCCTGCACCGCCGCGTGCGACAAGCGCAGCACGGCGCGCACGTTGAGGTCGAGCTGCTGCTCTTCGTGCTCGAGTGTCGCGACGCCGAACGGCTGGTAGGTGCCGATGCCCGCGTTGTTGACGAGCAGATCGATGTCGCCACGCTCGATACGTGTGGCGACGGCAGCGCAGCCGTCGTCGGTGGTCAGGTCGGCGGGCAGCACCTCGACGTCGACACTTCGTGCCAGTTCCTGCTGCGTGCTGTGCAGCCGCTCCTCGGTACGCGCGACGAGCACGAGGTCATGCCCGCGGCCGGCGAGCTGCCGGGCGAACTCCGCGCCGAGCCCGGAGGTGGCGCCGGTGACCAGCGCGGTCGGCACGGGTCAGGCCTCGGTGCGCCGGGACTTGCTCGCGGCCTTGGCTCTCGTGCGCGCGAGGTCGGCGCCCTTGGCGACGGCCTGGGCCTCGGCGGACCGTTTCTTCGAACGGGACCGGTCCGGGCCACTCGCGCTGACCCCAGCGGCGGCCGCCGGCTGCGCCTCTCGGGTGGCCGCGCCGCCACGCGATGCACCACCCGCGGCCGGCCGCGGCCCGAACAGACCGCCGCCCCCACCTGCCGGCCTGGGCCCGAAGAGCCCGCCACGCGCGGGGGCACCGGCCGGGCGGACCGGCTTGTTCTGGTTGAAGTAGGCCGCACTCGGGCGCAGCAGCACGGCCACGACGGCGACGACGAAGGCGACGGCAGACAGGAACGTCGGCAGCTTGAAGGCGAGCGGGCTGCTCGACCTGATCGCGAAGATGTAGTTCAGCGAGCACAGCGCGCCGGTGAAGCTCGACAGCACCCACAGGCCGAGCACTGCCCACCGGCTCCAGTAGCGACCGCGGTACGCGGCGAACGCCACGAATACAAGCGCGAGCACGAGCACCACACTGGCCGTCGCCTGCGACTTCGGCACGCTGTGCACCTGGTCGATGATCTGCTGGTGGGTCAGCGCCTTCTTGCCCTTTGCCGGGTGCTTGTTCGACTTCTCCGTCGAGGTGAGCAGCCAGCTGTGCAGGAAGAACAGGCTGATCGACGCCACCGCCACGCCCAGCGCGCTGACTACCAACGCGACGACGGCCAGCAGCACCTGCGTCGGCCGCGGAACCGGGGTTCCGGCCGGCTGGGTCGCCGTCGCTTGCTTCTTCGCCGCCGGCTTGGTGACCGAGACGGGCTCGGTGGCGTCACTGCCGGTATTCCGGCGGTTGCGCCCGGATGCAGACCTCGCGTCGCTCACCGCGGCAGTGTACGTGGGCACGCCGAGGTGGCGCCGGTCGAGCGCAGGCCCATTACAGTCGTGCGCAACGGCCGACGTGCCGGGTGACACGACCTGCGGAGGACCTGATGACGACGCCGTCCGCACCGTCCGCGGGAGACGGGCCGGACGACTCGGCCAAGGTCGATCTCAGCAAGCACGGTCCCGGCGACGCGGACCCGCCCTTCGACCCGTACCGCTTCGGCCGGCCCGAGCACCCGGTGCCGCCGGAGTTCGCACCGCCCGGCTACATCCCGGATCCACCGGCCGAGCCGCCGGCGAACCCGTACGGCACGGCAAACCCCTACGGACCGCCGCCGGGCCAGTACGGCGCGCCGCCAAACCCCTACGGCTCGCAACACCAGGCCCAGCCCTATCACCCGTACGGGCCGCCGCCGGGCCAGCAGCCGTATCCGGGCTACGGGTACGGCTACGGCGCTGCGCCGACGGGCACCAATGGCAAGGCGCTGACGGCGATGATCCTCGGCATCGCGTCCATCCCGTTGTTCTTCCTGACCTTCCTGGACCTCGCGCTCATCGTCCCCGCGCTCGTGTTCGGCATTCTGGGACTGCGTGAGTCGACGCGACGCAACGGCAAAGGCCGCGGTCAGGCGATCGCCGGCCTGGCGTGCATGGTCGTCGGCGCGATCGGGGCAACCGTATTCGCGGTGTGGGTTTTCGGCAGGGTCGGCGACTGTGAGCACTACCTGCGCGACGGCGACAACACCGGCTACCACCAGTGCGTGAACGACCGATTTAACTGATCAAAGGCTCGCGTGGCCTATATCGTCTGCGGCACACAGCGCGACGGACGTAAGAAACAGGTGGACGCGATGACGGACTGGCGCTCGGGCGAGGACTATCCGCAGGATCCGAACGCTCCGCAGCAGTACGCGCCGAACCCGTATGCGCAGGACCCGTACGGCCAGCAGCCGCAATCGTATGGACAGCAGCCCTACGGTCAACAGCCCCAGCCCTACGGCCAGCAGCCCTACGGTCAGCAGCCCCAGCCGTACGGCCAGCAGCCGTCGCCCTACGGGTACGGCGCGCCGGGCTACGGCTACCCGGGCGCCCCCGGCTACCCGCCGATCGACCCCGCAGACCGGCGGCCGGGCACGTTGTTGACCGCAGCGATCCTCGGGTACGTCACCGCGGGATTCTTGATCATTGCCAGCTTCTACTGCTTCATCGGCGCCTCGGCGCTGGAGAGCTTCAACGACGACTTCGGCGACAACGGCCACGGCTACACCGCGCAGCTCGTGCTCGCCGGCGTGGTGAACCTCGTCGCCGCCGGACTGCTGATCGCCGGTTCCGTCACGATGTCCGCGCGCAAACCCACCGGCCGGGTGATGTTCGCCGTCGGCTGCGCGCTGGTGATCGTCGCGTGCATCTACTGGATCGCCGTCTGGGCGACCAAGGACGGCCTGGGCGGCATCAGCGTCTTCGCCGTCCTGTTCGGCGGCCTGGTGATCGTCGGCGCAGCGCTGGCGTACACCGGCGCCGACAACCGCTGGCTCGCCGGCGCCCAGCGATAACCCGGCGCGTCAACGCGCCGCAACATTGGACGGCCCGCGTCTGAGAATGCGCGAATTCATGCGCACAGTCCACGCACGATCTACAGTGCCCGCGTGATGGCCAGGTTCATCGCGGCTGCCCATCGGCTGCGACCGTGGTTGCCCCATCCTCTGGCGCTGTGCCTGGCAGAGCTGCGCTTTCAATACAGCTGGCGACGTCCTGGCGGCAAAGCCCACTATGAGAATCAGATGGAACTTCTGATCGGCCAGACGAGCCGTGCGACCGAAGTAACAGCGTTGGCACGCAGGGCCGCGCGACTGCATTTTCGCTTGATCGAACTCCGCTGGCATCCGCGCCGCGCCAGCAGGCAGCAGCTCGTGCACAGTGACCGTCTCACCAGACGTGACACGTCGCGTGGCGCAGTCATCAGCTTCATGCACCACGGGCAATACTTCGGGATCTTTCCGGCAATTGCGCATCTCGACGTATCTATGGCTGTGGTGGTCATGAGCGACATGTTGGCGCCGGACGCCGCGCCAACGCATCGACAGCAGATCAAGCTCATCACGCGCGGAGGCGCTGAAATCATCGGCGCGACCGGCGAGGGCGCATTGCGTCGGATGATCAAAATTTTGCGCGGCGGAGGCGTCCTCGCTATCGCGAGCGACCTACCCGGTCGCACTGAGGTCACCTTCCTGGGTCGACGCCGCCTCGGCTCCTACGGAGCTGCCCGCCTGGCTGCACTGACCGACAGCGTCGTCTACCCGGTCACCTCGCACCGCGACCGTCGTGGACGCGTGTCAATGGCCGCTGAGCCACCGCTCGACTCGCGTGATTTCGCCGACCCGAAAGACTTGTTGCAGGCAATGATGCACGCGCACGAGCCGGCGATCCTGGCCTGGCCGGAGAGCTTCGAATCCGTCTTGGACCGGTGGGGAAACCCCACGACCTGAACGCGGTCGCGCACTCAGCCGGCGGCGAAGTTGAGCGCGAAGGCGAAGTGCAGCACCAACCAGACGACGCCGTCGAGCACC
Organism: uncultured Jatrophihabitans sp.; assembly: GCF_964246335.1. Classification (GTDB taxonomy): domain Bacteria; phylum Actinomycetota; class Actinomycetes; order Mycobacteriales; family Jatrophihabitantaceae; genus Jatrophihabitans. The sequence goes on along the minus strand of NZ_CAXTQF010000044.1, from coordinate 15,757 downwards.
GCGAGGCCGAACGCGATGTAGGCGTTCTCCAGACTGCGTCCCGCATCGCGCGCTCGCTGGCCCGCCCGCGCGCCGAGCACTGCGGTGACCAGTGCGAGCAGCAGCCCGAACGTCACCAGACCCAGCAGCCCGCAGCCGATGGCGGCAACCGCCACCGGGTCGGCAGGCGGACGCGTCGGTCGGGCAGCGGCCGGTGGCCGGTCGTCCGGCGGCAAATTCTGCGGCGGGCCGCCCTCCGGCGGCAGATCCTCCGGCGGCCGACTCATGACACCAGTCTGGCGGGTGTACTACGGCCGTAATACACCCGGCAGTGGGGTGAGCGGTCAGCGGAGACGGGAGTGCCGTGCCCGCTGTCGTACTGCGTAAGACAACGGGCAGAGGAGAGGCAGGTTGCGGGCGTAGGCAGGCGTCCCGGCGACCGGCCGTCAACCGCCATTCGCACTCAGGCCGCGCCGGTGAGCGTCAGGCCGGTGCGGTCGGGCAGCGCGTCCACGACCACCTGCTGGCCGTCGCGGATCTCGCCGCCGAGCAGTTGCCGGGCCAGCACGTCACCGATCGCAGACTGCACCAGCCGGCGCAGCGGCCGCGCGCCGTAGAGCGGGTCGAAGCCGGTGATCGCCAGCCACTCGCTAGCCGCGTCGCTGACGTCGAGCGTCAACCGCCGCGCCGATAGCCGTTGCTGCAGTGCCGCGAGCTGGATGTCCACGATGCGCGTGAGGTCCTCGGTGGTCAGCGCATCGAAGATCACGATGTCGTCCAGCCGGTTGAGGAACTCGGGCTTGAAGTGGCTGCGCACCACCTCGAGCACGGCCTCGTGCTTGGCGTCCTCGGAAAGGTCAGTCATCAACGCCGCCGAACCGAGGTTCGACGTCAGGATCAACAGCGTGTTGCGGAAGTCGACGGTGCGGCCCTGGCCGTCGGTGAGCCGGCCGTCGTCGAGCACCGCGAGCAGGATGTCGAACACATCCGGGTGCGCCTTCTCGACCTCGTCGAGCAGCACCACCGTGTACGGCCGGCGGCGCACAGCCTCGGTCAGCTGACCGCCCTCCTCGTACCCGACGTAGCCGGGCGGGGCACCGACGAGCCGCGCGACGCTGTGCTTCTCCGAGTACTCGCTCATGTCGATGCGCACCATCGCGCGCTCGTCGTCGAACAGGAAGTCGGCGACGGCCTTCGCGAGCTCCGTCTTGCCCACTCCGGTGGGACCGAGGAAGAGGAACGAACCCTGCGGCCGGTCCGGGTCGGCGACGCCGGCCCGGGTGCGACGCACCGCGTCGGACACAGCCTGGATGGCGCGGCGCTGGCCGATGACCTTCTCGCCGAGCAGGTCCTCCATGCGCAGCAGCTTCGCCGTCTCGCCCTCGAGCAGCCGGCCGGCCGGGATGCCGGTCCACGCGGCCACGACGTCGGCGATGTCGTCGGCGGTGACCTCTTCCTTGACCAGGACGTCCTGTGCCGGTTCGGCGGCGCTGGCGACCTCGAGTTCCTTCTCGGCCGCGGGGATGTCGCCGTAGAGCAACCGGGACGCGGACTCGAAGTCGCCGTCACGCTGCGCGCGCTCGGCCTGCCCGCGCAGATCGTCGAGGCGCTTCTTCAGCTCGCCGACGCGGTTGAGGCCGGACTTCTCCCGCTCCCACCGCGCGTTCAGCGCGTCGAGTTGCTCGGACTGGTCGGCCATCTCGGCACGCAGCTTCGCGAGCCGTTCGATGGACGCGTCGTCCTTCTCGTTGACGAGCGCCATCTCCTCCATCTTGAGCCGGTCGACCGAGCGCTGCAGCACGTCGATCTCGACGGGCCGCGAGTCGATCTCCATTCTCAATCGACTCGCCGCTTCATCTACCAAGTCGATGGCCTTGTCCGGCAGGAAGCGTGACGTGATGTAGCGGTCGGACAGCGTGGCCGCGGCGACGAGCGCACCGTCGGCGATCTGCACCTCGTGGTGCGCCTCGTACTTCTGCGCGAGCCCGCGCAGGATCGCGATGGTGTCCTCGACGGACGGCTCGGACACGAGCACCTGCTGGAAGCGTCGCTCCAGCGCGGGGTCCTTCTCGATGCGCTCGCGGTACTCGTCGAGCGTCGTGGCGCCGACGAGGCGCAGCTCGCCGCGCGCGAGCATCGGCTTGAGCATGTTGCCCGCGTCCATGGCGCTCTCGCCGGTGGCGCCGGCGCCGACGACGGTGTGCAGCTCGTCGATGAAGGTGATCACCCGGCCACCGGAGTCCTTGATCTCGGCCAGCACCGCCTTGAGCCGCTCCTCGAACTCACCGCGGTACTTCGAGCCCGCGATCATCGCGCCCAGGTCTAGGGCGATGACCTTCGTGCCCTGCAGGCTGGACGGCACGTCCTTCTCGACGATGCGTTGTGCGAGCCCCTCGACGACGGCCGTCTTGCCCACGCCGGGCTCGCCGATGAGCACCGGGTTGTTCTTGGTCCGGCGGCTGAGCACCTGGATCACCCGCCGGATCTCGGCGTCGCGGCCGATCACCGGGTCGATCTTGCCTTCGGCCGCAGCCTCGGTGAGGTCGGTGCCGTACTTCTCCAGCGCCTGGAACGTGCCTTCCGGGTCCGCGGTGGTGACGTGCGCCGAGCCGCGCACCGACTCCAGCGCGCCGGCGAGCGCTTCCGGGGTGGCGCCGGAGCGACGCAGCACGTCGGCCACCGTGTTGCCAGCGCTGTCGGTCTGCGCCAGCGCGAGCAGCAGGTGCTCGGCGGACACGAAGTCGTCGGAGTGATCACGTGCCTGGCGCTCGGCGGCGCCGAGCACGGCGAGCATGCTGCGCGACGCTTGCGGCGCGGCGACGGACGAACCGGAAGCGGCAGGCAAGGCGTCCACGAGCCGCTGTACGTCCGCGCGCACCGCGTTCGGGTCGGCGCCGACGGCCTGCAGCAGCGGGCGGGTCAGCGTCTCGGTGTCGTCGAGCAGGCCGAGTGCCAGGTGGGCCGGTTCGAGCGCCGGGTTGCCGCGCTCGGCGGCGGTGCGGGCGGCAGTGTTCACCGCCTGCGCGCTGCGGGTGGTCATGTCCATGGGCGTCAGTTCACTCCAATGTGCGTGGGCCGGGAAGTCTTCACAGGAACAACGCCGGCAAAGTTGAGCGTGTTCCGCTCAACCTCGGAAAATAGGGACGGTCAGGCTGCGAGGCCGAGGCCGCGCAGGGTTGCCGACACCGCGTCGCTGATCTGCGCACCCACCCGCTGCACCTCGGACATCGGCGCACCAAACGGATCGCCGATGTTGTCGTTGCCGCGCGCGACGCCGCGTCGGCCGCGCTGAGCGGCCACGTGCGCAACGCGTTGCGCCAGCACCTGCGCCGGCGCGGTGTTCGGGTCGTCCGGCTCGAAGTCGGCCGCGCCGGACGCCAGCCGGGCGAACTCGCGCAGCGTGAAGACGCAGCGCATCGCCGCCGGCGTCTGCCGCAGCACGATGGAGCGGTGTTTGGTCGACGCGGTCAGCACCAGCTGGGCGCTTGCGACCATGTCGTCGGTCAGCTGCCGGGCGACGAACCCGTCCGGGTCGCCACCGTGTTCGCGCAACACCTGCGCCGACGGCGCGTCCATGCCCCAGCCGGCCAGCGCATGGGTGCCGGCGCTCGCCACCCGCAGCACCGGCGAGCCGGCGCGGGCGCTCATCAGCCGCTCGCCCATCGGCGACCGGCACACGTTGCCGGTGCAGACGAACAGAACGTCGAACGTGGCGTCCGAGCCGTCGGTCATCGGCGGGGTGGCTTCCACACGACGAGCGACGACGGCACGTTGCGCGCCACCAGCTCGGCGTGCGCGTGATGCAGTTCCGCGGTCAGCTCGGCCACCTTGGCGCGCAGCGCGTCGACGTGCGACTCGAGCTCGATGATCCGCTTGATGCCGGCGAGGTTGACGCCCTCGAGTTGCGACAGCCGCTGCACCTCACGCAGCAGTGCGACATCACGCGCCGAGTAACGCCGGCCGCCGCCGCCGGTGCGGCCGGGGCTGACGAGCCCGAGCCGGTCGTACTGACGCAGCGTCTGCGCGTGCATCCCGGCGAGCTCGGCGGCCACCGAGATCACGAAGACGGGTGCGTCGTCCGGGACGTCGTTCGGCTGCCGCGGCGCCCTAGGCATGGTTCGCCCCCGCCGTGGCGCCGGCCGTCGCACGCAGCGCAGCGGTGATCTGCGGGCGTGGGTCATCCGGTTGCGCGGCGGCGTAGCGCTCCAGCGCTTCGCGCGCGTCCGCGGACATGGTGAGCGGCACCGCGACGTCGACCGTGACGAGCAGGTCCCCGTTGCGGTTCTTGCCCTGCACGCCGCGGCCCTTGACGCGCAGTGTCCGCCCGGACGGTGTGCCGGGCGCGATGCGCACGCCGACCGAGCCGTCGAGCGTCGGCACCCGCAGGGTGGTGCCCAGCGCGGCCTCGGCGAACGTGATCGGCACGGTGAGCGTCAGGTTGTCGCCGTCGCGGCCGAACAGCTCGTGCGCACCGACGTGCACGGTGACGATGAGGTCGCCGGACGGTGCGCCGTTGCGGCCGGGCGTGCCCTTGCCGCGGATGCGGATCTTGCCGCCGTCACGCACGCCCGCAGGGATGCGCACGTTGATCGTGCGGGTGCGGGTGGTGGTGCCGCTGCCGTGGCACTGCGGGCACGGGTCGTCGATCAGTTGGCCGGTGCCGCGGCAGTCACGGCACGGCTCGCTGAAACCGAAGGCGCCCTGATTACGACTGACGCTGCCCGAGCCGCCACAGGTCGGGCAACGGCGCGGCGACGTACCGGGCTTCGCGCCGGAGCCGTGGCACACGTCGCAGGTCGCCGGTCCGGACAACCGCAGTGGCAGCGTCGAGCCGCGCACCGCCTCGTCGAAGCCGAGGCTGATGTCCGCGGTCATGTCCTGCCCGCGCACCGGACCCGGCGTCGACGAGCGGCCCGCGTTCTGGCCGAACAGTCCGTCGAACAGGTCGTTCAGATTCCCGCTCGAGCCGGTGCTGCCGCCGAACAGGTCGGACATGTCGAACGTCTGGCCACCGCCCGGAGCGCCGAACCCGCCGGGTGCGCCGCCACCGAAACCGCCGAAGCCGTTCGGCGCGCCGCCGGCGGCGAACATGTCGCGGGCCTCGTCGTACTCGGTGCGCTTGGCCGGGTCGGAGAGCACGCTGTAGGCCTCGGAGACCTCCTTGAAGCGTGCCTCCGCGGCGGCGTCACCGGGGTTCTTGTCCGGGTGCAGGTCACGCGCCAGCTTGCGGTAAACCTTCTTGATGTCCGCCTGCGACGCGTCCTTGGTGACGCCGAGGGACTTGTAATAGTCCTTCTCGATGTAGTCCTTGGTGCTCATCGCTGCGTCACCGTCCTCTCCGGTAGGTCTTCGTGATCAACAGGCAGAGGTGTTCGCTATGGCGACCACACCCTGCTGTTGATCACGGTTGGTGCGGGTCGTCCTGCAGTGCTTCGCCGGCGGCGGTCGAGTCCGTCAGGGTGTCCTCGCCGGCCGCCAGATCGGGGGCCGAATCGGCCACCTCCGCCTCCGCCGACGGGCTCGCCGGGTCGGTGACGCCGACCATGGCCGCGCGGATCAACCGGTCGCGGTACTTGTAGCCCTGCCGCATGACGGTGGTGGCCGTCGGCCCCGTGACGTCGTCGCTGACGTCGTGCATGACGGCCTCGTGGACCTCCGGGTCGAACGGGTCGCCGACCGCGCCGAAGCTTTCCAGTCCGAGCTTGTGGAAGACGTCGTCGAGCTTGTCGGCCACGGCCTTCAACGCACCGGTGAGATCACCGTGCGCCCGCGCGCGGTCGAGGTCGTCGAGCACCGGCAGGAAGTCGCCGGCCACCCGCGCGACCGCGGCGTCGCCCGCGGCCAACCGGTCGCGCTCGGCCCGCTTGCGGTAGTTGGCGTACTCGGCCTGCAGCCGCTGCAGGTCACGCGTGCGCTCCTCGAGCAGGAGCGCGTCGGCCTTCGGCACGTCCTCCTCAGCCTTCTGCGCAGCGGCAGCCGCGGCCTGTTCGGCGGACGAGGGCCCACTGGCACCCTCGTCCGCCGAACCCGCGGCCGACGCCTCGCGATCGATCTTGCGATTGTCGGTGAAACGGATCGGTGGCTCCTCCGGCTCGCCCTGGTGGGAGCGGTCGGAAGAGGTCACTTCGCGCCTTCGTCCGGTCCCTCGTCCACGACCTCGGCGTCGACGACGGAGTCGTCCTCGGCGGACGCGCCACCGGCAGCGCCGGCGCCCGGTGCGGCACCCTCAGCGCCCTCACCGGCCGCAGCCTGCGCGGCGTACATCGCCCCGCCGGCCTCGGTCGCGATGGACGACACCCGCTCCTGCGCAGTCTTGATGCCGTCGTAGTCGGCGCCCTCGAGCTGCTTCTTCAATTCGTCCAGCGCGGACTGCAGCTCGCTGCGCTTGTCCTCGGGCAGCTTGTCGCCGTTGTCGGCGAGGAACTTCTCCGTCGTGAACTGCAGACCCTCCGCGGTGTTGCGGATCTCGGCCTGGTCGCGGCGGGTCTTGTCCTCGTCGGCGTGCGCCTCGGCGTCCTTCATCATCCGGTCGATCTCGTCCTTGGACAGACCCGAACCACCGGTGATCGTCATGCCCTGTTCCTTGTTGGTCGCAAGGTCCTTGGCGTGCACGTTGACGATGCCGTTGGCGTCGATGTCGAAGCTGACCTCGATCTGCGGGACGCCGCGCGGCGCCGGCGGCAGGCCGGTCAGCTCGAACATGCCGAGCTTCTTGTTGTACGCCGCGATGTCGCGCTCGCCCTGATAGACCTGGATCTGCACCGAGCCCTGGTTGTCGTCGGCGGTCGTGAAGATCTCCGAGCGCTTGGTCGGGATCGTCGTGTTCCGCTCGATGAGCTTGGTCATGATGCCGCCCTTGGTCTCGATGCCCAGGCTCAGCGGCGTGACATCGAGCAGCAGGACGTCCTTGACCTCGCCCTTGAGCACACCGGCCTGCAGCGCGGCGCCGACGGCGACGACCTCGTCCGGGTTGACGCCCTTGTTCGGCTCCTTGCCGCCGGTGAGCTCCTTGACCAGCTCGGACACGGCCGGCATGCGGGTGGACCCACCCACGAGCACGACGTGGTCGATCTGGTTGACGCTGATGCCGGCGTCCTTGATGACGTTCTGGAACGGGGCCTTGGTGCGCTCGAGCAGATCGCCGGTGATCTTCTGGAACTCGGCGCGGGAGAGCGTCTCGTCCAGGAACAGCGGGTTCTTCTCGGCGTCCTGGGTGATGTAGGGCAGGTTGATGCCGGTGGAGTTCGAGCTGGACAGCTCGATCTTCGCCTTCTCGGCCGCCTCACGCAGGCGCTGCATGGCCATCTTGTCCTTGGTCAGGTCGATGCCGTGACCGCTCTTGAACTTGTCGACCAGCCAGTCGACGATGCGCTGGTCCCAGTCGTCGCCACCGAGGTGGTTGTCGCCGTTGGTGGCCTTGACCTCGATCACGCCGTCGCCGATCTCCAGCAGCGACACGTCGAAGGTGCCGCCACCGAGGTCGAAGACGAGGATCGTCTGCTCGGAGTCGCCCTTGTCCAGGCCGTAGGCCAGCGCCGCCGCGGTGGGCTCGTTGACGATGCGCAGGACGTTGAGACCCGCGATGGTGCCGGCCTCCTTGGTGGCCTGGCGCTGGGCGTCGCTGAAGTACGCGGGGACGGTGATCACCGCGTCGGTGACGTCCTCACCGAGGTAGGACTCGGCGTCGCGCTTGATCTTCTGCAGCACGCGCGCGCTGATCTCCTGCGCGGTGTAGTCCTTGCCGTCGATCTTGACGTGCCAATCGCTCTCGCCGATGTGGCGCTTGACCGAACGGATCGTGCGATCGACGTTGGTCACCGCCTGGCGCTTCGCGACCTCACCGACCAGCACCTCGCCGTTCTTGGCGAACGCGACGACGCTGGGGGTGGTGCGCGAGCCCTCGGCGTTCGCGATGACCTCCGGTTCGCCACCGCTCAGGACGGCGACCGCGGAGTTGGTCGTGCCGAGGTCGATTCCGACCGCTCGTGCCATGGATTGCTCCTTCTGCTGTATCGGGTACTGCTTGCTTGGTCTGGTTTCCGTGCTCAGTGCGGGTCGGCGCCCGCTGCACGACGTACTTCGATGGTGCTGCCCGGCGCGGGCCTATGTCAAAAGAACTGAGTGCAGTCGACTCATGTTCCTGGCGCATGTGTGACCTGGCTCACTCAGCTCTGCCGGATCCGTCCCGTTCTGTACTGAATAGGTGGATGCGCCGTCGCCGCCTGCCCGCCACCCTGCTCGCTGCCGTCGCCTGCATCGTGGCCCTCGCCCTGACCAGCGTCGGCGCGTCGGCCGCCGGCGCAGCTACGCACTACACGGTGGGCACCGCGCTCACCGGTGACGCCAAGTGGGTCAGCACCCCCGACGCCGACCCGGCCGGCGTGAACACCGGTTGCACGCCCAGCGCCGCCCACCCCCGGCCGGTGGTGCTGCTCGAGGGCACGACCTCGCGCATCGTCGCCTCGTTCGACCGGCTCGGCCCGGAACTCGCCAACGCCGGCTACTGCGTCTACGGCCTGAACTACGGCTCGACGTCGATCACCACCGAGACGCACGGCGTCGTGGGCGCGATGGGCGACATCGCGGCGTCCGCGCGGCAGCTACAGACATTCGTCACCCAGGTGCGCGCCAGGACCGGCGCGGCGAAGGTGGATCTCGTCGGGTGGTCGCAGGGCGGCGGCCCGATGCCGCGGTACTACCTGCAGGACCTCGGCGGCGCGAAGTACGTGCACTCGCTCGTCGGGCTGTCGCCGTCGAACTACGGCACGACGTTCTTCGGCGTCCTGACGGCGATCAACGCGCTGGAGAAGCTCACCGGCGTGCCCGCGCTGGACTACTCCGGCGCCCCGGCGTTCCAGCAGCAGCTGGACACCGATCCGTTCATCACGCACCTCAACGCCCACGGCGACACGGTGCCGGGCGTCTCGTACACGGTGATCCAGACGCGCTACGACGACGTCGTGACGCCGTACACGAACGCATTCCTGCACGGGTCCGGCGCGCGGAACATCCTGCTGCAGGACGCCTGCCCGCTCGACGCCACCGACCATCTGGGCATCCCGTACGACGACAACGCGGAGCAGTACGTGCTCAACGCGCTGGGCGCGAACGATCCGCATTTCAAGCCGACCTGCAAGGCGGCCGCGCCGGGTGTCGGCACGTTGTAGCCGCCACCGCCTGCTCGTGCCGAAGCGGCCTGCTGGGTCCCCGGCTACGGTCGCCCGACTGCCTACCCGGCTGCGGAAACGCCAAGAATGTTTCGCCGCACTGACCCGTAGTTGGCGACGCACCGGCAGACGCCAACAATCGGTCGGCGTAGCGACGGATTGTTGGCGTTTCCGCGGACAGGTGTACGCAGCTCCCCGTTCTCAGCTCGCGTGGACGCAGCACCCCTCAGCGGAACAGGCTCCCGCGAAGGACGTAGCGGCCCGGCGCGCGGGTGCGCAGGCGGGTCCAGCCGTGGCCGTCGTTCGTCACCGTCGCGGCCGGCCGGTGCCGGCCGGACGAGGCGTGCAGGAACGTCGAGTACCGCACCCGCACCGGGACGATGCACGCGCACGGGACGTCGATCGTCATGCTCGCCTGACCAGCGGCAACGAGACGAGCGGGTGCGGACACGATCGGCCTCGCCGCGGCCACCCGGAACACCACCCACTGCGCGTCGGAGGCGACCGGCACCAGATAGCCCGGCCGCAGCTGCCGGACGAGCCGCAGTTCCGGCGACACCGGCTGCGCACGGCGGTCGAGTGCGACGTACCCGACAGCGTTGTCGTCCAGCCATCGCCGGTAGGCGCCGGCGTCGAGCGCCGCGGAGAGCAGCACCTTGTCGTATCGATTGAATGCCTGGGATTCCCAGCCGCCGGCGAGCGCGGCGTGCGCCGCCACCGCATAGGCCGCGGTGTGCACGTCCGGGTCGTCGACGACCTCGAGCCGGTGATTGCGCAGGTCCGGCAGTGCGGTCAGTCGGCCGATCAGCGAGGCGTAGTACGCCGGGGCCGCCGACGGCCCGGTGCTGCGGGCGAGATCGACGACGGTGGCGTTGACGCACAGTGTCAGCGCCGGCAGCACGGCGAGCACGCGCCGCGTCCGCCCCGCGTCGGCGGTGGCGTACACCGCGGCGGGCAGGCACATCCAGGGCAGCCGCACGACGTTGGCGCCCAGGCCGTTCGGCACGAGCCAGAGCAGCGGCGCCGCCACGACGACGAGCCAGAGCAGCGTCCGGAGTACGGGCGCCGGCCGCGCGGACAACAGGGCACCGGCGCTCACGAGCGTGAACAGCATCGAGCCGACGTGGTAGGTCTGCGCGCCGGGATCACCGAATGTCAGGGCCGGCACCAGCAGCGCCACGACGCCGGCCGATGCCACGAGCAGCGCCGAGCGCCGGCGCGAACGGTCGGTGACGAACACGGCGAACACGGCCAGCGCGATGAACGCGCCGCTGACCGGTGAGCACAGGCCGGACAGCACGGTGGCGGCGACGGCGAGCACGGTGAGCCGCCGACGCAACGCCACCGCCGCGACCAGCGCCAACGCGACGCCCAGCGCGAACGGGACGCGCCCGCTCCACAGATCGCACCCGGTGGCGAGGGTCGCGAGCCATACGCCTGCGGTGCGGTGGCGGGTGCCGGCGAGCGCGTGCGCAACCAACGGCGTGCTGATCACCGTCGCGAGCGCGCCGAGCAGCGGTGCACCGAGCAGCGTCGACAAATACGGGGTCAGCACCGAGTAGCTGCCCGGCGTGGTGCCGCCGCCGAACCAACTGAACCAGTAGGTCAGGCCGACGCCGTGCGCGGCCGCCGACTGGCGGGCGAGCGCTGCCTGCAGATCACCGACGCTCGGCTGCACCACGACGAACGCGGCCGCGCTGACGACGGTGAGGACAACGGGCCACAGCGGCCCGAGCAGGCGGGACGCGAAGTGCGGCGTTGGGGCGACCTCGCCGGCCCCTCCCCCCGCGGCGGCGCGCGGCGGCCGCAGCGTCAGCGGCTCGGCAACTGCCTCAGCCATGCACCAGGCCGGCGAAGCTTCCGGTCAGCACGTACGAGCCGGGCCGGGTGGTGGTGATCGTCGTCCATCCGCTGCCGTCGTCGGCGACCCGCGCCGTGACGGGCACCCGGTCGGCAGCCAGCAGCCGCGTCGTACGGCGGTCGCTCCGCAGGGTGGCGGACAGGAACTTCGACCAGCGCACCCGCACGTGCACGGTGCAGGCGCACGGCAGGTGCAGCGTCATCGACGACTGCGCGATGTCGGTGACGGCGGCGGGCGCGGCGACGATCGGCGTCGCGTCCTGCACGCGGTACAGCGTCCAGTCGCTGTCGCGCCACACGGGATGCAGGTAGGTGGCGCGGCCACTGCGGATCAACGTGCGCTCGGGGAAGTCGCCGACCGACGCCGTCGGCACCGCGACGTACCCGACGGCGTTGTTGTCCAGCCACACCTTGTAGGTGACCGGGCGCAGCGGTGCCGCGTACAGCGCGTCGTTGAGGCTGGTGTCCTCCTGCGTCTCCCAGCCGCGGGCGAGCGACGCGTGACCAAGCAGCGCGGTGTAGCCGGCGTGGTAGCCGCTGTGCGCGCCGTGGTCGACGACCTCGAGGCGGTAGTCGCGCATCGCCGGCAACGAGTCGACCTTCGCGGCGAGCGGTGCGAAGTACGCCGTCGAGGCCATCGGCTCGGCGGCGTCGCGCAGGTCCACGACGGTGCTCGCCGCCCCGAGCACGAGCAGCGGCGCGACGAGCAGTCCCACCACGCGCGTCCGACGGGCGCTGAGCGCGACGACGGCGACGGGCAGGCAGAACCACACGAACCGCGAGATGTTGGCGCCCAGCCCGTTGGGCACCGCCCACAGCACAACGGTGCCGAGCAGCGTCACCCAGATCGTCGTGCGCACGTGGTCGGGGGGATTCATCAGGCGCAGCACGAGCAGTCCGCCGACGATCTCCGCGGCGTAGCCGGCGTCGAAGGGCTCGGCGCCGGGCGCGCCGAAGACCACGGTGAGGACGACGAGCGCGACGACGGCCGCGCCGACCGTCCACCCGATGATCGGCCGCCACGCGCGGGTGCGCGTCGTCAGGAACGTGCCGGACAGGCCCAGCGCGAGGAACGCCCCGGCGACGGGCGAGGCGAGGATGGCCAGCACAGTGAGCGCCGCCGTGACGGTGCGCCGGCGCTGCTGCAGGGCGAGCAGCGCAGCGGCGGCGACGGCGATGCCGAGCAGGAACGGCACCCGTCCGCTCCAGAGATTGGCGGCGACGGCGACCGCAGCGGTGCAGCTCGCCGCGAACGGGTGCCGCGTGCCGCGGACCAGCAGGCCGACGAGGACGACCACGCCGACCGCGGACACGGCGCCGACCACCTCGGTGCCGATCCAGGCGCACACGTACGGCGTCAGCACCGAGTAGTTGCCGGGCGTGGACCCGCCGAACCAACTGAACCAGTACGTCAGCCCGACACCGTGGGTCACCGCGGAGGCGCGGGCGCGGGCTGCCCACAGGTCGTTGACGTCCGGCCGGACGAGCAGGAACACCAGGGCGTTGAGCACGCTGAGCAGCGCCGGGACGGCGGCCACCAGGTCGCGGCGGCGCATCGTGCGCCGACGAGTCTCGGCGAGCGGGACCTGCGCGACAGGAACCCGCGTCGCCGGCTGCAGCGTCGCGGTCACGGCCCGATCGTCCCATAGGCGCCGGCTGAGAGCGTCCGAGTTGCGGTGTGCTGTCAGCCTCGTGCAGCGGGCGGCGCGGCGGCGGGGCCGTCCTCGCCGCGGGCCGCGGTGAACCGGCGCACGATGCCCATGCCGGGCAGCTCGCCGACCAGCGCCACCACCCGGTCGATGGTCACCTGCAGCGAGGCCACCTGGCGCTGGGTATCGGTGGCCGCGCGCAGCGCCGGGACGGCCTCGCGGCGCAGGGTGTCGAGGGTGTCCGGCAGCTCGCGCAGCGCCTTCGGGTCGAGCGCGCCCGCGACGCGGTCCAGTGGGCCGGTCAACGTGCGCGTGGCGTTCTCGATGCGGGTGACCGAGCGGTCGAGCTGCGTCACCGTCTGGTTGAAGCGTTCGAGCGCGTCGTTGAAGGACTTCAGCGTCGCGGGCAACTGCCCGATCAGGCGGGCGTTCTGCTCGAGCAGGTCGGCGAGCCACTGCGCCTGCGCGTCCGCGCCTTTCACCAGGCTGCCGACGAACGGGATCGCGCCGACTGCCGACGGCACCCGCGACTGCGGTGCGTCTGCGGGCTGCGGGGCGTCGGGCATGCGTGATTCATAGCACCGCGATGCGGGGACAGCGAACAGTGACGAGCCTGACGTTTACCCCCCGGTAACAACGAATACTCTTGCGAACACCGGCACCTGCCGAATCTCAAGGAGAAATAGTGGCGCTGTACGCGGACGCCGATCGCATCAACCAGAACTGGCTCATCGACTTCGCGCAGACGAGCCCGGGTTGGTGGCGCATCGGCCTGGCCATCGTGATGCTCGTCGTCACGGTCGCGGTCGCCGGCCGGCGCATCGCCTGGCTGGTGCGGTTGATCCGCTCGGGCAAGAAGGACGACACCCGCCTCGACGGCATCGACGTCCGGTTCAAGCAGCAGGTCAAAGAGGTCTTCGGCCAGTCCAAGCTGCTCAAGTGGAACGCGCCGGGCATTGCGCACTTCTTCACGTTCTGGGGCTTCGTCGTCCTGGGCCTGACGATCGTCGAGGCCTTCGGTGCGCTCGTCTGGAGCCGTGACTTCGCCGTGCCGATCTTCGGGCGTGCGCAGTGGCTGGGCTTCCTCGAGGACTTCTTCGCCGTCGCCGTGCTGCTCGGCATCGCCTATTTCGCCGTCAACCGGCTACGCAACGCGCCGGCCCGCAAGGAGCGCGCCAGCCGCTTCTACGGCTCGCACAACGGCCCGGCGTGGATGGTGCTGGGCTTCATCGCCGCCGTCGTCGTCACGCTGCTGATGTACCGCGGCGCGCAGTCGGCCAGCGGGCACTTCCCGTACGGGCACTCCAAGTGGCCGTTCGCGTCGTACCTGATCGGCAAGGCGCTGCCCTCCGGGGCGTACCTCACCGGGTTCGAGACGTTCTGGATCCTCGCGCAGATGGCGGTGATCTTCTCCTTCACCGTGCTCGTCGTGTACTCCAAGCACCTGCACATCGGCACCGCACCGCTGAACGTGCTGACCAAGCGCGAGCCGGACGCGCTGCGTGCGCTGCTGCCCGTCTCCGACGCCGAGGGCAAGGCGATCGACTTCGCCGATGTCGAGAACCTCGACGAGGACACCGTCTTCGGCAAGGGCAAGATCGAGGACTTCACCTGGAAGGGTTACCTCGACTTCGCGACGTGCACCGAGTGCGGCCGCTGCCAGTCGCAGTGCCCTGCCTGGAACACCGGCAAGCCGCTGTCACCCAAGCTCGTGATCATGAACCTGCGCGACCACCTGTTCGCGAAGGCGCCGTACATCATCGGCGGCAAAGAGGTCTCGGCCGACGGCACGTCGGCGCAGGGCTCGGACGAGTCCAGCCCGAACCTGTCCGACGAGGGCGTCCACCCCGGCCACGGCGTCCCGGAGTCGGGTTTCGAACGCGTCCAGGGCTCGGGCGTCGAGCAGGCCACCCGCCCGCTCGTCGGGGACCTCGCGTCCGGCGGCGTCATCGACCCCGACGTGCTGTGGTCGTGCACCACGTGCGGCGCGTGCGTCGAGCAGTGCCCCGTCGACATCGAGCACATCGACCACATCGTCGATATGCGCCGCTACCAGGTGCTGATCGAGTCCGCGTTCCCGTCCGAGGCCGGCGTCATGCTGCGCAACATCGAGAACAAGGGCAACCCGTGGGGCATGGGCAACGCCGGGCGCGACGAGTGGATGAACGACCTGTCCTTCGAGGTCCGGCGTGCCGAGCCCGGCACCAAGCTCGACGTCGACATCGACTACCTGTTCTGGGTCGGTTGCGCCGGTGCGCTCGAGGACCGCTCGAAGAAGGTCACCGTCGCGTTCGCCGAACTGCTGCACACCGCAGGCGTGGAGTTCGCGGTGCTCGGCCAGGCCGAATCGTGCACCGGCGATCCGGCACGCCGTTTGGGCAACGAGTTCCTGTTCCAGATGCAGGGCATGCAGAACGTAGAGACGTTGAACTCTGTCGAGCGGCACGGCCCGTTGAAGATCGTCGCGACATGCCCGCACTGCTTCAACACGCTCGCCAACGAGTACCCGCAGCTCGGCGGTCACTACGAGGTCATCCACCACACGCAGCTGCTCGGCAAGCTCGTCGAGGAGGGGAAACTCGTGCCGGTGGACTCGATCGACAAGAAGGTCACCTACCACGACCCCTGCTACCTCGGTCGGCACAACAAGGTCTACACGCCGCCGCGCGAGGTGCTCGGCGCCATCTCGGGCCTGCAGTCGCAGGAGATGCACCGCTGCAAGGAACGCGGCTTCTGCTGCGGCGCCGGCGGTGCCCGCTTCTGGATGGAGGAGAAGATCGGCAAGCGGGTCAACGTCGAGCGCACCGACGAAGCGCTCGGCCTGGATCCCGACCTGATCTCGACGGCCTGCCCGTTCTGCATGGTCATGCTCTCCGACGCGGTGGCCGCCAAGGTCGGCGAGGGCGAGGCGCGCGAGGACGTCAAGGTGCTCGACGTCGCGCAGATCCTGCGTCAGTCGCTCGGCGCGCCGGAGCCGCCGCCGGAGACCGAGAACGCGGACGGCCCCGGTCCCGCGCCCAAGCCGGACGGTGACCAGGACTCCTCCCCGAAGGACTCCTCCCCCACGGATCCCGAACCCGTCGGCACGACATAGTCCCCTGC
>NZ_CAXTQF010000043.1:0-29248 GCF_964246335.1 uncultured Jatrophihabitans sp. | reverse complement strand
GTGCTCGGCGACGAACGACATCGTCGGGATCGTGCCGGCCAGCATCACCAGCACGTAGCGCGGCAGCGGCCAGCGCAGCCGGAAGCCGAGCACGACGGTGGCGACCAGGTAGATGACGTACAGCCAGCCGTGCGCCACCCAGACGATCGCGTACCCGGGCAGGTGGACATTGAATGCGTACTTCAGGATCAGCGCGACGGTGCCGGCGGCGAGCACGACGCCGGTGACGAACGCCATCACGCGATAGCGCGCCAGATGTCCCTGCGCGGAGGCAAATCGCTCGTTGTCGATCGCCGGCTGCCGGACGTCGGTCAGGCTGCGGCCGAAGTTGACGCTCTCGCTCATCGGCGCTCGGTGTCGTTGCGCGCGAGCCCGGCCAGGTAGTCGTTGTAGGCGGCGCGGTAGTCGTCGTCGGGCGGCGCGGCAGTCGTCGGCATCACGTAGCGACGGTAGGCGACCGGCTCGTCGTTCGCGGCGAGCGCCCGCTCGGCTGCCAGGTCGACGGGCCCGGCTCCCTGGCGCCGCGCGGCGTCCCGCAGCACCCGCAGCCACATGGCGACGGCGAACGTCGCGAACAGCCACCACTGGATGACGTAGCCGAAGTTCTGGATGTCGAAGTGCTTCGACTCCGAGACATGCAGCTGCCAGCGGCCGAGGAAGATCATCGTGATCGCCGCCGCCAGGACGAGGACGTGCACCACCAGCCAGCCCGGGCGCAGGGCGAAGCGGATACGGCGGAACACGGCTCAACGGTACGTCCGCGCGTCCCTGGTGCCCACCGCGGACCGCGCGTATCGTCCGAGTTGATCACAGGGAGCGGCCATGTTGGGGACGATCGTCTCGCTGGCAGTCATCGTCGCGATCGCCGCCGTCGCGCTCGCGTTCCGGGTCCGGCGGCGCCGGGTCGCCGAGCGCACCATGTACGTGCCGACCCACCCCGACATCGAGCTGAGCCAGCGCTACGGCGGCTGGGACGCAGACGCCTACGACGCCGGCAGCACGCACCGCTCGGCGGGGTGGCCGCGCAGCCCGGCACGCGCGCTCCCGCCGCCCTCACCGACGAGTCAGCCGTTCGGCCGGCGCTGACGCGCAGCCCCGATACACGCAGGACACAACGATGCGGCAGGATGCCGCCCCGTGACCGATCCAGACACCGCAGGCAGCTTCGGCGACACGACGGGCGCGGGCCAGGCCGGCACGATCCGCGCCGGGCAGGCCGACACGGCCGCGCCGACCCACAATCACGCAGGCCCCGGCCCCGGCACAGGCGCGACCCCACGCAACGGGCTCGACCGCTTCTTCGGCATCACCGAGCGCGGCAGCACGGTCGCCCGGGAGGTGCGCGGCGGCCTCGTCACGTTCGTGACGATGGTCTACATCGTGGTGCTGAACCCGATCATCATCGGCACCGCCAAGGACGTGAACGGCAACTTCCTCGGCTCGGGGCACGCGCCCAAGCTGGCCGCGGTGGCCGCCGTTACCGCACTGGTGGCGGCGTTCTTCACGCTGCTGATGGGCGTCGTCGGGCGCTACCCGTTCGCGCTGGCCACCGGGCTGGGGCTCAACGCGTTCGTCGCGTTCCAGGTCGCGTCCCGGATGTCCTGGCCGGCCGCCATGGGCATGGTCGTGATCGAGGGTCTGGTCATCACCGCGCTGGTGCTGACGGGGTTCCGGACGGCGGTGTTCCACGCGATCCCGCGCGAGCTGAAGAGCGCGATCGCGGTGGGCATCGGGTTGTTCATCGCGCTGATCGGCTTCGCCGACGCCGGCTTCGTGCGCATCGGCAACGGAACGGTGACGCAGCTCGGCTCGGACGGCAACCTGCGCGGCTGGCCCACGCTCGTGTTCGTCGTCGGCATCCTGCTGATCGCGGTGCTGATGGCGCTGCGGGTGCGCGGCGCGATCCTCATCGGCATCGTCGTGGCCACCGTGCTTGCCGTGATCATCGAGGCGGTGGCGAACGTCGGTGCGTTCGACGCGAAGAAGAACCCGAACGGCTGGCAGCTCAACGTGCCGTCGTTCTCGCACAAGAGCTTCGGCCTGCCGGACCTGCATTTGCTCGGCTCGTTCTCGCTCGGCGGTGGTTTCTCCGCGGTCGGCGTGATCTCCGGCATCGTCATCATCTTCTCGCTGGTGCTGTCGGACTTCTTCGACGTGATGGGCACGACGATCGGCCTGGGCAGCGAGGCCAAGCTGCTCGACACGGACGGCAACCTGCCGCGGATCGGCTCGGTGCTGCTCGTCGACGGGCTCGCTGCCGTCGGCGGCGGCGCGTCCGGTGCGTCGTCGGCCACGACGTACGTCGAGTCGGCGTCCGGCATCGGCGACGGCGCGCGCACCGGCCTGGCGAGCGTCACCACCGGCTTGTTGTTCGTGGTGACGGTGTTCCTCTCGCCGATCGCGCAGATCGTGCCGTCCGAGGCCGCCGCGCCGGCGCTCGTGGTCGTCGGCGTGCTGCTGATGGCGCAGATCCGGTTCATCGACTTCAGCAACATCAGCATCGCGGTGCCGGCGTTCCTGACCATCGTGCTCATGCCGTTCACCTACTCGATCACCAACGGCGTCGGCGCCGGATTCATCAGCTTCGTCGTCATCGGCGCGCTGACCGGCAAGGCGCGCAGCATCCATCCGCTGATGTGGGTCGTGTCGCTCGTCTTCCTCGTGTACTTCGCGATCGAACCGCTGAAGACGCTGTTCGGGATCAGCTAGCCCGGACTGGCGATAGACAGTCTGAACTGATAAGTTTGCCCTGAACAGTTCGGGCTGGCTATCAGAGGTGTGCGATGAGCACGGCAACGCGGGTGAGCGCCGATGCGGTGCGCGCCGGGCAGGACCTCGTCTCGGCGATCGGCCGGATCCGGCGACGGCTGCGCGAGGTTGCCACCGACGACCACCTCACGCCGTCGCAGACCTCGGTGCTCGTCCTGCTCGCCAAGAACGGCGCGGCGAGCGCCAGCGCCCTGGCCGCGGTCGAGAACGTCCGCCCGCAGTCGATGGCCGCCATCCTCGCCGCGCTCGACGACAAAGGCCTGATCCAGCGGCACGCCGACCCGCACGACGGCCGGCGCCAGCTCGTCACGCTCACCCGCACCGGTGCGGCGACGTTCCGCGGCACCCGCAGCGCCCGGCACGCATGGCTCGCCACCCGCATCCAGGACGAACTGACCGCCGACGAGATCCGCACCCTGATCGACGCCGCCGCGCTGGTGGAGCGGCTGGCCCGGCAGTGACGGCGGCGCTCGCGCAGCGGGTCCGCGAACGGCTCACGCCCGGGGACGCCGGCTTCGACCGCCGGCTGATCGTCCCGATGGCGCTCGGCGCCGTCCTCAACCCGATCAACTCGTCGATCATCGCCGTCTCGCTCGTCCCGATCGGCATCGCGTTCGGCGCACCACCGTCGCAGACCGCGTGGCTGGTGTCCGGGCTGTACCTCGCGACGTCGATCGGCCAGCCCGTCGTCGGCCGCCTCGTCGACTCGTTCGGCCCGCGCCGGCTGTTCCTCGCCGGCGCCACGCTGACCGGCGTCGCGGGCGTGCTCGGCACGGTGGCACCGAACCTGCCCGTCCTCGTCGTCGCACGGGTGATCCTCGGATTCGGGACGTGTGCCGGCTACCCGTCGGCGATGCGGTTGATCCGCAGCGAGGCGCAACGCACCGGCCGGTCCAGTCCGGCGAGCGTGCTGACCATCCTGTCCGTCTGCAGCCAGACGGTCGTGGTCATCGGACCGACGTTCGGTGGCCTGCTCATCGGCCTCGGCGGCTGGCGCACGACGTTCGCGATCAACGTGCCGCTCGCACTTGCCTGCCTGCTGCTCGGCGTGCGGCGTCTCCCCCGCGAGGATCGCGCCGAACGGACGTCCCGGCACCCGTCGCTGGATGTGCCCGGCATCGCGCTCTTCGCGGCGACGCTCGTTGCGCTGCTGTTCTTCCTCGTCACGCCGCAGCTCGATCGGCTGTGGTTGGTCGGCGTTGCGGTCGTCGCCGCGGCGGCCTTCACCGTGCGTGAGCTGCACACGGCTGACCCGTTCATCGATCTGCGGCTGCTGGGCGGCAATGTGCCGCTGTTGCTCACGTACGCACGCGCGCTGATGTCCGCGGTGATCTCGTACTCGTTCCTGTACGGCTACACGCAATGGCTCGAGGACAGCCACGGGATGAGCGCGGCGCACGCCGGCCTGGTGCTGCTGCCGATGTCCGCGCTGGCCGTCGCCGTCTCGGCGATCACCGGACGTCGACCGGAGATCAAGGCCAAGCTGCTCGTCGGCCAGACGACGCAGGTCATCGCGTGCGTCCTGCTGCTGATGCTGACCGGCGCCAGTTCGATCTGGTTGCTGCTGCTCGTCACCGTCGTGCTCGGCATCCCGCAGGGACTGAACACGCTCGCCATCCAGAACGCCGTGTACTTCCAGGCCGACCCGGAACGCATCGGCGCCTCGGCCGGGCTGATGCGCAGCTTCTTCTACCTCGGCGCGATCGCATCGTCCGCCGTCAACGGAACGTTCTTCGACAAGACGGCCGACACCGCCGGGCTGCACGACGTCGGCATCTTCACCGTCGCGGTCGCCTGCCTCGGCCTGCTCATCACCGTCACCGACCGCTCGCTCGCCCGCGTCGGACGCGACCAGACCGCCGAACCCAGCTCGAAGGACTAACACCGTGCCGGTCAGCACCCTCGATCCGAACACCGCGCTCGTCGTCGTCGACCTGCAGAAGGGTTTGGCGACCATCGAGGCGGCGCACCCGATGGACGACGTTGTCGCGCAGTCCGCGCGTCTGGCCCGCGCGTTCCGCGAGCGCGGCCTGCCCGTCGTGCTGGTGACCGCAACCGGCCGACCGCCCGGGCGCACCGAACGCGGATCGGGGGCGGCGCGCGAGTTCCCGCCGAACTTCGCCGAACTGATGGACGAACTCGAGCCGGCCGCAACGGACCTGCGCGTGGTCAAACAGCGCTGGGGCGCGTTCACCGGCACCGACCTGGATTCGCAGCTGCGCGAACGCGGCGTCTCGCAGGTGGTCATCGCCGGCGTGGCCACCAGTGCCGGCGTCGAATCGACGGCGCGCTCGGCGCACGAGCACGGCTACCACGTCGTCGTCGCCACCGACGCCGTCACCGATCGCGACGCGGACGCCCACACCAACAGCGTCGCGCGCATCTTCCCGAGACTCGGCGAGACCGGCACGACGGACGAGATCCTCGCCCTGCTGGCCGGATGACGTCCGGCTTCAGTCGTCGGCCGAATCCAACTGCTGGGCCAGGCGTGCCGGCGCCTTCGCCAGCCACGCGTCCGTGACCAGCTCCCCTAGCATCGTCCGGTCGACGTCGGCCAGCGAGACGACGGCGCACGCCAGCCGCTTGCCCCAGTAGAACGGCTCGCACGCGTCCGGGTACTCGGCGATGGCGGCGTGGATCGCCGGCTCGCCGAGCATGACGCGCAGGTGGGCGTCGTCCGGCACCGTCGCGAAAATCTTGCCACGCACCCGGAAGGACGCCATGCCGTGGTGGTCCTGCTCGGTGGTCTCCGGCAACCCCAACGCAAGTGCACGCGCGTCGTCGAGGTCGGCCATGCGTCCCAGCATGGTCTAGGCGCACAGTGCTGTCGATTCGAACGTCTGTTTGCTATTGTCGGTGAGGTGACCGGCCTGCAGGCGTCGCTGCTCGACGACGCGAGCGAGGTGACGGTCGGGCGGCTCGGCGAGACTGTGGCGCGGCGCCCGCTCACCGACGGCGCGTGGGTCGATCTGCGCCGGGGCTGGATCGGCGGCGCCGACACGCTGTTCGAGCGGCTGCAGCACAACGTCGAGTGGCACGCCGAGCGGCGGCCGATGTACGACCGCGTGGTGGACGTGCCGCGGCTGCTGCACTTCGTCGACGAGCACGAACCGTTGCCCGACGCGTCGCTGGTCGAGGCAAAGCGGGCACTCGACGCGCACTACGCCGCCGAGCTCGGCGAGCGCTTCGCCACCGCCGGCCTGTGCCTGTACCGCGACGGGCGCGACAGCGTCACCTGGCACGGTGACCGCATCGGCCGCGGCAACACGCACGACACGATGGTCGCGATCATCGTGCTCGGCGCAGCTCGTCCGCTCATGCTGCGTCCCAGACCAGGCGTCGCCACGGGGGGCGCGACGATCAGGCTCGATCTCGGGCACGGCGATCTCGTCGTCATGGGCGGCAGCTGCCAGCGCACCTGGGAGCACGCCGTGCCCAAGAGCGCCAAGGCGAACGGTGCGCGGATCAGCGTGCAGTTCCGGCCCCGCGGCGTGCGCTGAAACCGAGTACTAGATTCGCAAGAGGACAGTGTCGCGAGCGCGCACAGGGAGGCGAATCGGCGATGACCGACACAGCCGACCACTCGCCGATCGGGCTGGCCGGCCGTATCACCACCGCAACACGCGGCGCCGACGGCGCGGGTGAGGTCGAGCTGCGCATCCGTGGCGGCACCGAGACCTTCCTCGCCCGCTCGATGGATCCGCTGCCGGTCGGTGCACCGGTGATCGTCTTGTCCACGCTCGGTCCGCGCACGGTGGTCGTGAGCCCATGGGCCGACCCCGTCGAGAGCCTGCTCGAACTCTAGGAACGCCCGGCCTAAGGAGCCAGCACGATGTTCGGTTACCACGTTCCATCCGCAGACCAGGCGATGCTGATCTCCGGCGGCAAGACCAACGGTTCCCCGTTCCGGGTGGTCACCGGGCACGGTGCCTTCGTGCTGCCGTTCGTGCGCAAGGTCGGTTTCCTCACCCTGTCGCTGTTCGAGTCGGAGGTGTCCGAGCCGTGCGTGACGCGGCAGGGCATCGCGCTGAACGTCACCGCGGTGATCGCGGCGAAGGTCGGTAACGACAGCGAGTCGATCGTGAACGCCGGCCAGCGGTTCCTGTCCGACCAGGACCAGATGTCCGCACTGACCGGCCGCATCTTTGCCGGCCACCTCCGCTCGATCATCGGCTCGATGACCGTCGAAGAAATCATCACCGAGCGGCAGAAGCTCGCCACCGAGGTGCTCGAGGGGTCGAAAGCCGAGATGGCCAAGATGGGCCTGATCGTCGACGCGCTGCAGATCCAGTCCATCGACGACATGAAGCTCGGCTACATCGCCGCGATGGCCGCGCCGCACAACGCCTCGATCCAGCAGGCCGCGCAGATCGCGCAGTCGGCAGCCGATCAGGCCGCCGCCGAGGCCCGTCAACAGTCGTTGCGCAACCAGGCGCAGTACGAGCGCGACACCGCCGTGACCACCGCCGGCTACAACGCCGAGACGCAGGCTGCGCAGAGCAAGGCCGGGCAGGCCGGACCGCTGGCGCAGGCCGAGGCGCAGCGCGAGGTCATCGACGCGCAGACCGACCTCGCGCGGCGGCAGGCCGACCTGCGCCAGCAACAGCTCGCGGCCGAGGTCGTCAAGCCCGCCGAGGCGGAGGCCGAGCGCATCCGGGTGCTCGCCAAGGCCGACGCCGAGCGCACCGAGATCCAGGCCGCAGCCGCCGCGTCCAACAACCGCGTCGCCCTCGACCAGCTGCTGATCCAGCAACTGCCCTCGATCGTCGAGAAGGCGGCGGCCGGGCTCGCCACCGCGAACGTCACCGTGCTGAACGGTTCGGACGGGTTGAGCGAGATCGTGTCCGGACTGGTCGGCCAGGGCCTCGCGATCTTCGACACCATCCGTGGCAACGTCGGCGACTCCACGGCAAGCGGCAAGACGTCCGACCCGAGTGGCCCCGACGACGGCGACAGCGGCCACCGCGCGTTGGAGTCCGGCCAGCAGTAGTTCCTCGCCGGCCTGCTGGGCGGGGAGTCCGGCGGCGTACCCGATGGCGAGCTGGCTGGCGAGCTGGCTGGCGAGTTCGGTGGGTTCGGCGGTGAACTGCCAGGAAGGTGAACGGGTTCGCGCGCGCGGCCTGGGCCGGACTATGTTGCCCCTCCGAGAAACGCCAACTATGTGTCGCTTCAGCGACGGAAAGTTGGCGTTTCTCCGAGGAGGGTGACAGTTGCCCGACGCCGTCGACCGCCGAGCAGGCTGGGAGGAGCGCGGCGGTCAGCCGACGGTCGGGGGCGGGGCGTCGGGCGGTCCGGCCAGCCAGGCGCGGACGGCGTCGGTGTGCTCGCCCAGCGCCGGCGGCGGACTCGGCGCGGCCGGCAGCGGACCGGGCGCACTCGCGTACCGCACCGCGTGCCGCACCTGCCGCGCGTCGCCGACCTCGACGGTCGGCGCGAGCCCGAATGCGTCGGCCTGCGTGAATGCGGACGCCAGATCGCCGACCTGCGCGACCGGCACGTCGGCCGCGGTCAGCCGCTGTTCCCACTGGGCGGCCGAGTCGCCGCGCAGCACGTCCTCCAGCGCGTCGACCATCGCCTGCCGGTTCGACACCCGAGCGGCGTTGGTGGCGAACCGCTCGTCGATCGCCAGACCGGGCACGCCGAGCGAGTGCGCGAGCCGGGCGAACTGCGCGTCGTTGCCGCACGCCACGGCGAGCAGGCCGTCGGCGCAGTTCAGCGTCTCGTACGGCGCGATCGACGGGTGCCGGTTGCCCATCCGGCGCGGCACGGTGCCCGTCGCCAGGAAGCTGCCGGCCTGGTTGGCCAACGAGCCGAGCAGGCTGGACAGCAGGTCGATCTGTACGTGCTCGCCGCGGCCGGTGCGCTCGCGTGCGGTCAGCGCCGCGAGGATGCCGATCACCGCGTCCTTGCCGGACAGCACATCGACGACTGCGACACCGACCTTGTGCGGCTGCCCGTCGGCGTCGCCGGTGATGCTCATCAGCCCGCCCATCGCCTGCAGCAGGAAGTCGTAACCCGGCCGGTCGGAGCCGGGGCCGAAGCCGGTGATCGAGCAGTAGACGACGCGCTCGTTGCCGGCCGCGACCGCGGCGTAGTCGAGCCCGAACCGGCCCAGGCCACGCAGGTTGTGCACGACGACGTCCGCGCGGCGCGCGAGTTCCTGCGCGGCGGCGAGATCCGCGGCGTCCGCAAAGTCGAGCGCGACGCCCAGCTTGCTGCGATTGACCGAGTCGAAGTACGTCGACGACGTCGCGGACCACGGCGGCCCCCACGACCGCGTCTCGTCACCGACGCCCGGTCGCTCGACCTTGACGACGGTGGCGCCGAGATCGGCGAGCGTCATCGTTGCGAGCGGCCCGGCGAGCACCCGGCTGAAGTCGGCGACGAGCAGTCCGTCGAGCGGCGTCATGGCGACCATGCTCGCAGCGCGACCGCAGGCGCCGCGCACCGCCGTGCGCTGCCGATTTCCGTTACCCCGCGGTAGTGGAAACACTTGGACGTCCAAGCAATCCGGAGGTTCTCCCGCGTGCTCCTGCCCATGTCCCCCCGGCCGGTCTACGGCAGCCGGCTGCTCGGTTTCGGCGCGGCCCGGCCGGCGGCCGTCGTGACCGCCGACCAGCTCGGCGCCCCCTTCGGCAAGGACGGCGCGTGGGTGCAGGCGCGTACCGGTATCCGGTCGTCGTGCCGGGTCGCCGATGCCGCCGAGCTGCGCCGGTTGGCCACCGAGGCGGCAGACCAGGTTCTGGCGCAAACGGGTACCGCCGCTCGCGACGTCGATCTCGTGATCACCGCGAGCTGCAGCAGCGCGAACGGGCCCGACGACACCGGTTCGCTGGCAGCCGACGTTGCGGGCGCGGCGGCGCACCTGCACCTCAACGCGGCATGCAGCGGCTTCTGCTACGCACTGAGCACCGCGGACAACTTCATCCGCGCGGGCGACGCCGAACGCGTGCTCGTCGTCGCCGCCGAGCACATGACCTCGCTCGTCGAGCCGGGCGATCTCGGCACGTCGATCATCTTCGGCGACGGCGCCGGGGCTGCGCTCGTCGCCCGCACCACGGACGGGACGTCGGGCATCGGGCCTGCCGTGTGGGGCAGCGACGGCTCGCAGTCGAAGCTGATCGACTGCGGCGCGATCGTCGGCGGCCGGCTGCGGATGGCCGGTCAGCAGGTGTTCCGCTGGGCCGTCGACAAGGTGCCCGCCATCGCCCGTGAGGCGTGCGCGCGCGCCGGGGTGCGGCTCGGCGACATCGACGTGTTCGTCCCGCACCAGGCGAACGGCCGGATCATCGACGCCGTCGCCGCACGGCTCGGCATGTCGCACGCGATCGTGGCCGACGACGTGGCGACCGCCGGCAATACGTCGGCCGCGTCGATCCCGCTCGCCCTCGCCGACCTGACCCGGCGGCGGGCGGTCGAGGCCGGCCAGCTGGCGTTGCTCGTCGGCTTCGGTGCCGGACTCAGTTACGCCGCGCAGGTGATCCAGCTGCCCTGACGATCGCTCGCCGGCTGGCCGGTCAGCCGGTCTGCCGGCCGGTCAGCAGCTCAGTCGGTCGCGGGCGGCTCGTGCCGGATGTCGTCGGGCAGCCGATGGTCGACGGCGATGTCGCGCCGGCCGGTCAGCGTCTCGACCGTCGCCACCGCATCGACCGCCGCGGCGACGTCGTGCACGCGCACGATACTGCCGCCCGCGGCCGCCACATGCGCGACGGCGGCGATGGTCGCGGCGTCTCGGGCGCGCGGCGCCTTGCCGGTGATCGCGCCGAGGAAGTCCTTGCGCGACAGGGCAAGGAGCAGCGGACGCCCGAACCGGCGGAACTCGTCGAGCCGGCGCAGCAGGTCGACGGTCTGGTACGGCGTCTTGGTGAAGTCCGGCCCCGGGTCGACGATCAACGCCTCGCGCGGCACACCCAGCTGCTGCGCCCGCGCTAGGGTGCGTTCGAAGAAGCGCGCAACGTCGGCAACGACATCGTCGTACGCGTCCGGGTCCTGCAGGTCGACCTTCGGCGGCCTGAGCGTGTGCATGATCACGAGCGCGGCCCCGGCGTCCGCACACAGCTGCGCCACGCGCGGGTCGCGCAGCCCGCTGACGTCGTTGACGATCCCGGCGCCGGCGGCGAGCGCCTGCTCGACGACGACCGGCTTGTAGGAGTCGACACTGATCAGCACGTCCGGCCGGCTGGCGCGCAGCGCATGTACGAGCGGCACGACCCGCTCGGCCTCGTCGACGTCGCGTTCCTCCGGCCGTCCGGTGATCGCCGACTGGCCGCCGATGTCGACGATGTCGGCACCGGAATCGGCCAGGTGCTCGGCGTGCGCCAGCTGCCGGTCGAAGGTGGCGAAGCGGCCGGCGTCGGAGAACGAGTCAGGGTTGGCGTTGACGACGCCCATGACGAGCGTGCCGCCGACGGTGATCGTCCGGTCCCTGATGCGCAGGACGGGATCGGGCACCTGACCAGCCTAGGTGCGGCCGATCCCGCGCAGCGGTCGCGGCTGCGAATTCAGAGCGCCTCGCGGTGCATCTGCAGGGTGGTCAACGCGCTGCCGGAGATGGTCAGGACCACCGTGCGGGAGGCAGCGTTGGACGTCGCCGCGCCGGTGATCGTGAGGACGCTCGCGCCGTCGCCGCCGACCTTCGCGTGCGGGTCGAACACGAAGACGGTGGACGCGACGCCGTTCACGCCGTCCGCGCCCGCGGCTTGCGGAACCGGGGTGACGTGCGTCAGGGCGATCCTGGCTTTCAGCGCAGCCGTGACCGACGCCGGCAACCGGACGCTGACCGTCGCCTGCTGGTCGGTCTCACCGGTGATCGTCACCGTCGAATCGGCCTTCGAGACCACGATGTCCGTGTGCATGTTGAGTGGCTGCGCGTTGGGCGGACCGGACGTCGTGTCGGTATGCATGTTGAGTGGCTGCGCGTTGGGCGGACCGGACGTCGTGTCGGTATGCATGTTGAGCGGCTGCGCGTTGGGCGGACCGGACGTCGTGTCGGTATGCATGTTTAGCGGCTGCTTGCCACCGGCGTGCGAGGTGGACGGCGTGGCATCGGGACTACCGGTGCTGGTCATGAGCTGCCTTTCGTGGCGTCGACGAGGTTCAACCGGGCAGCGACAGCCGCTGCCTCGGTCCTGGTGCGGGCACCGAGCTTGGCGAGCACGTTGGACACGTGCACGCCCACGGTGCGATGACTGAGGTAGAGCTTCTCCGCGATCTCGCGATTGCTGAGGCCCGCGGCCAGTTCGGCGAGCACCTGCAACTCCCGCGCGGTCAGCGCCGCCGCGGCGTCCGGGCCGCCGCGTGAGCGGGTGTCGTCCTCGGTGAGGGCGATCGCGCCGAGCATGGCGATACGCGAGACGGACTCGGTGATCGGCTGCGCCCCGAGCCGGGTGGCTATCCGGTACGCGTCGCGCAGGCTGGTCCGGGCGGCTGCCGTGTGCCGCAGCGCGAGGTCGGCCTCACCCTGCCGCATCAGCGCGTAGGCCTGCCCGCGGGGACGTTCGAGGCGCTCCCAGGCCTGCGCGATCTGCTGCCACAGCTGCGGTTGGGCGGACCGGCACGCGCGCACGTACTCGCCGTGCAGCGTGAGCGCATAGGCGTCGGTCTCCGGCGCGAACGCGTTGCTCGCCAGCTGGTCGACGCGCTCGCGGAAGGCGTCCGCGCGCGGCGTCGCCGTCCCCGCCTCGAACCGGCGCAGCCCGTGCCGGGCGGCAACCGTCTCGGCCTCGACCCGGACGCCGAGGAGGCAGGCCCGGGCCAGCAGGCGCGGCCCCAGCGCGTCGTCCACGGGATGCACCTGGTCGATGGCTTCGCGCGCGGCGGGCAGATCCCCGTGCGCCAGCGCGAGCACGGCTTCGGCCAGGTGGAGGTCGACGACGATCTCCGTGCTCGCCGGCTCGCCGACCAACGCCCAGGCGGCGTCGAGGTGTTCTCGTGCGTTGTCGAACCGGCCACGCGCGAGGTCCAGCTCGGTGCGCGACAGCAGGATGCGCATCGCCAGCCCCTCCGAGCCGCCCTGCGCACCGGCCTCGTCGCACAGCCGCTCGGCCTCGGCCCAGCGTCCCGTCATGCGCAGCAGCACGATGGTGTTGCTGGTCAGCGCGCCGCCGCCGGCGCCGGCGAGGCCGTAGCGCCGGATCGCGCCCAGCCCGGCGACCGAGACCGCGCACGCCTCGGCGGTGCGGCCGGCGGCCAGCAACGCGTAGGACAGGTTGCTGTCCGCGCGCCGGCGGTCGTCGAGATCACCGTGCAGCTGGACGAGCTCGTGACCGGTGGCGACCTGCTCGACACCCGTCGAGACGTCGCCGAGCAGCACGCGGCTCATGCCCATTGCGGTGTACGCGCGCCCCTCGTCCAACGGCGCGTGCGCCTCGGCGGACAGTTGTAGGGCCGTTTGGGCGGCGGTCACCGCCTGGTCGTAGCGGCCGGTCTGCATCAGCAGCCGCGCCGAGGACGACGCCACCGTGGCGAGCAACGCGACGTCACCGATGTCCTGCGCGATGGCGCGGGCCGAACCGAAAACCTCCGCGGCCTGGTCCAGCTCACCGAGTTCGGTCAGGTACCGCCCGCGATGTTCGATGATCCGCCCGCGCTGAGCGTCGTCGTCGGCGAGCTCGGCAGCGCGTCCGCTCAGCCGCACCGCGGCCGCCAGGTCACCGCCCCACCGCGCCGCCTCGGCGGCCTCGGTGAACAGGTCCGCGCCGCTGTCGGCGATCGTCGTCGGATCGAGGCCGGGGTACAGCTCGACGACGTGGCCGTACCAGGGCCACGCCGCGGCATAGGCGTAGACGACGGTCGCCAGCCGGGCCGCCTGCAGCGCCGCGGCCAGTGCCGGGCCCTTGTCACCGGCCGCGAGCACGTGCGCGGCCCACTCGCCGGCGCGGCCCGCGTTGCGCGCGGTGTCCGGCAACCGCTCGAGCGCCGCGCCGATCGCCCGGTGCAGCTCACGGCGTTCGGCGGGCAGGATGCGCTGCCGGACCGCGTCCTGCGTCAGGACGTGCCGGAACGTGTACTCCTCGCGCTCCGCATCCACCGTGATCAGTCCGCTGCGCACGGCGTCCCGGGCTGCCTTCGCAAGCCGCGGGCCGCTCAGGCCGGTCGCTGCGGCAACCAGGTCGTGCCCCACCGGACGCCCGATGAGTGCGACGCAGCGGACCAGCAGCTCGCAGTCGGCGTCGATCGCCTCCGTCCGGGCGAGCAGGACGTCCTGCAGTGAACGGGGAACGTGCGCGGACTGCGCCGGCGCGAGCAACAACTCCTCGGCGATGAACGGGTTCCCCTGCGAGCGCGTCTGCAAAACGTCGAGGTCGCTGTCGGCCAGTGACGCGCCGGTCACCGACTCGGCGAGTGCGGCCAGGTCACCCCGCGCGAGCCGGTCGAGCTCGACCCGGGTCGCGTGTTGCGAATGCACCAGCGTC
This sequence comes from uncultured Jatrophihabitans sp., assembly GCF_964246335.1. Taxonomy (GTDB): domain Bacteria; phylum Actinomycetota; class Actinomycetes; order Mycobacteriales; family Jatrophihabitantaceae; genus Jatrophihabitans. Next base: position 15,065 of record NZ_CAXTQF010000043.1, on the reverse strand, counting down.
TCGACCACCGGACGCAGCCGCGGTGTGCGGTGCACGTCCTCGTCACGGTAGGTCAGCAGCAGCAGCTGCTCGGCGTCGAGGTTGCGACTCAGGAACGAGATCAGGTCGAGCGTGCCGTCGTCGGCCCAGTGCAGGTCCTCGAAGACGATGACGATGTCGCCACGCGGAGCGACGTGCTCGGTCAGGGCGAGGATGCGTTCGAACAGCTCGGCCTGGTCGCGGATGCGCTCTCGGTCGCCGTTGCCGAGCAGCAGGTCGATCGCGGCGCCGATGACGCGGGGCTGCTCCGGATCGCCGTCGGACAGGGTGCGCCGCAGCCGACGCAGGGCCTCGGCGATCGGTGCGTACGGGATGGCGTCGCCGCTGACGTCGACGCAGCCGCCCATCAGCACCGGCCGGCCCTGCACCCGCCAGCCGGTGACGACATGCTCCACGAGGCGGCTCTTGCCGATGCCGGCCTCGCCGGACACGACGACGGCCCGGGTCCCGGCGCGCTCGAACGACGCGTCGCGAATGGTTGCGACGGCGTGCTCTCTGCCGATCAGCGTCCGGCCCCGGCCGTGGACCACGGGCGTCAGTATGACGGTGTGGGCCGGTCCGGCAGAACGCTCCGTGCCGAATACGGACTCCGGACGGCGTGGTCGCAGCACGCGCCACCTCGAACGCCGAGCCTCGCTCGGTGCCGTCATCGTCTGCTGCCCTCCCCGGGGATGCGGAGCTGATCGGCATCACCATCCGATGCCGATCAGCTCCAGTGCTGGGCCGCCGCGCCGACCGGGAGTGCCCCCGCATCCTCACCGGTCGGCCCCCGCTCGCGGCGACTGGTACCAATCTGGCCGGTTTGCGACCCGGGCGGATCTGTCGAACGACGTATCTCCGCCTGCGAAATCGGACATTTCGCCCTTCGACCCCGTGCGGGGATGGACTCGACGCGCGATCAGGCTGGGTCGGTCAGGGACTTGCGCAGGACGACGAAGTCGAGGTCGGCGACCTTCGGCCGCCCGTAGCGCTCGTCGTCGTACGGGAACGGGCGCGTCTCGCCGGTGCGTGCGTAGCCGCGACGCTCGTACCAGGCGATCAACTCCGCGCGCCGGCCGATGACGGTCATCTCCATCGCGTCGGCGCCGAACTCGTCGCGGGCGATGCGCTCGGCCTCGGCGAGCACCACGCGGCCCTGCCCACCGCCCTGCAGGGTGGGGCTGACCGCGAACATGCCGAAGTACGCGGGCGCTCCCGGCCCGTCCGGCTCGCGCAGCTCGCAGCACACCAGCAACGCGTCGTCGGCGTCGCGGGCGAGCAGGACGTGCCCGCCGGGCTGCGCGAGCAGGTCGCGCAGCATGTCGTCGTTGATCCGCTGACCGTCGAGCAGATCGGCCTCGGTCGTCCAGCCGCCCCGGCTCGCGTTGCCGCGGTAGGCCGACTGGACGAGTGGCACGACGGCCGCGACGTCGTCGTCGGTCGCCCACGAGTAGACCAGCGGAATCCGGTCGGCACTGTCGGCGGACGCGGTCATGCCGGCGAGCCTATGTCGGCAGCCGGGCCGGACCGGGCAGCGGCTCCGCGCCGAAACCATCGGCTTGCCTGCGTGGTGGTCGCTGCTCGGTCCGGACAGCGACCCACAGGCAGGAAAGGCGATCACGTCGCGCGCCGCGGTCGGCTCGGCATTACCTAGGCTGATGCGGATGTCGCAGCTCATCGTCGTCGCGGCGGTCGCCCTGCTCGACGGCGACGGGCGGATGCTGACCGTTCGCAAGCGCGGCACGACCAGGTTCATGAATCCCGGCGGCAAGCTGGAGCCGGGCGAGACGCCGGCGCAGGCGGCGGTGCGCGAACTGCACGAGGAACTCGGCCTGGAGTTGCCGATCGCGACACTCGTCGAGCTCGGTACCTGGAGCGCGTCGGCCGCGAACGAGCCGGGCGCGACGGTGCGCGCGCACGCGTTCCGCGCGCCGCTGCCGTCCGGTGCGGTGCCGCGGCCGGCCGCAGAAATCGACGAGCAGCGTTGGGTCGGCCTCGACGAGGTGGCCGCGCTCGTGGCGTCGGCGCCAAATGGCGTGCCTGCGGACTACGCACCGCTGCTGGTGCAGCACTTCCTGCCCGCGTTGCGCGGCGGCTAGTCCAAATTTGGACCGCATCAACAGCAAGCTCATATGTGGATCAGTGCTGCCGATTGTGGTGTGTGCCAAGGAAGGCACCCCGGTACGTCCCGGCTAGTTGCTCAGTCGCGGGCCGGATCGGGCAACTGACGGGAGTACGTCATGCGCAAGTCAACAAAGATCGTCCTGGTCGTGGGTGCGGCAGGGTGCGTCCTCCTGGGCGCCACCTCGGCATTCACCGCCAGCAACACGCTGCCTGCGACCGACACGGCCGGCTACGGCTCGAGCAGCGTCACGGGCGTTGCGGTGTCGGCCATCCACTACACCCAGGACTCGAGCGACGCGTCGAAGCTCGACAAGGTCGTCTTCGACACGTCCACGGACATCACGACCGTGGCGAAAACGTCCACGCTGACGCTGGAGCTCGCCGGCGGCACCAAGCCGCAGTTCACCTGCGCGAACGCGTCCGGCACGCCCAACACGATCACTTGTGTCACGAGCGCCAGCGGAGGCGTCAACATCGCGGACATCAACAAGACCGATCTGACGGTCGTCGACAGCTAGTCACCAGGGTGGTGGCCGGATCCCCCGCCGGCCACCACCTCGGTACTACTTGACCGTCCGGAGTCGACGATGACCTCGACCACGAACCGCCGCTTCCACTTCGGAGTCGCGGCCTGCGCCCTGCTGATGATCACGGCCGGCGTCCTGGTGTCGAGCGAGTTCGGCGGCATGCCCAAGTTCGTGACCACGCACGGCACCAGCATGGAACCGCGGTTCCACACCGGCGACCTCGGCGTGCTGCGGCACGCCGACTCGTACCACGTCGGCGACATCGCGGCGTACCACAGCACCACACTGCACACGATCGTCATGCACCGCATCGTGAAGATCCAGGACGGTCGCTACACGTTCAAGGGCGACAACAACTCCTGGCTCGACCCGGCACCGGCCAAGCGCAGCCAGCTTGTCGGCACACTCGCGGTTCGCGTGCCGCACGGCGGCATCGTGCTGGAGGACGCGAAGCGTCTGCTGCCCTTCGCGCTCGCGGCCATCGTCCTGCTCGCCGGCACGGGTGTGGCGGCAACACAACGGCGTCGCGGGCGTCGCAGCAAGCACTCGAGCCGCAGCGCCAGCGGGTCGCCTCTGAGCGGGCTGCGCATCTCACCTGATCTGGCCACCGCAGCGGCGATCACCGCGGTGGTGGCCGTGCTCGGCGTGTTCCTCGGCGTCAAGGGCCTGACGGGTGCCGATACCCCGGCCGCCGACGTCGTCGCGCGCACCGCGCCGGCCCCGGCGGACGCCAAGACCGTGCTGACCTACAGCGCGCACGTCGGGCGGACCGCCGCCTACGACCGGACCACGGTCACGGCGCCGACCCCGATCTTTCGCAAGGTGACCAACCTGGTCGACCTCACCGCGGCGTACACCGGGCCGGCCGGCAGGTTCACGATGACCGCCGACCTCTCCACCCAGGCGGGCTGGCACTCGACGATGGTGCTCGCGCCTGCGACGACCTTCACCGGCGCGCGCATCATCCGGACCGTCCCGATGGATCTGCGCGCGCTCGACCGGCGCGCCCAGGCCGCGGCCGCGAGCACCGGTATCCCCGCCGATTCGATGGGGATCGACGTGACGGCAACTGTCGCCCGACCAGGCGAGCAGCCGTTCAGCTCGGTGCTGCACCTGACCATGACGCCACTCGAGCTGAGCATGACCGGCACCGCAGCTACGCTCGTCCACCGGTCGGGCGAGACGCCGACGGCACCGACCGCGACGCCGCGTTCCCGGCCGGGCACGATCAAGCTGTTCGGGTTGCAGCTGGCGAGCGGTACCGTGCTGATCATCGCCGCCGTGGTGCTGGCCGGATGTGCGCTGAGCGTGGCTGCCCTTCTGTTCCGCGCCCGGACCACCCGACGGGCCAGCGAGGGCGATGCGATACGTCGTCGCTACTCCGCGCTGCTGGTGCCGGTCGAGCCGATCAAGTCGGCGGCGGGACGGCCGACAGTCGATGTGCCGGAGATGGCGACGCTGGCCAAGATCGCCGAGCGGTACGGGCTGCTCGTGCTGCACTGGTCGCGGGCCGGGGTCGAAACGTTCGTGGTGCAGGACGAGAACACCACCTACCGGTACCGGGTAACCGGCCCGGCTACCGCGTCGCACGGCGGCGGCGCGCACCGATCGTCACCCAGGCCGGTCAAGGCCGCGCCTCTCGACAACGACGAAGACACGCTGCACCCGGCCTGACGCCGGACGGCGGGATCTACGGTGAGGACCGTGACCACCAGCTCCGACCAACAGCACCGCGAAGCCGCACTGACCGACACCGTCCTCCGGTCCTTCGAGAGCTGCACCGATCCGCGACTGAAGCTCGTCCTGCAATCCCTCGTCCAGCATCTACACGACTTCATCCGCGACGTCAGGCTGACCGAGGACGAATGGCGCACCGCGATCGATTTCCTGACCGAGGCTGGCCACATCACCGACGACAAGCGGCAGGAATTCATCCTGCTCTCCGACGTCCTCGGCGCCTCGATGCAGACGATCGCGGTCAACAACGAGGCCTTCAAGGACGCCACCGAGTCCACGGTGTGGGGTCCGTTCTTCGTCGACGGCAGCCCGGAGATCCCCCTCGGCGGGGACATGACGCTGGGCGCTGCCGGCGAGCCGTGCTGGGTCGAGGGCAGCATCACCGACACGGACGGCAACCCGGTGCCGGACGCCCTCGTCGAGGTCTGGGAGGCCGATGAGAACGGTCGGTACGACGTGCAGTACCGCGACGGGCGCACCGCCGCCCGTGCGCACCTCCGCACCGGTGACGACGGCGGCTACCGCTTCTGGGCCGTTACCCCGACGCCCTACCCGATCCCGCACGACGGGCCGGTCGGCGCCCTCCTCGCCGCGGTCGGACGCTCACCCATGCGCGCTGCCCACCTGCACTTCCTGGTCCGCGCTGCCGGGTACCGCGAGTTGGTCACCCACATCTTCGTCGAGGGCGACGAACTGCTCGCCGACGATGCCGTATTCGGGGTCAAGGCGTCACTGGTCAAACAATTCGAGCGAGCACGAGGCGCTACACCCGACGGCCGCGAGCTTGACGGTCGATCATGGTCGCGAGTGCGGTTCGACATCGTCCTGGCGCCGCACGGCAGCTAGCTCGCGGCGGCGACCGCGTCGTCAGCCTTCGGGCCGGAGTGCAGGAGTGATGTCCATGTGGACGCGGTAATCGGTGATCAGGCCGTCCTCGCCGACCTCGACGACCGTCACGCACGGCAGCGACAATTCCGCCACGTCGGGCGGCTGCACGAGGATGCTGAATCGGCAGAACAGCTGATCGCCGACCTCGGCGACCTGATCGACGCGGTGCCGCGTCGGCCAGATGGCGTGCACGGTCGCCTCGGTGGAGGCCGCGATCGCCGCGCGTCCGGCCAGCTCGTCGAAGTTCGCGAACCGGAACGTTGCGTCCGCGCTGAAGAACGACGCGAACCGCTCTCCGTCGCCGGCGTCGGCCGCGGCACACAGCTCGCGGATCATCGCCTCGCGGGAGCTGACCGCCGTCGCGGTCACGACTCCTTCCGCGGCACCAGCGACAGGCCGTGCCGCTTCATGATCTCGGCCACCTTGGTCATGTCGCGCGGGCCGGGCGGCAGCTCGCTCAGTTCCTTGTAGTACTTCTCCAGACCGCCGGGCGACACAACCGCAACGATTCGCGTCTCCTCGTCGAACGGGTTGGCGAACATGTGCGGCACGCCGCGCGGCAGCAGCATCGACGAGCCGGGCGTCATCACCCGCTCGACGTGATCGAGTTCCACCTTGACCTTGCCGGCGACGCAGGTGAACAGCTCGTCCTGGTGGGCGTGGATGTGCGTCGGCGGCCCGCCGAGGCCGGGCGGCACCACGTACTCGAACAGCGAATAGGCGCCGTTGGTGTCCGCGCCGGTGAGCCGCACGTAGATGCCCAACCCGATGGCGCCGAGGTTCTCGCCGCACCCGGGCAGCTTCAGTACCGAGTCGGTCATCGAGTCGTCGTCGGCGACGTCGGTCATGCCGGCCTCACTTTCCTGGTGTCGGTTGGGTCTGTCCCGGCGTGCTGCGCGGTGGTGGAGGATTGCTCGATCATCGCGCGGGTGAGTTTGCGGTACGAGCTCGGCGTCACCGGGTTCAGCCAGTGGCCGGCGCGGGTGCGGGCCGGCAGATTGCGGCCGAGGTCGGCGAGGACCTCGTCCGCGTTGTGCAGCGAGAACGGGATGATCTTGGTGCCGCGATTGTGGTGGCCGGCGACGGCGTCGTCCATGAACGCGATCTGCTCGGCGGCGGCATGCCGCATGGTTGCCGCATCGGGCAGGTCGAGGCCGCCGGCGAGGTGCGCGGCGATCCAGAGCGCAGCGACCTCCGCGTTGAGCGGGCTGAAGAACGAGGAGTTGTAACCGGCGAAGTAGAGATTGTCGACGTCGGGCGGCAGGATCTGCCGGTAGAGCGCGAAGTTGCCGCGCCCGTCGAGCACCCGCGCGGTGACGTCCGGTGCGAGGAACGGCGTGCCCTGCGTGAAGCCGGTCGCACACACGACGAGGTCGGCCGGCAGCACCGTGCCGTCGTCGAGTTCGACGTGCGGGCGCTGATCCTTTTCCAACATCCGGGCCACGGTGCGGTCGCGGTGCACGGCGATCCGCCCGTCGCCGACGCGGTCGAAGAACCCGTCGGTCACCAAACCGATCGCGCCGCGCACGATGCCTTCCATCGTGCCGCGCGGCACGAGGCCCAGCTTCTTGAGCTTGTACTGCCGCACGGAGGCGGTGCCGACGGAGTTCAACATCGCCCGGCGCATCCGGTTGCCCGGTCCGTGCAGGAACTTCTCCGCCCCGCGCAACGTGCGGTAGCGGAACAGCGCCTCGCCCATCCGGGTCAACAGCAGGTACTTGAAGTTGACAACTCCGCCGACCTTCTTCGGCACCTTCCACAACAGCTGACGCGCGATCACCGACGTCGACGCGGCGACGTCGCTGATCGCCACCGCCACGTCGCAGGCGGACTTGCCGTAGCCGACGACGACGACGTCCTTGCCGCGCGCGTCCTCGACGTCGAGGAACTGCGTGGCCGCACACAACCGCCCCCCGGCGGTGGCGAAGTCCTCGACCCCGGGGAACTGCGGCACGAGCGGTTCGCAGAACACGCCGTTGGCGACGACCAGCCGATGAACCTCGGTCTCCTGCTCGTCGGTGCCGTGGCTTCGGGTGACGATCCGCCAGCCGCCGGCGATCGCTTCGACCGACGTTACCTCGGTCTGCAGGTGCAGCAACGGGTCGAGCCCGAAGTGGGTCGCGTAGTCGGCGAGGTAGCGCTGCACCTGCTCACCCGTCGGCCACTCGGGATAGCTCTTGGGCATCGGGAAGTCCGACAGCGAGTACTGGTCGCGCGGGCTCTGCGTCTGCACGCCCGGGTAGCGGCGGCTCGCGCTCCACACGCCGCCGACGTCGGGCGAACGGTCCCAGACCACGACGTCGTGGCCGGCCTGGGTGAGCACCTTGGCCGTCGCAAGACCGGCGAAACCCGCGCCGACGATCCCGATCCTCATGTTGGCTCCTCGCGCCTCTGCGGTGGATCACACCTTGACGAGACCCGGCGCGCGAGCCAAGTCACCGTCCCGCTCATTGGGACGGCAGATGCCGGCGGTAGCCCTGCCGCTCAGCGGCGCACCGAGTAGGCGCGGGTCGCCGCCGCGGCCGCCATCCGCACCGCCGGCCCGACGCGGTCGAAACGCACCGCACCTGCCGGCCCGGTGACCGACAGCGCGGCCACGACCTCGCCGAGCGGACCGAAGATCGGCGCTCCGACGCACGCGACACCGAAGTTGCCCTCCTCGCGCTCCTGGCTCCAGCCGCGGTCCGGGATCGCGGCGAGTTCGCGGCGCAGCATCTGCTCGCTGGTGACGGTGCGCGGCGTACGCGCGGGCATCCCGTCGGCGAGCACCGTGTCGATCACCTCGGGCGGGGAGAACGCGAGAATGGCGCGGCCGAGCGCCGAGCAGTAAGCCGGGATCGTGCCGCCGACCTGGGACAGCATAGGCATCGGCCGGTGTCCGGTGATCTTGTCGACGATCAGCACCTGCGCGCCGTCCAGCACGCCGAGCTGCACCGCGGCACGAATCGTGCTGTACAGGTCCTGCAGGAACGGCAGTGCCGCCTCGCGCAACTCGTGCCGGATCGGTGCCAGACCGGAAATCTCGAACAGCCGGTTGCCGATGCGATACCGGTCCCCCGGTTTGTCCAGCCAGCCCAGGCGCAGCATCCGGTCGGCCGTTCGATGTGTGGTCGAGCGGGGCAACCCGCAGCGGCGCACCAGCGCACCCAGGGTGAGCTCGCGGTGCGTGGCGTCGAAGGCGGCCAGGATCGCGGCCGCGCGTTCTAGGCCGCCGGTGGCGTCCGACGCCGCGGTGTCCCGGTCAGTGAGACTCACGGTTGGCTGCTCCCCGGTCGTCCCGTCAGGCTGAGGATGCCCGAACTTCGCACAAGCTAGCACCGGAGGCCATCGGTGACCCGGACTGCGCTCGTCGGCGGTGGTGCCCGCGGGATCGGTCGCGCCACGGCGCAGGCGCTGGCCGAACGCGGCCACGATGTCGTGCTCACCGGGCGCACCGAGACGGATCTGATCGCTGCCGCGAAAGAGATCACCGCCGACACCGGACGCGAGGTCACGTATCTCGTCGACGACGTCGCCGAGCCGCGCTCCGACACGATCGAGCGAGCGGAGCTGGTCGTCGGGCCGATCGACGTGCTCGTGCTCAACGCCGGTGGGCCACCGCCGGGGCGGGTGCTCGACGTCGACGACGACGCCTGGCTCGCGGCGACGCAGCTGTTGCTGCTCGGGCCGCTGCGCCTGGTGCGGGCGGCGCTGCCGCGGATGGCCGAGCGCGGCTTCGGTCGGGTGATCGCGGTGACCTCGACCGCCGTCCGTCAACCACAAAAAGACCTCGCCGCCTCGGTGGTGCTGCGCGCCGCGCTGACCAGTGCACTGAAGCTGGCGTCGGCGGAGTTCGCGGCGGACGGCGTCACCGTCAACTGCGTGGCGCCGGGCGCCATCGACACCAAGCGGCGGCGCACGATCCTGGCCAACCGCGCGGCCACCACCGGCATCGAGGCACGCGAGATCGAGGCAGCCGACACCGCCGCCATCCCGGCCGGGCGCGCCGGTCGGGCGCGCGAGGTGGCTGCCATGATCGCGTTCCTCGCGTCCGACGACGCGGCCTACGTGAACGGCGCCGCGACGGCTGTCGACGGCGGACGGACGGAGAGCATCTGATGAGCGGCTTCGACATGGCGGGTTTCCTCGCCGGCCTGTCCGACACGGTCCGGCCCGGCACGCAACGGCCGTTGGTCGTGCACGCGTCCGAGTTGGAACCACTGCCGGCGAACGAGGTGCACAACCCGAGCGAGCTCGCCATCGCCGGCACATTGCCCACAGCCACCTTCGAGATCTTCCGCCAGCGCATCCCGGCGGCCGAGAGCTCGGACATGCAACGGCACCACCACGAGACGGTGCACGTCGTGATCGCCGGCAGCGGGCACAGCGAGATCGAGGACGAGACGGTGACCTGGGCGGCGGGCGATTTCATCTACACGCCGCCGTGGACGTGGCACCGCCATTACAACGACTCCGCCGAACAGCCGGTGGACTTCTTGACCATCGAGAACTCCCGCCTCGTCGAGAGCCTCGGCCTGACCCGGCGGCAGAGCGCCGGGCTCGCCACGATGGCTGAGGCCCGCGCCCGGTTCAAGGAGAACGAATGACCGACGTGACCGCCATTCCCGAGCACGTCAGCATCTGGGGCGAGCTGGCCGACGTCGACCACGTGCTGAAGCACGTGCAGGTCGACGGCGTGCGGACCCGCGTCCTGCAGGCCGGCGCAGGTGACGAGCTGGTGCTGCTGCACGGCACCGGCGGGCACCTGGAGGCCTACGCGCGCGACATCGCCGGGCTGGCGCGCTATTTCCACGTCACCGCGTACGACATGGTCGGACATGGTTGGTCGGACCTGCCGGACACGCCGTACACGACGGCGGTGCTGTCCGACCACCTGATCGGGCTGCTCGACGCGCTGGGCATCGAACGTGCGCACCTGTCCGGCGAATCGCTTGGCGGCTGGGTGGTGGCCTGGACGGCCGCGTTCCATCCCGAGCGCGTCGACCGCGTCGTGCTCAACACACCGGGCAACATCGCCAACAAGCCCGAGGTCATGGCGCGGATGAGTGAGAGCACGCGCGCCGCGGTGCACGACCCGAGCGACGAGGTCGTCCGCCGTCGCGTCGAGTTCCTGTTCCACCACAAGGAGATGGTGACCGACGAGCTGGTCAATCTGCGTCGCCAGGTCTACAGCCGTCCGGGCTTCCGGCAGGCCGTCGAGAACATCCTGGTGCTGCAGGATCCGCGGGTACGCAAGGACTACGCGTGGGACCCGACATGGGTCGGCAAGGTCATCGCGCCCACGTTGCTGCTGTGGACCGACAACGACCCGACCGGCGGTCTGGACGAGGCGGACATGCTGCTCGGCTGGCTGCCCGACGCGCGCCTGCACGTCATCACCGACGCGGGGCACTGGCCGCAGTGGGAGAAGGTCACGCAGTACCTCGACGTGCACCGCACCTTCCTGCTCGAGCGCAGGGATCCGGAATGAGCGAGATTGTCGGCTTGGTCGGCATGTCGCACTCGCCGTTCGTCGGGTTGCTGCCGCCCCAGGGTCCGCACGAGCCGGGCAGCGACTTCCTGCGCAACGCCGCACGGGTCCGGGCGGCGGTGACCACGCTGGCGCCGGACGCGATCGTGGTGATCGGGCCGGACCACTTCCATGCCAACTTCTACGACGCGATGCCGCCGTTCGTACTGGGCGTCGAGCAGGCGGAGGGGTTCGGTGACTTCGGCACCACGTCCGGGCCGCTGCCGATCGCGTCTGATCTCGCGTGGCACGTCCACGCGGCACTCGCCCCGGACTTCGACCTGGCGCTCTCGTACTCGCTGACCGTCGACCACGGCATCGTGCAGAGCTATGAGATGGCGACGGGCGACACCACGATCCCGATCGTCCCCCTCGTCATCAACACTGCGGCTCCCCCGCTGCCCGGCCTGGCCCGGTGCGCAGTCCTGGGTCGTGCGCTGGGCGCCGCGCTGCGCAGCGCGCCGCTGGACCTGCGCGTGCTGGTCGTCGCCAGCGGGGGCCTGTCGCACTGGCTGCCGTCCAACGACCCACGCACCATGACTGCCGACGACGCCCGGCGCGCCCCGCTGATCCACGGGCGCAGTGACACACGGGCCTTCGCCGCGGCACGCGAGCCACGGGTCAAGGCGATGGGCGGCAACCCGGATGCGCGCGTCAACGTCGCGTGGGACGAGTGGTTCCTGACGCAGCTCAAGACCTCTGACCTGACGCCGGTCGTCGAACTGGGCCATGACCGCCTGGAACAGGAGGCCGGCAGCGGCGGCCACGAGATCCGCAGCTGGCTGGTCGGGCACGCCGCCGTCGACGCGCCGCTGGTGTGGTCGAGCTACGACCCGGTGCCGGAGTGGATCACCGGCATGGCGGTGGCGACCACCTTCGACGTGCCAGCCGTCGACGTGCCCGCCGTCGACGTACCACCCGTCGACCAGGTGCCGACCCGATGAGCGTCGCCGCCGCGGTCGAGCGACTTGAGCAGGCGCGCGGCACCGGCATCGCGTGCGCCCCGGTGCGCGACCTGCTTCATGCCGCGGACCTCGACGCCGAGGTCGGCCTCGCGTATGAGGTGCAACAGGCTTTCATCGACGCACGGACGACCGCGGGCGCGCAGCAGGTGGGCCGCAAGATCGGGTTGACCAACCCGAAAGTGCGTGCGCAGCTCGGGGTCGACCGGCCCGACTTCGGAGTCCTGCTCGACGACATGACGCGACCGCAGGACCGCCCCATCAGTACTCGTGGCCTGCTGGCGCCGCGGATCGAGGCGGAGATCGCCTTCGTACTGGGCGACGACCTCGACGGACCGGACATCGCCGCCGACGACGTCCGCGCCGCCACCGCGTACGTCGTCAGTGCTTTCGAGATCGTCGACAGTCGCATCGCCGACTGGGACATCACGATCACCGACACCATCGCCGACAACGGCTCGTCCGCACTGTTCGTGCTGGGCGACGACCGCGTGCCGCTCGGCGGCACGGACCTGTCCCAGATCGCGATGACCATGACCCGGCGCGACGAGATCGTCTCGCGGGGCGTCGGCGCCGACTGCCTCGGCGACCCGGTCGCCGCTGTCGTCTGGCTCGCTACGACGGCGCAGTCCCTCGGCCAGCCGCTGCGCGCCGGCGACATCGTGCTCTCTGGCGCACTCGGGCCGGTCGTGCCCATCACGCCCGGCGATGCGTTCGCGGCGGCGATCACCGGCCTGGGCAACGTGCGCGCCGAGTTCGAGGGCGCAGCGTGACGCGCGGCAAGGTTGCCGTGATCGGCTCGGGCAACATCGGCACCGACTTGATGATCAAGGTGCTGCGACTGTCCGAGCGGCTCGAGATGGCTGCCATGGTGGGTATCGACGCCGCCTCCGACGGGCTGGCCCGCGCCCGCCGGATGGGCGTCGCCACGACCGCCGACGGCGTCGCCGGGCTGATTGCCATGCCGGACTTCGCGGAGATCGACGTCGTCTTCGACGCCACATCGGCCGCGGCGCACGTGGCCAACGCCCGCGCGCTCGAGCCGTTCGGCAAGCGACTGATCGACCTGACGCCGGCCGCGATCGGGCCGTACGTCGTCCCGGCGGTGCGTCTCGACGATCACCTCGACGCGCCGAACGTCAACATGGTCACCTGCGGCGGGCAGGCGACCATCCCGATCGTGGCGGCGGTCGCCGCCGTGACGCCGGTCCACTACGGCGAGATCGTCGCCTCGATCTCCTCGCGCTCGGCGGGCCCGGGCACCCGCGCCAACATCGACGAGTTCACCGAGACCACCCGTGCCGCGATCGAGCAGGTGGGCGGCGCCGCCCGCGGTAAGGCGATCATCGTGCTCAACCCGGCCGATCCACCGCTGATCATGCGTGACACCGTGCTGTGCCTCGTCGACCGCCTCGAAGACGACGCCCGTGCGGCGGTAGCCGGCTCGGTGACGCGCATGGTCGCCGACGTCGCCGCGTACGTGCCCGGTTACCGCCTCAAGCAGGCCGTCCAGTTCACCGACATCGACGCGGCCGCCTCGATCCGCACGCTCAACCCGGACCTCCACCCGGCGCCGCGCACGCAGGTCAGCGTCTACCTCGAGGTCGAGGGGGCCGGCCACTACCTGCCCGCATACGCCGGCAATCTCGACATCATGACCTCGGCGGCACTGCGGGTCGCCGAACGGATGGTCGACCACGCCGAGGCCGTCGCAGCGGTGTCGACATGACCGACGCCAGCGGGCCGCGGATCTACATCCAGGACGTCACCCTGCGCGACGGCATGCACGCAGTGCGGCACGGCTACACCGTCGAGCAGGTGAGTGCCGTCGCCGCCGCGCTCGACGCCGCCGGCGTCGACGCGATCGAGATCGCCCACGGCGACGGGCTGGCCGGCTCGTCCCTCACCTACGGGCCCGGCGCGCACGCCGACGAGGAATGGATCGGTGCCGTCGCCGCTGTGGTCAAACGCGCGCGGCTGACGACGCTCCTGCTGCCCGGCATCGGCACCATCGACAACCTCGAACGCGCGCACGACCTCGGCATCGCGTCGGTCCGCGTCGCCACGCACGCGACGGAGGGCGACATCGCGGCGCAGCACATCGCGAAAGCACGAGAGCTCGGCATGGACGTGTCCGGCTTCCTGATGATGAGCCACCTGGCCGCGCCCGCCGCGCTCGCCGAGCAGGCCAAGCTAATGGAGTCCTACGGCGCACACTGCGTATACGTCACCGACTCGGGCGGCCGCCTGACCATGGACGGCGTCCGCGACCGCGTCCGCGCCTACCGCGAGCTGCTCGACGACGACACCGAACTCGGCATTCACGCGCACCAGAACCTCTCGCTGGCCGTGGCCAACAGCGTCGTCGCGGTCGAGAACGGCGTGACCCGGGTCGATGCCTCGCTGGCCGGCATGGGCGCGGGCGCCGGCAACTGCCCCATCGAGCCGCTGATCGCGGTCGCGAACATCTCCGGCTGGCAGCACGGCTGCGATCTGTTCGCGCTGCAGGACGCGGCGGACGACCTGGTGCGGCCGCTGCAGGATCGGCCGGTGCAGGTCGATCGCGAAACGCTGACGCTCGGCTACGCCGGCGTGTACTCCAGCTTCCTGCGTCATGCCGAGCGAGCAGCGGCACGCCACGGCCTGGATACCCGCGACATCCTCGTCGAGGTCGGCCGCCGCGGTCTCGTCGGTGGTCAGGAGGACCTGATCACCGACGTCGCCCTGGACCTCGCGACTCAGCGCGTTTCGACTGCCTGACGCCAGATGAACGGCCCGAACCCTGCGGGTTCGGGCCGTTCATAGGTGGAGGTGGCGGGAATCGAACCCGCGTCCTTCGTCGCTTCATCAGGGCTTCTCCGGGCGCAGTGTGCCTCGTCTCTACTCGGCCCCGGCGATCTCGCACACGAGTCGCCAGTGACAGGCCCAGCCGCTGTAGGTTGTCCCGTCCTCTCCCGCGGCCGGTGAGGACGGTGAGTCACCTAGCTGATGCCGGCGACCGGGTCGGTGACATCCCCGGGCCGACAGACTTGCTCAGGCTGTACTAGGCAGCGAGAGCGAAGTCAGCGCGATTGGAATCGGCGCTTGTTTTGTTGTGCATCGCTTTTTTTACGAGGTCAGCAATGCGGTCCTCGGCCCGCTTCCCCTGACTCGACGAACGAAGTCGAGACCATTCACCCCCCTGTTCGGAAACATCACAAGTCTAGTCGGGCAAGGCAAGCTCCCCGCACCGCCGGTGATCAACAGAAGGTTTGGGTCGCCCGGGCGGCCAAATCCCGCTGTTGATCACCGGGAGAGGAC
>NZ_CAXTQF010000042.1:0-29702 GCF_964246335.1 uncultured Jatrophihabitans sp. | reverse complement strand
GCCATGACTCAAGTATGGACGCGATCACTTATACAGTCAAGGGATAATTACCACAATACGGCGCGTGTCAGTGTCTCTGGCCGGGTTATGAGGTCGAGCGGTGACAGGGAGGTCGATCTTGACCAGGAGGAGCAACGACTGCGCTCGCGAGCACTGTTGCCTATTCGCGAGTGACGTCGTCAAGTGTGGACGGCGGTGACGAGGCATGCGCGTCGTTGCTGACGACCTGCCGCGGTCTAGCGATCTCCGAGCAGATCTCGCATATATCCCTCGCAGTGCGTCACCGGCAGGGCCGGGTACCGGACGAACCGCCGGTCCGTTGCGGCCAGGGCACAGCGCAGGTACACAGTGCCGCGCCGGGTCGGCCGCAGCAGGCCATGCAGACATCTGCCGCACAGCCCGGCACGATTCCGCAGGTCGGCAGCATGATCGATCACCTGCGCAATCATGCCCGGAGATCGCCGGTGATCCGGCGCGAGCTGCCCGGTTGGGCGGCGAGCGACGAATACCAATTCCTGTCCGGGTCGATCCGGCGCATCGCGGACATCAACCACCTCGTACCCGGCGGCGTCCAAATCGGCCTTAATCTCATCCCTCTCCCGGAAGCGCAGCGTGGACCGGGAATGCAAGGTGGCGCCGTCGCCATGGAAGAGCCACGTTCCTTGAAAGGTGACTAACGGCCAATCGAACGTCGTCAGCTCGATCCAGCGTGTCACCGCCCCCACACCGGGTATCTCCGTGGTCTTGCGGGTCGATTCCCTGGTCCAGCGCTCCTAAGCGCGTGCCGCGGGATCACGGGTCTCGAAAACCAGGTGGCCTCCCGGCCGTAAAGCGGCCCGTATCCCGGCCAGGGTCGCGGCCCATTGCCGTGGGTCGGCTATGGATTGCGCCGCATTACCTGTGATGGTCGCGAGATCTCGGTCGATGACCGGCAAGCCGGAGGCGTCGCCTTCGATCCACCGCACGCGCTGCGCGCCTGGCTTGCCGCGCGCAACCGCTAGCGAAGCAACGGCCGGATCGACGGCCACAACATCGCAGCCTCGGTCAGCAAGCAGCAGCGCAAGTGTGCCGGTGCCACAGCCAACGTCAACAACGCGGCGGGCGCCCAGCTCGGCCGCGAAGTCGACGTAGGTATCGAGGTCGCTGCGGTCGGGATCGAGTGCGTCATAAATCGCCGCCAGCCGCAGATCCCGAAACTCCTCATCGACCACAAGAACGCAGCCAACCACCTAACGACGGCCTAGCGCCCGTGCCGTGAGGGTTCCTGCGAGTTCCGTCGCGACCTCGCGGTGGGGTGGTGGCTGCGATTGGTCGGCTGGTGTTCGGCCAGTCCCTGGATCATCAGAGTGAGACCAGATCTGAAGGCTTCGTCGTGGTCGATGCGAAGCTCAGGGTGGTCGGTCGGCGCGTGTTGGTCTGCTTGTTGTTCAAGGACGCTGCCGACGGTGAAGCGGCTCGCTGCCAGCATCGCCATCTCGGCCGGCCGTCGTGGCAGTCCTGCGCTTACCAGAAAGTCGATCTTGGCTGTAGTCCGGTCCAGGGCAGTTCCGGCGGGGCGGCTGCCGGCGTGGAGCCGGGCGCCGTCGCGTCGCATCAGCAAGGTCCTCCGGAAGCTCTCGGTGTTGCGGGTGAACCAGGTGCGCCAGTCGTCCAAGGGTGAGGGCAGGGCAAGGTTTGCGTGTGGGGCCATGGCGGCGGTGGCCATCGCGACCAGCAGTGCGTCCTTGTTCTTGAAGTGCCAGTAGAGCGACGGTTGTTTCACGTCGAGCCGTAGCGCCAACGCGCGAGTGCTGACGTGGTCCAGGCCGACCTCGTCGAGCAGGTCGAGCGCGTGCTCGACGATCTCGTCGCGCGACAACGGCACGCTTGACAACCTATCACCGATAGAGGCACGGTGGAGGCGTCCCTATCGGTGATAGTGCGCTGGACAGCGGCGCGCAGCAGAGGGTGGTCGATGCCCCACCCCACGTGCCCACTCCCGGCAGACCCGAACCGGACCTCGGCGTCGTCTGACGTCGATACCCTGACACGCTCCAGAAATTAGGTACTCAGATGTCTTTTCTTTTGACCGGAGTGACCGGCAGCGTCGGCCGCGAAGTCGTCGGGCAACTGCTGCAGACCGGCGCTGACGTGCGCGCTTCGACGCGTGACCCCTCAACGGTGTCCCTACCGGACGGCGTGGCGGTGCGGGCCGTTGACCTGGCGCAACCGTCCACGCTCGCTGCCGCGCTGGACGGGGTCGACGCCGTCTACCTGTTCCCCTCCTTCGACGACCCGGCCGGCGTCGCCCGCGCCGTCAGCGAGTCCGGCGTGACCCGCATCGTGCTCCTGTCCTCGATCTCCACATCACTGCCAGACGGCGAGCACCACCCCAATGCAGCACGGTTCCTCGGCCTGGAGCGGGCGCTGGCGGCAACTGGCATCACCTGCACGTTCCTGCGGGCCGGTGAATTCGCCGGCAACATCCGCTTCTACGCCCCCGGCATCGCCGACGACACGGTGCAAGTACCGTTCCCGGACTCGCTGCACCTGCCCATCGACGAGCGCGATATAGCCGAGGTGGCGGTCATCGGCCTCACCACCGACAGGCTCGCAGGCCAGAAACCACGCCTGACCGGCGAGCAAGCGCTCACGCTGCGGCAGGAGATCGAGATCATCGCCGACGCCGTCGGCCGGCAGATCCAGATCACCGAGCTGACCGAACAGCAGGCCGTCGACGGGTTCATCCCGCAGGCGCCGCGCGCAATGGTCACCACCATGATCAGCACCTGGAAGACCACGATCGGTCAGCCACCCGAGCCGTCACCCGCCATGCGCACGATCACCGGACACGCGCCCGGCAGCTTCGCCAACTGGGTACGCGACCACGTCGACCAGTTTCGATGAGCCCCGGCTCGTCGTTGAAATCCGAGCTGGGACTCGCTGCGTCGACGTTACTGACGACGCCGGCGCGGGTGCCGTACGTCGTTCGGCGTGCAACACGCACTGATCGGGAATTGTCGTCAGCGGCAATCACGCGGCAAACTTGATGATGCTTGGCGCGGTCGATGTCAGGAGCGTGCATGTGGTGGCAGTCCGTCATAGCCGTTGTTGTTGTCGTGTTCGGCATCTACGCCTTCTTCGTTCTCGCGCGAAGTCGGACGAAGACGCTGGAAAGACGCACTAACCGTCGCGCCGAGGATCTGTACGACGACTTCGCCGATCGGCCACGTCGCTTTCGGCGCCACTACCGGTGAGTCGCTGGACAGCAAATCGGTGTCGGGTGCCAGCGGCGCTGATCAGCACCCCGGCCGCGAGGAGACACGCCGCGCTCAAGGTGAGCGGACCGACCGGTGTGCCGGTATCGGCCAGAGCTCGGGTGGTGCCGGTCGGTGCGCTGGCACCGGTGCCGGGTGTCGAGGCAGAGCCGGGTGGTGTCGACGTCGGGGCCGGTGGGGCGGCATGACGCAGCGCGAAGTTGAGACCGCCGCGTAGTTCGCCGGCAGCGGTGATCGTGACCGTGCGCGTCGACGGACTGACCACAGTGTTGGTGGGCGACGTTCGAACGGTGACGGTGTAGGTCGCGGGCTCGAGATCATCGACGACATACGTTCCGTCGGCGTCGGTGCTGGTGTACACGGTGCGGGCGGGACCGTCGATTCTCACGCGGGCGCCGGGCACGGGCTTGCCGTTGTCGGTGACGGCGCCGGCGATGACCCCGACGCGGTGCACGGTGAAGTCCTGCCCGGTGACGTCCGCGTCGGCGACGGGCACGTCTTCGCGGTCTTCAGGTGCACCGTAGCCGGGGGGTGCGGTGACAGAGATGGCGTACTTGCCCGCTGGGACGTGGACGAATCGGTAATGGCCGGCGCTGTCGGTCACGGTGTGCGTGACGGTGCCGGTGGTGTCGGTCAGGGTGACGGGCACGTCCTCCAGCGCTCCGGTCGCTGAGGTGACGGTGCCGGACACGGTGGGCTGCTCGCGTACCTCGAAGTCCTGATCGGGTACCGGCCGGCCGATGGCGACGTCGACGGTGTGCGAGACCGGGGGTTGGGCGGTGTAGCCGGGCGGTGCGGTGATGGCGACTCGGTAGCCGGTGCCGGGCTGGTTGTTGTCGAACAGGTAGCGGCCGGTGTCGTCTGTCGTCGCCGTGCTGTGCACGCCGGCCGGGTCCGTGAGGGTGATGGTGACGCCTTCGAGCGCAGTGCCGGCAGTGGTGGTGACGGTGCCCGTGATCGGCTGCGGCCGGACGTCGCGGACGGCGAAGTCCACGTTGGCGTCGCCGCCGGTCAGGTCAACGGTTCGCTGTGCCGTGCCGAACACCTCGCAGCCGTCCAGCGGTGCGGCAGGTGCATCGACACGCACGGTGTAACCGGGCGCGGCGATGTACCCGGGGAACGTGTAGCTGCCGTCGGCGCGCGGCTGGGTGCTGGCCAAGGGAGTCCCGTCGGGACCGAGCAGGTGCAGCGTCGCCTCCGTGGCAGTACATCGCGTCGTACCGGTGACGGTGCCGGTCACGTCATGGGATTCGCCGGCGAACCAGATCTGGTAGACGGGGAAACCGGACCGTTGCGTGAACACGAAGGTCAGGCTGGACAACCCCCGGTCGGGAGTGAACCAGTCAGAGGCGCCGTTGGTATCCGTTGCAGTCGGGTTGCCGACGAGTGTGGTGCTCGATCGGTCCCAGGTGGGTTTGTCGGTGCCGCCGGCGTAATTGAATGCGCCTTGTTCCCACCGGTCGATGTCGGTGCCGGGAACGGGCTGGCCGTCGGCGTCCCGAGCGGTGATGTGTACCTGGTCGGCGTCCACGTCGCCAAGTACGAAGCTCCACCCCGCGGGCGGGGTCGTCGAGGCGAAGTCGAAGGTGGTGGACGACGGGGACGTGGCGTTGTCGGCGTACGGGCGCAGATTGAGGTAGGCCTGCCCCTGACTTGTTCCGTAGCGGGCACCCGGCGGGGTCGACGCGTTCAGGTAGGTCGAGGACCCGCTGGGCAGTTGCACCGGGCTGCGCGAATCAGACACCCACTCCGCGGCCGGGAACCCACCCGCAGGCAGCTGCATCCACCCATGAAAGGCATGACTACTGCCCCTAGGTGTCGACCACTGCGCCCAACCGGACGACGTCGGCGCCGCGGCCGCGGGAGTGGCCCACGACAAGACGGCAGCGAGCACTGCGACGCCGATGCTCGTGCGCGCAGCTGACGCGCGGGAGGCCAATACCGATCTCGGGGCGTGCATCACGATTTCTGTCCATTCGCTCGTCACTGCCCCGTAGTTCGATAGTTGCACCAATCGCCGGAAAATGCCCAGGCCCGCACAACGCCTGCCCCATTCCTGCGGCACACTTTTCGGCAGTGGCTCGGCCCGACGAGGCGGATGAGGGAGTTCGGCATGAGCGAGAGCGACGGCGGCGCAGCGCCGACCGAGGCCGTCGGCACCGCCGAGAGCCGTGACGTGCTCACCGACGACGACCGCATGCAGTTCGAGGCGTTCATCGAGGAATACCGCGGCGCCATCGAGTCGACTCTGGACGGACTCGACGAGCAGCAGGTGCGCCGGCGCCTCGTCCCGTCGAGGACGACGCTGCTCGGCCTGCTCAAACACGTCACGTGGATGCAGCAGGTGTGGTTCGAGGAGTGCGTCGGCGGGGCGTCCCGCAAGGAACTCGGCTTGGTCGACACTCCCGACGAGTCGTTCCGGCTCGCCGACGACGACACGATCGCGTCGATCACGACGGCCTACCGAGAAGTTTGCGCCAAGGCTCGGGCGGCGGTTACCGGCCTGCAGCTCGACGCGGTCGTGACCGGCCACCCGGCCGGCCCGCGCACGCTCCACTGGGTGTACCTGCAGGTCCTGCGCGAGCTCGCCCACCACAGCGGGCACGCCGACATCCTGCGCGAACAGATACTCGCCGACTGATGGCCGGCGATTGGTCGGCTGACGTCGCCGTCGAGGACATCGGCGGCGGTGACGGCGAACTGCGCGAACGGGTCGACGGGGCCTACCGCGCGAAGTACGAGCGGCACGGCAGCAGCTCGATCGACGCCATGGTGTCGGCGGACGCCGTAGCCGCGACGCTGCGGCTCACCCGGGTCTGAGACCGGGCGCCCGGACAATGGCCGGATGCGCGTGCAGTCCCTCGGCTACCGGACCGATCTGACCCTGCTGCGGCTCGGCGGTTCCGTGGTGATCGACCGGCCGGATCGTCTCGTCGTCCGCACTCCGCAGAATCCGGCGTTCTGGTGGGGCAACTTCCTGCTGCTGGCGCACGCTCCCAGTCACGACGACGTCGACCGCGTGCTGGCGGGTTTCGCGGCCGAGTTCCCGCAGGCCGACCATGTGGCGATCGGCGTCGACGACCCACACGCCACTGTCGACGGACTCGCGACCCTGGCCGACCGCGGTTTCGACACGGAGGCCGCGAGCGTCATGACCGCAGCCGATGTGCACGAGCCGCCGCATCCGAACCGGGATGCCGGGTTGCGCGAACTGCACTCGGACCGCGACTGGACGGACAGCGTCGAACTGCGGATGCGCTGCGACGCGGGCGAGTTCGACCCGGTGACACACCGCCCGTTCGTCGTCGCCAAGGCCGCGAGCAACCGACGGTTGGTGGCCGCCGGCCACGCCACGTGGTTCGGTGCGTTCGTCGACGGCGCACTCGTCGCTCAACTGGGCATCGTGCGCGCCGGCGACGGTCTCGCGCGTTTCCAGACAGTCGAGACCGACCCGCAACACCGCCGGCGCGGACTGTGCGGCACGCTCGTCCACCACGCGGCGCGGGCCGTCATCGAGCAGGGCGGCGCCCGCTCACTTGTGCTGGTCGCAGACCCGGACGACGTCGCGATCCGCGTCTATCGCTCGGTCGGCTTCGCAGGTGTAGAGACGCAGCTGCAAGCGACCCGGCGCCCCTAATTCCCTTGGTGTCCGCGTCCGCTGCTGGTGCTATGGGCCGATGAGCCTCGAGCTGCGGTCGCCGGCCAAACTCTCGCCCGGCGATCGGGTCGCGATCGTGTCGCCGTCGTTCGCTGCACCCGGCGCCTATCCCGCGGTGCACGAGCAGGCCATGCGCCGGGTGCGTGCCGTGCTCGGCCTCGTGCCGATCGAGTACCCGACGACGCGCCGCGTCGGTGCGAGCGCAGCCGACCGTGCGGCGGACCTCAATGCGGCGTTCGCCGACCCGAGCATCCGGGCGGTGCTGGCCACCATCGGCGGCGAGGACCAGATCACCGTGGTCGCGCAGCTCGACGCCGATGCCGTGCGCCGCGACCCGAAGCCGTTCCTCGGGTACAGCGACAACACCAACATCCTGTCCTGGCTCTGGACGAACGGGGTGGCCGGTTTCTACGGCGGGTCGACGCAGGTGCACCTGGGCGCGGGACCGGCGATCGACGCGTGCCACCTCGCGTCGCTACGTGCTGCGCTGTTCACCGGCGAGCGGCTGGAGATCACCGAGCCGGGGGAGTCGGAGGACTTCGGCGTGCTCTGGGACGACCCGGCCGCGCTCACCGACGCCGGCGAGCGCGAGGCCACCGAGGCCTGGACGTGGGCCGGCCCTGCGCGTTCGGTGACCGGCCGTACCTGGGGCGGCTGCATGGAGGTGCTGCAGTGGCTGCTGACCGCCGGCCGCTTCCCGGTTGACCCCTCGGTGCTCGCGGGCGCCGTCCTGTTGCTCGAGACCAGCGAGGAGATCATCCCCGCGCGGGAGTTCGGCTGGATTCTGCGCTCACTCGGCGAACGCGGGATCCTCGCTGCGGTGGACGCCGTGGTCGTGGCGCGGGCAGCGGCCTCGAGCCCGGAACAACGGACCGACAGCACCGCGCGAGCCGCCCACCGCGCGGCGCAGCGCGACGTCGTGCTCGACCTCGTCACGCGCTACAACCCGGACGCGGTCGTCTGCGTCGGGCCGCCGTTCGGGCACACCAGGCCGCAGTGGATCGTGCCGTACGGCGGCGAGCTGACCGTCGACGGCGAGCAGCGCAAGATCTTCGCCGATTACCGCTGATCTTCGGCCACCGAGACCGCTCAGCGGGGCCGCGTTGAGCAGCGCCACCAGGGCGCGAGACAGTGACCCCATGTTGTCCATCGACGGAGGGTCGCTCGAGCTCAGCGACATCGCCGACGTCGCCGGCGGCGCACTCGACGTGTGGGTGAGTTCGATGACGCGGGCGCAGGCCGCTCGCGCCTATGCCGAACAGATGGCCACCAGCCGCCCGATCTACGGGCGGACGACCGGTGTCGGTGGCAACCGGCTCGTCGCGCTCGACGAACGGCCGGACAGCGAGGGCGAGTCGTCCCTCGGGCTGCTGCGCAGCCACGCGTCCTCCGCGGGTCGGAAACGTTCCGTGCGCCGCGTGCGCGCCGGCCTGCTCGTGCGCCTGAACCAACTCGCGTCCGGCGGCAGCGGCGTCGATCCGGCCGTCATCGACGGTCTCGCCACGATGATCCGTACCGATGCGCTGCCGCCCGTGCGCGAACTCGGCGGCGTGGGCACCGGAGACCTCGCGGCACTGGCCACCACGGCGCTCGCGCTGCTGGGCGAGGTGCCCGCCACGCATTCGATGCCGGCGCCCGTGCGGTTCGGGATCGGCGATGCGCTGCCGCTGCTGTCCAGCAACGCGTTCACCATCGCCGACGCCGCGCTCGCCAGCATCGCGTTGCGCGACCTCGCCGAGAAGGCGCTGCTGATCGCCGCCGCGAGCTTCACCGCGGTCGACGGCAACCCGGAGGCGTACTCGCACGTGGTCGAGCAGGTCACGCCGTTTCCGGGCGCGCGCCGCGTCTGCGCCACCATGCGCGACCTGGTCGACGACGACAGCGTCGGCGCGCGGATCCAAGATCCGTTCGCGCTGCGCGCGCTGCCCCAGGTGCACGGCCCGCTGCTCGACGCGCTGGACACGCTCGACACGGTCGTCGTCACACTCGCGAACTCGCCCAGCGAGAACCCGATCTTCGTGCCGGAGGAGAGCGTCGCGCACCACGGCGGGTTCCACGTCGCCTACCTCGCGCAGGCACTGGACGCGGTGCGGCTGGCGCTCGCGCAGGCCTGCCAGTTGTCGCTCGCCCGGCTGTCCATGCTGTGCGATCCATCGATGACCGGGCTCGCGCCGTTCCTCGCCGACGGACGCCCGGGCGCGTCCGGGGTGATGACCGTCGAGTACGTGGTCGCGTCCGCGCTCGCCTCGCTGCGGGCCCGCGCGACCCCGGCCAGCGTGCAGACCGTCACGCTGTCGCACGGCGTCGAGGAGGACGCCAGCTTCGCCTCGCTGGGAGCGCGGCAGGCGCTGGACTCGGTGCCGGTCGTGCAGAACGTGCTCGCCGGCGAGCTGGTGGCAGCGGTGCGCTGCCTGCGCATGCGCGGGCTCGACCCTGCGCCGCTGCACGCCTGGCTGGCGCAGCTGGACGGCATCGGCACCGAGGTGGCTGACCGCGACCTGACGCCGGACCTGATGTGGGCGGCGAATTTCCTCGCACCGCGGGGTTGGGATTGACCGGCGGTCCCCGCTCGGCCAGCGACTTTCACGTCGCCGGGTTGCGGCTGCTCGGCGAACGCGGCCGGGACGGCCTGACGATCGCCGCATTGTGCAAACGCCTGCGCGTCACGAAGGGCTCGTTCTACCACCACTTCGGCTCCATGCCCGCGTTCGTCGACCAGCTGTTCGTCTTCTGGGAAACCGACCAGGCGACCCGCCTGGCGGCACTGCCGCGGGCCGAGGGCCACCCGGGTGAACGGTTGGAGTTCCTGGTTGACGCCGCCCTCGAGCTACCGCACGACGTCGAGGCGGCGATCCGTGCGTGGGGCGGCATCGACCCGAACATCGCCGTCGTGCAGGCGCGCGTCGACCGGCGCCGCGAGCGGCGGGTCGCCGACACGCTCGTCGGGCTCGGCCTGGATCGCGAGCACGCCCGCAAACTCGCGCGGCTGGCCGTGAACACGTTGATCGGCGCGCAGCTGCGCGACGAGGCGGCCGACTGGCGGCGCATGCGCAACCTGCTCGACGAACTCGCCCGGCTGATGCTGCGCGACATCCCACGCGCCCGGGCCGCGCGCCGGCGCTGACAGGGCTACTTCGGCGCCTTCTGCGGCTCGCGTCCGGGCGGTTGGTGCGGCGGTTCGGTCATCGGCGGCACCGCCGACCATTTGCGCTTCGTCGTCTTGCCCGGGTGCACCGTGACCTCGTAGCGCCGGTTTCGGTTGCAGTGCGTGAGCTGAACCGGCTCGTCACCCGTGACGGAGTAGCCGACCTCGCCGTCGCCGATGTCGACGTGCAGCTGCTGCCCGCGGAACAGCACGCCGAAGCGCAGCCGCTTCCACCCGGGCGGCAGCTGCGGCCGGAACATCAGCCGGTCGCCCTGGTCGCGCATGCCGCCGAACCCGGCGACCACGGCCAGCCACGCTCCGGCGAGCGACGCGATGTGCAGGCCGTCCTTGGAGTTGTGCTCGGTATCGGTCAGGTCCATCAGCGCCGCTTCGGCCAGGTAGTCCGACGCGAGGTCGAGGTGACCGACCTCGGCGGCGAGCACGGCCTGCGTGCAGGCCGACAGCGACGAGTCGCGGACGGTCAGCGGCTCGTAGTAGGCAACCGCATGCGCCTTCTGCTCCGGCGTGAACTCACCGCCGGCCCAGTGCATCGCGAGCAGCAGGTCGGCCTGCTTGACGACCTGGGAACGGTAGAGATCGAAGTAGGGCGCGTGCAGCAGCAGCGGGTACTCGTCTGCCTCGGCCGAGTTCTCGAAGTCCCACACGTGGTGCTCGGTGAAGCGGCGCGACTGCTCGTGGACGCGGTGCTCGTCGCTGTACGGCACGGCCATGTGGTCGGCCGCCCACGTCCACTCGCGCAGCTCGTCGTCGGTGACGTGCAGTTCGTCCGCTCGATCGGGAAACTGCCGCACCATCTTCACCGCCGAGCGCAGGTTCAGCGCCGCCATGAGGTTGGTGTAAACGTTGTCGTCGGCCATCGCGCTGTACTCGTCCGGACCGGTGACGCCGTCGATGTGGAAGTGCCCGTCCTCGCCGGGATAGCCGAGCGAACACCACAGCCGCGCGGTCTCGACCAGGATGTCGGTCGCGCATTCCCGGGCGAACTCCTCGTCGCCGGTCCACCAGACGTGCCGGGCGGCGGCGTCGGCGATATCGGCATTGACGTGGAAGGCGGCGGTCCCGGCCGGCCAGTAGGCCGAACACTCCTGACCGCGGATCGTCCGCCACGGGAACGCCGCACCACGCAGGCGCAAGGTGTTGGCCCGCTCCCGGGCGAGGTCGAGCGTCGCGTGCCGCCACCACAGCGCGTCCGCGGCGGAGTCCGGGACCGTCGCGCTGAGCAGCGGCAGCACGAACGTCTCGGTGTCCCAGAAGGCGTGCCCGTCGTACCCCGGGCCGGTCAGGCCCTTGGCCGGGATCGCGCGGTGCTCGGCACGCGCACCGGCCTGGTAGGTGTGGAACAGCCCGAAACGCACCGCTTGCTGGATCTGCGCAGGGCCGTCGATCTGCACATCGGCCACCTGCCAGAACGCGTCGAAGCGCTCGGCCTGCTCCTCGGCGATGCGGTCCCAGCCGAAGTCGAGCGCGCTGACGAGCGCGGCGGAGACCTGATCGCGCAGCGCGGGCACCGAGCGCTGGCTCGACCAGCCGTATGCGACGAACTTGGTGATTTCGAGATGCTCGCCGACGTCGAGGGCGGTGGACCCGGTCAGGCGGGCCCAGTCGGGGTGTGAGTCGACCTGCACCGTCGATGCGCCGTGTGACGCGTCGACGACGTGACCCATCGCCGCTGCCATTTGCAGCTTGCTGGCCCGCGTGCGGTGCACGAGCATCGCGCGGTGGTCGTCGGCGTCGTGCTCGACCGGTTCCAGCGGGCTCTCCAGCACCTGCGCCACCCGCGGGTCCTTCGACTGCGCCGGCACCGTTTCGTTGGCGACGAGCTCGGACTGCACCACCACACGCACCGGCTCGTCGACGGGCTCGACGCGGTAGCGGATCGCCATGATCGAGCGGCGGGCGATCGACACGAGACGCTCGGAGCGCACCCGGATCTTCGTGCCCGCAGGTGACTGCCACAGCACGCGCCGCTCGAGCACACCGCGGCGCATGTCGAGGACGCGTTCGTGCTCGAGCACGGTGCCGTAGCGCAGGTCCATCGGCTCGTCGTCGACGAGCAGCCGGATCAACTTGCCGTTGGTCACGTTGAGCACCGTCTGCCCGGACTCCGGGTAGCCGTAGCCCGCCTCGGCGTAGGGCAGCGGACGGGTCTCGAAGAACGAGTTGAGGTACGTGCCGGGCAGCCCGCTCGGGTCACCCTCGTCGAGATTCCCGCGTACCCCGATGTGCCCGTTCGACAGCGCGAACAGCGATTCCGTCTGCGCCAACGCGCTCTGGTCCAGGCCGACCTCGCGGATGCACCACGGGTCCGGCGGGAACTCGGACTGCTGCCCCGAGGAGGACTCCGTCACAGCAGGTCGGCCAGGTCGTCGACCACGACGTCGGCACCGTGCTCGCGCAACGCATCGGCGTGTGCGTCGTCGAGTCGGTTCACGCCGACGACGTAGCCGAACTTGCCGCGGTGCCCGGCCTCGACGCCGGACGTCGCGTCCTCGAAGACCACGGCTTGGTCCGCGTCGACGCCGGCGCGTTGCGCCCCGGCGAGGAACGAGTCCGGCGCCGGCTTGCCGGACAGTCCCTCCTCCTTGATGGTGTTTCCGTCGACACGGTCCTCGATGTATTGCGCCAGCCCGGTCACCTCAAGCACGTCCTTGGTATTCGCGCTGGAGGACACCACGATCCGGCGCAGCCCGGCGTCACGCGCGGCTTCGAGGTAGCGCTGCGAACCGGGGAAGACGTGCACACCGTCCTCCTTGATGCGGCGCAGCACGTCGTTGTTCTTGCGCGTCGCGATGCCGTTGACCGTCTCGGCGTCCGGCGGGTCGTCGGCCGACCCCTCGGGCAGGTCGATCTTGCGGGACGCGAGGAAGTCGCGCACCCCGTCCATGCGCGGCTTGCCGTCGACGTAGTCGTTGTAGTCGGCCTCGGTGAACTCGTCCTGGTCGTGCGACTTCAGTACCGGGTCGAAAGCGGCTTTCCAGGCTGCTCGGTGCACCGCGGCGGTGTCGGTGAGCACCCCGTCGAGGTCGAACAGGCAGGCCGTGATCTTGTCAGGCAGTCCGAGCACATGCGCATCATTCCCGAACGCCGACGCGCGTCAACCACCGCGGGGTAAAGCGCCCGGGTCGAGAAGGTCAGAGCTCGCGGGCGTCCAGATGTTCGAGCAGGTTCTCCGAGAACCGGTCGCCGGTGCGGTTCATCGTCGACTTCATGATGTGTTGCACCGCGCGTTTCGATTTCTCCGGAAGCGGTAGCTCGACCCGTAGCGTCAACTCGATCAACAGGTGCGTGCCGCCGTCGACGTCGGACAGTTCGTAGACGCCGTCCGCGCCGGCACGCTCGCGCTTGCCGTTCGGCGGGGTGTGGCGGTACTCGATCCGCTTCCCGTCGTCGAACGACATGGTCTCGGTGAAGACCGGGATGACGCTGACGCCGAGCGCCGCGATCCGCGCCATGTGCCAGCGCCACTGGTCGCCTGAAACGTCGATCTTGCTGAGCAGCGGCGTCAGCCTGGGCAGCAGTTGGGGGTCGGTCAACGCGCGCCACACCTGCTCACGGCTCGCGCTGATGTCGGCCTCGGATTTGACCGTCGATTCGAAGCAGGTCACGACGTGTCCCCCTGGCTGAGCACCGTCTCCTTCATCTTCGCGATGGCGAACCCCCAGGCCTGGTCGACCGTCACCTTGCCGGGCACCGCCACCTCGTCGGGATTCGTCACCACGTCGAGCAGCACCGGGCCCGGATGAGCGAGCGCGACCTGCACCGCGTCGTCGAGTTGGTCCGGATCGGTCACCCGGGTGGCGTGCAGCCCGATCGCCGACGCGACGGCCGCGAAGTCCGGGTTGCGCAACACGGTTCCGAACTCGGGTTGGCCGACCTGCTCCTGCTCCAGCTTCACCATGCCGAGCCGGCCGTTGTCGAAGACGACGATCTTCACCGGCAGCTCGTAGGCGACCGCGGTCATGAGGTCACCGAGCAGCATGGACAACCCACCGTCACCAGCGAAGGCGACGACCTGCCGGTTGCGGTCCAGCGCCTGCGCGCCGAGTGCCTGCGGCATCGCGTTGGCCATCGAACCGAGGTTGAACGAGCCGATCAGCCGCCGGGTACCGGTCATCATGACGAAGCGGGACAGCCAGACCGTCGACATGCCGGTGTCGCAGGTGAAGATGGCGTCCTCGGCAGCGTGCCGCTCGATCGCGCCGGCCAGGGCCTCGGGCCGGATCGACTTCGTCGTGTTGTCGAACTTGTCGCGGACGCGGCCGATCAGCGTCTTGTCGTAGTCGGGCAGCGCGAGCTTGTGCTGGCGCTTGCGCCACTCGTCGTACAGCTCCTGGCTCGCCTTGAGGTGCTTCGCCTGCTTCTTGGAGCGGACGGCGCCGGCGAGCGCGGACAACGTCGGCGCGGCGTGCCCGACGAGCCCGAGGTCGACCTGCACCCGGCGGCCGATGTGCTCGGCTCGCGCGTCGATCTGGATCACCGTCGTGCCGCTGGGATACCACTCGCGGTACGGGAAGTCGGTGCCGACCATGAGCAGCAGGTCGCACGTCTCGAAGGCCAGCTGCGCGGCGGGGTTGCCGATCAGCCCGTTCTGCCCCACCTGGAAGTCGTTGTCGCGCTCCAGGCCCTCCTTGGCCCGCAGCGTCAGCACCATCGGCGCCTTGAGCCTGCCGGCGAGCGCAAGGACCTCGTCGCGCGCCTCGCGGGCGCCGATGCCGACGAGGAGAGTGACGCGCTTCGCGTCGTCGATCAGCCGCGCTGCACGCGCGACGCTGTCGGCGTCGGGGACCGTCGGCGGGTGTGCGACGGCGGTACGCGGCGGCGCAGCGTCGTCGGGCAGTTCGAGGCCGCCGACGTCACCGGGAAGGGTCAGGACGGCGACGCCGGGGCGGGTGAGCGCCGCCTGCAGTGCCTGCTCGGTCAACCCGGTCGCCTGCTCGGCAGAGGTGATCGTGCGGGTGAAGCTCGCGACGTCGCGGAACAGCAGATCGTTGTCGACCTCCTGGAACATGTCGCTGCCGAGATCGGCCAGCGGTACCTGCCCGCAGATGGCGAGCACCGGTGCGTGCGACTTCTTCGCGTCGTAGAGGCCGTTGAGCAGATGGATCGAGCCCGGACCCACCGTCCCCATGCACACGCCGAGCGTGCCGGAGAGCTGGGCCTGCGCGCTCGCGGCGAAGGCACCGGCTTCCTCGTGGCGGACACCGATCCACTCGATGCGGTCCTCCTCGCGGATGGCGTCGGTGACCGGATTCAACGCGTCGCCGACGACGCCCCACACGGTTCGCACGCCCTGCTCGGCCAACGCGGTGACGATCATCTTGGCAACGGTCGTCATGACTCGCTCCACGAGCGTCGCTCGGTAGTGGTCACGACTCGCTCCGCAAGCGTCGCTCGGTGGTGCTCACGCTGTCTCCTTGTTGCGCAGGAACCTGTCGGGCGGCGGCGGCGTAGTCGCGCTACGCGTGGTCGTCGTCAGCCCGCCCGGGCGGCCTGTTCGGCGCGTGCGGCGGCGTCTTCCGGGAACGCACCCTGGTCGGGCAGGTCGAGTTCGGTCAGCGCGTCGCGGGCGACGAGTTGCTGGTAGGTCGTGGTGCGTTGCGCTCGGCCGCGGCCGAGGAACGACACCGCCCAGTGCAACACCGTGGTGACCCGGTTCTTGAACCCGACGAGATAGAAGACGTGGATGACCAACCAGAGCAACCAGGCGATCAGGCCGCCGAACCGCAGCGGCCCGACGTTCGCGACGGCGCGGAACCGCGAGATCGTCGCCATGCTGCCCTTGTCGAAGTAGTGGAACGGCTTCTGATCGGCCTTCCCGCCGAGGCGGCGGGTGATCTGCTGGGCTGCATATTTCCCCTGCTGCATCGCCACCTGCGCGACGCCGGGGTAATCGTTGAGTGTCATCGCGTCGCCGATGACGAACACCTCGGGGTGGCCGGGCAGCGAGCAGTCGGGCTGCACGGCGATCCGACCGCTGCGGTCCACCGCGGCGCCGGTCTGCTCGCCGAGACTCTTGGTCAGTGACGAGCCTTTGACGCCGGCCGCCCAGATGACCGTCCGCGCGTCGATGCGCGTCCGCACACCGCTCTTGTCCTCGACGGTGAGGCCGCGTTCGTCCACCATCACGACCTTCTCGGCCAACCACACATCGACGCCGAGCTTGTCGAGTTGCTTCGCGGCGCCGGCCGACAGCTTGGTGCCGAATGCGCCGAGCACGTTGTCGAGCGCGTCGATCAACACGATCCGCGTCTTGCGGGTGTCGACGTTGCGGTAGTCCTTGGTGAGCGTGCGATGAGCGAGTTCGGAGATCTGTCCGGCCAGCTCCACGCCGGTGGCGCCGGCCCCGACGACGGCGAAGGTCTGCCACTCCATGCGCGTCTTCTCGTCGGCCTCCAGCTCGGCGTACTCGAACGCCGACAGGATGCGACCGCGCACTTCCAGCGCGTCGTCGATCGACTTCAGGCCGGGGGCGTATGCCTCGAACTTGTCGTTGCCGAAGTACGACGTGGTGGCCCCGGCAGCCACGATCAGCGAGTCGTAGGAGGTCTGTGCGACCTTGCCGCCGGCCACGGACCGCACGGTGTGCGCGGCCAGATCGATGTCGGTGACGTCGCCGAGCAGCACCCGCACGTTGGACTGCTTGCGCAGGATCTCGCGGGTCGCCGGGGCGATCTCGCCCTCGGACAGGATGCCGGTCGCGACTTGGTAGAGCAGCGGCTGGAAGAGGTGGTGCGTCGTCCGGCTGATCACGGTGACGTCCACGTTCGCCCGCTTGAGCTTCTTCGCCGCGAACAGCCCGCCGAAACCGGACCCGATGATCACCACGTGGTGCCGGTGGAACGTGCCCTCAGTCATCTCGCATCCCCACTAAGCCTCACATACAGAACGCCCGGGTAGAACGGCGTCATTCCCGTTCTACCCGGGCGAGCTCACGCAACTGCCCAGCTGTGAGGCGGATCTATCGCACCCCGGATGTCCCGTGCGCCACGCGGTGTCGTCAGTCGTCGAACGTGGAGGTGTCGATCACGAAGCGGTACCGGACGTCACTGTCGACGACCCGGTCCCACGCCTCGTCGATCTTGTCGGGCCGGATCGTCTCGATCGTGGCGCCGATGTTGTGCTCGGCGCAGAAGTCGAGCATCTCCTGGGTCTCCTTGATGCCGCCGATCTGCGAGCCAGCCCAGGTCTTGCCCCCGCCGATCAACGCGAAGGCGGGCACCTCCATCGGCTCGGACGGCGCGCCGACGTTGACCATCGCGCCGCGCGGCTTGAGCAGCGACAGGTAGCGCTGCATCGGCAGCTGCGCCGACACGGTGTTGACGATCAGGTCGAAGCTGCCGCGCAGCTTCTTGAACGTGTCGCCGTCCTTGGTGGCGTAGTAGTGGTCGGCGCCGAACTTCTTGCCGTCCTCTTCCTTGGCGGTGGTCTGCGAGAGCACGGTCACCTCGGCGCCCATCGCGTGCGCGATCTTGACACCCATGTGGCCGAGACCGCCCATGCCCACGATGGCGACGTTCTTGCCGGGGCCGGCCCCGAAGTGGTTGAGCGGGGAGTACAGCGTGATGCCGGCGCACAGCAAAGGCGCCGCCTCGTCGAGCGAGATGCCGTCCGGGATGTGCAGCACGTAGTTCTCGTCGACCACGATCTCCGCGCTGTAGCCGCCGTCCGTGGGCTTGCCGTCGAGCTCACCGCCGTAGGTGCCGACCATGCCGCCGTCGGTGCAGAACTGCTCCTCGCCGTTCGTGCACTGCTCACAGTGCCCGCAGGAGCTGACCATGCAGCCCACGCCCGCGTGTTCGCCGACCTTGAACTTCGACACGTCCGAGCCGACTTCCTCGACGACGCCGGCGATCTCGTGGCCGGGCACGAGCGGGTAGTTCGTCTCGCCCCACTCGCCGCGCCCGGTATGGATGTCGGAGTGACAGATCCCGCAGAACGCGACCTTGATCCGCACGTCCTTCGGGCCGACCTCGCGGCGTTCGATCGTCGTCCTCTCGAACGGCGCCTTGGCGGCGGGAGTTGCGTAAGCGGTGACTGTGGGCATGCGGGTGGAGCTCCTTCGCTTGTTGAATTCGTACCGGTTTCTCCTACCCACACCGAGCGCCGTCGCTCACCTTCCTTCGATGGACACCACTTCCTGCAGCCGGTCGAGCAGGCCGCTCTGGCCGGTGACGAGCTTCGCGCGGGCCGTGGCGACGTCGAACCACGCGGCCCGGTCGACCTCGGGGAAGGACCGCCGCACGCCGGACCGCGGCGGCCACTCCATCTCGAACGTGTTGCTCGACACGGTGTCGGCGTCGAAATCCGCGTCGAGCGCCCACGCAGTGACGACCTTGCCGTTGCGCTGACGGATCTGGCCCAGCTCGGTCAGCTCGCCGTCCGGTGCCGGCGAACCGAGCTCCTCGGCGAACTCGCGACGCGCCGCGGCGAGCAGGTCCTCGTCCGGCGCGACCTCGCCCTTGGGCACCGACCAGGCGCCCGCGTCACGGTTGACCCAGAACGGCCCGCCCATGTGCACCAGCAGGACCTCGAGCCCGGCGCCGGTCTGCCGGTACAGCAACAGCCCGGCGCTGTGGGCCCGCCCGGTCATCCGTGCTGGGCGTCGACGACGTGCTGATGGATCTCCTGGGTCAGTTGCGCGATCTGCCGGGTGAGGTCGGTGTTCGTGTGCAACTCCTGCTCGCTTGCGGTGAAGTCGTGGTCGGCCTTGCGTTGCTGAAAATCGGCCTGCCGGTTCTGCCCGATCATCACGAATGTGGAGAGGAAGATCGCCTCGAGCGACACGATCAAGGTCAGGGTGGGCCACGGACTCTTCTCGATCACGAGCATCCACACGGCGAACAGCACGGCGTGCAGGTAGACGAACATCATCGAGCCCGCGAACCGGGTGATGGCATCGGCGACCCGAAGCTGGACGTCGTCGGAACGTCTGCGCGCTTCGGCGATGACGGTCGGATGGTGTTGCACGGGCGCGGCGGCCGCTGTGGTGGTCATCCGCAGATGATCGCAGCGGGCCGCCGCGCCCGAAGGCGACTCGCTCAGGTGTGCGTGAACGAGCCGAAGAACGTCGTGCCGTAGGAGTAGATCCGCTGCCAGTTGACGCCTTCCTGCGTGTCGATCGCCGCGACCGACATACCCGGTCCGGAGTACATCCCGACGTGGTAGACGTCGCCCCGGTTGTCGCTGTAGAAGACGAGGTCGCCAGGCACTGCACGGGACTTCGGGATCAACCGCGCCGCGTGGAACTGCGCCGCGGCCACCCGCGGGGTGGTGTAGCCGTACTTGTGGTAGCTGTACATGACCAGACCCGAGCAGTCGAAGGTCTTGGGCCCGGTGGCGCCCCACACGTAACGCTGTCCGATGTGCTTCTTCGCCTCGGCGAGCACCTGCTTGTTCAGCGTCGGCTGCTTGACCGCGCCCGAGCCCGCGGCACCGCGGGTGTCCACCGCGCGGCAACCCAGCAATGTGTTGTGCCCCCAGCCGACATTGACGGCCCAGAGGCAGGCGACATGCGATCCGCGACTGGCCGGCACGGTGATGTCGTAGGCCGACTTGTCGCCGACGTGCACCGTGGCCGCCGCCCGGTCGTCGACGTAGGCGACGACCACCGAGTGGCGGTAGACGTAATCCGGGTCGTAAGCGGTACCGGTCATCCGGATCGAATTCGACGTCGCGCTGACGCCGGTGACGGTGCCCTTCGGGCTACGCGCCGCGATCTGCCTGGAGGTCAGCGAACGTCCGTGCGGAGCGGCGATGCAGCGCAGCAGCGAGCGCAAACCGCGTCCGACGTTGACGACGGTGACGCACACGGTGTGGTTGCCCGTCGGCACCGGCATCGTCATCGTGAAGCCCGGGGTGGCGCCGAGCCGGTACTTCTTGGTGGCCGTGGCGTTACGCAGGGAGGTGACCGCGGCCCCGGAGTGCGCGCGGCCGTCGACGATGCCGAGCAGGTGGGCGTTGGAGGTGCGGGCGTCGAGGTCGGCGGCCCAGCCGGTGACCTGCACGGTGTTGCCGACGAACTTGACGCTGCTGACGGTGCCGATCGGATCATGCCCCCCGACGTAGGCCGGCGAGGTTGTCGCGTGGGCGGGTGCGGCGACCACGGCTGCGGCCGCAGCGCAGCCCAACACGCCGGTCAGGACGGTGGCGGTGCGCCGAGGGAGAGACGAGCGCGGGTGGTCAGCGGCGCGACAACGCAGCGCAGAGATGGGGGGCATGACGTTCCTTCGGTCGGATCGGTCGTGTGCCCCCGCGGCGCACTGTCTTTACCCCCTCCAGCACCATACGTCACATGAAGCGGGTGTGAAAGAGCGTCTTATCCGGCCAGCGCCCGGGCCTCGCGGGCGATACCGGCCAGGCCCGCGACCTCCGCCTCGTCGGCGAGCGCCTCGATCGCGGCCGACGGCGCGCCGTCGATCTCCACGGCCAGCAGCCGACACCGCAACTCGCTCGGGTGCCCCCCGCCGGCCTGACACAGCGCGAGAGCCGACGCCAGTTCGCGCCGAGCGGTGTCGTCGGCGCCGACCAGATGGTGCAGGCGGGCAAGGCAGAGTGACACCGGGCTGACGAGCGTGAGCTGCCCGACGACGGCGAGAAGTCCGGCCAGCGGTTGCAACCGGTCGATCAGGGGCGCTGCGTGCCGGACGAGCCCGGCGTCGGCGACCATGTGCGCAACCAGCGCCCAGCTGCCGTGACTGGTCCAGATCACCGGGCCCTCGTCGGCGAGGAACTGCTCGATCAATCGGTCGGCGAGTTCGAAGTCCCGCGCGCGCACCGCGCGGAAGATCTCCTCGACGTGCGGGTCGTAGCCGGGCTCCGGCTCCAGCAGTTCGTGCGGCGTCCCCTGCTTCCAGCGCAGCACCACGGTGGCCATCTGCGACCAGCCGAAGTAGAGCTCGGTCTGCTCGTGCAGGCGCAGCCCGTCGGCGAACAACCGCTCGGCATCGTCGAAGCGTCCCACCCACAGCGCCAGCATCGACTCGAACAGCCGGAACTGGACGCGGCTGATCGGCAGCCGCAGCTCGTCGCTGCCGATGCTGCCGAGGCGGCAGTCCTCGGCGGCGCCGGCCATGTCGCCGAGCGTCGCGCGCGCCATGGTCAGCACCCCGTGGCTGATCACCGCGTCGAGCCGCGCGTTGGTGTGCGGCAGCTCGGCGAGGCGCTCGAGCAGGCGACAGCTCTCCCGTGCGCGGATCGCGACGCCGGAGAAAGTCAGTGCGCGCCCCAGCAGCGCATCCGCGAGCACGTCGGGGTCGGCGAGCCGCTCGGCCGCGTCGAGCGCCGCCTGGCTGAGCCGGTCGGGCACCGTCTCGTCGGGGGAGTAGCAGCTGCCGATGGCCAGGGCGGCGAGTACGCGGGGGTGGACGTGCGGATCGTCACGCGTCTGCTGCTCGGCACGCTGCATGGTGGCCAGCAACGGTCCCGGGTCCTGTCCGAAGGCCGCCCACGGCCAAGCGCCGGTGGACCGGATGAGGTTCGCACACATCATCGCGATGGGCGCGAAACGTCCGTCGGCCAGCGCGCGCTGCATCTCGGTGTCGATGACCTCGTAGACGGTCTGTCCACGCCCGGCACGGATCAGCGCGGCCAGCTGTCGGCGCACCAGGTCGTCGCGGACGTCCGGGTCGCGGCCGCCTGCCGGCAGTTGGTCGTAGGTGCGCAGCGCGGCCTGCCACCAGTAGGCGGCCGAATCGGTCTGCCAGTGGGCGTCCGCGTCGTCGGCCACGGCGCGGCAGGCGGCGAACGCGTCGTCGACCTCGACGAGTGGCAGCGCGGCCACCAGGTGCGTGGCCCGGCGCGCGAGATCCTCGGTGGCCGTGCCCTCGCCCAGCGCCGCGGCGACGCGCGCGTGCAACCGCTGGCGGCGCACATCGGTCATCCCGGCGAGCACCTCGTCGCGCAGCAGGCCGTGCGCGAACGAATAGGTGCTCGACCCGGGCGCCACCACCACTATGTGCTCGTCGGCGGCCTCGTCGAGCAGGTCGGCGAGCTCGTCGGCGTCGAGCCGGGTGACGGTACGCAGCAGCCCGAAGTCGAGGGTGTCGCCGATGACGGCCGCGGTGCGGATCACGTGCAGCGCGCCCGCGTCCAACGCCGCCAACCGGCGCCCGAGCACCGAGCGGACCGCGAGCGGGATCGTGCCGGCCTCGCGGTCGGTGCGGGCGAGTCGCGCGTACTCGCCGACGAAGAACGGGTTGCCGCCGGTGCGGGTGCGCAGCAACGACGCCTCGGCCGAGCGCACGTGCTCACCGCTGATGGCGTGCACGAGCTCGCCGACCTCGCTGCCTGCCAGCGGTGGCACGGTGATCTGCCGGGTGCCGGTGCGGCGGGCGATGGCGTCGAGCAGTCGCCGCAGGTCCGAGCTCGTGACGCCGGTGCGCGCGGTCAGCACGAACAGCACCGGCGTGCCGTCGAGCGCGAAGGCGAGATGCGCGAGCATGCCCAGCGAGCTCGGGTCCGCCCACTGCACGTCGTCGACGAACACGGCCACAGGTCGCTCGGCGGCAGCCTGCTCGAACAGCGCGCGGACGCGTTCGTAGGTGGCGAACCGGGCGCGGTCGGCCTCCGCGTCGGGATCGCGCGCGAGCACCGGCTCGGGGTCGACGGTCAGCGCCCGCAGCAGTTGGGCGATGGGCCACCACGGGGGAGCGCCGACGTCGTCGGGGCACCCGGCGCGCAGCACCCGCATGCCCCGTGCGACAGCCTGGCCCAGAGCTTCCTCGGCGAGGCGTGTCTTGCCGATGCCGGCCGGCCCGGTGAAGAACAGCCAGCGCGTGACGCCGCCCCGCGCCTCGGCGAGTGCCGCGGACACCTCGGCCAGCTCGGCTGTGCGGCCGACGAACCCGCCGCGCGCCGGCATGGTGGCGGCGTCGGGTGCTGTCCCGCCACCGGCCGGAACGACGACACCGGGCGCCGGCCCGGACGATGCGTTCGGCCAACAGGCCACGTCCGGGTCCTGGCGCAGCATCGCGCCCTGCAGATCTCGCAGCGCGGGGCCGGGTTCGAGACCAAGTTCCTCGTCGAGGCGTGCGACGTGTTCGCGGTACCGGTCCAGCGCCTCGGTCGTGCGCCCGTCACGGTGCAGCGCGAGCAGGTACAGCCAGCACGCGCGTTCGCGCAGCGGCTGCGCCGCGTGCAGGACCCGCGCGACGCCAACGGCCTGACCCGTGCGGTTCGTGCCGAGCAACGCAGTGACGAGGTCCTCGGTGCATACCGCGTGCCGCTCGGCGAGCGAGACCGCCGCCACGCGCACCCAGTCGTCGTCGCGCATGTCCGCCAGCAGCTCGCCGCGCCACAGCGCGAGGGCCTGCTCGGCGTGCACGACCGCGTCGGTCCACTTGCGGTCGTCGACGGCCGCTTGCGCGGCGTCGGCCTCGGCACGGAAGCGCTGCACGTCGAGTTGGCCGTCCGCGACGTCGAGCCGGTAGCCGGGCAGCTGCCGGGCGATCGGTGCGGTCGCGGCGTCGTCGCGCAGCAGGCGGCGCAGGTTGGAGACGTAGGCCTGCAGGCTGGCCGCGACGTTGCCCGGCGGGTCGTCGCCCCACACCTGGTCGACGAGCCGCTCGGTGGGCACGACCCGCCCGGCCTCGAGCACGAGCGATGCGAGCACGGCACGTTGCTTAGGGCTGCCGAGGTCGATCGGCCGGCCGTCGCGAACGGCCTCGAGCGGGCCGAGGATCCGGTACTCCACTCCAGCTCCGTCCGGCCGCGCGACTGTGGCGTGGGGATCGTACGGCCGGTCTCACCCCTCATGCATCCACGCTGCGTCGCGAAACGGCGCGGCGTCGGCGACCACGCCGTGCGGGTCGTACGTCGTCGCCAGCGTCGCGAGGCGGGCGAGCGTCGCCGGGTCGTACTTGCGCTTGATCTGGCCCGGGTCCGACGTCGCGTGGAAGTTCGGCAGGCAGCTGCCGTCGCTCCACGGCGCTAGCGCGGCGAGGATCGCCGCACTGCTCGCGTGGGTCGCGTCGACCACCGGCGGCGCGGCGATGCCGATCGTCAGCAGCGAGTACGCGGCGTCGCGGAAGCTGAACGCGCTCGCGCCGGACTGCTGCCGGCCGATCGCGCCGCCGAGGTGCCGCAGCTCGACGATCACCTGCGGGCAGGGGGCGTCCGGTCCGGCTGCAGCCATGAGGGCGTCGACGGCGTCGACGGGCAACGTCTGCAACAGCGTGGCGGCCTCGGCGGTCGGCATCGGGTCGACCGGGTCGTTGTGGATGGAGCCGATCGCCGTATACGGCAGCACGCCCACGCCGCCGAGGACGACTCGACCGGCAGCGGCCATCGGTGCGAACGCGGCGCTGCCGTCGTCCGGGTCGCCGACCCAGGCGTAGCGCACCGCGACAGTGACCTTGCCGGCCAGCGGCTCGGGCACGCCGGGCATCGCCGGCAGCCGCATGAGAGCGATCGAGCTGGTCGCCTGCTCGGGCAGCGTCGGCGTCCATTCGCGCCAGGCGTGCAGCACCGGCGCCGCGTCGGCACCGTCGAAGTACAGGCAACCGCCGAACAGCTCGGTCAACGGCACGAGATCGAACTCGACGGCGGTGACGAAACCCAGCGCGCCCTTGCCGCCGCGCAGGCCCCAGAACAGTGCCGGGTTCTCGGTGGCCGTGGCGCGGCGCAGCTCGCCGTCGCCGGTGACGACGTCGAACGCGGTGACGTAGTCGGACGACACGCCGTAGGTACGGGCGACCGGTCCGATGCCGCCGCCGGTCAGGAAGCCGACGACGCCGACGCCCGGGGCCGACCCGGCCAGGCCGGCGTAGCCGAGTGGCGCCGCGGCCTCGATCACGTCGGACCACTGCAACCCGGCGCCGGCGCGGACGGCGCCGGTGGGGCTGATCGTCAGTTCGCGCAGCGCGCGGGTGCTGATCTGCAGGGTCGGCCTGTGGTGCGCCACGGCCCCGTGACCGGTGGCCTGGACGCTGACCTGCAGCTGGTGGGCGCCGGCGAAGCGCAGCGCCGCGGCGACGTCCGCCGGCGAGCCGGCCTCCACCACGGCGACGGGGGTGTTCGCGACCGCCACGTTCCACGGGGTGGCGAGCTCGGTGTAGCGGGCGTCGCCGGGGAGGTGCAGCGCGCCGGTCAGCTGCGCGGCCAGGGCCTGCAGCGTTGCGGCGACGGCGCCGTGCTCGGCAGCTGACTGGGGGGTGAGTTGCGTGGTCATGACGTGGCTCCTGTGGGTGGTCTCCATGTGGTGGAGCCACTGTCGGCGGAGCCGCTTGCCGCGCGCTTGGCCCGGGCTTGGAGCATCACTCCAAGCCCGGGCGGCGGCTATCGCGCGGTCGTGCCTACGGGCCGTGCGTCGCCGTGGCCGAGGCCGGTGGCGTCGAGGACGTCGGCCCGCTCGTCGGTGACGTCGGCGTGCTGACCGGGGGTGCTGTCGTGGTCGGTCCGCTCGTCGGTGACGTCGGCGTACTGACCGGCGGTGTCGAGGACGTCGGCCCGCTCGTCGGTGACGTCGGCGTACTGACCGGCGGCGTCGTGGCCGTCGGCCCGCTCCTCGTCGGTGCCGCCTTCTTCACCGCCGGCGTCACGACATAGGTGTAGGTCGTGCCGTTCGACGTGCCGGTATGAGTCACCACGTTCAAGGTGACCGGGCCGACCGCGTGCGGCGGCAGCCACACCCAGAGCGTGCTCGGGTTGACGACGTGGAAGGTGGCGGCCGTCCCGCCCGCGAGCACGTTGGTGGTGTAAGCGAGGTTGGCGCCGGTGACGGTGACGCGGTTGCCGCCCGCCGTCGTGCCCTGTGCCGGGGCCACGGCGGCGACCTTCGGCGCGCCCACGAAGCCGGTCGACGTCTTGGACGTTCCCCACGGGTTGGAGACGGCCACCGACACGTTGCCGGCCCGGTGCGCCGCCACCTTGACCACGAGCTGGGACGCGCTGCGGCTGGCGAAGGAGTAGTACGTCTTGCCGGCGACGACGACCGTCGTTGCGGTCGACAGGTTGCGGCCCTTGAGCGTGAGGTAGCCGCCGGACGTCGGCAGCTGCGCGGTGCGGAAGGTCAGCGCCGGGCCCGGGGCCTGCTTGCCGGACGAGGTCGGCCGAGTGGCACCGCGGTAGACGCCGCTGCCCGCGATCACGTCGACGAGCCGCGAGCGCCGGACCACCGAGCCGCTCTCCGGAGCCTCGATGACGTTGCCGTTTCCCTCGTAGATCGCGACGTGCCCGACGCCGCCGGCGATGTAGCCGGAGAAGAACACGAGGTCACCGGGGACGAGCTGGCCGATCGACGGGTGGAACCGACCGGCCTGCCCGCGCTGCGTCGCGGCCGAGTGCGCGAGAGCCCGGTACGGCGCCCAGGAGTACAGCGACAGGCCGGAGCAGTCGAAGCCGATGATGTGGCAGTCGAGGTCACCGCCGTTGTGTGCGCAGACGCCCTTGCTCGGTCCGCGCGAGTTGCCGCCGGCCCACGAGTAGGGGATGCCGAGCCAGGACCGCGCGCGCGACACGGCAGTGACGCCCATGGCGGCGGTCCACCGGCCGGCGCGCGGTGCGACGTAGACGCCGTGGTGCGCATGACGGACGCGGGCAGAGATCTGCTGCTCCTGGTGGCCCGTCAAGCCGCCCTGGATGTGGCTGTTCATGGTCGGACGGGCGAAGGTGTATTTGTTCGCCGCGGTCTTCGCCGACCAGCCGTAGCTGGTGACGACGCGCACGTGCGTGGTGCCGTACCGGTGGTCCGGGGAGTACACGGTGAGCTTGCTGGGCGAGACGACGTGCACCCCGTAGCCGCGTTCCGCACCGAACATGACCTTCTTGACGTGCGAGAAGTTGTGGCCCCAGACGGTGACCCGGGTGCCGCCCCAGTACTCGCCACGGTGTGTGGACATGGCGGTGACGGACGGGTGTACGCCGGCGAGCGCCGGGACGGCGACCAGCACGGCGATCAGGGCGAGGGAGCCGA
The DNA here is from genome assembly GCF_964246335.1 of uncultured Jatrophihabitans sp. Taxonomy (GTDB): domain Bacteria; phylum Actinomycetota; class Actinomycetes; order Mycobacteriales; family Jatrophihabitantaceae; genus Jatrophihabitans. Next base: position 2,712 of record NZ_CAXTQF010000042.1, on the reverse strand, counting down.
TCAGGCACAGGGCGCGGACGAGAAGCTTCATGGCGATCCTTGCGTTGGCCCCCGCCGCGACAGTTCGGTGAATGCTCACATAAAGTCGCTGTTCGGTCCAGAGGCGCCAACCCAGTGAATTGCCTGTATTTCCGCTAAGCGACGGCCTCGTACAGGCGTTGCCGTGTCGCGGGCAGTGCGGTCAGCACCTGCCGTGCCGTCGTCGCGGCCTGGCAGCGGATCTCCGGGACGGCCGTGGTCTCCCACAGGTCGCCGCGGCGCAACGGGCCCACCGCCCATACCGGTGCCGGGGTGGCGCCTGCGCTCGGGCGCAGCCGGCCGCCGTCCTCCGTCGCGAAGCCGAGGTCGAGCGCTCCCGGGCGCGCAAGGCCGGTAGCGAGCAGGTTGAGCACGAGCGGGTCGGCGTCGTGCCGGATCGGCAAGCACGTGCCGGTGCAGTTCAGGACGAGCGCAGCGTCCACGACGGTGCCGTCGCTGAGGCCAACGCGCAGCGAGTCGCTGACCTCGTCCGCCGACTCGATCGTGGCGGTGTGCATCGTCAGTGTGCCGTCGCTACATCGCTGGGCGAGCCACGCGTCGAGTGCGGGATCCAGGCGGTGCCGCACACGGTCCCACCGGCGCGACGCGGCGCGCAGGAAAGCGGCGCGGGCGGCGTCGTCCATGCGGTGCCAGATGTCTGCGGTGATCGGGCGCAGGCCGTCGATGCCACGCCGCCAGTCGTCACCGGCGGCGCGGATCTGGTCGAACACGATGCGGCGCGCCTGGGCGAGCGACAGGTCGCCCGCCGGGATCGCGGTCACCGGGTGCGGCGGGGCCGGGTCCTGCGCGTGCGGCAGCGGCAGCAGTCCGTGCCGGGACGCGACGTGCACCCGAACGCCGGCGCGGCCCCATCGCTGCACCATGTCGACCATCGTCAGCCCGGCGCCGACCAGCACGATCGACATGCCGGGGTGCACCGTGACGGCGGCGCTGGCCCGCCACGGGTCGGCCTGGAACCGGTGCGAGCGGCGTAACGCGGCCGGTGCCCAGGCAGTCGACGGCGAGCCGTGCCCGGTGGCCAGGACGACCGCGTCGGCCGGGTGGCTGCTGCCGTCCGCCAGCGTGATCCGCAGCCCGCGGCCGTGTCGCGCGACGTCGTGCACGCGCTGCGCCCGATGGGTGAAGGTGACGTGCCGCGCGCCGACGAGCACTTCGGTCAGGCAGTGCTCGAGATATTCGGCATAGTGCTGTCGCGGCGCGTAGCCGGACTCGGGGTAGTCGACCGCGACGTGCCGACGCAGCCAGCGCACGAAGTGCAGCGGGTCGTCCGGCAGCGCGCTCATGCCCTGGGCGACCACGTTCAGCCGGTGCCGCGGATCGGTGGTCGAGTACGCGAGTCCTTCGCCGACCCGGCGCGGTTCGCACAGCTCGAGGTGCACGCGGCGACCGGCCGCTTCGGCCTCCCGCGCGAGGTGCAGCGCGGTGAGCGTGCCGCTCGCACCGCCGCCGACGATCGTCACCACTCCCGGCACGGACGCTCCCGTCGTCGTATTCCCTATCGGAATGGTAGGGAGCATAACGGATGGGCGGAGTTGCCGTACGTGCCGTGCCGCGCTGCCATGCTGCGGAGATGGCGATCCTCGTATCCCTCGTCGCGCTGCTGTCCACGCTGGGCGGCGGCCTGGTCGCGCTGCGGATTCGCGACCGGCTGCACCTCGTGCTCGGGCTGGCAGCAGGCGTGATGCTCGGCGTCGTCGGCTTCGACCTGCTGCCCGAGGCGCTCGAGCAGGCAGGGCGGCTCGTGTTCGGCGTCCCCGCAGCCTTGCTGACCGCGATCGCCGGCTTCCTGACCATCCACGTCGTCGAGCGGTCGATGGCGATGCACCGCGCGCATGAGCACGAGTTCGAGGCGCACCACCACGGGCTGCGGTCCGTCGGGATCGCCGCGGCCTCGGCGCTGGTCGTGCACAGCCTGCTGGACGGAGTCGGCATCGGGCTGGGGTTCCAGAGCGGAGCCGGGGTCGGCGTCGCCGTCGCGATCGCGGTGATCGCACACGACTTCGCCGACGGGTTCAACACATTCACCATCACGTCGCTGTACGGCAACGCGCGCCGACGTGCGCTGACCCTGCTCGCGCTCGACGCGCTCGCCCCGGTGGCCGGCGCCGTGCTCGGCACCCTCGTGCACGTCTCCAGCCTCGCGATCGGGCTGTACCTCGGATACTTCGCCGGCTTCCTGCTCTACCTCGCGACCGCCGACATCCTGCCGGAGGCCCATGCCGGCCACCCGTCGCGCGCGACGCTCGCGAGCACCGTCGGCGGCGTGGCCCTCATGTGGGTCGTGGTCGGGCTGAGTCACTGACGCGTGTGCGAGCTCGAGCCACCCGCACCAGCTGCTCGCGCTACCAGGTGGTGAGTGTCCACACACCCGGGCGGTCGAGCGGGTCGGCGCCCACCTCGGCGAACAGCGCCGCTGACTGCTTGAGATGCGCCATCGCCAACTCTTCGTCGCCGATCTCGTGCAACCGGTCGACAAGATTGGCGTGCAGCGCCGCGAGGCGGTGCCGATCGCCGAGCCGGGCGCCGAGTGCAAGGGCGGCGCGGGCCGTCTGCACCGCCTGGGTCCGCTCGCCGGCCGCGGCCTGGGCCCGCGCCAGGTTGTTGCGCACCGCCGCCTCGAGCGCGGCGTCGGGTGTGTCCTCGAGGCAGCGCAGCGCCTGCACGAAGTGCGCG
>NZ_CAXTQF010000041.1:0-32261 GCF_964246335.1 uncultured Jatrophihabitans sp. | reverse complement strand
GGGGGGGGGCCAGGGGGGCGCCACCGCCGTCCGGCGTCTGGCCGGGGGTGGTGCAGATCCGGCTGGCGCCGTACTCCTACGACGTGGTGGACAACCTCGGCCGCCGCTCGCCGCGCCGATTGATGGGCCTGCGTGATCCGCTGCCCGGCGACCCGTTCACCTCGGCGGTGGGCCGCGCCGTGGGCGAGGTGCTGTCGGTGACGCACGAACAGCAGCTCACCGGCCGCATCGCCGGTGCCGTCATGTCCTACGTACTCGAGCCGCACCACCGGGGCAGCCGACTACTGATGAAGATCGTCAGTTCGCGCTACCGGGCCAGCGCGCCGCTGCTGTCGGTCGGTGATCTGGTGATGGCGCGGCGCCAGCTGCTCAACCTCAAGGCGCTGGCCGAAGATGCGTGGAGCGGGTGACGGGAATCGAACCCGCACTATCAGCTTGGGAAGCTGATGTTCTGCCATTGAACTACACCCGCAGACGCCGACGAGGCTAGCACGTGGCCCCGGAAACACGGGCCTACAAGGGTCTGCGATGATCTTGACTGAGGTACGGAATTGATCTTGCTGTGCGACCGCGTGCGATAGCGAATCTGACGTATGGCCCGAGATCGACCGACGAGCAGGTAGCGAAGGCCCGAGATTCTGGGGATTTCAGAAGCGCCGGTGCGGGACTGTCAGCTCGGATAGCTGGATGTCTTCGCGTCGGTGGTCGCCTGAGCGGGCAGGTCCATCCACGCCGCGGTCAGCGCGGCGCCACCGCGACCGCGACCGCGACCGCCAGATTGACGCGACCTGCAAGATGATCGTGTGCGCGTCGTCGGCGTCTCAGTCACCGCCGGAGTCATCTCCGTCGTGACGCTGCAGTCCGCAGCCTCCACGGGTCTGCTGGCGACACCGGTCGAGGGATCCAGTGACCGTATAGAACGCAACACCGGCCTCGATGAAGCACGGCAGCTCGTCGACTTGACGCACCGTGTCGAGAGCTATCTCGCGTCGCAGCGACCCGAGAAGGTCGCGCTCGCACGAACTCGCAAGTTTGGCACTCTGTCTTACACCGATGCCTATGCGCGCGTGACTGCCGTGTGCGCTGTCATGGCAGCCTGCGTGGCGTGCGAGGTCGCCTTTACGGAGGTGAGCACCGAAGCAATCGCTGCCCGACTCGAGGGGGTGCAAGCGAAGGCCCTTGGCAACACGCCACACACGCTGTTCGGCTACAGCGCCCGCCCCCCGCATTGGCGCAATGATGGTGTCGCACAGGCTCACGGCGCGGCAGCCACACAGATCCCACGATCGCAACCCGACGCAGACGTCGGTGACGACAGTTCCATCGACACTGGTGCGGGGGCCGATGGCGACGGCACGGATGATCGATCATGAGCTCGCCAGCCGAGGACCCGTGGGTGGCTCGAGGCCGCCGCCTAACCCTCGACTTCGAGTGTTTGCAAAGCATTCCCGAGGGCATCAACGAGGTCCGTGTTTGGTGGAGCGACCTACTCAACTGCGAACAGGTCGGCAAGCGCGTCGACCTGTCGTTGCTGGAGGAGGAGACCCTCCCCGAGGCGGCGACTCTCGTTGCTATTGACCACCGCAACGTCGTACCGGTCAGGACTGCCGCCGAGGTGTCGGGGTATCCGCCACCGATGCGCGTCATCGAGATCGTCACGCCGTATTACCCCCGCGGCAGCGTCACGGACGCCTTGCTGCGCGGCGAGACCTTCACCTGTAGCCAGGCGGTAGGTATAGCGCAGGCCACGCTGCGCGGCCTCGCCTGCCTGCACCAAGTCCACAGCATCCTGCATCGCGACATGAAAAGTGGGAATGTTCTGCTCACCGGCGACGGGTCGCAGGCTCGCGTGGCCGATCTCGGGCTGGCCGCCAAGATGGGCGACGACGCGACCGCCCAGTCAGCGATGAACCCAACTCTTTACACCCCGCCGGAATGGATCACCGAGGGCCGGGTGAGACGTCAAAGCGACCTGTACCCCGTCGGGCTGATGCTTCGGGAATTGGTCGCAGGCCCATTCCCTTACGAGGAGTACACGACGACGCACGTGACCGATCGGCTGGCCAGAATGCAGTCGCCCCTGCGCGGCAAGGACCTCGTGCTACCGCCGTGGACGCCGCGGGGTCTTCGCCGCGTCATCACCAAGGCCGAACAGCGAGACTGGCGGTCCCGGTACGCAACGGCCGCAGAGATGGACAGCGCCTTATCCAGAGCGACCGTTGCAGAGTGGCGTCAGGTCGGCCCACTACGGTGGGAGGCTCCGCGTCTTCACTACGCAGAGCAGAAAGTGGCAGTTGAAGGGCGGACCATGCGCGGCGGACAGTTGCGCTTGTCGAGCCTTCAGTACCGAACTCAGTGGCGACGCATCGAGCCTGACGTCGACGTGGCCTCGGTCGACTCCGTCGACGCACATAGGGTTTTCGACAATCTGACCGCCGTGGCAGCTAGGCGCTGACCCGCCGACAGAGCTGCTGCCGCGACGGCAGGCTCGACCGATTGCCACAACGCGTCGACCTCGCTGCGACCCTCGGCAGCGACCTGCCAGCGCGCAGCCCGCCCCACGCCCGCGGGTTCGACAAGTCCTGCCCCAAGCAATGTTTCGATCACCGGCTGCAGCGCAGCCGCAGTGACCCCGCGCCCCGCCCGCTTCGCTGTCGCGAACAGTCGCCGACCACCCGTCCGCTGCGTCCGGCTCATCGCTACTTCGACCGCTTCGACCGCAGCGACCAGACCCCACGGCGCCCTCGGGATCGAACCGCCGACGCCGTCGTCCGCGGCGTCAATCACCAGCACCAGCAAGGTAGGCAACGTCAGTTCCAGCGCCGCGCGATGGCCCTCGGCGGCTAGATTTGCGAAACTTTGTTGCATCTATTGAGAGTAGGGGCCACCCCTGACAACGGGAGAGCGCCATGCCGCAGGACGAGCCACGTCGTCGCGGTCGACCTGCTCGTGCGGAGCCGGCGCGCGGAACGGGGTATCGCTGTACCGATCCGGTGCGCCGCCAGCTCACCATCGCTTCCGCATTCCTCAATGAACCGAACCTACAAGGCGTCATCGATCGCGCAGTTCGCGAATATCTTGCGCGCTTGCACGACAACCTGCCCGGATTTGCCGACGCGACCGCCGCAGCAGAACGGACTGTAGCCGGCGGGGCGGACAACGTCACCGAGCTGCGCGGGAAACGTACCTGACCCCGCTGCGCCCGCCGCGAGAGGGTGCTAGTCGGACAGGCCGGCGCCTGGGTAACGCTGTCGCGATCACGGTCGTGTCGCAGGTGCCTCTATCAGTCCATATTCCGGGGCAGTCTGCCTGGTGCGCATGTTCGGCCGGCCGCGGTCTGCTGGTTCATGAGCGGAACCAAGTTGCCGAGACTTGCGACCAGCCTATGACCGCCTGCAGTACAAGGCGCTGTCGGACCCCGACTCATGCATGCGTTTGGCCGATACCCCAACAGGGTGCGGGTTGGCGTCGGAGCCCTGTGGACAGCACCTCGTTCCCTCGGTTCGTGACCCAGTTTTCGGGCATGCCGACATGGTGGCGAGTCCCCTGGGCGGGTTCTCGCAGGTTGAGGTCGTTGACCTCGCGGTGGGGCTGGAGGACCAGCCCGCTGAGCTAGCTCAGCGGCTGCGCCACGCGCGGATGATCTTCACCAGGCGAGCGCTGGGGCGCTCGCTCGGGGCGAAGATGACCGCGGCCACGAGCAGCACTATCGGCAAAGCGACGAGTGCGGCCGTCATGGCGGTCCTTTCGGTGACGGGGTACGACGCGGACGGTCTGACTCCTTCTGTCGGGCAGCACGAACCGGCCGATCCACGGGAGCGAATCGGCCGGTCGGGTGTGCGCGGAAAGAAGCCCAGCCTGATGTTGCTGGGCATGACGGAGGCCCCGGGACTATGTCCGCGGGGCCTGATTTTGGGTGTGCAAGACACCCACATGTGCATCAAAGCAGGTCTCGGCACGGGCGAGAAGCCGACACGCCAGGCGCGGGGCTGCCTGTCGTGCGGCCAGCACGTTCCGGACGGTGCTGAGTAAGTATCCCTGTGGGACCAGTGACTCGAGCGATGAAGCAATGCCCGGTGGCCCTCAACTGGTCGTCGAGCAATTCGATGACGTCATGTGCCGATAGGACATATATGAACATTTTTTCGAAACTGGTCGGGTCCGTGGGGATTTACCTGGCCACCAACCTGCTTCACGGTCCGGCCGCTGTCATCGTCCTGGTCATCGTGCTGACGGCCGTCGCCGTGGTGGTCGTGTTGACGGTCATAGCCGCCTTCTCGTCGAAGGTCAACGCCCGCGTGGCCGAGCTGCTGTACGCGTGGCGCGGCGAGCGCCCTCGCGGGCCGTGAAGCGCGCCTAGGGGCCGTGTTGCGGCGAGTCCAGCAAGATCGCCGCGCGACAATAGAACCAGTGCCCACCCGTCATTGAGACCTGGGTCACAACTTGGGGGGAAATGGCGAGGGTCGCACCTACGAAGGAGCGTCCCGTGCGGTTGGGGGCGTAGACGGCAGTCGGAGAGCGCAATGTGCGAAACGCTCCATCGTTGGAGGGACCAGCATCGTGGGCGGAGGCGACCCGCAAGGGTTCGGTGACTCCGGGCTCACGCCTGCTCACCTACAACACGAGACTGATGCCCTCGAACGCGACGCGCCAGCGCTGCGCGAGCAGGCCCGGCGCATCGACCGTCTCGCCGGTGACCGCGACCTGATCGGTCGGCTGCGGCGCAGCAAGTTCGCCGGTTTGGAGTGGGACGAGGCCGCTGGCGAGCTCGTCAAGTACTCGCTGGCGGTGCTCCAGCCCTGGATCGTCCGCGGCATCATTTTCGATAAGTGCGCCGAGAAGGGGCGAGCGGTCAAGCGTCCGCCGTTCGACAACGCGATCGACGCCGCCGAGGCCTTGTCCATGGCCGGCGAGGTCATCACTAAGGCCCTGGGCAGGTTTCGCACCGATGTCCTGCTGCCGGGTCTACGGGAATGGTTCGCCTCGCTCCCACCGACGGCGTGGGACGAGATCGACCCGGACGTCACCGGCTCCAGCGGGCTGCCGGTCGACGACTTCGCGGTCCAGCGGGCGACCAACGACATCGCGCTGCGCCTGGTGCGCAACGACGACGCCCGCAAGGCGTTCGTGCTTACCAGCTTCGGGTATACGCAGCCGCAGATCGCCGACAAGCTCGGCACAACGACCAAGGCGGTCGAGCGGATGCTCGCCTACGCCCGCGAACAGGTGGCCAAGGGCAGGAGACCGGCATGAGCAACGTCAAGCGCACCACCAGTTCCATCAGCGGCGCCATTGAACGGTCGTCGTTGGGCACCCGTAAGGCCAAGGCGAATCGGCGCACCGTCTCGCAGTCCACGGCGTCGAAGATCGTGGCGGCCTCGAGCGCGTGGACATCGAACCGAAAGTCGGTTGGGGGCAAACGCGGCTGAGTCGACCTATATGTAGGTGTGGCTGGTCAACTTCGACCGGACATGTGGTGGGGCTCGGATGGCCCCGGACCCCACCAGTAGAGACGACCTGTTCGGTCAGCACATACATCGCTCACCGTAGCTACGCCGCACCGCCGGCGACGCAGCAGGCGCGTTCACCAGGAGGTGGATATGGCCAAGTCAGTGAACCGTTCGGCTTCGTCCGGACGCTTCGTCAGTCGCGCAACGGTGGCTCGGTGGCCCGGCAAGACCACCACCGAGCGGGTGGGCTCGGGCACGAGCAACTCCCGGGCGGTCACCCGCTCAGCCACCAGCGGTCAGTTCGTCACCACAGCGACCGGCCGGCGCAACCCCGGCGGGACGATCACCCAGAAGGTGTGAGTCCCGGCCAACCAGAGGGGCCCCGCAGTCGCCTGCGGGGCCCGTCTGGCATTCGTAGTACACCACCGCCACCGCGTGCTCATGCCGTTCAGCGCCACCACGCTGAACGGCGGCCAGACCGACGATCCGATGAACCCGTTACTGACTTTAGTTAGCTTTATCTGAACTAGATAAACCTGAATAAAGTCGATAAGGTTGCCCGCGTGGACCCGATCCGGAATCCGTACACGCCGAACGCCGGCGCGCAACCTCCCGCCGTACTTGGTCGCGACGTTCAGCTTCAAACTTTCGACATACTGTTGCGGCGCCTAAGCGCCGGGCGCACCGAACAGTCCATGATCATCACAGGTCTCCGCGGCGTCGGCAAGACCGTGCTCCTTGGTCGATTTCGAGGCACCGCCCAAGAACTCGGCTGGGTCGTGGTCGAGCGCGAAGCGTCCAAGCACGACGACGACCAATTCCGAAAGCAGATGGTCAGCGCCATTCGCACGTCATTGTTCGAGATGTCGCCCAAGGCTCGCTGGGGCGACCGACTACAACGCGCTGCTGCCGTGCTGAAGTCCTTCAGTATCTCGGTCGACCCGAGCGGCACACTCACGGGTGGCATCGATGTTGACGCCGCTCAAGGTTTCGCCGACCAGCAAGAGCTCCAATCTGACCTCACCGACCTACTCGTAGCGGTGGGCGAAGCCGCGAAAGATACGAGCAAGGGCCTCGTACTGCTTTTTGATGAGGTGCAGTTCCTCTCGACCACGCAGCTGGAGGCGCTCATATCAGCGCTCCACAAAACCGTCCAACGCGGGCTCCCTGTGACGATGGTCGGCGCCGGCCTGCCGCAGATCGCAGAGCTGGCTGGCGACGCGAAGTCCTACTCAGAGCGTCTGTTCAAGTTTCCTCGAATTGGCAACCTAGACGATCAAGATGCACGCGCCGCCCTTACTGAGCCCGCGCAGGCCGAGGACGCCGATTACAGCGACGGCGCCCTCAATCTGGCGCTCGAGGTCACTGGCGGCTACCCGTATTTCCTGCAAGAGCTCGGATACGCCGTGTGGGGCGTCGCGGACGGCCCCGTCATCACCCGGGAGGACGTTGCTTTGGCTGTCCCCACCTACGAGGCGAAGCTTGACGAGTCCTTTTTTCGCGTGCGGCTAGACCGGGCCACCGAGATGGAGCGCATTTACCTCCGGGCGATGGCCGAACTGGGACCTGATGCGCAGAGGGCGCAGGACGTAGCTGGCGTCATCGGGCGTAAGTCAACACAGATGGGACCAACGCGCGCTCAACTGATCAACATGGGCCTGCTGTACACGCCTGAGCACGGCTACGCCGCGTTTACCGTGCCGCACTTCGACAAGTTCATACGCCGAGCTATCCCGGAATTGATTATGCCGCCCGAGAGACGCAGGGCACCTCGACAGACGGGCTGAAGCGTGCGCCGCCGGTCCTACAGCGCTCATGCCGATGGCGCCCGTGGCCGCAGCGAGAAGAGCTTGGGCGCAACCTGTCCGCCGCACAGATTCGATCTCATAGGCCGGGCATCCCCGTGCGATAGCCGTGCGACAAGCGGCGGTATTTGGCGGTCAATCACAGTCATCCGCCGACTCTTCAGATGCAGCAGAAGGCGGCGGAATCATTGGGAATCCGCGCCTGATCATCTTTAGACGCCGGATTTCGGAAGCTGATGTTCTGCCATTGACTACACCCGCGAGCGCGCTCGACCCTACCCGAGCGTTGCCGCCGCAAACCTCGGAATGGTCTCAGCAGCCGTCCCCGCCGGTAGGCGCGTATCCGGAATCAACGTCAGCCGAGGGCTGCCGCTGATGCGGACGAAACAGTCGGCGCAGGTGCGCAAGCGTGCACATTCGCTGCGGTCAGCTGGCCGCCAGCTCGATGCGATTGCGGCCGCCTTCCTTGGCGGCGTAGAGCGCGCGGTCGGCGGACTGCAGCAGCGTGTCGAGACCCTCGCCGGAGCGCGGATAGACGGCCACGCCGACCGAGACCGAGACGTCGGTGAGCGTCGTCTGCTCGTCGAGGTGCACCCGCAATTCAGCGACGGCCCGCCGCACGCGTTCGGCGACTGCGAGGACCAGCGGGTGCGACGCGTTGGGCAGCAGCACCACGAACTCCTCGCCGCCGAACCGGCCGAGCGAGTCGGTGGACCGGACGACGTCGTCGATGGCTGTAGCAATGTGCCGCAGCACCTTGTCGCCGGCCAGGTGACCGTGGGTGTCGTTGACGAGTTTGAACCGGTCCACATCGATGAGCAGCAGACCGACCTGCGCCTTGGCCTGATCGGCGCGAGCGAGCTCGGCGACGGCGACCCGGCGCCATGCCTGGGCGTTGTAGACGCCGGTCTTGGCGTCTGTGGTGGCGGCCACCTCGAGATCACGCGCGAGCACACTGCGCGCAACCAGCAAGGTGATCGGCACGACCGCGACCGAGAGCTCCGGCATCACGACCAGCAGTACCGCGTTGATCGCGCCCAGCCCGAGCGTCGCGAGCTCCAGCCCGTTGTCCGACCAGCTGCCCAGCACCGACTCGACGTTCCAGGTGCTGATCGACAAGCCGGGGATCGCGATCAGTGCCGCCACCACGAAATAGGCGGCGGCCGCGGTGAACACCGGCAGGAACCCGCGGAAACCGTCGTGCGTCGCCGCCGCCACGCCGGACCAGCCGCTCGCGGCGAGCACGCCCCGGCTGATCAGGCAGGTGACGACCACCAGCGACGCGTTGAACGCCGTGCGGAACGGCGGCACCCGCCGGATGCCGCGCCAGCTGCGCGCGGCGAGATGCGCGTACAGCGCCACGACGAGGAGCGCGATGAGCTGCACGGGCAGCAGCAGCACTCCGGCGAAGGTCCAGACCGAACTCATGTTGACGTGCGGCGTGGCCGCGAGCATCCGCCGGGTGCGCTCTATCTGGCGGGCGAGCTCCGCCTGGACCACGCCGAGCACGACCAGCCCGCCGACCAGCCGCCAGTCCGACGAACGCGGTGCAGCGTGCGCGGACACGACGGTCGCGACGACGGCGGCCGTCTCGATGAGCAGCGCGTAGCCGATCAGCCGCCGTCGTTGCCGCCACAGGGCCCAACGTCTCGGATTGACCGCATTCGGGACGGACACCCGCACACGCGATGTCCGACTCATCCCGTTTGCTCCCGATTTCGGCCGACCGCAACGACGAAGCGTCACTCCCGATGCTGCCCAATCAGTGGCACTTCACATTCATTGAACGCGAGATGGTCATCAATGGGAAGCGACGCCGGTGTCGTCGGTCATCGGTGTCATCGCCGCACCGGAAGGAGACTGCCATGAACCAGGGCAACCGCGACACCTGAACCGACCTTTCTGGTCGAACCGCCCCCCCGACTGCGACAGGAGATCGACGTGTCCAACCGCGACACCTGAGCCGGAAACCGGCCCGATCGTCAGCCCCCCGACCCCGATTGGAGATCGACGTGTCCAACCGCGACACCTGATCCGCTTACTTGCGTTGCCGCCTCGGGCGGCAGCCGACGAGCCCGTGCCCAGGCCATCGCGACCGGGACCGCCACGGCGGCGCCCAGCCCTCCTGCGATTGCGATGGCCGGGCCGGCTCCCGTCACGTCGGCGAGCGCGCCGAACGCGAGCGCACCGACGCCCTGCACCGTGATCAGGCCCGACGACAGCAACCCCGAACCGTGCGCCCGGCGCTCGTCCGGGAGCCGACGCACGAAGCTGACCGTCGCGGTGATCGTGTAGCCGGTCGCTGCGGCGCCGCTCGCGGCGAACAACACCATCGACACCGGCAGCGGCGGCTGCACGGCGCACCCGACGAGCGGCAACCCGGCGGCGACGCCGAGCAGCCCGATCACGCGTCGCTGGGTGGGCTCGGCCACCCACTTCCCCCAGACGATGCCGCCGAGCACGGAGCCGACCGGATCCGCTGCCATGATCGCGCCGACGGTGAGCGCGCCGCCCCCGAGCGCTGCGGCGTAGGGCGCGGCCAACGCCTCGGGCACCACGTAGAAGCCGGCCAGCCAGCACAGGCCCAGCAGTGGCCGCAGCACCGGATCGCGCCAGACCAGCACCGTGCCGGCCCGCACCGCCGCGGCCACCCCGACCCCGGGCGCCTGCGCCGCCGGACGCGCCCGCACGCCGAGCACGAGCACCAGGGCCGAGCAGCCAAAGGTCGCTGCGTCCGCGGCCAATCCCACCGACCCACCGGCGGCCGACACGAGGACACCGCCGACGGCGAAGCCGACGAGCTGGGCCGTCTGGCTGGAGATGCTGCGCACCGCCATCGCCGGCGAGTACAGCGCGTCCGGGACCACCGCGGGCAGCAGCGCCTGCTGCGCAGCTTTGAACGGCCCGTTGACCAGCGCGGTTGCCGCGACGAGGACGAGCAGCAGCCACAGCGGCGTGCCCGGCACGGCCGCCACGCCGATCAGCACCGCGCGGACGAGGTCGGCAACCACCATCACCGTGCGTCGCGCCCACCGGTCCCCGATGCCGCCGAGCAGCGCTCCGCCGAGGAAGGACGGCACGAAGGTGAGCGCGTAGCCCAGGCCGGTCAGCGCAGCGGAGTGACTGCGCTCGAACACGACGACCGCGAGGGCGACGCGAGCCAACTGGTCACCGCCGACGGACAGCACCTCGGCCGACCACATCGCCCGGAATTCGGGCACGGCGAAGACCGCACTCAGACGCGAGCCACCACGCGTCGAGGGATCGGGACCGGCCACCGGCGCTCCTCGTTGATCGCTCGCACACTCTAGAGCGCACGCACCCGGCATGGACCCTCGGCGGTCGTGCGGGCCGGTGCGGGGCGGCGCCGTCGGCACGTCCTGCAAGACTCGCCGCTATGCCGATGAGCTCGACCGAGGGCAAGAACTGGACCCGCGCGCGCGTCGCCGACCTCGCGGCGACGGGGCCGCTGACCGTCCTCGACGTCGGCCCGGGCGTCGGCACGTACGCGAAGCTGCTGGCCGGGCTGCCGATCACGAGCATCGTCGGGCTGGAGGTGTGGGAGCCGTACGTGTCGACGTACCACCTGCACGACCTCTATGACGAGATCGTGATCGGTGACGTGCGCGACGCGCCGCTGCCGCCGGTCGATGTCGTCGTGCTGGGCGACGTTCTCGAACACATGAGCCGCGCCGATGCCGTTCGGGTCTGGGAGCGCTGCGCACAGACGGCTGCGCGCGCGGTGTACCTGTCGCTGCCGATCGTGCACTACCCGCAGCACGCGATCGAGGGCAATCCGTTCGAGGTGCACGTCGAGGAGGACTGGTCGCACGACACCGTGCTGGCCACCTTCGAGGGGATCGGCGCGTACGAGACCGGCGACGTGGTCGGCGTCTACGAAAGGCTGACCGGCGGGTCCTGAGTCGGGAGTGCCGGTTCGGATTGCACGGGGAACGTCCGGTCGTGCCGGCCGAACCACCGGTCCGCAAGCTTCTCGGCGTCATCGTCTCGGGCCCACCGCGCGCTGCGGGCGAGCGACCGCGCGGCCCGCAGGGTCAGCGCGGGCGTGTCCAGCCGGCCGTGCCGCTCGGCGAGTTCGGCGAGCTCGGGCAGCGCGCCGAGGTCAGCCGGGGCGCGCAACTCGCCGTGGCACCAGGCACGGGCGAGCACGTCCGCCGGCGGTTCGCCCAGCTCTGCGCGCGCGGGCGGCGGTCCGTCGACGGCTGCGAACCACACGGCGCAGTCGGTGCCGGCGAGCGAATCGAGGACGTCGCAGGCCTGGCCGGCGCTCATCCGGGCGGCCCGCAGCACCACGGACGGGTAGCGCCGCGGCCCGGTCCACCCGCGCTCGTCCGGGTCGGGCAGCAGGTCGGCGAGCGCCGCGGTCTCGCGCAGCTTGTCCTGGGCACGCTGCGCCGCGGTGTGCCGCTGCGCCCAGTCCGGACCGTCGTGCCACGCGACGGCGGCCGGGATGTGCGCGAACACCGCGCCGGCGTTGCGCGCCCGGTGCGCGAACTCCCAGTCCTCGCCGCCGTAGCCGACGAAGCGCTCGTCGAAGCCGCCGACCTCGGCGAACAGCCGCGCACTCGTCGCGAGAACGGCGCTGATGACGAACCGGTAGGAGCGCCGGTCGGCGTCGAGCAGATCCGCAGAGTCGCGGTAGGCGTCGCGCAGCCAGCTCGGCTCGTCGAGTTCGGGTAGCGCGACCCGGCCGGCGAACCAGTCCGCGAGCCCCTCGGGTGGCAGGCCGGCGAGGTCGACATGTCGGCGCCGACCGGCCGCGACGACGTCGGGACACACCGCGGGAAGTCGCGCGATCTCGGCCAGGAAGCCGGGTTCGGGGACGGTGTCGCAGTCGAGGAAGACCAGTACGTCGCCGTGCGCTGCCGCGGCGCCGAGATTGCGCGCGCGGGCGGCGCGGAATCCCTCGTCCGGTTGCGCCAGCACCTGTACCGGGAGCGCGCCGGCGGCTCCGACGTCCGGCGGCGTCGCCGAACCGTCGTCGACCACCACGACCTCGATGGCCGCGGCCGGGTGCGTCTGCTGCGTCAGCGCGCTGAGCACGAGATCGAGGTCGTGCTGGGCCTCGAAGTACGGGATCACGACGCTCACCGAGGGTGTCCCGCGCGCCGCGCAGGGCACCGCCGCCAGCAGGTCCCAGCGGTTGCCCGGCACCACCCAGCCGTCGTCGACGCCGACGGCACGCGGCGGCACGCAGCTGTCGAAGTGCTGCAGGTAGTCGGCTGCGACGGCCTGCAGCCCCGGCCCGATCCGGGCGTCCGCGGCGAGTCGGGTCCGCTGCGGATCGGCGAGCGCTCGCTCGACCGCTTCGGCTAGATCACGCGGGTCGTCGGGGTCGTAGAGCTCGACCGCTCCCGGCCGCTCGCGCGCGATCTCCCGGCCGTACGGACCCTGCGGGACGAGCGGGCGGCGGCCGTGCGCCAGCCAGGTGTTGATCGACGCCGAGGCGGTGACCCGCCGGTTCGGCGCGACCGGCACCGCCACGTCCGCGAGGTAGGCGCCCAGCTCGTCGTCGGGTACGTAGCCGGTCAGCTGCCAGCGCGGCCCGGCGCGGTCCGCGTAATGCTGCGCGAGGTCGGCGTGCCCGTCCGACGCGCGGCCGAGCGCGGTCAGCACGGCGTGCGGCGGCAGTGCCGCGAGCACGTCGTCGTAGCCGCGGTCGGGGTAGACGAAGCCGAGCACGGCAACACTGCGCGCCGGCAGCGGCGAGCTGCCGGCGCGGGCCGGGGTGGCGCGCTCGACGGGCAGCCGGATGCGGCGCAGTGAGTGGACGGAGCCGGCGTCGTCCTGCATCAGGCCGAGCTCGACGCCGCTGTTGACGACCACGCCCCGAGCCAGTGACATCACCTGCCGGTACAACTCGCGGCGGCGCAGCTGCAACGGGCTGCCGTCGTGCGGGACGTCGTGCAGCGTCACCGACAGCGCCGCGCCGCACCGCGCGACGAGCTGCGCCACCCACTCGAGTGCTGCACCCGCCGCGTCGACGTCCGGCCCGAACAACCGGTCGGTGAACGGCACGTGCACGACGTCGCAGGCGAGCAGGGCGGGCAGCGCTTCGGGGTATGGCACGTGCACCGACCGATGGCCGCACGCATCCGCGATCTCCCGGCCGTGCCGCACCACGCCGTGCTCGGCCGGCCCCACCAGCAGGTGCACGACATCGCTCACCGGCCGCTGACCTGCCGGTAGACGGCGTCGTGCATAGCGCGGACGACGTCGCGTTCGGCTTCGCGCTGCTCCCGATCGGCCGGCCGCGCGGGCGGGCGCCGGCACACATGCCGCACCGCCGCTGCGAGCGAGTCCTGGTCCAGCCCGTGACGCTCGTTGCCGACGTAGGTGACCACGTCGTCCCACTGCCCCGCGTAGTGCCCGCAGTCGGGCGCGACGACGTGCGTGCCGAGATCACGGCCCAGCTCGACCCAGCCGGAGTGCGTGCCGAACCGGTACGGCAGCACCCACGCGTGCGCCGCCGCCACGTAGTCGACCAGCTCACGTGGCGACATGCGTCCGCGCACGTCGAGACGGACACCGAGATCGCGCAGGCCGGCGAGCTCGGGTCGGTCGAGCGCGTGCGGCTCGACCAGCACGCGCACGTCGTGCTTCCCGGCACCGCGGCCGACCGCGCGCACGACCTCGACCGGGTCCACGACGTTGGCGCGCAGTGCCTTCAGCGGCACGACGACGTGCCGCGGCGCTGTATCTGGTGCCGTCGGCGGAGTGTCCGGGATGTCCACGACGGTGGGGTGCGGCGCCACCTCGGGTCGGCGCCCGAAGCGTTCGGCGCACTCGCCGGCCGCGGCGGCGGTCAACGTCAGCACCTGCTGCGCGGCGGCGAAGAGCATGCGCAGGTGGGCGTCGTGCGGTTCGCGGTCGAGCTGGTGCGGGTTGCGCAGATCATGGACGGTGACGACGAGCGCGATGCCGAGCTCGTCGAGGCACGCGAGCCACGCGTGCAGCGCGTCGGCGGTGAGGTGCTCGTAGCCGAAGTGCAGGTGCACGACGTCGATCGCGTGCGCGTTCGCCCGCAGCACGTCCGGCTCGAGCAGGGGGTCCGGCGTCCAGCCGGTGACGCGCTCGCGCAGCGTTCGGTCGACGGTGCCGGGGACGACGGCGTCGAGGTACTCGTGCCAGGCCGGGACGGTGACCACGCGCACCGGGTCTGCCCGGCGTGGCAGGTCGCCCGCCGCACCCAGCAGGCCGCGGTCGCGGAAGCCGGCGAGCCAGCCGCCCATCGGCAGCGTCGAGTGCCGGCGGGCGTAGACGTGACTGTTGCGCACGATGTCGTCGAGGTGTGCGACCGGCGGGTCGGCGGCGGGGTGGTGCTGGTGGAACGCGTCGGCACCGCCGGCCATCAGCAGCGGCACACCGTGCGTGTCGGCGGTGACGGCGAAGTCGGTGTCCTCGCCGCCGTAGCCGACGTAGCCCTCGTAGAAGCCGCCGGTCGCGAGCCAGGTCGGCGCGGCGACGGCGAACGACAACGACCAGAACAGCTGCGCCGCCAGGTCGATCAGGACGCCGTCGGCCGGGTCGGGTCGCGCCTCGTGCGGGTTGCGCGCCGACGCCAGACGCTCGTGCGTCCACGCGAGCGTGCTCTGCGGGAGGTAGGTCACCGGTCCGCTGATCACGGCGTCCGGCCGGGCCGTGACGGCATCGCGGTAGCGGCCGAGCAGGTCCGGGGCGGGAATGCAGTCGACGTCGAGGAAGACGAGCAGCTCGGCGTCGTGCTGCAGCGCCGTGCCCGCGCCCCGGTTGCGCGCTGCGGCGACCGGCAGACCGCCTGCTGTCGTCGGCATCTGCACGACGACGGTCGGCACCTCGGCCTCTGCGGCGCAGACGTCGACCACCGCGGGGTCGTCGACGGCGACGACGACATGCAGGTCGGGCGCGGGGTCGCACGCGGCGAGGAATGCGCGTTGCACGCGCAGGTGCTCGTGCCGCCCGGCGACCACCGTGACGACCGCGGTCCTCATCGCCGGTCCAGCACCGGTTCGCCCGGCAGCGGGGCGCACACTGCATCGACCATCCGCGCCATCCCGCGGCCGTCGTTCCAGGCGCGCCAGCGCTGGCCGTCACCGGCTGCAGCATCGGCGAGGACCCCCGGCCACGCGTCCGCGTCCGGCCACCGAGTGCACACCGTCGCCAGGCCCGCGCGCTGCAACGCCGCCGCGGTGAGCTCCTGCTCCGCGAACGGCCGCGGCTGGGGCAACACGACACATGGCCGCCGCGCGGCCGCCACCTCGCCCAGCGCGCCGAGACCGCCGTGGGTCAGCACGACCTGCGCGGCGCACAGGTCGGCCCATACGTCGTCGCTCCAGCCGAAGCCCTCACCCAGCACCCGGCACTCCCGGCCGGTCACGCGTTCGAGTTCGGCGACCCGGTCGAGCGTGACCTCGGCGCCACCGGAGCCGAGCAACAGCAGGAGATCGCCGGCAGGTGCGTGGACGTCCGCTGGCGCGCGGTCGTCGAAGCGGGAGAACGCTCCCGTGTACACGGTCTTGTCCGCGTACGGGCGAAGGTGCGCGGCGTCGAGCACCTGTGCCGGCCAGGGCGCGACGATCCGCGACGCGAGCCGGTGCCCCAGCGCGTGCGCGTCGTCGGCACGCTCGCCGGGCAACGCGACGGCCACGACGGGCACGCCGGTCAACCGGACCAGTGCGGTGACCTCCACCGACACATCGACCACCACGGTGCGCGGGCGGGCGGTGGCCAGCCACTCGACGATGCAGTGCATGCGGGCGCGGTAGCCGCCCGAGCGCAGCGGCGACCAGTGCAGGGCACCGCCGGCCTGCGGGTCCGCGGCGTCGGGCAGGTGCGGATCGCCGGGCAGCCGGACCCATCCGGCGAACGGCGCCTTGTCCGCCGGCTCCGGCAACGAGGAGAGGACGACCACCGGCTCGGTGCACGCGGCGGCCAGCGCCTGTGCCCGCGACAAGTGACCGGTGCCGTGATGGTGGACGTAGTAGCCGATCACAGCTCGAGCATCTCGGTGAACGTGTCCTCGTAGCGGTCGACCATCGTCTCGACCGAGCAGTGCGCCTCCGCGCGGGCGCGCGCTGCCGCGCGGGGCAGGTGCGCGGCGTCATCCATCGCCTGCGCCAGGGCACCGACGTCGTCGTCGGCGACGAGTCGCGCGCAGGTCGCGTCCACCACGTCGGGAATGCCGCCGCGACCGAACGCGGCCACCGGCGTGCCGGACGCCAGCGCCTCGGCCACGACCAGACCGTAGGGCTCGTCCCAGACGGGCGTGACGACCGCGACGCACGAGTGGCTGACCAGCAGCGAGAGCATGTGCTGCGTGAGATGGCCGGCGTAGTCGACCTCACCCCCGAGCAGCGGACGTACTTCGGCGTCGAAGTAGTCCGGGTCGTCGATCGGGCCGGCGAGCGTGATCGGCAGGCCGGCCTTGCGCGCTGCGTGCACTGCGAGATGCGGCGCCTTCTCGGCGACGATGCGCCCGGTCCACACCGCGCCCGCGCCACCCGGGCCCTGCGGCCAGGCCTGCAGGTCGATGCCGTTCGAGATGACGTCGACCCGGCCGAGCAACGGAGCCCAGCGGTGCGCGGTGTGCGCGCTCACCGCGGCGAAGCGCGACGGCATGGACGGCGCGGACTGCACGGCCGACTCGAGCCAGGGTGTCGGCGGGGTGTGCAACGTCGTGAGCATCGGCGCCGCGGCGGTCGAGGACATCGCGAGCGGCAGGTAATGCAGGCTGTGGTTGTGCAGCACGTCGAAGCCGGAGGTGCCGCTCGCGAGTTCGAGCATCAGGCTCAGGTACGCGTGATGCTCCACCATCATCACCTCGGGCGGCATGGACACGTCCGAGCGCGAGTCCTGCGAAAGCCGTAACTCGCCGAGCCGCAGCTCATGTACGGGCAGGCGCGGGTCGCTGCCGGCCGGCGCGAACAACGTGACGTCGTGGCCACGCTCGAGCAACTTCGAGCACAACGACCAGAGGTGGGCGGTCAGGCCGCCGGCGAACGGTTGGGCGACGGGTGCCCGGCTGGGCCCGATCAGGGCGATACGGCGCGAAGGCATGAACGGCTTCTTCTCGGCGATCCGGAAGCGGCAGGCACCGGCGGCTCGATGCCGTGGACCGACACCACCTGTTGGATGCCGAACGCACGCACCTGCATCAAAGCAGAACCGTGCGACATGGGTCGGAAAACCCCAGAATGCGGGGGTATTCGGCGCAGCGGTAACACGCTGCGTTAGTTTTCGTAACTTTGCGTAACCATCGGCACATGTGCTCGTTGACCCCTCTGTCCGGAGTGTTTGGCAGTCGCAAACCTGGGTGTGGGCCTTGGACACGAAGTACGCCGCATGCGCGTGCGCCGCGAACCGCGAGTTCGCTGCGCCGGCCCGGCCTGCTGCCCACCCCGTCATCCGTCGGTTGATCGTCCTGGCGGGCCTCGGCGTCGGGTTCTGGCTGCTGACCTGCCTGCTGCACGCCGCGCCGGCGAGCGCGAGCACCGCACGGCCGGTCCACCCGCTCGCGGGAGTGGCTGCGCACCGGACGGCACAGCCGGTCACCGTGGTTGCCGAGGCGGTGCATCGCGCGCGCACGGAGGTCGCCGCACCCGCGCGCATCGTGCACGACGTGCACACCCGGCTGGCCGCCACGACGCACCGCGCGACCGGCCTCGTTCGCACGGTCGTCTCGCGCGGCTCTCGGGTGGTGCACCGGACCATCGGTCGGACCCCGGCAGCGGGCCGGCAGGTACTCGGGACGCGCACCTCGCCGGCTGCGGCGCCTTCCGTGGCTTCCGTGGCGTCGGTGGCTCAGCCTGCGCGGCACAGCGCGCGGTCCGCACACGTCGCCGCCGCCCGGGTGACGGCCGGACGGTCCTCGACCCTGGTGCGCGAGCAGCACACGACGGCCACGGCGCCGCACGCCACGAAGACGCGGGCGACCGCCGCGCACACCGCCGCGGCGCCGAACGCCGGCACCCCGCACGCCCCGCTTCCGCGAGCCCCCCACATGCCGGGTCAGCCCCTCGCGCCGGTGTCCGGCCGGACGACGCCGGAGCACTCCGGCGCAGCGCTGTTCCCCGCCGCGCAAACCCCCGTGCGCGTCGAACATGCACCCTTCTTCGCGGGCCCTCGCACGCCTGCCGGTGTGGCCGGCGACGAGCCCACGTTCTCACCTGACTAGGGGTCGGCCGGACCGTCACGACGACGGCAGCGCTCGACGGCACAGGTCGCCGGCCTGGCCGAACCCCCTGGAAAGAAGCGAGACAACTCATGAACATCTGGCTGAAGCGCGGCCTGCAGGTCGGGCTCTTCAGTGGTGGTCTGTGGTTGATCGGCACCGGCATAGCCAGCGCCGACACCACGCACGCGCCACAGCTGCACCGGGCCCCTGTGGTCCATGTCAGCGCACACGCGCCGGTGAAGGTGACCGGCAACAACGTCGACGTCCTCGGTCACCATGCATCGCCGCACGCCGACACCGACAAGTCCGGCGCAACGGCCGGCTCGTCGTCGGCACATCGCCGGTCGGACGTCAGTGCGTCCGTCGATGCGCCGGTGACGATCGCCAACAACAGCCTGTCGGTCGGCGGCAGGTCGGCGCACGCCGCGTCGGCGCCGTCCAGCGCGAAGCCCCGCACGCATTCGCGGTCGTCGGTCGCCGACATTCCGGTCACTGCGCCGGTGCGGGTGAGCGGTAACTCCGTCACGCTGCTGCAGCGGTCGGATTCGACGTCGAATGCCCCCGGTTCGACGTCGGATTCGCGCGATGCTGCATCGGCCGACGGCACGGGCACCGCGCAGGACGGCGGCAGCGCCGTCGAGGCGCCGGTCGACGCACCGGTCACGGTGTGCGGCAACAGCGTCGGCGTGGCCGGCACGGCGTCCGCGTCGTGCGCACCGGCTAGCACGAGTTCCGGCAGCAGCGGCTCCGGCAGCACTGCCGACGCTCCGGTCGACGCTCCGGTCACCGTCTGCGGCAACGGCGCCGCAGTGGCGGGCAACAGCACCGCGTCCTGCAGCAGCGGCAGCACCACCGACGCAGGCTCGGGAAGCGGCGGCAACGGCGGCACCACCGACGGCGGCAGCACCGTCAATGCACCAGTCACCGCGCCGGCGACCGTCTGCGGCAACGGCGCCGCAGTGGACGGCAACAGCAGCGCGTCCTGCACCAGTGGCCGCACCACCGGCACAGGCTCAGGCACCGGCTCGGGCGGCGGCAGCACCGGCAGCGGCAGCACCGTCGACGCACCTGTCACCGCGCCGGCGACCGTCTGCGGCAACGGAGTCGGCGCCCACGGGCCCCCCCCGGCCACCGGGGCAACCGCCCCCCCCCGCGCGGGCGGCGGGGGGGGGCGGGGGGGGGCGGGGGGCCCCCCCCGGCCCCCCCCCCTGACCGTCTGCGGCAACGCGGTCGGCGACGCCTCGGCGTCGTGCGACACCTCGGCACCGACCGGCGGCACGACACCGCCGGGCACCGTCACCGTTCCGGTCACGACGCCGGTCACCGTCTGCGGCAACGCGGTCGGCGACGGCTCCGCCTCGTGCGGCACCGGTACCGGCGCCAACCCGCCGGGTACCAACCCGCCCGGTACCAACCCGCCCGGCAACGGCGGTAGCGGCACCAGCCCGGGCTCGACCGGCAATGGAACCGCCGGCTTCACCCAGAGCCGGAGCTCGGCCGGGACCGCTGGATCGCACGGCGTGGACAGCGCCGATGAGCGGGCCCTGACGGGCTCACTGGCCTCGACCGGGGTCAGCGCCCTGGCGATGCTCCTGCTCGCCGCATTGCTGATGCTGCTCGGCAGCGCGCTGCTTCTCCTGCAGCGACGCCGCTGCGAGCAGGTCTGAGAAGCTGCCCGTTGCGGTTGCGGCAACCCCCCGCCGCCGTGACCGCAACGGGCTACTCACCCCGCCGGGCATGACCGGTCGTCGGCGTACGTTCCGTCCATGCAGACGGTGCGCACGCCGGACGACCGATTCGCCGAGCTCGAAGGCTTCGACCACGAACCGCACTACGTGGACGTTCCGACCGACGACGGCGTCGGAGAGACGCTGCGGATGGCATGGGTCGAGGCCGGCCCGGCGGACGGCGACATCGTGCTGCTGCTGCACGGCGAGCCGTCGTGGTCGTTCCTCTACCGCTCGATGCTCGGGCCGCTGGCCGACGCGGGGCTGCGCGCGATCGCGCCCGACCTCGTCGGCTTCGGCCGCTCGGACAAGCCGACGCGCATCGAGGACCACACCTACGCCCGGCACGTCGGCTGGGTGCAGGCGTTCGTCGAGGCGCTCGACCTGCGCGAGATCACGCTGGTGGGCCAGGACTGGGGTGGCCTGATCGGCTTGCGGCTGGCAGCCGAGCAGCCGCACCGGTTCGCGCGGATCGTCGCGGCGAACACCGGTCTGCCCACCGGCGACCACCCGATGCCCGACATCTGGCACCGCTTCCGCGTCGCCGTGCAGACCGCGCCGGAGCTCGACGTCGCGCGCTTCGTCGCGTCCGGCTGCGTGCGCGGTTTGGACGCGGCCGCCCGCACCGGCTACGACGCGCCGTTCCCGGACGAGACGTTCAAGGCCGGCCCGCGGGCGATGCCCGGGCTCGTGCCCTACGAGCCGGACAATCCGGCCAGCGACGCGAACCGCGCAGCCTGGCGGACACTCGCCGCATCGAGCACCCCGATGCTGCTGGCGTTCTCGGACAGCGACCCCATCACCGGTGCGATGGCGCCGATCCTCGAACGCGCCATGACCGGCGCGCACGGCCAGCCGCACCGCACCATCGCCGACGCGGGCCACTTCCTGCAGGAGGACGCCGGCGGCGAGCTGGCCGAGGCGATCATCGGCTTCGTCGCCGCGGCGCGTGGCGCGGAAAGTGCGTCCGAGCCCACCGGCTAGCCTGTCGCGCATGCTGCTGAGCGACCGCGACATCCGCGCGGAGGTCGACGCCGGCCGGCTCTCGGTGGCGCCCTGGGACGCCGCGCTCGTACAGCCCTCGAGCGTCGACGTGCGGCTCGACCGCTACTTCCGGGTTTTCAACAACAGCCGCTATACGCACATCGATCCGGCCGAGCAGCAGGACGACCTCACCACGCTCGTCGAGCCCGACGGCGACGACGCGTTCGTGCTGCACCCGGGCGAGTTCGTGCTCGGTTCCACGCTGGAGATCGTGACGCTGCCCGACGACCTCGCCGGGCGCCTCGAGGGGAAGTCCAGCCTCGGCCGACTCGGCCTGCTCACGCACTCGACCGCCGGCTTCATCGACCCGGGATTCGACGGCCACATCACGCTGGAGCTATCGAACGTCGCCAACCTGCCGATCACGCTGTGGCCGGGGATGAAGATCGGTCAGCTGTGCCTGTTCCGGCTCTCCAGCGCGGCCGAGCACCCGTACGGTTCGCCCGTCTACGGCTCGCGGTACCAGGGCCAGCGCGGCCCCACCCCGAGCCGTTCGCACCTCAACTTCCGCCGCTGGCCGACCCGCTGAAGCCAAGATCGAAGTATGGCCGTGGTCGAATATCGACCACGGCCATACTTTGATCTTGTGCTGTGGTGGACGGTAGGTCAGGCGACCTCGCGCAGCTTGCCGGTCCCGACGTCGAGGACGAAGCCGCGCACCGCGTCCTTGTGCGGCACGAACGGGCTTGCCTTGATCCGTGCGATGGACTGCCGCACGTCGTCGTCCAGGTCACCGAATGCCTCCGCGGCCCAGGACGGCTTGATGCCGGTGTCGTCCTCGATCGACTTCTTGAATTCGTCGTCGGTGAACGTGAGCATGCCGCAGTCGGTGTGGTGGATCAGCACGATCTCGGTCGTGCCCAGCAGCCGCTGGCTGATCGCGAGCGAGCGGATCTCGTCCTCGGTGATCACGCCGCCGGCGTTGCGGATGACGTGCGCGTCGCCCTCCTGCAGGCCCAGCGCGCCGTAGACGTTCAGCCGCGCGTCCATGCACGCCACGACGGCGACGTGCTTGGCCGGCGGCAGCGGCAGCGGACCGTCGAACTGCTCGGCGTACGCGGCGTTGTTGGACAGCAGCTCGTCGGTCGCGCTCATCGGGTTCTCCTATCAGATTGGTAGACAAACCCAGTCAAGCAGACGACGGGCGCACGGTCCACCGCACCAGGACACCGACTCGCCTGCGATGGCGCGGCTTGCGCGCAGACGACGACGGCGGGGCGGACCCGTTGGTCCGCCCCGCCGTCGCGGTCGATCGGTGTGTCAGCCGGTGAAGGCCCCGGTGCCGTTCGGCGTGCCGAGCCCGGTCGGGCCGTCCCAGCCGGTCCCTGCGGTGCACAGCGGTGCGCCGCAGGTGCCGTTCTTGCCCGACGTGACGTCGTTCAGGTTGCCGGGGTGCGCGTACGGGTCGGCGTTCGGGTAGCTGCCCGACGCCGGTGTGCCGGCCAACGCGTAGGTGCTCGCGATGATCGGCGCGGCCGCCGAGGTGCCGCCGTAGACGGCCCAGCCGCTGCCGCCGTAGGTCTGGTAGACCGCGACGCCGGTCGCCGGGTCGGCGACGGCCGAGACGTCGGCCTCCGCGCGCCGGCTGCAACCGGTGCTGATGCCGCTCTGGAACGACGGCTTGGCGAAGTAGGCCGAGCAGCCCGAACCGGTGCCCTCGGTGTAGCTCGTCGTGTTCCAGACCGTCTCGCTCCAGCCACGCGTCGTGCTGCTGCGCTTCAGGCTGGTGCCGCCGACCGCGGTCACGTGCGGCGAGGTCGCCGGGAACGAGCCACCGTCGTAGTCGGAGTCACCGGCGCTTGCGGTGATCGCCACGCCTGCGTGGTTGTAGTACGAGCTGTCCGCGGAGGTCACCGAGGAGTCCTCCGGGCCGCCGTAACTGTTCGACACGTACTTCGCACCGAGCTTCACGGCCTCGTTGACCGCGGTACCCAGGTTCGCCGTGGTCGGCGACTTCGCCTCGACCAGCAGGATGTGGCAGCCGGGGCAGATGGCCGACACCATGTCGACGTCGAGCGAGATCTCGCCCGACCAGCTCTGGTTGTTGCTCGGCAGCGACGTCGTGCTGCCGGTCTGGCTGACCTTCTTGAAGCACCCGTTGGCCGTGGTGCACGCCGGCAGGCCGTACTGCGAGCGGTACGTGCCCAGGTCGCTCTCGGCGTTCGGGTCGTTGTACGCATCCACGATCGCGACGGTGCCGCTCCCGCTGGCGGTCAGCTTGTAGGCGCTGCGCAGGTCGCTGGGCCCGTAGCCGGACGGGGTGGCGTTCGGCGTGACGGCGTTCGAGTGCAAGGCAGCCGGCTCGTTGGGGCTCACCTGTTTGATGGCGTAACAGGCGAGGCGGTGTGCCGTGGGCGCGCTGCAGACGCGTTCGGTCTTGGCGGCGGAGGCGGACGTCGACGAGGTCGACGCACCGGCCGTGGCCGCTGCGGAGAAGCCGACTGCGGTCGTCGCCGCTGCTGCGGTGAGGACGGCGAGCCGTCGCAATGCTGTGTGCACCTACGAACCTCCTGTGTGAGCGATCGGTGCACCGAAGCTAATCCTGCGAAGAGGCGTATAAACCGGTCATTACTGGCAGGCACCTGCACGTCAGGATGCTGCCAGTAATCGATTGTTACGGACGGTGATCATCCAGGATGGCTCGAGCCGCTGGCGAGGCGTAGAAGCCCACCAGTTGACGACGCACCAGATCGGCGAGCACACCCGCCTCGTCGAGGCGCGCGATGACGCCGGGCGCGAACCGCAACGCCTCCTCGACGAGGTCGTCGCGGTCGATACCGAATTCGCGCAGTAGCGCGTCGAGCGCGAACTCGCCGTAGGTGTCGAAGAAGTAGTCGATGCCGGTGTCGACGAGCGAGCGCAGGTAGTCGGTGCCGCGCAGGTCGAGCCACAGCTCGTAGCCGATGACGACGAGATCGACGAGGTCGTCCTGGTCGGTGCCGACGAGAACGTCGCGCATCCGCCGGTCGGCCACCTGGTCCCAGACGCCCAGCAGCGCTTCGGCGAGCTGGTCGTCGTCGATCGCATCGGCCGCGCTGTCGCGCCAGCGGGCCAGGATGATGACGGCGGTGCGCTCGGCGAGCTCGCGGCTGCGCTGATCCACCTCGCGCAACGCCCGGCCCGCCACCCGCTCACCCGCGGCCAGGGCGGCGGTCATACCCGGCATCCGCTGCAGCAGCGAACGGTTCGTGTTGACCGCCGTCGTCGCCATCGACAGCAGGTACTGCGCGAGCCACGCCTGCACGGCGGGGTTGTCCGCAATGCGCTCGGCGACCGCCTGTCGCAGGGAACGCAGCTCGGCGATCTTGGTGGCCGCAGCCCGGACGTGCCGGCGATCGATCACCGCGCCGAGTTCGACGTCCTGCGCCGGGTGCTCACTCAACGCCGCGGTGATCTCGCCCACGATCTCCGGGATCGCACCCGGCAACTCGAAGGTCGAGACATACTTCGCGGCGACCGCCTTCACCTGGTCGCGGTGCACGACGTCGTCGAGCGTGAGCCGTGCCGCATGGTCGAGCGCGTGGTCGACCTCCGCACCGACCAGCGTGCCGAACTGCGCGCCGCGCAGCCGCTCCAGTTGGTAGGCGACGTGCGCCTCGAGCAGGCGGTCCGCGGCGTCCATCGCGCCATTGTCGCGTGCCGTCCGCGCGGGCCCGACGGTGCGCTCGTTCGAGCGCGCCGTTGACGGGACCCGAGCGACTGGGAACGCTCGGCCGAGTGACCCGCTCCACCGACGGCGTGCAGCTGACGGCTGCCACGATGCCGACCGTCGGCCGTGGCGTCGCCGTGCCCGACTATCCCCGCGACCGCGCCGCGGCCAGTACCGCACACCTCGGCGTCGGCGGCTTCCACCGCGCCCACCAGGCGATGTATCACGACCGGCTGCTGCACGGCGGTGATCCGCAGGCCGGCATCGTCGGCGTCGGGGTGCTCAAGGCCGACCTCTCGATGCGCGATGCGCTGCGCCGACAGGACTGCCTCTACACGCTCGTCGCGAAACACCGCGACGGCACGCACGACGCGCGGGTGATCGGTTCGCTGGTCGACTACGTCTACGCGCCGGACGACGCGCAGGCATTGCTGGCGCTGCTGAGCGAACCGCGGATCCGGGTCGTCTCGCTGACCGTCACCGAGGGCGGTTACCTGGTCGACGGCAGCGGGGACTTCGCCGCCGGCGACGCGGGCGTGCGTCGCGACGTCGCAGCGGGCGAGTCCCCGACCAGCGCGTTCGGGCTGCTCATCGAAGCATTGCGGCGCCGTCGCGCGGCCGGCACCGCGCCGTTCACCGTGATGTCGTGCGACAACCTGCCGGGCAACGGGACACTGACCCGGCAGACGGTCACCTCCTTCGCCGCGCTGCGCGACGACGCCCTGGCCAGCTGGATCGAGCGCGAGACACGCTTCCCGAACTCGATGGTCGACCGCATCACGCCGGGGACCACGCACGACGACCGCGCCGACCTGCTCGACCGCTTCGGCGTGCGTGACCGATGGCCCGTCGTGTGCGAACCGTTCACGCAGTGGGTGCTCGAAGACGCGTTCGTCGGTGACCGCCCGGCATACGAGGACGTCGGCGTCCAGGTCGTCGACGACGTCGAGCCGTACGAGTTGATGAAGCTGCGCATGCTCAACGCGGGCCACCAGGCGCTCGGCTACCTCGGCGTACTGGCCGGGTTGACGTCGGTGTACGAGGCGGCCGATGACGAGCTGCTGCACGCATTCCTCGCGGGTTACCTGCGCGGCGAG
The DNA here is from genome assembly GCF_964246335.1 of uncultured Jatrophihabitans sp. Classification (GTDB taxonomy): domain Bacteria; phylum Actinomycetota; class Actinomycetes; order Mycobacteriales; family Jatrophihabitantaceae; genus Jatrophihabitans. Next base: position 6,316 of record NZ_CAXTQF010000041.1, on the reverse strand, counting down.
GCCCGTCCCACGCTGCCGGAGGTGCCGGGTATCGACCTCGACGACTACGCAGCGACCCTGCTCGACCGCTTCGCCAATCCGCACGTCGGGGACACGTTGGCGCGACTGTGCGAGAACGGCTCGGACCGCATTCCGAAGTTCGTGCTGCCGGTGATCCGCGTGCAGCTCGAATCGGGCGGCGAGCTGCGCCGCGCGGCGACGGTCGTCGCGGCCTGGGCGCGCTACTGCGAGGGCACCGACGACCGCGGCGGGCAGATCGACATCGTCGACCGGCTCGCCGAACGGCTGCAACGCCTCGCCGTTCGGGACGACCCGCGAGCGTTCCTCGACCAACGCGACGTCTTCGGCGACCTCAGCCGCCAGCACCGCTTCGTGGACGCGTACGTCCGAGCACGCGAGTCCTTGCGCGAACACGGCGCGCGGACCACGCTCGCGCGACTCACGCAATCGATCTAGGTGGGCGAGCGAGCACCGGCGCTGCGCGACGGTCCGCAGCACTCAACGCAACCGGGCGGTGGTTGCACCGCGCGGCTCGCCCAACTCAGGTGAGCGTGTGCATCCAGCCGTGCGGGTCCGGCTGCGTGCCGGTCTGGATGCCGACGAGCCGGTCGCGCAGCGCGGTGGTCACCGGCCCCGCGCCGCCGGCTGCTCCGTCGCCCACCGAGAACGAGCCGTCGACGCCGCGCACCTCGCCGATGGGAGTCACCACGGCGGCCGTGCCGCAGCCGAACACCTCGGTGATGGCGCCGGACGCGCAGCCGTCGCGCCATTCCTCGACCGAGACCTTGCCTTCCTCCGCGGCGTAGCCGAGATCCTGCGCGACCTGCAGCAGCGCGTCGCGGGTGATGCCGGGCAGCAACGTGCCGGTGAGGGCGGGGGTGACGATGCGGGCGCCGGGCCCGCTGCCGTAGACGAAGCCGAGGTTGTTGCTGCCCATCTCCTCGACCCAGCGGTGCTCGGCGGCGTCGAGCCAGACCACCTGGTCGCAGCCCTGCTCGGCGGCCTGCGCAGTGGCCGCGAACGAGGCCGCGTAGTTGCCCCCGCACTTGACCTCGCCGGTGCCGCCGGGCGCGGCACGCGTGTAGTCGGTCGACAGCCACACCGTCACCGGCTTGACGCCGCCCTTGAAGTACGAGCCGGCCGGGGACGCGATCAGCAGGTAGGTGTACGCCTGCGACGGAGCGTTGACGCCGAGGCCGGTCTGCGTCGCGATCATGAACGGCCGCAGGTACAGCGACTTGTCGATCGTCTCCGGCACCCAGGACCGGTCGGCCTGCACCAACGCGGCCAGCGATTCGACGAACAGCTCGGTGGGCAGTTCGGCCATCGCCATCCGGCGCGCCGAGCGCTGCATCCGCGCGGCGTTGGCCTGCGGGCGGAACGCCGCCACCGAACCGTCCGGCTGGTGGTAGGCCTTGAGGCCCTCGAAGATCTCCTGGCCGTAGTGCAGGACCGCGCAGGCGGGGTCGATGGTCAGCGGACCGTATGGCACCACCTGGCCCTCGCCCCAGCCGGACGCCGCCGTCCAGTCGATACGCACCATGTGGTCGGTGAAGTGGGTTCCGAAACCGGGCTCAGCAAGGATCGCAGTGCGGTCGACGTCGGAGCGCAGATCGGTGTTGCGGGTCACTGCGAAGGCCATGGGCGGAATTCTAGGACGTCCGACCAACCGTGGCGGCGGCTTCCTCGGTACCGGCGCGGACGATGGCGACGAGCGCGTCGAGGTCGTCGACCGTCGCCGACAGCGCCACGGCCGGCAGCGATCTGGTGAGCATGTCGAGCAGGTCGTCGCGCTCGAGCGTGCGGGTCTGCACCCAGCGCACGACGCAGTCCTCGACGTAGGCGATCCACGCGTGCACGGCGAGCTTGCTGCGCTCGTCGAAGTCGAAGCCGAGCGCAGCGACGACGTCGATGGTGCGCTGCGCCATGGTGGCGCGGGTGTCGTCGGAGATGGCACGCAGCTGCGCGTCACCGCTGACCGCACCGCGGACCAGGGAGATGTAGTTGTCCGGGTTCTCGCCGACGTAATCGACGTAGGCGGCCAGCGAGGCGCGTAACGCAGCGACCGGCTGCAGCGAGCGGTCCGGCTCGGTGCGGCGGATCATCTCGGCCGCGGCCGCCCGCGCCACCTCGACGTGGAATTCCTGCTTGGACGCGAAGTAGTGGAACAGCAGGCCGCGCGAGATGCCCGCCGTCTGTGCGATCAGCTCGACGGACAGCTCGTCCAGCCGTCGGGTGGCCAGCATCTCGACACCCAGCTCGATCAGCTGGGCACGGCGCTGCTCGGGGTCCAGCCGGGTGCGCTTGGTGCCCGTCACCCGGCCAGCCTAAACCCCTATTGAATGTGAGCCAACTAGCTATTGACTCACGTTCAATGCCATGGCTACGGTGCTTCCATGACGCGTACCGCCCGTCGCCCGGCCCGCGCCGACGGCACTGCCGCCCGCCGCCGGCACGTCCAGGTCCTGATCATCGGCAGCGGCTTCGCCGGGCTGGGCGCGGCCATCCGGCTCACCCAGGACGGCCGCGGGGATTTCCTGGTGATCGAGCGCGGCAGCGAGGTCGGCGGCACCTGGCGCGACAACACCTACCCCGGCGCCGCCTGCGACGTCCCCTCGCACCTGTACTCGTACTCCTTCGAGCTCAACCCCGAGTGGTCACGCTCGTTCTCCCCGCAGGCCGAGATCCAGGACTACCTGCGCAAGGTCGCTGCCAAGTACGACCTGACGCGCAAGCACCTGTTCGACACCGAGGTCACGCAGGCGCGCTGGGACGCTGCCACCAACCGCTGGCTCGTCGATACGACGAGCGGTGACTTCACCGCCGACGTCGTCGTCAGCGCAGTCGGCGCGCTCGCCGAGCCGCAGCTGCCCGAAATCCCGGGCATCGAGACGTTCACCGGCGAGCTGTTCCACTCGGCGCAGTGGAACCACGACGCCGACCTCGCCGGCAAGCGTGTCGCGTTGATCGGCACCGGCGCGTCGGCCATCCAGATCGGCCCGGCCATCACCGATCCGGGCGACGGCCGCGGCGTCGCGCACCTCGACGTCTATCAGCGCACAGCGCCCTGGGTCATGCCGCGCCACGACCGCGCCTACCCGCGGCTGGAGAGCCTGGCCTACAAGCGCGTACCGGGCCTGCAACGGCTGGCCCGCGAGGCGATCTACTGGGGGCGCGAGTTCTACATGGTCGGCTTCGGCTACCGGCCGGGTCTGCTCGGCGGTGTGCAGAAGATCGCCGAGCGCAACATCACCAAGGCCATCGACGATCCGCAGCTGCGCGCCGCCGTCACGCCCAACTGGCGGCTCGGCTGCAAGCGCATCCTGATCTCGAACACCTGGTACCCGATGCTGGCGCGCGACAACGTCGACCTCGTCACCGACGGCATCGCCGAGATCCGCGGCAATGCGATCGTCGGCAACGACGGCACCGAGCGCGAGGTCGACGCGATCGTCGTCGCCACCGGCTTCCACGTCACCGACTCGCCGACCTACCAACGCATCATCGGGGCGGACGGCCGGTCGATGGCGCAGGTCTTCGACGACGAGGGCATGCAGGCCTACAAGGGCGCGTCGGTAGCCGGCTTCCCGAACCTGCTGATGATCGTCGGCCCGAACACCGGGCTCGGCCACACGTCGATGGTCTACATGATCGAATCGCACCTGAACTACCTGTCCAGTGCGCTCGAGGCGAAGGACCGCCGCGAGATGGAGACCTTCGACGTCAAGCGCGACGTCCAGCACGCGTTCAACGCCGACCTGCAGCAACGCATGAAGCAGACCATCTGGACCACCGGCGGATGCTCGAGCTGGTACCTCGACAAGCACGGCAACAACACCACGCTGTGGCCGCGGTTCACCTTCGCGTTTCGCAGGCAGACCCGGCACTTCGACGTCGCCGACTACGCCGTCACCACTGCGTCGCCGGACACCACCACCCGCCCGAACGAGGAGCACGCGCTGTCATGACCGAGCTGAAGAATAAGGTCGTCGTCATCACCGGAGCGGGGTCGGGCATCGGCCGCGCACTCGCCCAGGACTTCGCCCGCAGCGGCGCGAAGCTCGCACTCAGCGATGTCGACGCGACCGGTCTCGCGCAGACGGTGAAGCAGGTGCGGCTGATCGGCGCGCCCGTGCACCACACCAGCCTCGACGTCACCGACCGCGCCGCGGTGCTCGCCTACGCGGACGAGGTCGTCGCCGAATACGGCGTCGTCAACGTGATCGTCAACAACGCCGGCATCGCGTTCACCGGTGACATCGAGAAGATGAGCTTCGACCAGATCGAGCGCGTGATGGCCGTCGACTTCTGGGGCGTCGTCCACGGCACGAAGGCGTTCCTGCCGCACCTGATCGCGTCCGGTGACGGGCACGTCGTGAACATCTCGTCGCTGTTCGGGCTGCTGTCCATGCCCAGCCAGAGCGCGTACAACGCCGCCAAGTTCGCGGTGCGCGGATTCACCGAGTCGCTGCGCGAGGAGATGCTGATCGCCGGGCACCCGGTGCAGGTCACCTGCGTGCACCCGGGCGGCATCAAGACCGCGATCGCGCGCAACGCCGGCGTCGTCGACGGCGAGGACCAGAAGTCGCTGGCCGAGTTCTTCGACGCCAAGCTCGCGAAGATGACGCCCGAGGACGCCGCCAAGGTCATCCGCCGGGCGGTGATCCGCAACCGGCCGCGGGTGCTCGTCGGCTGGGACGCCAAGGCGCTGCACCTGCTCGTGCGGGTGACCGGTGCCGGCTACGAGCGGCTCGTCGCGTTGGCCGCCGGACGGATGGTGCCGAAGACGGTGCCGGCCGCGGCGGCGCACGCCGAGGCCGACACCGGCCAGACGACGGCCGCCTCCCGCGCCTCCGCCTAACCCAGGTCCCGTTCCGCTTCTTGCATGCCGAACTGACCACTTTTCGGCCCCCAATGTGGTCGTCTCGAGCCGGGTGTTCCACGTCGTGATCGTTTTGGGCCGGTTCGCGGCGATGTGGGTGGCGCACTCGCAAGACGATCACCTCGCGCGCGTGCACCCGAGCGCAACCGCCAGGCAGGATGTCGACCATGACCTCGTCCGGCGCCCCGCGGCGCCTGCCCGACATCTCGTCCCGCGCCTTCGAGCATCCCGCCGACCGCACCGCGCTCACCGCGATGCGCTCCGTGCCCGGCTTCGACCAACTGATCCGGGCGGCGTCGAGCATGCTGCGCGAACGGCAGTACCGCCTGGTGTACCTGTCGTCGGCGGTGCGCGTCGGTGAACGGCAGTTCCCCGACCTGCACGAGCTGATCGGCGACGTCTGCGACGTACTCGACGCGCCGGTGCGCCCCGAGGTCTACGTCTACAACGATCCCGAGCCGAACGCGATGACACTCGGCATCGACCGCCCGTTCATCGCGATCAGCAGCGGGCAGTACGAGCTCAACGACCACGACGAGCGGCGCTTCGTGCTGGGCCACGAGATCGGCCACGCGATGTCCGGGCACGCGCTGTACCAGTCACTGCTGCAACACCTGCTGAACCTGATCGGCGCGTTCGGCTGGCTGCCCGGCGGCGCGCTCGGCATGCGCGCGATCGTGGCGGCGCTGCGCGAGTGGCAGCGCAAGGCGGAGCTGTCCGGCGACCGCGCCGGGTTGCTCGCCACGCAGGACCTCGACGCCGCGTTGCGCGCGCACATGAAGATGGCCGGCGGCGCGCATTTGGACCGCATCGACCCCGGCGCGTTCCTCGAACAGGCCGCCGAGTACGAGTCCAGCGGTGACCTGCGCGACGGTGTGCTGAAGCTGCTGAACACAGAGCGCACGACGCATCCGTTCGCGGTCGTGCGGGCCGCCGAGCTGACGCGCTGGGCGGCGAGCGAGGAGTACCGCGCCATCGTCGAGGACGGCGTGTACCCGCGCCGCGCGGACGATCAGAGCGCGAACTTCGGCGACACCGCCCGGGAGGCGGCACGCACCTACCGGCGCCGCATCGACGAGTCGACCGATCCGCTCGTCACCACGGTGCGCAACGTGGGGACGTCCGTCGGAAGCGCGGTAGGCAACACCGCTGCGAGCGTGCAGGACTGGTTCGCGCGGCGCGGTCAGCCGAACGACCGGCCGAGTGAGCAGCCGCCGTCGGACACGTCACGACCCGACGGCCCGGCGAGCGGCAGCACGGACGACATCTTCGAGTGGTTCGAGCGCACCCGCCGCACCGACGACCCGCCACAGGACCCGCCGCCGCGCCCAACCTGACGTCCAACCCCACGTCGAACCTGCGCCTTCCCACCCGAGGTGGTCGCGATTTCGCGCCGTTCCGCGACCATCCCGGGTGGGAAGGCGCAAATGGGAC
>NZ_CAXTQF010000040.1:0-33375 GCF_964246335.1 uncultured Jatrophihabitans sp. | reverse complement strand
GTGGTGTCCAGGTCGTCGGCCAGCGCCCGGCGTACGCCGGCCAGCACGTCGTCGGCGGGCGGGGCGGCAGCGAGCGAGGTCGCCGCCCGCCAGCGGGCCAGCCGTGCCTCCGCCGCGGGGAGCCGGCCGCCGGTCCATTCGCGGTAGTCGCGGTAGTGGCCGTCGAGCAGCGCCAGCCGCACGGCCATCGGGTCGACGCCCGCGCCGCGCAGCTTGGACACCAGCACCAGGTTGCCGCGCGACTTGCTCATCTTCTCGCCGTCCAGGCCGATCATGCCGGCGTGCACGTAGTGCCGTGCGAACGGCGCCGTCCCGGTCAGGACCTCGGCGTGCGCGGCTGAGTGCTCGTGGTGCGGGAAGATCAGGTCGGACCCGCCACCCTGCACGTCGAACGTCATCCCGAGGTGGTTGAGCGCGATCACGCTGCACTCGATGTGCCAGCCGGGGCGTCCGGGGCCGAGCGGCGTCGGCCACGCCGGTTCGCCGTCGCGTTCCGCCCGCCACAGCAGCGAATCCAGTGGGTCGCGCTTGCCCGCGCGGTCCGGGTCGCCGCCACGTTCGCCGAACAGCTTGAGCATCTCCGTGCGGCTGTAGTTCGACTCCGCGCCGAACCCGGGCGCGGACGCAACCGGAAAGTAGATGTCGTCCTCGACGCGGTAGGCGTCGCCGGCGGTCTCGAGACGTCCGATCGCCTCGGCGATCTGCGGGATCGCCTCGACCGCGCCGACGTAGTCCGTGGGCGGCAGCACGCGCAGGGCGGCCATGTCGGCGCGGAACAGCTCGATCTCGCGCGCGGCCAGGTCGGCCCACTGCTCGCCCGTCTGTTTCGCGCGTTCGAGCAGCGGGTCGTCGACGTCGGTGACGTTCTGGACGTACTGCACCGCGTGCCCGTTGTCGCGCCACACCCGGTGAACCAGGTCGAACGCGAGGTAGGTGGCCGCGTGGCCGAGGTGCGTGGCGTCGTAGGGCGTGATGCCGCACACGTACATCCGCGCCGTCTGCTGCGGGTCCGTGACGTGGACGCCCGCACGGGCGGTGTCGTAGAGGCGTAGCGGCTCGCCGCGGCCGGGCAGTTCGGGTAGGGGACACGACTGCCAGCTGCGCATGCGGCTCACGGTATCGGGCAGACTTGCGTTGCATGAGCGCGTACCTCGTGTCGGAGACCCGCACCATCGCCGCCCCCGCCCAGCAGCTGTTCGACATCGTCGCCGACCCGGGCAGGCATCCGGAGATCGACGGTTCCGGATCGGTGCGCGCCGTCCGCGGCGGTGGCCCGCAGCGGCTGTCGTTGGGCGCGAAGTTCGGCATGGACATGCACCTCGGCGCCAACTACAAGATCGAGAACACCGTCGTCGAGTTCGAGGAGGGCCGGCAGCTCGCCTGGCGGCACTTCAACGGCCACGTCTGGCGCTACACGTTCACGCCGGTCGACGGCGGCACCGAGGTGACCGAGCAGTGGGACGCGCGGCCGCTGCCCATCTGGAACCGGGTCGGACTGCAGCTGACGCGCTTCCCGACCCGCAATCGCCGCGGTATCGAGAAGACCCTTGACCGCCTAGCAGAGATCGCCACCGGCTCGCACCCCGCCTGATAGCTGCGCATGCGGCCGCGACGATCCGCCTTTCCTGCCTGATGGTCGCTATACAGCGCCAACAGCGACCCCTAGCCAGGAAAGCCAAACGACTCGAGGACCATCCGTAGGAACGATGAGCGCTCGCGCGAAGAGGTGTTGCCGCGCGAGCGAAGTGCGGGCGAGCCGAAGGCGAGCAACGCCGCAGCGACGGACCCGAGCGTCAGCGACTGGTCCCGAGCGAGGACGTGCTCAGCGAGCGCGGGCTAGATCGGCGGCCAGGGCACGGCGGGCCAGTCGCCGGACGGCTCCGGATGCCGCCCGTCGGACAGCAGCCGCTGCACCCGCAGCCGGGTCTGGCGCACCTCGCGCTGCGTGAGCAGTTCACCGAGGCGGTTACCGAGCGGGCCACGCAGCTGCTCGGACAACTGCGCGAGCACGCTGCGCGACTCCTGCGGCAGCCGCGCACCGGCCCACTGCCACAGCACCGTGCGCAACTTGTCCTCCGCGCTGAAGCTGACGCCGTGGTCGACGCCATAGACGTGCCCGCCGGACGTCGGCAGCAGGTGGCCGCCCTTGCGGTCGGCGTTGTTGATGACCGCGTCGAACACCGAGATCGCACGCAGCCGCTCGACGTCGCGCCGCCGCATGAACCGCCCGATGTTGACCGAGTCGTCGATGTCGATCCACAGCTGCACCATGCCCGGCCCCGCCGGGCCGTCGCGGTAGACGGTGGGCGGCACGACATGCCAACCGGTCGCCGCGGAGACCTCGTACGCGGCCACCTCGCGCTCGGCCAGCGTGCCGTCGGGGAAGTCCCACAGCGGGCGCTCCCCCGCCACCGGCTTGTAGACGCAGGCTGCGGAGCGCTCGCCGACGGTGACCGCGCAGTAGAACGTCGCGTTGGACGCGTCGAGCACCCGGCCCTCGACGGCGAGTTCGCCGTCGCGCAAGAGCGTCAGTGCGTCCTCGAGGGTGACGCCGGACCCGCCGCCGTCGAGCGACAGCGCCAACGCCGGCGTCAGGTCGTCTTGCGAGCTCAAGGTGTCAGGTGTTGAGCGTGACGTTGCGGTGGTAGCCGTTGAGCCGGACGCACACGTGCCCCTCGGCGTTCAGCGGCTGACCGCACAGGGGGCAAGGCGGGCGGCCTGCGGAGACCAGCTTGCGGGCGCGCTCGATGAACGCGCGCGCCTCGGTCGGTTCGATCAGCACCCGCAGCGCGTCGGGGCCGTCCTCGACGTCCTCCAGCAAGGTCTGCTCGGCCTCTTCCGAACTCTCCACCGGTGCCTGCGCCTCGATGATCACCAGCCCGGAATCACCGTCCCATGCCAGCCCCATGGCCGAGACGCGGAACTCCTCGTCCACCGGCAGCTGCAGCGCCTCGTTGTCGCTGGGCGCGGCCGGCTGCTCGTCGCCGGTGCGGGCGACGACCTCGTCGAGCAGCTGCTCGAGACGGTCGGAGAGGACCACGACCTGCTGCTTCTCCAGCGCCACCGAGACGATCCGGACGCCCTGCACAGCCTGCAGGTAGAAAGTGCGTTCCCCGGGCGTGCCGACGGTGCCCGCGACGAAGCGGGTGGGGCGTTCGAAGACGTGCAGTTGACGCATGATGTCGCCAGCCTAGTCGGCGCGAGCGACGCGATCCGTCCGACAGCTGCGGCTCACAGGCTGCCGCCACCTGCCCCGCCGCCGACGGTCGCGTCGTCGCCGCCGGCCTTGCGGCGTCGCCGCTTCGGCGGGGTGAACGCTGCGAGGTCGCCGCCGGTGTCGTTGACCCGGATCACGTACGGGCGGGTGCTCGTGTACCGGATGATCGACACCGAGCACGGGTCGGGGACGATGCGCTGGTACTGGTCCAGGTGCAGGCCCAGTGCGTCGGCGAGGATGGCCTTGATGACATCGCCGTGGCTGCACGCCATCCACACCGCATCGTCGCCGAGCCGCGCGTCCCAGTCGCGGACCGCCGCCACCGCGCGCGCGGACATGTCACTCAGCGCCTCCCCGTTGGGGAACCGCACCGCCGACGGCTGGGTCTGCACGGTCTTCCACAGCGGATCGCGGCTGAGCTCCTTGATCGCCTTCCCGGTCCAGTCGCCGTAGCCGCACTCGATGAGCCGGTCGTCGACATGCCACTCGGGCTCGCCGCGTTGCGCGTCCCGGACGGCCTGCGCGGTCTCCACGCATCGCTCCAGCGGGCTGGTGACGATGGCCCGCAGCGGCAACACGGCGAGCCGCTCGGCGGTCGCCGCTGCCTGCTTGATGCCCCGCTCGTCGAGGTGCAGGCCGGGGGTACGGCCGGCCAGCACCGGGCCGGTCATTGCGGTGAGGCCGTGCCGGACGAGCAGCAGTGTCGACATGTCAGCGCGTCGCCGAGATGACGCCGGTGGACAGCAGCACGAGCAGCAGCACGCCGAGTCCGATGCGGTAGTAGATGAAGATGAACGTACTGTGCCGGGTCAGATACCGCATGAGCCAGGCGATCGACGCGAAACCCACGATGAAGGCGACGACCAGCGCCACGCCGGTCAGGCCCACGCCCGGCGAGTGTCCCTTGCCGGGGTTGATCGCCTCATAGCCGCCGGAGAGCACCACGGCCGGGATGGACAGCAGGAACGAGAAGCGGGCCGCGGCCTCGCGGGTCAGCCCGCGGAACAGCCCGGCGGTGATCGTGGTGCCGGATCGGGATGCGCCGGGGATCAGCGACAGCGCCTGCGCCACGCCGACGACCGCCGCGTCCGCGCTGTTGATGTCCTCCTCCTCGCGGTCGCGGCGACCGACCTTCTCCGCGGCGAACAGCACGATCGCCAACGCGATCAGCGTGCAGGCGATCAGCCACAGGTTGCGTGCCCCGGTGGTGATTTGGTCGCTGAAGAGCAGACCGAAGACGCTGACCGGCACGGTGGCCAGGATCAGGTACCAGCCGAGCTTGTACTCCAGCGTGCCGCGCCATTCCCGATTGACGAGCCCGCGGAACCAGGCGACGGTCACGCTCAGCAGCTCGCGCCAGAAATAGATGACGATGGCCAGCGTCGTGCCGAGCTGGATGATCGCGGTGAACGGCGCGCCCGGGTCGTTCGTGCTGTTCTTGTAGAAATGCCAGCCGAACAGCACCGGGACGATCCGCAGGTGGGCCGTCGAGGAGACCGGCAAGAATTCGGTCAGGCCCTGCACGATGCCCAGGACGATGGCCTGGAAGAAAGTCATCGGTCGATCACGCGCGCCGTCCGCGTCGGGGTCATTCGCCGAGCCCGGACTTGTCGAGCGCGTCGGCGGCCGCGCGCAGCGAGTCGATCCGCTCGGCGGCGTTGGCGCCCCAGGGCGCGAGCGACAGCGTGGTGGCGCCGGACTCGGCGAACTGCACGATGCGCTCGGCCAACCGGTCGACCGGGCCGAGCAGGGACGTGCGGTCGACGAACTCGACGGGCACCTTCGCGGCGGCGCCGTCGTAGTCGCGGGCGAGGTAGAGATCTTGCACTTCCCCGGCAGCCTGCTCGAAGCCCATACGTACAGCGAGGTTGTTGTAGAAGTTCTGCTCGCGGCTGCCCATGCCCCCGACGTAGAGCGCGGCGTAGGGGCGTACCGGCTGGGCACAGGCCTCGACGTCGTCGCCGACGCTGACCGGCACCGTGGGGCACACATCGAAGCCGGTCAGGTCCTTGCCGGCCTTGGCGCGGCCCGCGGTGATCCGTTCCAGCAGACCGTCCGCATGTTCGGTGGCGAAGAACACCGGTAGCCACCCGTCGGCGATCTCGCCGGTGAGTTCCAGGTTCTTCGGCCCGATCGACGCGAGGTAGATCGGGATGTGCTCGCGCGTCGGGTGCAGCATCAGGTGCAGCGCCTTGCCCGGCCCGTCCGGCAACGGCAACTGGTAGGTCTCGCCGTCGTAGCGCACGCGCTGGCGTGAGAAAGCCAGGTTGACGATGTCGACGTATTCACGGGTGCGCGCGAGCGGCTTGGCGAACCGCACGCCGTGCCAGCCCTCGGAGACCTGCGGGCCGGACACGCCGAGGCCGAGTCGGAACCGTCCGCCGGACAGCGAGTCGAGCGTCGCGGCCGTCATGGCCGTCATCGTCGGGGTACGCGCCGGGATCTGCAGGATCGCGCTGCCGAGGTCGATCGTCGAGGTCTTCGCTGCGAGGTACGCGAGCACGGAAACCGCGTCCGAGCCGTAGGCCTCGGCCGCCCAGACCACCGAGAAACCGAGACGTTCGGCCTCCAGCACAAGTTCCAGATCCTCGCTGGCGTCCCCGCGCAGCCCCCAGTAACCGACGTTGAGTCCCAGCCGCACCGCGCCACCCTACTGGCGTCGCACCGCCGCTCCGTGCCGCCTGCCCGGTAGCTTCTCAGCGTGAAGCAGCGCACTGTCGGACGAAGCGGACTAAAGGTCTCGCATCTCGCCCTCGGCACCATGACGTGGGGTATCGAGACGGATCTCGACGAGGCGGCGGCCCAGCTCGTCGCCTTCCACGACGCCGGGGGCACCCTGGTCGACACCGCGGCCTCCTACGGCTACGGCGAGGCCGAGAGCATGCTCGGCAACCTGCTCGCCGACGTCGTCCCACGCGAAGACCTGGTGATCGCCACCAAGGCGGGTATCCGCCGCACCCCGGAGGGCCGGTTCGTCGACGCGTCGCGCGGCGCGCTGCTGCGCCAGCTCGACACGTCGCTGCGCCGGCTGCAGACCGATCACGTCGACCTCTGGTACGTGCACTACGTCGATGACACCGTGCCGTTCGACGAGACGCTGGCCGCGCTGGATGCCGCGGTCGTCGCCGGGAAGGTCCGCTACGTCGGGGTGTCGAACTACTGCGGCTGGCGGCTCGGCCGCGCTGCGGCATGGCAACGCGCCGTCCCCGGTCGCGCGCCGATCGTCGCGAACCAGGTCCGCTACTCACTCGTCGACCGCGCGGTGGAACGCGAGGTCGTTCCCGCGAGCCTCGAGCTCGGCGTCGGCGTCTTCCCGTGGTCGCCGCTCGGCGGCGGTGTGCTGACCGGCAAGTACCGCGGCGGCATGCCGGCCGACTCGCGCGCCGCGGTCGGGCACCGGCCGGATCTCGTATCCGTCGACGAGCCCCATGCGGGCGGCATCGTGGAGGCGGTGGCCACCGCGGCCGAGGGTCTCGCGACCTCACCCGTCGCGGTGTCGCTGGCGTGGCTGCGCGAGCGGCCGGGCGTGGTCGCGCCCGTGCTCGGCGCGCGGACGCTCGGGCAGCTGACCGGCGCGCTGGCGAGCGAGGCGCTCGAGCTGCCGCGCGAGATCCGCACTGCACTCGACGACGTCTCCGCGCCGGTGAGCGGTTACCCGGAGGACGTGCACTGACCACGACGGAACCGGACCCGGTCTTCGCGGCGTTCTGCGCGGCCGGCTTGTGGCCCGGCCTCGGCAAGCGGCTCGCGGGCGAGCTGGCCGAGGCCGGCATCCGCGGCCCGGAGGACGTGACCACCGCGGCGCTCACCAGGTTGCCGAAGGTCGGACCGCAGCGCGCCGGCCGCTTGCTGTCGTCATGGATCGCGGTGACGCCCGCGTACGAGGTGGCGCAGCTGCTGGTGCCGGCCGGGGTCGACGCGCGCATTGCCGGCCGCGCCGTGGACCAACTCGGACCGCCTGCGCCGCGGCTGCTGCGCGACGATCCGTGGCGGCTGCTGGTCCTCACCGGCGTCGCGCCGGGTGAGGCCGACCGAGTGGCCCGCGTGGCCCTGCCGGGCGTCACGCGTGACGACGCGCGGCGGGCGCGGGCGATGGTCGGCTGGGTGCTCACGCAGCAGGCCCGCGACGGGCACACGCAGGCGCCGGTCGACGACGTCGTCTCCGGGCTGGCCGGGTTCGGCGTCCCGGATGCGCCTGCCGCGGTCGCGGCCGCGCTGGAGTCCGGCGCTGTCGTCGAGGCCGGCGACGGGTGCATCGCGTTGGCGCGTTACGCGCAGGCCGAGGACAGCATCGCCGTGGGCATCGCGCGGCTCGTCGCCACGGCCGAGCCCATCGCCGTCACGGGCACACCGAAAGTGTTGGACGCGCTGGACGAGGCGCAGCAGGCCGCGGTACGCGCCGCGTTGTCCGGCGGGTTCACCGTGCTCACCGGTGGACCGGGGACCGGCAAGAGCCGCACCGTCGCCGCGCTGGTGTCGCTCGCCGAGGCCGCCGGCAGCACCGTCGCGCTCGCCGCGCCGACCGGCCGCGCGGCGAAGCGGCTGGAGCAGCTGTGCGACTCCCCCGCGTCGACGCTGCACCGGCTGCTCGGCGCGCAGCCGCGCCGCTCCGAGGACGGCGTGCGTTTCGACGGCGGGTTCGCGCGCGGCGAGGATTGGCCGCTCGACGAGGACGTCGTGGTGGTGGACGAGACCTCGATGCTCGACGTCGAGCTCGCCGATGCGCTGCTCACCGCCTGCGCGGACACCACGCACGTCGTGTTCGTCGGCGACGCCGCGCAGCTGCCGTCGATCGGCGCCGGCCGGGTGCTCGGCGACATCATCGATTCGGGCACGGTGCCCGTCACCGAACTCACGACGCTCTATCGCCATGCAGAGGGCGGCACGATCGCGCGGCTGGCGACGGCCGTCCGGGCCGGTGACCTTGCCGCCGTGGACGATCCGACGCACGAGGTCGTCGTCGTCGCGGCGCGCGGCTCGGCCGAGGCAGCACACCGGGTGGTGCAGCTGGTCACCGACTCGATCCCGCGTGCGCTCGGCATCGCGGCCGAGCAGGTGCAGGTGGTGACGCCCGTGCACCGTGGCCCGGCGGGGACGCAGGCGCTGAACGCCGCACTGAAGGCCACGCTGAACCCGGGCAGCGGCAAGCGGCGCTTCGATCCCGACGACCGCGTCGTGGCCACTGCGAGCCATCTCGAGGCCGAGCCGTTCGGCTTCGCCAACGGCGAGGTCGGCCGGGTCGATGACGGCGGGGGCGACGGCACGGTGACGGTCGACTTCGCGTCCGGCCCGGCGCAGGTCAAGGGCAAGACCCTCGGCGATCTGCTGCACGGCTGGGCGATCACCGTCCATCGCGCACAGGGTTCGGAGTTCCCGGCCGTGGTCGTCGTGCTGCCGCCGGAGGCCGGGCGGATGCTCTCGCGCCCGCTCGTCTACACGGCGTTGACCCGCGCGCAGCGGCACCTGTCGATCGTGCACGCGGCCGGGCCGGCGGTGGCGCGGGCGGTGCGGCAGGTGGGCACGCTGCCCCGCCGCACCCAGCTCACCGCGCTGCTGCGCGCGGCGACGCCCGACGCCTGACCGCCCGCCCCGCCGCCGCCACTCATCGAGAAGCCGGGCGAGGTCTCGCCTTAGGCGCGGCGGTCAGCTCTCCAGTGCAGCGTCCAGCGTGATCTCCACGCCGGTCAGCGCCTTGCTGACCGGGCAGCCGGCCTTGGCGTCATCGGCCGCCTTGCGGAAGCCGGCGTCGTCCAGCCCCTCGACCTCGCCGCGCACGGTGAGCTTGATGCCGGTCAGCCGGAAGCCGCCGGCCGGGTCCGGGCCGAGCGAGACATCGGCCTGCACGTCGAGTGACTGCGGCGTGCCACCGGCCTCGGCCAGCAGCGCCGAGAGCTGCATCGCGTAGCACGACGAGTGCGCGGCGGCGATGAGCTCTTCCGGGCTCGTCGTCCCGCCGGCGTCCTCCGCGGCGCGCTTGGGGAACGAGACGTCGTAGGTCCCGACCTTCGAGCTGCTCAGCTCGACCTGGCCGGAGCCGTCCTGCAGGCCGCCGTTCCAGGCAGTACGCGCGGTACGGGTGGGCATCGGCACTCTCCTTCGCTGTACGTGGGCGCGGGTGCGCAGCCGAGACCGACGCTAGTCGGCGCGAACAATGGTCGCCGCTACCGCCTGTCGGGATCGGGGCAAGGTGACGGTATGAGCGATCTCGCCGAGCTGGCCGCGGAGCCGTTCGTCTCGCTGGCCACCTTCCGCAGGTCCGGTGAACGCATAGCCACTCCGTTGTGGGTGGTGGGCGACGGTGCCGGATTGCGCTTCTGGACGCCGCGCGGCAGCGGCAAGGTGAAGCGGGTACGCCACAACCAACACGTTGAACTTCGCCCGTGCGACCGTCGTGGCCGGGTGGCACCGGACGCCCCGACCGTGACCGGCCAGGCCGACATCGTCGACGACCCCGCGACCATGCGGGCCGTGGCGGACGCACTGCGCGCGAAGTACGGCTGGCAGTACCGATTCGTGACCGTGCTGGAGAAGCTGCGTCCGGCCATGACCGATCGTGTGGTCGTGGCGGTGCGCCCGGACTCGGCCTGACTCAGCGCGCCGCCGGCACGCTGGCCGCACCGGCACCCAGCGCGCGGGACTGGCCCCCGCGTCGGCTGCCGGCGCGCCGCTCGGTGCGCAGTTCCGCGAGGTGGTTGAGGAAATCGACCTGGATCGTGTGCCGCTTCGACCGGACGTACCGCTTGTCGAGGTGGCGGTGATACGCCGTGATCTCCTGCCGCATCTCGGCGTCGGACGGCAGTGTCGCGGAGCCGTCCAGCAGGTCGGCGATCCACTCGGCCTGTGCCTCGGCCAGGGGCATGATCGCACCGAGCGGCTGGACGAGCCCGAGGAAGTACAGGCCCGGGTTGGCCGGATCGACGACGCGATGGAATAGCGAGATCTCGTTGTCCTGCGGGTTGATGACCGAGTCGTCGAGGAACGGGAAGCTGATCTTGTACCCGGTGCAGTAGACGACGATGTCGATCTGCTCGCTGCTCCCGTCGTCGAAGCGCACGGTATCGCCGTCGAACCTCGCGATGTTGGGCTTGACGACGATGTCGCCGTGGCCGAGGCGGACGAGGATCTCGTCGGAGATCGTCGGGTGTGCCGAGGCGATCCGATGATCGGGCTTCGGCAGCCCGTAGCTCGTGACGTTGCCGCGCCCGGCCCGCATCACCAACGAGAGGATGGCGCGCTGCGCGGCGAACGGCAGGTAGCGCGCGATGGGCGACGTCGTCAGGTGGTCGGTCGGCATGCCGAAGACGTACTTCGGGATGACGTGCGCACCGCGACGCATGGCGAGGAACGTGCGGTCGCTGACCTTCGACGTCTCGACCGCGATGTCGCACGCCGAGTTGCCGATGCCGAGCACGAGGACGCGTTTGCCCTCGTAGTCGTCGAACGTCTTGTAGTAGTGCGAATGCACCTGGGTGCCGGTGAAGGTGTCGGCGCCGGGGAAGGCGGGTTCAGGCCAGCGCGCGTCCCAGTGGTGGCCGTTCGCGACGATGACGGCCGCGTAGCGCGTCGTGGTGGTTTCCTCGGCGTCACGCTCGCGCACGGTCACGTCCCATGACCTCTTGCCAGCGGAGTCGACCGGCTCGACGCGCACGACCTCGGTGCGGAAGCGGATGCGCTCGCGCAGGCCGAAGTTGTCGACGAAGCGGTCGAGATACTGCGCGATCTGCCGGTGGTTCGGATACGTCGGGTAGTCGTGCCGCATCGGGAACGACTTGTACTCCATGATTTCGCGCGACGTGTTGATGTGCAGCGAGCGGTAGGCCGAGGACATGCCGTTGTCGTTGAGGTAACGCCAGTTACCGCCCACCGCGGAACCCGACTCGTAGCAGTCGAAGTCGATGCCGCGGGCCTGCAGCACCTGGCACGCGGCGATGCCTGACGACCCGGCACCGATGACGCAGACCTTGCTCACGTTGCCCCCTTGCGCGCGTATGACCGGGTGGTCATAAGATGGTTCGACGACTATGGCACCGATGCGGAGGTCGTGCAAATGCCCCGTCCCACCTGGGACAACCTCGATGCGGACCGCCGTGCGCGGGTCCTCGACGCGGCGATGGCCGAGTTCGGCCGACACGGCTACTCCGGGGCCAGCCTGAACGTCGTCGCCCGCGAAGCCGGTGTTGCCAAGGGGTCGCTCTTCCAGTACTTCGCCGACAAATTCGACTTCTTCGCCCACGTCGCGGAGCAGGCGTCGCTGCGCATCTACTCGGCCATGCACCCTTACCTGGAGGCGCCGGGCGACGGCGAGCGGTTCACCGATCACTTCGCCGGGCTGGTCGACGTCTGGATCGCCTACATGGGCAAACATCCGCTCGAACGCGGCGTCACCGCGGCGACCACGATGGAACTCGACCCCGCCGTCCGCCAGGCCGTCCGTGAGCCCGTCCACCGGCTCTACGCGCAGGGCCTGCGTCCGCTGCTGGACGCGGCGGTCCGGTCCGGCGAACTGCGCGCCACCACGGACGTCGACGCGCTGCTGTCGATGCTGGTGCTGCTGCTGCCGCACCTGGCCATCGCGCCCTACGAGCCCGGGCTCGACGCCGCGCTCGTCCTGCACGACACCTCCGGGCGCGTCCGGTCGCAGCGCGCGCGTCGCCTCGTCGACACGCTGTTCGCCGGAGCACTGACATGAGCGAGCACTACGACGTCGTCGTCATCGGCTCCGGGTTCGGCGGCAGCGTCAGCGCCCTGCGGCTGACCGAGAAGGGTTACCGCGTCGCGGTGCTCGAGGCCGGCCGGCGCTTCGCAGACGCCGACCTGCCGAAGACGTCGTGGCACGTACGCGACTACCTGTTCGCGCCGGCCACCGGCTGCTACGGCATTTTCCGGCTGACGCCGCTGCGCGACGTGCTGATCCTGTCCGGCGCGGGCGTCGGCGGCGGCTCGCTCGGCTACGCCAACACGCTGTACCAGCCACCGCCCGGCGTCTACGCCGACCCGCAGTGGTCGCACATCACCGATTGGCAGACGGAGCTCGCGCCGCATTACGACCAGGCCAAGCGGATGCTCGGCGTGGCGACCTATCCCGGCACGTCACCGGCTGACCGCGTGATGCGTGAGGTGGCGCAGGACATGGGCGTCGGCGCCACGTTCCGCAAGGCCGACGTCGGCGTGTTCTTCGGCGCGCCGGGCGTGCGGCCCGGGACGGACGTGGCCGACCCGTACTTCGGTGGTGCCGGGCCGACGCGCCGCTCATGCATGCACTGCGGCGAGTGCATGACCGGCTGCCGGCACAACGCCAAGAACACGCTGGTCAAGAACTACCTGTACCTCGCCGAGCAGGCGGGCGCCGAGGTGCATCCGCTGACGACGGTGCACCGGGTGCGGCCACGGCCGGGCGGCGGTTACGTCGTCGAGACGCACCGCACGGGTCGCCGCCCGACCGGCCGTCGCGCGCAGCGCCGGCTCTTCACCGCCGACGACGTCATCTTCGCGGCCGGTGCGCTGGGCACCGCCAAGTTGCTGCACGCCATGCGCGAGGACGGTTCACTGCCGCACGTGTCCGACCGCGTCGGGCGGCTGACACGCACGAACTCCGAGGCGATCCTCGCCGCCCGTGCCCGCGGCAACGGCACCGACTACAGCCGCGGCGTCGCCATCACGTCGTCGATCCACCCCGATCCGGTGACGCACGTCGAGCCGGTGCGCTACGGCCGCGGCTCGAATCTGCTGTCGCTGCTCGGCACCGTGCTGGTCGACGGCGACCAACCGGTGTCGCGCTGGCGCGCCGGGTTGCGCGAGATGCGCCGCCAGTTCCGGCAGCTGCCCAAGCTGCACGCGCCGAAGCACTGGTCGGAGCAGACCATCGTGCTGCTCGTGATGCAGACCCTCGACAACTCGATCACGACATCGCTGCGCGGCCGGTCGTGGTTCGGTCGACGGTTGCTGACCAGCCGGCCCGGCGACGGTGAGCCGAACCCCACGTGGATCGCCGCCGGTCATGACGTCGCCCGCCGGGTGGCGGACAAGATCGACGGCGTTGCTGGCGGCACCTGGGGCGACCTGGTGGACATGCCGGTCACCGGACACCTGATCGGTGGCTGCGTGATCGGCGACTCCCCTGCCACCGGGGTCGTGGATGCTTACCACCGGCTGTACGGCCATCCCGGCCTGCACGTCGTCGACGGTTCGACCGTCTCGGTGAACCTCGGCGTCAATCCGTCGCTGACGATCACCGCGCAGGCCGAGCGGGCGATATCGTTCTGGCCCAACCGCGGCGACGTCGATGCGCGACCTGCGCTCGGCAGGCCGTACCAGCGTGTTGCAGTCGTGCCGCCGCAGTCCCCCGTCGTCCCCGCCGATGCGCCCGGTGCGCTGCGACTGCCCGAACCGGAGGTTCGCCCGTGACCGACTACCCGCCCCAGCCGTGGGACCTGCGCGGCCAGATGTACGCGTCCACGTTCCTGCTGCCGCTGGCCGACATCCCGGTCGTGACGCCGCCGGGCTGGTCGCCGGTCCGGCTCGGCGGCCGCGGCGTGGTCGCCACCGCCTGGGTCGACTACGAGCCGAGCGGTGTGCTCAGCTACCGCGAGTTGATGGCGACCCTGCTCGTGCATCGCGGGCGACTCGTCGCGCCGACGATTCTCGCGATCTGGGTCGACAGCGAGTCCTCGCGCTACGGCGGGCGCGGGCTGTGGGCGATCCCGAAAGAGCTCGCGACGTTCGACTTCGGCAACGGCCTGCTGTCCGCCGCGTGTCCGGACGGCACGCCGATCGCCACCGGTACGGTGCGCCGGCGTGCGGCGCTCCCCCGCCCCGTCCCGCTGAACTACTCGGTCGTGCAGGAGCGTGGCGGTGCCGAACTGCGCAGCCCGGTCCGCTCCCGCGGCACACTCGCCTACGGCTCCGCCACCTTCGACGCCGCGCCGAACGGACCGCTGGGCTGGCTCGCCGGCCGTCGCCCGACCACATCCGTCCAGCTGGCTGACTTCGAGATGAGCTTCGGCACGTCCGGCGCAGCCGACAGTGGTGTGCCGCGGCGTTAGCGCGTTGAATGGTCGGCGATGAGCGCACGCGTCGACCCGGACTGGGAGTACGTGCCGCTGCGGATCCCGGCCGACGTGTCGCGGTCGAACGCAGCGGCACAGCTGTCCCTGCACGCCGAGTTCGGCGGCTGGGAGTTGCACCGCGTCCAGCGCTACACCGACGGCACCCGGCGGGTCATGCTGCGCCGAAAGCTGCGTAAGACATCGGTGCCACTGCCCGGCCTGCCGACCTGACTCACGCTCGCTCGTAGAACTCGCGCACCGTGTCGATCGTGTCGGCGTCCTCGGCACGCTTGTCGTCGCGGTAGCGCAGCACCCGGGCAAAGCGCAGCGCCATGCCGCCCGGATACCGCGTCGACGTCTGCAGCCCGTCGAACGCGATCTCGACGACCTGCACCGGCTGCACCTCGACGACGTAACCGTCCGTCGGGCCGGTGGCCAACGACAGGAAGTGCTCGGTCTGCCAGTCGAGCATCGCGTCGGTCATGCCCTTGAACGTCTTGCCGAGCATCACGAAGCCGCCGTCGGAATTGCGCGCGCCGAGGTGGATGTTCGACAGCTTGCCGTGCCGCCGACCCGAGCCCCACTCCACGGCGAGCACGACGAGGTCGAGCGTGTGCACCGGTTTGACCTTCAGCCACCCCGCCCCGCGCCGACCTGCCTCGTACGGCGCGGCCATTGACTTGGCCATGACACCCTCGTGCCCGGCTGTCAGCGTGCGGTCGAGGAACTCCTGTGCCGCCGCCGGGTCGGAGGTGACGAGCCGGTCCACGCGGAAGCGGCCCGGGACGATCTCGGCGAGGGCGGCGGCGCGTTGCTCGCCCGGCGCATCGAGCAGGTCGACGCCGTCACGGTGCAGGACGTCGAAGTAGAAGACGGACAGCTGTTGCGCGCCGCGCGCGGTGTCGATGTCGACGCTGCGGCCGAAGCGAGACGCGGTGACCTGGAACTTGTGCGGGCGTCCGTCCGGACGCAGCGCGATGGCCTCGCCGTCGGCGACGAACGTCGTCACGGGCAGCGCCAGCGTGGCCTCGACGACCTCGGGCAGCCGCGCGGTGACGTCGTCCAGGCTGCGGGTGTAGACCCGCACCGTGTCGCCGTCGCGGTGCACCTGCACGCGCGCTCCGTCGAGCTTGGCCTCGAACACCGCGGTGCCGCCGAGCCGCTCGAGCGCCTCGCCGACGTCCGAGGCCGTCTGGGCGAGCATCGGCCCGACCGGGCGGCCGACCTGCAGGTGGAACTCCTCCAACGCGGCGACGCCACCGGTGCTGGCTGCGGTGGCCACGGCCGGCAGCGCGCCGCCGAGCATGGCCGCGCGCCGGACCGCGGTGGCCGGCACCTCGTAGGCCGCGGCGATCGCGTCGGACATGACGCCGAGCAGCGCGCCCTGACGCAGCTCGCCGCCCAGTAATCGCCGCAGGAACGCCTGCTCGACCTCGGTGGCCGCACCGAACAGACCCGTCAGCAGTTCGGCGCGCCGGCCCTGGGAGCCCTTGCCGGTGGTCTCGCGGATGGTGCTGAACAGCGCGTCGACGTCGGCGACCTGCAGAGTCGCGGCGTCGGCCGGGGCCGGCAGCGAGCGCAGTGCCGCCCAGCCCACGCCGATCTGGCGCTGCGGGAGTTCGCCGGACAGCCAGTCGACGACGACCGCGATCTCCGTGTCGTCCGCGGCGGCCAGCACTTCGGCGATGCGGGCTCGTTTCGCCAGCCGCGACGACGTCGCCCCGACGTCCGCGGACGCGGCGGCAACCTCGGCGACCAGCACGCCGTCAGCCTGCCATCGTGTGCTGACACCGGTTTGCACCCGCTGCCGTGGCTCACGCGGGTTCGCCGGGCCGGTTAGCGACAATTGCGGGTGCAAACCGTCGGCCAACGCCCGATGTGGCGTCAGCAGTCGGCGAGCAGGCGATCCAGTACGCGGACGCCGAACTTCAGGCCTTCGACGGGAACGCGCTCGTCGATGCCGTGGAACAGCGACATGAAGTCGAGATCCGCGGGCATGCGCAGCGGGGAGAACCCGAAGCACTTCATGCCCAGCGTCGAGAACGACTTCGCGTCCGTGCCGCCGCTCATCAGGAACGGCAACGCATGGGCTCCGGAGTCCTCGGCCCGCAGCGCCGCACTCATCGCGTCCACCAGTGCGCCTTCGAACTGCGTCTCGACGGCGATGTCGGACACGATGGTCTCGCGGATGATGCCCGGGCCCATCAATTCGTCGAGCACGGCCAGCATCTGCTCCTCCTGGCCAGGCAGGAAGCGGGTGTCGATGCTCGCCTCGGCGCGGCCCGGAATGACGTTCACCTTGTAACCGGCCTCGAGCATGGTCGGATTCGCAGTGTTGCGGATCGTCGCGCCGATCATCCGGGCCGCGCCACCGAGCATCGGCAGCCACGAATCGGGATCGGCCGCGTCGACGTCGCGGCCGGTCAGCGCGGCAAGACCCTCAACCGTTGCCTTGACCGTGTCGGTGATGACGATCGGCCAGTCGTGGTCGCCGATCCGCGACACGGCGCGAGCCAGATTCGTCACGGCGTTCTGCTCGTGGCGCATCGAGCCGTGCCCCGGCGGCGCGCTCGCCAGCAGCCGGAGCCAGTGGATGCCCTTCTCCGCCGTCTGGATCAGGTAGACGCGGGCGTCCTCGCTCAGGCTGATGCTGAAACCACCGACCTCGCTGATCGCCTCGGTGCAGTCCGCGAACAGATCGGCGTGGTTGTCCACGAGATAGTGCGCGCCCTGCCGGCCGCCGGCCTCTTCGTCGGACACGAACGCGAGGACGATGTCGCGCGGCGGCTTGCGGCCGGTGCGTTGCCACTCACGCACCAGCGCGAGCGTCATGGCGTCCATGTCCTTCATGTCGATCGCGCCGCGGCCCCAGACGTAGTCGTCGCGGATCTCGCCGGCGAACGGGTCGACCGACCACTCGCCGGCATCGGCCGGCACGACGTCCAGATGCCCGTGGATCAGCAGCGGTGGGCGTGAACTATCGGCGCCCTCGATGCGCGCCACCGTCGACGCTCGGCCGGGTGCGGCCTCGATGATTTGCGATTCGACACCGACCTCGGCCAGCTTCGCGGCCACCCACTCGGCGGCCGGCCGTTCCGGGTTCGTCGGGTTGCTGGTGTTGATGCGAATGAGCTCGACGAGCAGGTCGACGACCTCATCCTGCGCGCTCGGCACCGACTGGCCGGACTGGTCGGACGGGCTGTCTGCGGGGGCCGCGGTCATGCCTTGTTCATACACCCCGGCCGTGTCTGGGACGCGCGATCAGGGCGCGTCATGATCCGTCGCGCCGGTCGATGCTTGCCGAGCCGGCGCTATCGGTCACCCGGGCCCCACCCCATGCAGTGACGTCGATCCAGACGCCCCCCAGGCGGCCCCGAACGCGCAAGGAGCATGTTAGCTCTATGTGAGCTCAATGTGAAGCAATCGTTAGGTGTGTAACGCGGCCGGCGTCAGGACGCCACGCGGGCGAGCCGGACCATTGGGCTAAACTCGCTGGCGCACTCGTCCGGGTGGCGGAATGGCAGACGCGCTAGCTTGAGGTGCTAGTGCCCTTTATCGGGCGTGGGGGTTCAAGTCCCCCCTCGGACACTTCAGGACGTCCCATGTTGCGGGCCTACGGGCTGCAGAGGATGGTCAATCGCCCATTGGCGATACTCCGGTGATACTTCGAAGGGTTGTCCCCGCACCACTTCGTCGTTCCCGCAGCGGCATTCCGGAAAGAGCCGGGCGTTCTGGAATGCAGCTGCCGTAGTGACCAGGATTTGCACCGGCATTCGCACCTCATAGGTGGCGTTCGGCTCGAGGCGGTATGGCAGCGGCTTTCCCTCGATCGCGGTTGGCATGGTTCGGACGTCACCGAGCCGCCGATTACCGATTCGCGCGCGAACCCGCGTCCAGAACCCGCCGCTTTTGGCCACTGCGATGACCTGGCTCCTGGTCATCTCGGGGGCAAGCTGAAACTCAGCGAGTTCGCCGGCGACGCGTCCACGGTTGCTGATGCGGATGACGCACGTACGGGTGCCGGTGTCGTGGAGGTAAAACCAGCGCATCCGTGGTCGAAATCCGCTACGACGCCATGACGCCAGCTGAAAGCCGAACGCGCCCAGGGACACGAGCAGGGCGAATACCGCAGTAACGACGGTGGCAACCTGCGGCCAGCTCGCGGCCGAGACGGTGTGGATGATGACGGGAGGGGTCACGACTTCGCTCCGTAGACGAGAGCAGCGAGGCGGCCCGCAGCCTCGCGTTGCAGAGTCGGCACGGCGTGCGAGTAGACGTCGAGCGTGATGCTCACCTTCGCGTGGCCCAGGCGCTCGCTGACCACCTTCGGATGCTCGCCGTTGATGAGCGCGAGCGTCGCCATCGTGTGACGCAGGTCGTGAGTCCTGATGGCCGGTAGCGCGTCCTCGCCGAGCGCGCGCTGTGCGTCCCGAACGCGGGCCAAGAACGTTCGAGAGAACCGTTCCGGGTGGCGGACCTCGCCGGCCAGGTCGCCGAACACGTAGGCGTCGTCGCGGGCGAACGTGAGACTGAGCGACCCGCGGGCGGCGCGATGCGACCGAAGCACGATGACGGTCTGCGGGTCGACGTCAACGACACGGGTCTTGCCGGACTTCGGCCGCCCGATGTCAATGCGCTCCGGCTCGCCCTTGCTCTTGATCAGGCCGGCCGAGCGACGGACCGCGACGGTACCGCGCTCGAGGTCGACGTCAGCCCACCGGAGCGCGAGCAGCTCGCCGCGGCGCATGCCGGTGATCGCGAGTAGCAGCCACGCGGCGTAGAGGTCATCGGGTCGCGCGAGCGACCAACCGAGGAACGCCTGCAGCTGCTCGCTGCTCCAAGTGCTCATCTCGGGCGACGCCGCCTCGCGCGCCGACGGCGGAACGGCCTTGTCCGCCGGGTTCGCGATGAGCCGGCCGTCGCGGACCGCGGCGCCGAGCGCGCTGTGAATGATGGTGTGGACGTAGCGCACCGTACGGGCGGACAGGCCGCCGGCACCGTCTGCTCGGCCCTCTCGCTCGAGCTGGCGGTACAGCGCAGTCAGCCGCGTGCCTGTCAGCTGCTCGAGCCGCAGCGCTCCGACATGCGGGACGACGTGCAGACGAACGTTCTTCCGGTAGCTGGCGATGGTGCTGGGGCTCTTTCGTAGGCCGTCGAGCCACTCCCCCATGTGCTCGCCGACCGTGATGCGATTCGGAGCGACGTGCTGCCCGTGGTCGACGCTGTGCGTCCGGTCGCGCAGCGCGGCGCTGGCCTCGCGACGCGTCTTGAACCCGCGCTTGAGCACGACGTACTTCGACCCGTCGTCGCGGCACGCGACGTACTTGATCAGGAACCGTTCACCAGCCTTCGTCCGGTAGGCGCTGATCCCACCCTCGCCAGCTTGGCGACGCCGCGGCTTGGTCATCACTCATCCCCCCGATACAGGCGAGCGCCCGGCTCGGCGCTCATACGGCCGCGCGTGCTCGGCGCCAAGAACTTCCGTTCTCGCGCGAGCCGGATCCACGTTCGAAGTGTCTGAACCGGAACCTCGTGACCGAGACGCTTGGCTTCGACGTCGGCGAGCGTCTCCAGGACGCCGCCTGGCGTGGGACGGCCGGACTCGACGAGCTCGATCAGGTCTAGCGCGACGCGCCGGTAGAAGGCATCACCTCGGTCCGATCCGCCGGATCGGGATGACCGGCTGGCCGCCTTGATCCTCCGTCGCGCTGCTGCGACGTCGGTGGGCTGCCCTCGATCGTCAGTGTCTCGGCCGAGGTCATGCTCGCCGTGCATGACGACGATCTGACGTCCCGCATCTGCGAACTTCGCGAGTTCGACCTGGCGGAGGGCAGTCGACGTGATTTCGACCTCGGGGGCGGTGAACTCCACCGCGCTCATGCCGAACTCGACCAGCCTGTACCGATCCCCGTCGTCGCGCAGGACGCCGCGGATGATGTAGTCCCCCATTTCCGCGATGATCTCGACGCGGTCGGTGCCGAGGGTCTGCCTGACGGGTTGGACTTCGATGACCGAGGGGCGCGCTGGCCGACGTGGTGACATGCCTTTAGTCAACACGTAGACAACAAGTTAGTCAACATCTGGCATAGATGGTGAAAGTGCCGCCAGGTTCGACATTGTGGCGTCGTCACCTTGTCGCCAACATGGTGAACATGACGACGATCGAGGGACTGGTCGAGCGGGCGCGGCTCCGCCAGCAGCTCCCCCCGCCACGCATTCGTCGCGCCATCCGAGTCGCAGCTGGCGTCACTCAGGCGGAGGCGGCCGAAGCGCTTGATGTGTCTCGTCAGGCGTTTATCCACTGGGAACTCGGCGAGCGAACGCCGCGACGCGGCAACGCAGAGGCCTACGCGCAGCTGCTCATCTCGCTGCGCGGTGGTGACGCGTGAGCGCGTCGATGCTGGACGCGATCCGCTCCAGCAACAAGGCATGTCTGACGATGGCCGAGGTCGCCCGGCTGCTTGAGGTCGACGTCCGCACGGTCTCCCGCGGATGTGCAGACGGCCAGCTGCCCGCGATCTCCGTCGGCCGGCGCACGCTCGTCGTCCGCGAGCGATTGGTCGCAATGCTGAGCGCTCCGGACGGTGCTGCGGAGCATCTGCCGGCATGAGTCCACCGGATGACGAAGGCCGGCCCCCCCGTCACAGGGGGGCCGGCCCGCGCTCAAGTGTCAGCCGCCGCCAAGCATGCCAACCGCGTCAGTATGCGCCCCGACGGCGCGAACCGTCGACGTTCAGCCTGACGCCGCTCGAGCTCTACCTGCACGCCGTCGAGCTGCACGCCAACGGGTGGCCGCTCGACGAGATCCGCCAGGTCATCGACCTACCTCCTGAGGTGCTGCGATGACCGAGGCGGCGCTGCTGCTCGTTGACGCATGGGAGCCAGCGCTACAGACGGCGGAAGCGATCGGGTATCAGCGTGGCTACTGGGCTGGGTACGACGCATCCGAGCGGGACATCGCCGAGGCGTGGCACGCCATGTACCTCGGGCTCCAGGACGTGCTGGCAGAACCGATGCACGCCGAGTTGCAACGGCTACGCGCCCCCGACCACGAGCCGTGCCGCTTCCGCGGGTGCGGTGGCCGCTGCGCGCGGTGCGTGCACGCCGAGGGCTGGCGTCGCCGCGGCGGCCAGCCCTACACCGGCGGCCCGGTTCCCTGGCAGGCCGTATCGTGACCGCGCCCGTCGTCCAGGTCGAGCACGGCCGCCACTCGACGTACTTCGCTGGCGACAGCGGCGTCATCCACGCTGTGCTCAAGACCCTGGGTTGCCCCCGCCAGTACGACCGCAAGCGCCGTGCGCTCGCCGTGCCGAAGCAGTTCGGCAACGACGTCGAGGCCGCGCTCGAGATGCAGTTCGGCGTTGATGTCCAGCAGGTCGAGGCGATCTCGTGACCGCACCCGTTTTGCGGACCACGGCCCTGGCCGACGTACGTGAGGCCTACGACGACCTCGAGTGCATCACCTACAAGTCGATCCCCCTGCACGTCGAACTACTTCATGCTCTCGTCGGCGAAGGCGAAGCCGGCAAAACGTGGATCGCGGTGCATGCCGTGCTCGACGTGCTGCTGCGCGAACCTGTCGCGAACGTTCTGGTCCTTGACGGCGAGATGAACGCACAGACGTGGCGGCGCAGGCTGATCGCGCTCGGCGCTACGGATGACCACCTCGCCCACGTCCACTACGGCGAGATGACCGACGACGCCGCCAGCACCGATCTCGTCATCGCCACATGCGAAGCCCTGCGCGTCGTCTCACTGGTCGTCTGGGACTCGGCGCTGTCCATGCTTTCGCGCACCGCACGCAGCGAGAACGACAACGCCGAGGTCAGCCGCGTCTACGACCGACTCCGCGAGATCGTCCGCCGCGCCCGCGTCGCCGGCCTCATCGTCGACCACACCACCCGCGGATCCAGCGCGCTCATCTCACGCGGCGCCACAGCGAAATTCAACGCCCTCGACATCTCCTACGGCGTCCGCATCGCCGACGGCTGCGTACCCGGCCCGATCGAACCGTGGTCCTCGATCGTCAGCGTCGAGAAAGACCGGCACGGCCTACTCGGCAAACGCGCCGACCGCGAAGCGGCGTTCTTCCCCCTCAGCGACGGTCGGCTCGAACTCAGCATCACCGAACGCGACGCCGCCACCCACCGACTCTCACCGGACAACCCCGTCACCACGGCGCTCGCCAAGATCACGGCGCTCGACCCGGCGCCCACCTCCGGCAACGACGCCTACAAGCAAATCGGCGGGAACCGGCAGGTCTGCCTGAAGGCCTTCAAGCTCTGGAAGGAGCAGCAGTGACAACCCCCCGAAATACGGCGGTCTCAGGTGGTTCTACTGGTTCCGGTCTAAAGACCCGGAACCAGGTACCAGTACCAGTACCGGGAACTAGTTCCAGCGTCGGAACCACTCTCAGGAATGGTGACCAGACACCCGTCATAGACCTTGCGCGCGCGTTGGGCGCGTCGTCGCGTTCGTTGGTCGGGATCACGGGACGGCCGGTGCTGGCTGCCACCGGCGTCTACATCGGTCGACACCGACGCTCAGATGGCCGCAGTGGGCCGATCGAGGCCATCCGCCTTCGCGTTGCCGCGCTTGTCGACTGGTGGTGCGACGTAACGACACGTGCAACGGCGGCGCCGGTCCCGTTTGCAGGTTTGCGGGTATCAGCGGCGGTATCGGACGCCGGTCGGACGTCGGTTCGGCTGCTCGCCGGCCCGGTTTCATTGGGCTGCAGCGCCGCGTGTGCGGGTGATGTCCAGTCCCCCCTCGCACCTCATAGCGGTGCGCCATGTGGGTCGCTCTTGGGGTTGGGTGGTGCGTCGTGAGCGAGCCTGTCGAGCAGCCGACGGTGACCATGCCGTCGTCGGAGTGCACGGTCTGCACGCACGAGAAGGCGGCCGAGATCGACGCCGACCTGTTGAGTGGGACGCCGATGCGGACCGTGGCCGGGACGTACGGGTTGGCCCGCTCGTCTGTCGGCCGGCACCGACAGAACCACCTGAGCGCCCAGACAATCACCGAACCGCCTGCCAGTGATGAGCCGACGCCGGCGCTCAAGTTGGTCGACGTGCACGGCCGTCTCGCCGCGTTGGTCGACCGGCTCGAGGAAGTCGTCAAGGTCGCGACCAGGACACGCAAGGCCGCCGCCGCAGTGCAGGCAATGCGCGAGCAACGCCAGGCGCTCGAGGCCATCGCACGGTTGCAGGCCGATCCGGAGCTGCAGCGCGCAGCCGCGATCGACGACCTGCAGACGCACGTGTCATCGATCGGTCAAGAGGCGTTCGTCGGCATGCTCGACTTCGTCCTGTCTGCGTTCGGCCATGAGTTCCACGCCCGCAACCGCGGCGACAGGTTCGCAACGGACGACCAGGCGGCGATCGTCGGCGACCTCATGGCGCAGTGCCTTCGGACCTTCTCGACCGGCGGCATACAGACGCGGTTCGCTGACGTCGACACGAGCCGAGCGCGCACGTTCGTCGAGCGCCGCGCAGTCGAGCAGGCCGACCGCATGGAAGCGGAGGTACGGCGTCGAGTCGAGGCGGAGTTAGCGCGTCGTGAGCGGCAGTCGCGGCCAGCGATCGAGGGCAGCGTCGTCCGCGCGATCGAAGGCTCGTCGTGACGGCGCCGATGACCGCTGAGTTGGCGTTCCGCGTGCGTGCGTTGAACGCCGGCGGGTTGCAGTCGGACCGGATTGCTGAGCTGCTGTCGGTGGGGCTGTCTGAGGTGCGGTCGGTGCTCAACGGGTGGGAACCGGACGACGTCGACGAGCTTGAGCCGGCTCTCGTTGAGGGTCAGGAGATGTCAGGTCCGGCCGTACCGGTGCCTGCTGAGCCGGTCGATGAGGCGCCGTCGTGGCCGCCGGCGCCGGATGCGTCGACGCGTTGGCATGAGGTGGTGACGCACCACGAGTACGGCTATGCGCCGACTCGTGAGCGGGTGCGGTGGGTGCGGTTGTGGGGCAAGGACGTCGAGGTCAACGCGGCGGCCGAGGTGTGGTGCCCGCATTGCCAGCGGTTCCGGTCGACGGCGCAGCTGGGGCATCCGCGTAACGGCTGTCCGGTGGGTCTGCCGCCGCGGGGTGGGTTGATCACTGTCGATGAGGACGAGATGGCGGAGCAGGACGCGGTGTGGGATGCGCAGGAAGCGCGTCGGGCGAGTCTGTGGGGAATGACGTGGTGAGCGGCGGTGATGCTCCGCTGATGCCGGAGTTCGGTACGCCGGACGCGGCGGCGAAGGCGATCGAGTTCGTGGGTGAGGCGTTGGGTCGGCGTCGGCCGGCGGGTACTGCGGTCGAGTCGGTCAATGCCGAGCTTGACAATGAGCTGGCCGACATTGTGGTCGCTCTCGTGCAGATGTCCGCGAGCATGGTGCTGCTTTCGGTGGGGCTGCTGCAGCGCCGTGGAATTGAGATCACGCCAGAGGGCCTGCTGAAGCACTTGGCCGATGACCAGCAGGTGCATGCTGCGCGGCATCTCCTCGACGGCTTGGACGGGAACCCGTTCGATGCGTGAGGACGTGACGGTGACGCGCGGTGGCGATGTGCTGCTGTCGGGTGTCGCGGTGCTGGACGTGGCGACGGCGCTTGAGCTTGTGGCGGCTGTGCACCGGAACAATGGCGGCGCGGGGGCGACCCGTTTGGCGTCGCTAATGGAGCCGTTCACCACTGCGGCTCGCCGCGTGCAGAGTTTCGTGGTCGAAACCGCGAAACCGTCGGAGTTGGTCGCGGTGCCAGAGTCGGCGCTGGCCGATCCGATCAGCTCCGACGAAGCGGCGCAGCTGCTCGGGTGCAGCCCGCAGAACTTCACGAAGCATTGCCGGCGCGGGACGTACGACACGGCCCGCCGCACCGGTCGGACGTGGTTGATCGAGCGCAGTGAGGTGCTCGCAGTCTCGGAGAGGATCGCAAGCTGATGGCAGACGACAGGATCAAGGTTCGCGGGCCGGAAGTTCTCGCATTTGCGGAACGGTTCGACGTCGATCTGACGGTCGTGCAGGCGTCCGCCGGTGATGGTCGGATCAGCAAGAACGATGCGTTTCGGCAGGCGCTTCTCGACCGCACCGGCTTGCCGCAGTCGGCGACGAACCAAGAGATCATCGACACGATGGGCGTGATCGCCGATTACGCCAAGTGGCGCAAGACCTACGGGGCGCAGGCGGACGCATCCGCGCGGGCGCGGAGCCAGGCGCGCAACCCCGCGCCCGCACCGACGCCTGCGCCTCCGGCACCGTCCTACACGTCGCTCGCGGCGCGCGTCGCCGGCAAAGGCGCAGCGTTCGCGCTGAACCCCGCTGTCGACCGTGTCCGGGCGGAAGCGACGACCCAGATGCCGGCACCGACGGCGCCCGCACCGACCCTGTTCGTAGCTGGCGACCTCCCGTCGTTCACCGCCAGCGGTGTCCCGCCGGAGACGTTGCTCGAAGCTCCCTGGGGTGCTCGGCATGCGATGGCGGCCGCGCCCACGCAGGCGGCGGCCTACGAGATCCAGGCCGACTGTGCGGCGAACGACAACTCGCCGCTCGAGTACGACATGCACCCCGGCAACGCGGCGTATCAACAGCGAGTCGCGCAGTGGCAGCGAGATTCGATCACCGATGAGCAGATCGAGGCGATGTTTGCGCGCGACCCGCTCGGCGCGAAGACGATCGCAGCCGAGAAAGCCGCCGGCACCTACGAGTACGACCAGTGACAGCGGGAGCTGAGCGGGTCAGCGTCGAACTCATTCTGGCGACCGGTGTGCACGTCAGCGCCACGATGACCCTCGACGAGGCGGACGCGCTGAGCGGGTCGCTCGACGCTGGTGACGAAACCTTCGTCGATCTACCGACCGTCAACGGTCCGATCTCACAGGGGTATCAGTCCAGCAGCCACAGTGAGCACCATCAACGGGTCCGCTGCAGCACCGTCCTTTCGATCACGGTGATCAAGACCGTGCTGGAGCGTTCGTCATGACCGGCCCCGGGCGTCAACGTCACCCCGGCGGTGTGTCCGACGCCGGCCCGGGGATCGATGGTCGCAGAGTCGCCGATCGGCTCCTTTCGGGCGGCAGAGACGCGGCCAGCGCCCGGGGCCGGTCATGACTGTCGTTGAGGCGACACGGCTTGCCGAGCTCGACGCGATCACCGGGTGGCGTGTGATGGCGCCCGACCGGCCGTTTCACCGAATGCGCGATGTGCGCGCGTCAGGGTTGTCTGACTGGGCGCGCTGTTATCCGATGGCAGTGTTGCTCGGGCTGTCACCCAGAGTGAGCCGGCACAGCGCGCCGCGGGCTGACTGCACCTGTGGCTATCGAGTGATGCGAACCCGTCGTGGCGTGCTCGCGTACTTCGCCGAACGAGGGTTCGCCTCCGATGCCCTTGTCTTGGCAAAGGTACGTGGCTGGGGCCGCGTGTCCGGCCCGGCAGTGGACGATCCCCCCGGCACCGTCCGCGTGCAGCGTTTTCGGGTGCTGCAGGTGTACGTGCCGGGGTCTTTGCCGGCGTCGGTTGCCACGAGCTTGCGACGTGATTACCGCGTGCCGGTCGTGATCTCGCCATTAGTTGGAGCCCTGAGCAGTCGGCGTGGTGCCGCCGCGGAAGGACGGCGGCTCGACGAGCCGGATAGCGACGCGGGCCCCAGAATGAAGACGTGAATTTCTGGCCGGCGCTTCTGGGGTCTTTTGTCGGCGCCGTGGCTGCCTTGTTCGTCTCGTGGCTCAGTGGGCGCCGGACTAGTCGTCAAGCGCGGGTTGGGCGCGTTCTGGACTTAACTGCACAGCTCGTTGGCGCCGGGGTCTCGCTCAACCAAGTCCTGATGTCCGAACGAAACCTGCACAACAACAATCGACCACTTGAAGACGTCGAACGAATCGACGCTTACCTCTCCAGCTTTGCGCAGGCGTGGACGCCACTGACCTGGCTGCTTCGCGGATCGACGCTTCATTCCAAGCTGTTCGACCTCGAGACAAAGCGCCTAGCGGTGTTGTCGAACTGGTCAGCCGATCGAGCGGAGTGGCAGCAGCACAGCGCAACGTTCCAGGCAGCGCTTGCTGACCTAGAGGGCGGCGTTGAGTGGTTCGCACGGCTGGCCCCCTCTGTGCAGACAAGGTTTCTGCGGAGCGTGCAGTTGCCGCATCCGCCAGGATTTGGTGTTCGTCCCGATGACTGGCCGCTCACCATTACTTGGCGCACACGCGTGCGTTGGTGGTTCAAAGACTTCGGGGTCGAGTAACCGCCTCGGCGTTCGCTCGGGTCGCGCCTTGCGCGGTCGTGCGGCACGCTGCGTATGTATGGGCGTCGCAGCGCTGGTTGTGTCGATCGTGGCGGTCCTTATAGCCGGGTGGGGTGCGTGGCGAGCGAACATCAACGCTCGACGCTCGGCAGCGGCAGCCAAGCGGTCGGCCGACGCGTCTGAGCGGTCAGCGGCGGCTGCTGAGCAGCAAGTCGAAATGGCGAAGCCACCGGCCGTGGCGTTTGAGATCCGCAACATCGAGGGCATGCGCTGGAAGCTGATCAATCGCGGCCGGTCAACCGTCACCGGAGTGTGCATCGACGAGCCAACTTCCGGCTTCACAAAGGACCTGCCCAAAGCCGCGGTGCTAGGACGGGACGAGAGCACCGACTTCATCATGTACAGCGCCGCGGAATCGCCGCTACCGACCTCATTGATTGTATGGTGCGACCAATCCTCAGTAGAGGTGTACGTCGACGTGCCGCCGTAGTCGACCTTTGACCCAGTTCGAGGCAAGCATCGGATCGTCTTCGTGACACCCCACACTTGTCTTCGCCGCCGGGTAAACCTACCGGCCGCCGTCGAACCGCTTGTCCCGCTGCTCGGCAAGGGTCGCGAACGAGTCACCGAGCAGCGAGCGCACCTCGTCGATCGACGTGACGAGCCGCCCGGTCGGCCCCCACCCGGACCCGGCCGGCAGCACGCCATCCAGCCGCTTCACACGGAACGACTGCCGCCCGCGCACCGTGATGACCTCGACCTGCCAGACGCCATCCGCCGTCGTCATCGTCGGGTGCCGCGCCACCCTGCCCAGCCTACGAACGCCCCTCCGCCGCCAGCGGAAGCTGCGAGTCCCTGCTACAGGTCTTGGGCGTTGATCCACCCGTCGAGGAACGTCCTGCCGGCTGGCGTCAGTTTCAGCACATCGGGAGCAAGTGGTATGCGCATCAGTTCTTCACCCGTCTCGTCGTCCGTGAGCACCGAGGCGATGCCGTCGTCCGCGTGCACCTCGACTTCGAGGTATCCGTCATCGAGCAAGCCGCGACACATGATCATCATTGTGTGATCGATGGCGAGCCGTTGCAGGTCAGGTTGCCGAGCGAACTCGTTCAAGATGTTGCGTTCGACTTCGGTGTAGCGGTTGTTCAGCAGTGACAGGTTGGCCTTGATTTGACGGATCGCTTTGCGGTCGATGTCACCCCGCTCCTGTTGCCGATGGTGAGGCGTGCACAGCGCGATCAAGTTCTCGAACTTGTGCTCTTGCACGTCAGCCCACGGCACTATGTGGGCGATGTCGATTTCTTGCTCGCGGCACGTCGGCATCGCACACCGATAGCCCGCTTCGATCTTGACTTGTCGCGCTATGTCGGCGGGAATCGCGGGTCGGCCGTCGGGCACACTGGTCATTTTGTCACCGCGGCATATGGCGACGTTCTGAGGTGCTCGACGCGAGAGCAGTGTGTGGGTGCCTTGCAGTGCACCTCAACGTTGGCCGCGGTTCATCCGCCAAGTCGAACCGTTGAACGCCTCGAGCCCCTCCGGCAGCCGCAGCTCACCGTTCGGCCACGGTCCGACGTACCAGTGCGGCCAGCGCGACGGCGGCGGCCACGCGTCACGCTGCACCGCCAACGCAACCCGCGGCAGCTCCGCGGTGCTCGCCTGATGCGCGTTGTGCAGGCTCGCTGCGGGCATCCACGCCGCGACCGGCAGCTCCTGCACGTCGCCGGCGCCGGTGCGGACGCGCTGAATGAACTGCACCAGCCCCCACCAAGCGTCCGGGGCGCGGCCCCAGGCGAGGAGGAACCCGTTGTGCGGTGCCGGGTCGAAGTGGACGAAGACCCCCGGCACCCACTAATTAGAACATGTACGAATAACCGCTCTGGCACACTGCGCGCATGATCTTGGCGCACAGTCCGGACTGGGGCAACGTGCCCGCATGGGTCGGCGCGTTCCTGACGAGCGGCTCGCTTTTTCTTGCCTTCACGCTGTTGTTGCGTGATCGCCGGAAGGAAGAACGCAGCCAGGCGGACCAAGTGAGCTGCGTTTTGGTCGGCGCCGCATGGACAGATCCCACAACTCAGAAACAAGTGTCGTACCAAGCCGTCAAGATCCATAATCACTCGACGATGCACATCATGGCACCGAAATTCGTTGCACGACCACGCCACGACGCGCCCCCCGGAACGCAGTCCCGCATGGTGACGTTGCCGCCCAACAATCGGCCCACGTTCGGCGGCAACGCGGTAAGTGCGTCGAACATCTGGGAGCTTTTCCCAGGCGAAGAGCAAGTTCTTGAGCTGAATACCTCGGGAGCTGATGATCACTACACCTACGCAGTGGAGTTCACAGACGCGTCCAATCGTGCATGGGAGCGGCTATTGCCCAGCCTTGCTCTGAATCGAATGCTGCCGAGAAAGACGAACCGCATCAAGGTCTGGCTAGGTCTCTGATGGTGAGCATCGGTGAGTCCGATGGACGCATAAGAAGGGGTCATCAGTTCGGTGCCCGAAAGATGCCTGACGCTCTAGCGCAGGTTCTTCGCATCGTTTCCGAACTCGAGCGCGTCTCCCACAACACCGCGCAGTGGCATCGCACGATTCGCGCGAACAGCCGGCTGATGCTGGCCGCGGTGAACGCGGGCTGGCAGGTCACGGAGATCGCGGCGGCAATGGGTCTCGAACGGCACGCTGCGTCGAAACGTGTTCAGGCGGCGCGCCGGGAGTACGGCTCGGCCGAGCTCGTCGGCGTCGACGTTCCGCAGGCGCCGCCACCGCAACGAACAGTGAAACCGTCGCCGCTCGAGATCCTGCACACCCCGGTCGAGACCCGCGACTGGCTGTCCGCGCCCGAGGCCATGGCGTTGGCCGTTATCTCGTTCGGCGCGTTGACCGCCTGGCGCAAGCACGGCCTGCTGCCCAACACCCGCTGGTTGAACCCGACGCAAGCGCTGTACGCGCGCGGCGACCTCGAGCTGGTTATGGCTGCGCCACGCACCGGCCGCGGCGTCGATCATGCCGCCGTGCTCGAGCAGATTGCCCCAACGAACTAGTCAGCGTCGACTTCTCTGCGTTCCTCTTCGGTGCGGGCCTCTAGATCATCGTCATCGACGTGCTTGCCTTCCTTGGCA
This sequence comes from uncultured Jatrophihabitans sp., assembly GCF_964246335.1. Lineage (GTDB taxonomy): Bacteria > Actinomycetota > Actinomycetes > Mycobacteriales > Jatrophihabitantaceae > Jatrophihabitans. Next base: position 2,776 of record NZ_CAXTQF010000040.1, on the reverse strand, counting down.
TGCGCGCGATGATCGGGCACCGCACTTTCGTGCGTGTCCATGACGTCGTCGAGGGTGGGCTCTTCTGGGCTGGTCACGGCACCGAGGTACCCATGCCGCTGGCGGGGTAGACCGTCGAGATGACCGGCTTTTCGCAACCACCTGACCCGGACCATGACCCCGCTGGCGCGGAGCAGGAAGCTGCGGCGCCGATGCAACCCGACGAAGGCCAGCACCCGACCGACAGTGATCTCGATGAGGCCGAGGAGCAGCGCGCCGACGCAGACCAGACAGATGACTGACCCGACGAAGCCGATGCCCGACGACGAACAAGCGCCAGCACCGGAAACGACAGGGGTGGGCGAGGACCCCGGCGTCGTGCTCGACCCGGACGAAACTGTGCCCGCCGAGCAGGTCGACGACCCGCCGACGCGCGGCCAGTACGGACCCACTGGCGACTACGGCGAAGGCTGACTATCGGGCGGAACCAGCTTGCCGTCTTCGCCGTAGTACCAGCCGGCAGCTAGCTTGGCGCGGATTCGATTCGCGGAGGGCAGCAGCAGGCGCCGCAACTCGGCCTTCCGTTCAGGCGTGAGCTTGGGCGCGGCCGCGACGTTGGCTTTGATTCGAGCCTCGACCTCAGGACTGAACCGGCGGGCCATCATGAGCGCTTGCCGACCGGCCGGGAGGTGGCCGCTGGCGCTCTGCCACCGTTGCGATCGTGATCCCGCTGTGCCTGCTCATAATGCTCACGCTCCCAGCGGTCGACCTCGGCCACTGGGTACATGACGCGGCGCCCGAACTTGACGCCCATCGGACCGATCCCCTGCGACCGCATGCCACGCACTGCTGCCGCGCTCATTCGAAACCGCTCGGCGACCTCTTCCGTATCGAGGTAGATGGGGTCGTCCGAGGCGAGTGCGTCGGCCCAGCTCATTCGTGGCGGCGGCTGCGAAGTCACCATCACCGTCTGCCCGGTGCCACTTGCCTCGAAGATCAGAGACAGAGCTTGAGCAATATGCTGACCTGCAGCAGCGAGCTTCGCGTCGCGGTCGGTGGCAGTCATGAAGCGACTGTCACACGAACGACGATTACGCGGCCACCTGAAGATGGCGGGATAGGACTCAAGGCTCCGGGGACTCGGAAGCTGGGCTGTCACCTTCATCGTCTTTGGTGATGTTCCACCACTCCTGCTCGCCGCGAATCAAGGCGGCGAGCTGGTCAAGCTGCGGACGGCTTAGTCGGTACTCGTCTATGCGTGGGGCGCCATCACTGACGGAATGCACGATCAAAGTCGACAGGGGGTCGATACCCTCGCGGATCTGAAAGTCCGTGATGCGCGGGGCGACGTCGCGGCCCATGTGAATCATGTGGTCGGCGCCGTCGTAGAACCAGTCGGCACCGGCATTTATCTGGGTCAGGTGTTCGTTACAAACCGCGATCTCCATGATGGGTACGTCGGGGTCGTCCTCGTTCAAGGTGAGGCGCCCGCCAGACGGGTTTGTGCAGCGGATGACGCGACACGGCGACGGGCCGGAACTGGTCATCGCTTGACTGTCACATAGCAACGCTGCCCCGGCCAGCCGAAGCCAACCGGGGCAGCTCGCCGACCGCCGGGCGGCGATAACTTGCTCGAGCTACTCGCCGAAGCCGCTGACAGCCACCAGGGACGCCGCGCGGCATCGCACGACTGTCCGCGCCGAGCAACCCAGCCGTTCGCTTGCCTGGCGGGCCCTGAGACCCCGTGCCGAGAGGATTTGCGCCGCAGCTCGGCGCTCGATCGGGCGGACGTGCAGCCGCTTGCCGGCCGCGTCCCGTTCAACCGCAACCGGGTCGACGTACGTGGCACCGCCTGGCAGCTCAAGCAAGCGCTGTTCGACCGCAAACTCCGGCAGTTTGTACCTCGCTGCGAGATCCGCAACCGGCTGGTCTTGCAGCTCGTCGACGTCTGGCAACAGCCAGCGGACCGTTTCGGCGTTGACGTGTCGTTCTTGCTCCGGGCACCGGGCTCGGCAGACACCGCCAATCGCGAGGTGGTGCATCTCGTGCGCGATCGTCAGGCGCCGCTGTGCCGCTGTCAGGTGGGGGTGCAGGAACACGCGTCGCTGTCCGGCCGTCCAGAGGGTCAGGCCCCACGTGCGGCCGAGGTTGACGGTTTCGTCGAGGACCACGGAGCTGGCGAAGGTGTCCCGCCACCACGACCAAGGGTTTGTGCCGGCTGGCGGGCGATCGGTGAAGCCGACGTCGTCGTGGCAGCGCCCTGCGGCGATCATCGGGACCGCCCGGCTTGAGCCTCGACCAGGGCCTCGTCGAGGATCTCGCGCCAGGACAGCGCGACGGCGGTGCGGTAGTCAGCCCACTTCGCGTCGGTGTCGCACCAGGCCGGCCGACGGACGGTCATGCCGGTGTCGGTCCAGGTGATGCCGAGTTCGGCGAGCTCGTTGTCGAGACGGCGCGCCTGCGGGGTCTGGCGGGGGTTGTTCGTACGGTCTTGCATGGGTCGTTCTCCTGTCGATAGCAGGTTGGGCGATCAAGGCCTCGGCTCGGTGTTGGCGCACCGGTCGGGGCCGCTTGCGTGTGATACTCGGCGTGATACCGCCGACGATGTCTCTAGATGCGCGTTCGGGTACTGCGCAAGCTCGGCGGAGACCGTCCAAGCGCCGTAATCGCTGCGATCTCGCCCGATGACGTAGCTAGACGCCGGACGCGGGACAGAAGTTCAAGTCCCCCCTCGGACACTTTTGTGATCTCTCAAGACATCGCGGACAGCCTGAACCCTCAGGGGTCGGGCTGTTCG